>NZ_CP022754.1:1831666-2443333 GCF_002257605.1 Parabacteroides sp. CT06 | reverse complement strand
GTTCCACCATGGCGTATGGAAGACTTTCGTGAATGGCGAGTTGGCCTATGGCGATGGAGTGGTGAATGACGCCGTGAGAGGTAAAGAAGTCCGTTATCTATAGTAGTAGAGACGGGGGAGATACCCCGTCTCACCCTATCTATTGGATATCGATCAGTTTATGGGTTTGCAGGCTTAGCCTCCACCGGGGATGCCGGAGGATGTAATCCACTACCTCTTTCGTATTTTGGCAGGAGCAGGGTTGCAGGAAATGGTACCGTGCGGGGATTTCGGCGTATGCGGACAGGTCTTGCCCGGTATAAACCACCTTTATCTCGTCGATCCTTTCCAATACCACCGGGGCGTTCTCCTTGGGCGAGCAAGTCACCCAGTCGATGCCGTCGGGCAAGGGGCGTGTGCCGTTCGTCTCGATACAGATCTGTTTCCCCGCCTCACGTAAGCGGGATATAAGCGCCTTGTCGATCCACAGACTAGGTTCTCCTCCCGTCAGGATCACTATCCGTGCGGGAAAGGAAGATACCTTCTCCACGATCTCCTCGTCCGTCATCATTACGCCCTCCTCGTGGCGGGTGTCGCAGAAGCTACATCTCAGGTTGCAACCGGAGAAGCGGACGAATACGGCGGGAGTCCCCGTATGGAACCCCTCGCCTTGCAAGCTGTAGAATATTTCGTTAATCTTCCTCATAGATCGCCGTGTTACCCTCAGACTCTTTTACCTCTACCTTGAAACAAGATGGGATCTGCTCGTATACCCAAAAGGCTATGTTCTCCGCCGTCGGGTTGAAAGGCAAGATATCGTTTAAGTTCTGGTGGTCCAACAGGGATTTCACCGATCTCTTGATATGACTGAAATCGACCACCATGCCATCGGCGTTTAATTCCTTGGAGCGGCAATAAACCGTGATCATCCAATTGTGACCATGTAGATTCTCACATTTGCTGGGGTAGGACAATCTCAAGCTATGGGAAGCGGAGATCTCCATACGTTTAATTACGGTATACATACGATAATAATGTTTATACGATAAATAATAATGTACCTAATGTCACCTCGGCACACAAAAAAATCCCGGATATTAATCCGGGATGCAAATATACGAAATATTTAGTTTGTTTGTACGACACTTGTCTACGATCGGTAGAGACAGGCGGTACGTCGATCGGCTATGCCTCTTGGTTCAGCGCCTTCATCGAGAACAGGAAGGTCGTTCCTTTGCCCTCGCCCTCGGACTCGAACCAAAGCTTTCCTCCATGAAGCTCCACGAAGTCCTTGCAAAGCATCAATCCCAGACCGGAGCCTTTCTCGTTCTTCGTCCCGTAGGTCGTGAAATGCGAGTCTTGTTTCAAGAGCTTGTCTTGATCCTCTTTCTTGATGCCCTTGCCGGTATCTTTCACGCTAACGGTTACGAAATCCCCCTCGGAGCGTGAGGATAAGGTGATCGTGCCCCCCTCGAAACTAAACTTCATGGCGTTAGAGATCAGGTTACGGATAATCGTCTTGAGCATATCGATATCGACCAAGCCTACCAGCTCTTTATCCAGATTTTCTAGGATAATCTTCACGCCTTTTTGCGCCGCCATCGGGACATACATCTCGGCGGTACTGTCGATGATACTGTTTATGTCGGTCTGTTGCTTATATACGTGCTGCTTGTTCAAGCGGTTCTTGGCCCATTTCAGCAGGTTGTCCAGCAAGAGGAAGATCTCCTCGGAGGTCTTGTTCATCATCTGGATCATCTCGTACACCTCGTCGCCTACCCGCTCCTTGTCCACCATCATCAAGATGGCGTTATTCATCATTTTCAACGAGCCTAGCGGGGAACGCAGGTCATGGGCGATAACGGAGTATAGCGTATCCCTAGACTCGATCGTGTTCTCCAGCTCGGCCTTGATGCGCTTGATGCTGTAAAGCTCGTAGCGGTGGGCCACCCTCTTCACCAGCTCCTCACGTTGGAAAGGCTTTGTGACGTATTCGGTGGCGCCCAATTGGTAACCTTTCACGATGCTTTGCATATCGCTTAGGGCGGACATGATAATCACGGGTATATCCGTAGTCTCGGGATTGCTTTTCAGATGCTGGAGGACCTCATATCCGTCCATCTCAGGCATCATGATATCGAGTAATATCAGATTTGGGTGTTTCTCGTTAGCTATGCGTAGTGCTTTTGTCCCGCTGTCGCAAGTCAAAAGCGTATATCCCTCTTTCTTCAGTATGGCTTGTACTAGCATGACGTTTGTAGGGACATCATCTACGATAAGAACTTTATACTCTGAGGCCAATTTATCCATTGTATCTAAATTGTGTTCTAGTTTTCTTGATATTCAAATAGTATCAATAGCGCAAAAGTATTAATTAAAGTCGACATATAACGACTATTTATCCATCTATTTTTTTATTTTTTTATCCCGCGCCTCGTTTGGCTTTTTCCCAAGCGCCTGTGCCTTTATGCTTAGCGAGATAGCTATACCCTCGTATGACATTGATATTCATGAATAAAAAGTAATAAGGAATGAATAATAGCTTGTTCCGGATGTTCCGTTTTTCCATTTTATACCCCAAGTATCCCAGCAGGTAAAACGCTAATTGCAGGGCAAGGATGACCGTGTAAAGGGTATGCCCGGTACAGGCTAGGAGAAGGTTGAGGGGCAGGAGGGCGAAGAGCACGACCGGCGTCAGCGTCCAGCGCAGTACCCGGTGGCTGATGTATTGGAAGCTCAGTATCCCGTACCGGAAGATATTCAATAATCCCCGTAGCCGCCATACCGATTGCAATCCTCCGGCCGATATGCGTACTTTACGTTTCTCCTCCTCCCGCATGTTCAGGGAGGCGCTCTCGAGGGCGTACGCCTCTTTGCTGTAGGCGATCTTGTAGCCTCTCATCGCTATGCGCAGGGAGAGGATGAAATCGTCCAGCAGGGTATCCGGGGGCATCTGCTCGAAGAGGGAGGTACGGATGGCGAAGAGCTCGCCTGCCGCTCCGACGGTGGAGTATAACCGGTAGTCCAGTCGCTTGAGGGCGGACTCGTATTTCCAGTATATGCCTTCTCCGGCGGTGGCTCCTTGCTCGGCTTGTATCTCTACCCGTTTCTCTCCGGCCACGCAGCCTACCCGCGGGTCGCTGAACTGGCGTATGATCTCCTTGATGGCTCCCTTGTTCAGCATCGTGTTGGCGTCGGTGAAGATCACGTAGGGGGTCTTCACGTAGGGGATGGCCCGGTTCAAGGCGGCTGTCTTGCCTTGTCGCCGTGGTTGGTACAGCACGGTGACCTCCGGGTACTCTTTTAATCTCTCATTCGTGTTGTCATTGCTTCCATCGGTGATCCAGACCAGTCTCAGCTTATCCGCCGGATAATCCAGTTGTCTGCAATTCACCATCTTGCTCGCCACGATCGCCTCCTCGTTGTAGGCGGCTATCAGCAACGTGGCCTCCGGCAGCGGCTCTGGAAGGCGGGGGGACCGGGGTTTTACGAACAGCTCCTTGATCTTGACCATAAGGTATAATACGATCCCATACCCCAGATAGGTATAGAAAACGATCCCGATCCCGATCCAGAAGAGGATCTCAATGACTTGACAGCTCTTTTCCATAATTCATATCCTTGTTGATTGCGATTAATCCGTTTATTAATCCCTTGCCTAGCGCCCCGATCAGCCGGAATTTCCCTTTTACGAGATAGATCGAGAGGCGTTTCGGGAAAGCCACTAGGGTTTGGTAGATGTATGCGTAAATCCTTTCATCCCTTTTATCGATCGATCGTTTGGCGAATAAAAGGCGGTTGCGGGTATGATAATAGACCTGAAGCGGACTTTGTTTCCCTACGCTCATGCTCTCCTTATGATAGACGGTGGAGGTAGCCTCGTACCAGATTTTCAGCCCGGCCCGCCTTATTTGCACGCACCAGTCCAGCTCCTCGTAGTAAAGGAAATAAAATTCCGGCATCATCCCGAACTTCTTGATATCCGTGGTCCGGATCATCATGGCCGCGCCGTGGGCGAATGCCGTATAGCGGGATTTATTGAATTGTCCCGTGTCGGTTTGACCGAATCCGATATTCTCGTTGCGGAGGGTAACCGGGCTCATCGGGGTGGAGCCTGAGTACTGTAGCTGCTTCTTCTCAGGCCAGCACGCTATCTTGGGGGAGACACATCCTATTTGCGGATTGTTGTCGAGAGCCCTTGCTAGGTTCTCTAGTATCGGTTGGTTGATGATCGTGTCGTTGTTGAGAAACAGGATATAATCACCGTCGGCGTATGGAATCCCTAGGTTGTTCCCGCCGGCGAACCCGAGGTTCTTGTCGCTGCGAATCACTATTGGCTTGGGGCTATATTTACTGAGTACATGGTGTTCGCCGTAATTTTTCGAGCCATTATCGATGATGATAATCTCATAAGGATAGGTTTCGTACCGACCGAACGACTCGATTAGGTCTACGGTATCATCCTTCCCATTGTAATTGATGGTGATGATGGATACTTTTTTAGCCATTATTTTCTTTATTTTTTATCGTTATGTCATGAGGAGTACTCTGGAAGCTGGTGTCCTTCTCCTTCACCCGGCGCAAGGAGGCTATATATCCTTTTATCAAGACGCAAAAGAGAAAAGGGAGCCTCGACAGATTCCTGTAAAGTTTCCGTGTATGCATCTTGCGGGGAATGGCCAGCGTATATGTCAAGATGCTGATTAATATCAGTCCATACCATTTCAGGGCAAGCGGGAAAGCCGTGAGACTCCATGCCAAGGCGAGGATGAGTGGGATGATCAGTTTTAATATTCTTGGGAGCGGGAACCATTGGACCGCCTTGTCTATATAATTCCAGTTGAGGGTACGGAGGTCAAGATGCCGTATGATCAAAGAGAATGCCAGCAGTTGGGCGTGGAACCAGCGGGATCTTTGCCGTGCCATGACCTCTTGGCGTGAGGTCTTCTCGTCGTACACGAGGATGTCCTCGGCGTAATCGACAAAGATATTTTCCGTGGCGAGATAGATCTCCAGCTCCTTGTCCTCGGCGAAAGTGCCGCATTGGGGCATGTGGGATTTCAGCCATCCGAAGTCGAATACCATGCCGGAGCCTATCAAGGAGGAGGAGATCCCGACATTGACCCGCCCCTTGCGGAAGATGGTGTTGTTGATCTCCTCGGAGATACCGTCCCATACCGCTATCGGCGTATTGTCGTTCTTGAGGGTACGGTGCGCTTGCAGGGCGATGTTGTCTTGCGTGATATCGTTGATCCGGGTCAGGAAATCCGTATCCGTGAGGTTGTCGGCATCGAGGATGACGACTTTATCGATTCCCTCTTTTAGGTATTCCAAGGCGTAGGTGATGGACTTATGTTTCATGCTATGCTCGAAATCCGGCGTGAGGAGCTCGATCGGGAGCTTGGCGAGCGCTTGGTTCGTCTCCTCCCGCATATGGTCCGATACCACGATCACCCGGTATTTGTCCGCCGGATAGTCTTGCAGGAGGATGCGCTCCACGGATTCCTGTATGACTTGGTCTTCCTTATAGGCGGCGAAGATGACGGCGAACTTCTGGAGCCGTATGCTCCGGTGTTTCCGGTGCCTCCTCCGAAAAAAGGACGCCAACGTAAAAAATAGGTCATAGCCTATGAAAAAGGCGATGAAAATGAATAGGGCGATATCTATGTAGATTAACAAGTGCATTCGCTTTTTTTTACAAAAGTACTTATAATTTTCAATAAGAGTTTGATTCTGCCGTTTTTTTCTCACCTAAGGAGGCCATATCTTTCCCAGCGAGCTCAGCGCCGCCGAGAGTATCAGCCCCCAGCCCAGCAGGTTCAAGGGGCCGGGCGAGGGGTGGACGAGAGCGAGAGTATCGCCCCGATAGCCGCCAGCGCTGCCTCCCGCATGTCTAGCAGGAGGGAGAGTGCCGCCAGCAGGAAGAGGCTGGCCAAGGCGAGCAGGCGGAAGTGGGGGAAAGGGGGGCGTGGGCTCCGTGGGAGTGTCGGTCGTGTCATGGGGCGGTTGTTTTTGGGGCGTGTGAGATCCTAGGTTTAGCAA
The DNA here is from genome assembly GCF_002257605.1 of Parabacteroides sp. CT06. Taxonomy (GTDB): domain Bacteria; phylum Bacteroidota; class Bacteroidia; order Bacteroidales; family Tannerellaceae; genus Parabacteroides; species Parabacteroides distasonis. Next base: position 2,437,312 of record NZ_CP022754.1, on the reverse strand, counting down.
GAAATCCAGCAGGCTGCGGACGAAGGCAAGTATTTGTCGTATCTTATTCATATCAATTGTTGTTTTTTAGGGATGAGTAAATCGGTTCGATCTCGTGGCAGAGCTGTACCAGCGTCTCCCGGTAGCGCTCCCGGTTGTCGCCGTTCAGCTCGCTGATGTAGGGGCTGTAGGCGATGGCCTTGGCGTAGTCGGCGGGGAAACGGCTCATGGCGGCGGCCTGCGGGTAGGAGCAGACGAGGAGGCGGGCGAAGTCGAGGTAGGAGTTGCGTGCCGAGTCGTAGCGGCGGAACAGCAGCTCGCCCCGCTTGTATCGGGCGATGACACGGCCCCCGTGCCAGAAGGCGTTGCTCGCCCCGTAGCCGGTGATGCCGAAATGGTTGTTGGCCTCACGGGCTAGGCGGGAGGTGCCCCAGCCGCTTTCTAGGGCGGCTTGGGCAAGGAGGATGATGGGGTTTAGGTGGAAGCGGGCGCCGGCGGACTGGGCGTCGGCAAGGTGGGTGGAGATATAGGCTTGTTTCATGATATATACGATGAATTATGGTTTGATTTTTCTTGGAAAATTAATATTAAATTACTATCTTTGAATAAGTTAATAAATAAACAGCATCAGTATGGAAAAGCGGGAGACCGGTGTCGGCGCCTATTATTTTTGTGATATAGCGATGAGTTATTTTCCCTTATTGTCGAAGAAGAAAGCCTCGGATAAGCTGTCCCGGTGGATACGTGTCAGCGGGAAGTTGATGGAGCGGCTGGAGGAGTGCGGATGGCATCCCCGCCAACGGATCTTATCGCCCCGCCAGCGGGAGTGCATCGTGTCGCACCTAGGGGAGCCCTGATTTAGATTTCGTCGGGGGATTCGCTGTCGCTTCCTCCCGGGGCGGGTGCGTCGGGCACGATCTTCTCGAACTTGACGAGGCTGGTGACGCTCTTTAGCGTCACGCTCGGACGGAAGACGATCCGAGGACGTTTGATAAGGGAGGCGTTGAAGTCGGACTCCAGCTTGGTGCCCTTGCTGCCGATCACGGCTTGGAAGTGGCCGAGATCGCCTAGCTGGACGGTCTCCCCTTTCTGGAGGCGTTGCTTGAGGATGTAGAGGAGGCCGTCTACCACGACGTGCACGTCGCCCCGGGAGGCGGTGCTGCGGTCGGCGATCTGGTCGCACAGCTCCTCGAAATCGCAGGTGCCGGTGGACTTGTTCACGGCGTAATACAACTTGGAGTCGGCGGCGGCTCCCTTGGTCATGTCTTTTCGTAAGACTAATCGGTACTTGATCGGCATAATGTCTGGTGTTTTTTTGATTACGTTGTAAAGGTACGACATGCCGCCGGTGGGATTCCGGTTAACGGGGACGAAGGGGGGCGAGGTCGGGTGAATGGGGGTAAAGAGTTGGATTTAGGGGGGATAATGCTTGTTTGTCAAGAAAAATAACCGTATGTTTGCCTTATCAAAATTCGATTGACATGAAAAATTTACGGTATGAAAGAGAAAGACAAGCGGCGAGACGTGAGAGGTGAGTCCCGTGAACGGGCGAAGTGCCAGCGTGAGACGTTGGGCAAATATTTTTATGATTTGTCAAAACTGACGTTCACGGCGTTGGTGCTGGGAGGGGCGTTGACCTTCTTCCAAGGGTATGAGTTCAATGCTACGGTAATAGGGATGGTCGTTTTCGGAGTCGCTGTTTCGCTGGCATTGGTCTGGTTTGGTAATAGAATCTTAAAATGAGATAATTATGAATGCGGGATTATTTATCTGGGGAACTTTAGCCTTCATTTCCATAGGCTTGGTTATTTGGTCGTACACGCCATCCGGCAAGCGTTGGTTGGATAGCATGAAATAAAAGGACTATCGTGTTTCCGGTCCGAACACTACTGTGTTTGGCTTCGGATACTACTGTGTTGGCCTCCCGACACAATAGTGTTCGGTGCCAAGCACAGTAGTGTTTTTTTGTGGGCGGCTGATGGTTGGCGGGTCAGCCCTCCACCCGCCTCACGCTCTGGCTTCCCAGCGCCCTCCCGATCCGGTCGCTCAAGGCGAAACAATCCCTCAGTTCCTTCAGGCATGTCGCCCGCTCATCGGTCGAGGTAGCGGAGCGGAGGTGTGCGGCCGTGCGTTGTAGCCGGTCGTGTATGAAAGGCTCGGCGTAGAGGAAGAGCTGGCGTTCGGCCTCGTCGGGCAAAAGTTCGTCGGGGAGCCTTTCCGGCGGTCCCTCCTCCGGGTAGGAGGAACGGAGGGAGAGGATGAGGGCGGAGAGAGACTCGTCCGTGATCCCGTCCGGATGGCCGCTTCCCGAGAGGAGAGCCAGCAGGTCGAGATGGGCGGGTTCCGTCAGGGGCATCCCGCCGGCGGACAACTCGGAGGCGACCCATGCCGGGAGGGAGATACCGCTACCATCCCCGGCGTAGAACATCCGGTCGTGGTTGGCGAGGCAGAAACGCAGCAAGGCCCTTTCCCGGAGGCGTGCGGGAGGGAGGCCCGTCACTACTTCCGCCGGCCCTGTCCGGACAGGCTCGCCGGGAGAGGCGGACAACTCCTCACGCAATACGTCGAGGGGGATACCCGTAGCCTTGGAGAGTTCCTCCACCCGCTGGTACACGGCCAGCGGAGAGCCTACGAGACGGATCTCCCCGAGCACCTCCCGTATCCCCCCGGCGTCGGGTCCGCCTTTCCGCCCCGCCGCCTTCCGGATGCGGTGGCTCAGGTAATCCACCGCCTCTGTCCGCACGAGCCTGCGCAGCGCCTCGGCCCCTTGCCGGCGGAACATCTCGTCCGGGTCCATGCCACCGGGCAGGGGAAGGAGGCCCACCTCGCATCCCTGTGCCAGCAAGAGACGGGCGGAGCGGAGGGTGGCGGCCTGTCCCGCCGGGTCCGGGTCGAGGGCGAGCGTGACGTGCCCCGTCAGCCTCCGTATCATCCGCACGTGATCCTCGGTGAGCGCCGTGCCGCAAAGCCCGGCGGCGTGACGGATACCGGCGGCGTGGAAGGCGATCACGTCCTTGTAACCCTCGCACAGCAGCACGTCGCCCTCGGTGCGGACGGCCCTCACCGCCTCGTACAGGCCGTAGAGGATACGTCCCTTGTTGTACGCCTCGCTGTTGTCGGAGTTGACGTATTTGGCTGTTCCCGCCCCCTCCGTTCCCCGGTACCGCCCGGCGAAGCCCGCTATCTGTCCCCCGGTGGTCCTTACCGGGAAGACAAGCCGCCTCCGGAAGCGCCTGAAGCCCTCGGGGGCGTCGGGCGGGCAGATACCTACCCCGAAGTGGGAAAAGGCTTCACGGAGCGCCCTGCGGTCTTCTTCGCCGTTCTCGTCCTTACCAGTTATCCCCTCGGCGGGATCGTAGGGAAGGAGGGAGCGGGCGAAGTCCTCGTTGCCGCGTAAGATCGCCTGTCGTGCCTCGTGCCGTCCGGCCTCCTCCGTGCCCCGTTCCTCCTCCACCTCGATGCCATACTTGCGGGCCAGCAGCCGCACGGCCTCCTCGAAGCCGCATCCCTCCATGTGGCGCACGAGGCGTATGGGGTCCGCTGCCTCGCCGCAACTGAAGCATTTTCCGATATTGAGCGCCGGGCTGATCCGGAACGAGGGGTGACGCTCGTCGTGGAAAGGGCAGAGCGCCACGAGACCCTTGCCGGAACGCCGTAGTGTGAGGTACCCGGCCGCTACCTCGTCGATGCGGGCGGTTTCCCGTACCCGCAGTAAAGTGTCATGCGTGATCATCCGAACAGGTCTTTATCCAGTTCTGCTTTCGCCGGTCTGCGGTCGTTCGGCACCGGCGTGCGGTCATCGGTGAACCGGGTTACCCCCTTGTTGTGGCAGAAACGCACCTCCCCGGACTCCCCGTGCCGGTTCTTGGCGATCGAGAGGGTACCCCGGCCCTCGGTGGAGAGACGGGTCTCCGGGTCCTCGTCGATGTTCATCACGGAGAGGCGGCGGAGGAAGAATACCGTATCGGCGTCTTGCTCGATGGAGCCGGAGTCACGCAGGTCGGACAGCATGTTCTTCAGCGTGGGTCTCGCCTCGCAATTCCGGTTCAGCTGGCTCAGCAGCACGACGGGGATGTCGTTCTCCTTGGCGATCAGCTTTAGCTGCCGGGTGATGGCCGATATCTGGTCGTTCGTGCTCTTGCGGTCCTCGGAAGGCGAGAGCATCAGTTGGAGGTAGTCCACGATCACCATCTCGCACCGCCCCTGCTTCCGCCGGAGCGAGATCTGGTAACGCAGGTCGGCCACGCTCAGGTCCGTGCGCTCGTCGATCCATATCGGCAGTCGCTCCAGCTCGTCGGAGGCCCTTTGTATCCTCTTCATCTCGGGGGCGGAGAGGGTCCCTTTCAGGATCTTGGAGGGCTCTATGTCCGCTATGCATCCCAGCAGCCTGAACACCAGCTGCTCCTTCGACATCTCTAGGCTGTAGAGGCAGACCGGGTGCCCGTTCCTCGCTGCGTTCAGCGCCATGAAGAGGGCGAAGGCCGTCTTGCCTACCCGGGGGCGTGCGGCGATCACGTTGAGCGTGCCCGGCATCATGCCGCCCGTCATCCGGTCCAATCCCTCCAGGCCGGTATGTATGCCCGGCGTGCGTCCTTCCGTCACCCTGCGTTGTATCTCCAGCATGCGCTCCTTGGCCAGCAGGGTGGCTTCCTTCATGCCTACGCTGTTCGTGGCGTGCGAGAGCCGTTCCATCAGCCGGCCCACGTGCGAGTCCATCTCCTTCAGCAAGGCCTCCGTGTCACGATCCGGCCGTGAGGCTTTCAAGGCCGAGTCGTAGCAGCTCAGCATGAACTGCCTCGCTACGTAGGCCTCCCGCAGGTGGCGTGCGTGGGTAGGCATGTACTCGTCGCCGGTTTCCAGATACCGTCCGCCCAGCGCCAGCTGGTACAGGTCGGTGGCCAGCGTCTCCTTATCGGGCGCTATCCTCCGCAGCTCCTTCTCCACGGAGAGAGCGTCGGCGCTCTCCCCCCGGTTGTAGATGTTCAGGTACGCCTCGAAGGCCATCGCCACTTGCGGTAGCGTGAACATCTCCGGCAGCAGTTGCGCCGCCAGCGTGGGCATATGCCGGTGGGAGGCCATAAGCCCCGATAAGATCGCTTTCTCGATCTCCTGCTCCTGCGGGAGGGCGAGGCCGTCGGGCAGTGTCGCCGGGCGGTCGCTCTTGTTTTTGCTCGTGTTTGCCATGCTTTACTCCTGTTCTTGTTTGTCGTTATCTTTCTGTATCTTCTCCTCCTTGATGAAGAGGGACTTGTAGAAGGGTACCTTGACGGCGAGGCCGTTTCCTGCCTTGATCTTATGGATCATGTTTTCCTCGGCCAGCTCGTTCAGCGCTTTCCTCGCCGCGTATAAGGAACATCCCAATGCCCTGGCCATGGTCGTGATATGGATGATGCACTGCCCCTCGTAGATAGATACCCGCTTGCCGCCAGCGTATCGATAGTTGTAAGGCTTGTTGGCTAGTTTACCGAAAATGTATATGAACACGCCGATCTTAAGGCGTGTCTTGTTCTTCGGATAGTAATCTTGCAGTAATAGGTCGATAAATAACCTCGGAAAACGTGTGTAACCTCCACTTTTTAACTCTTTGACGCTAACTGTCTGTTTCATTGTACTTTGTATTGTTTTGAATGGTGAAAATAAAGAATCGAACCTAGTTTCGAACCCCCGATCGAATGGGGGGTTTAAGGATTAACAATCTGTTAAATAGTGGTTTGTCTTGAATAGGTATCTATTTTTCGAATGCCCTTTTTAACGTCATTTCGCACTATATAAGATATAAATAGGTATTTATAATAAAAATAAAAGAATAGAAAACGAAACGTTTCCTTCTTTTTTTGAATTAATAATTATTTATTTTGTATCTCATTAAATCAACTTATTTGTATTTCCTACTTTCTTTACAAAGGTAAGGTTATGTTTTGGTTTATGCAAGCATTATTATTGGTTAATTATTTTGTTTTATAACATGGTATAATTTTTTCTAATGTAGGTTTAAATGATTAATTTGATTGTTTATTATGACTAGATTGGGGTGGGTAATCTTTTGCTTAAAAATGAATTTATTATCTTTAAAAAATTATGTTTGTTATAGAGACGGGGTATATCCCGTCTCTTATTATATGATAATGTTACTTATTTAATTAAATTAGATTCCTCGTCTTGATACTTTTCTTGTTTGGTGAAAAGCTGGTGTATGTTCCTTAACGCTTTGTATACCCTTACTTTTAGGCTATTGAGCAAGGAGCCGTCTTGACCCACCGTTCCGTACCCTGTGACGGCCCTCGCCTTGCGATCGTGAATGAATACGATCTTACCTACTTCTCTTAGATGCATGGCTAATGTACCGTCTTCTCCTCTTTTTATATCTACCCGAATCCCGATTCTCCGGGCCGGCTCTGTATGATAGGCGAAAACGAGCCCTCTTACGCTTAGTTCCGGGCGCTTGAATGATAGAAAGTATAGATAGATATCCCGTGACAACTCGTAGAAGAACAGGTCGAGCCTTGAGTGTCGCTCATCCGGGATATAGCTCCATGAGGAGCAGCAGGCTACGTTTCCCGGAATCCGCAAATGATCTACTAGGATCTGGACGTATAGGGGAGGGTACATGGTATCTGCGTCGATATTGATATGGTACCTGCCTCGTGCGTGGTCTAGTCCGCATTGGCGGGCATATCCACAACTATGTCGTTTTTCCAAATAATGCGGGAGGCCTACGAGACGGAATATCTCACCGGTCCTATCGGATGAATCATTGTTTACGCCGATGATCTCCACGGGATATTCGCATCTCATCTCACTCAGCGCCCATAGGCAAGGCAATAAATGCCTCTCCTCATTGTAAGCTATGACGGATACGGTAACCACGGGCTCGTCGCTTTGTACCTTCGCTAGTTTTTGCTTGATTTCTTGAATGATCCCCTCCTGGACGTTGTCTAGGGGTTGATTGTATATGGATATGTATTTTTTTGCCCATTTCATGATAATTATCGTTTTAATAGCATCTTCTCCAAAGACCTTACGGCCTTGTATCCGAATATCTTGATGAATAATGTCCGTGTACGGTAGTAGGCGAAAGCCTTATGCGAAAACCATGAGTTTTGGTAATGATGAATCGCATGGGTCTCAGGGGTGAGGAATACCTCTCTCGAATCGAATACCTTAGGCGAGAAGTATTCCTTGGGCAAGACATAGACAGCCTCTCCTAGGTCTTTTTTCTTCAGATCGTCGATATTGCTACCGCTGGGCATGTTTATGACGGGCTTTAGACGGAGTATGGTCTCGTTCAGGATCTCCGGTAGCATACGGATATCATAACTTCCGTCTTCACGTATGAAATTTCGTCCTTCATAATAATCCAAGCAGCATTTGATCCAGTCACAACCTTTTTCGGCTCCTAATATGGCCGCCTCAATCGTACCGGAAGTTTCCGCCCCGACGAAATAGGGCAGCTCAAGAAAGTTATCGAGGCTCTTCAGTATCTCCACGTCTGAGTCTAAGTAGATTCCTCCATGGTGGTAAAGAGCGTACAACCGGATGTAATCGGCGGCGAACGCATATTTCTTGGTGTTGAACGCTTGCTCTACCCATGGGACTTCGTGGATGTTAAAACGTTTCGTGTCCCATAAAATGATCTCGTAGCTAGGAAGGTGTTTTTTCCAGCTATCAAGGCAGTCTTGTATTTTCCGTGGATATGGATCACCACTTAACCAACAGAGATGTATGATTTTAGGAATCATGGCTTATTCTATTTTTTGTTTTCTATATCAATTTCACTTAATACTTTACTCATTTGGCTCTCCCACGAAAGCGATAGGACGGACTCCCTGATCTGGCAGGGAGATAGCGTTTGCCCCCTATGAAATTCCAGGATAGCGGGAATCTCGATCGGGCTTTCATCTGCTTTGGCTTTCAGTATATAAGGCTTTCCCTCGAAATCACTGTCCATCTCGGAGTAAATGAAAGGGAGCCCTCTTGCTGCGTACTCTCTGTTTTTCAGTGTTTTGATGTGGGTGATGCCGCTTCTATGGCGTGCGAGGCTCCCTATGCCCATATCGGCCTGTTCGAAGAGCTCATCCAATTCTTCCCCGTGTCTCATCCCGTGTAGGATCACATATCTCTCTAAGTTATATTTCTTGATGAGTGGGAGAATATCGTTCTCTTCCCGTTTCGCCGCGAAATTGCCGACGATGTGGAAATATACATTATATCCGGAGTTTGCTTGGTAATAATTGACTAAGCCTTTTACTAGGCGGTCGAAGCCATGCCAGTAATGGATTTCCGCCACCCCGATCAAGTGGAGCTCATGGCTCGTGTCGTTTATGTGTTTCTTTAGCTTGATTTGTTTGAAGTCTATCCCGTTCGATATTTGTATGGTACGGCTACCGAATATTGTTTGGTAATCGGAAAAGGTGATGACCCCGCTTAACCGCTTAGCTAACGTATGGCGGAAGCATTTGTCGATAAGCAGCGTTGCCTTACGGGAGAAACCGATATATTCTTGATCATAGGGGTATGTAGGTATCTCCATGACCACTTTCACGTGGTTTTTACGCATCTGCCATACCATGTGGAGCGTGAAAGGGTTCGCGTTATTGTCTGAGCGCATATAGACGAGGTCGATACCTTCTTTCCTGACGTATTCCACTATAGAGGAATACTCGATTCTTTTAAGGATCTTGCCTTTTATGCCAGTTCCGTAATCCCGTAAAATCTCGGAGTCGATCATGCGTAGTTTCCTGCCAGCTGGTTCTCGCATGTAGCAAAGCCTTGTATCCACTCCGCATGCCTGTAAAGCGTCTACTTGATATTGTATCTTCTTGCTGATCCCGTTCGCCGGGTTAAATCCATGGAATATAAGGAATAGGGCTTTCATCTTTTTATCTTTGATTTTAGGAAGTTAATTATGTTATATACGCCACTCAATTGAATATATATGCAGGAGATGAGAACGGCAATAACCGCTTTTATGAACAAGTTTGCCAGCTCCGGTAATATAATGGATGATTGGTGGATAGACCATAGGCATACTATCAATATACCCACGAGCGGAGCCGGGGAAATAAGTTGTCTGATTAAAGACGCTAGGCTGCGTTTTAGCGTCACTTTATACATCCATACATAACATTGTATGAAATTGATGGCGAAGGTCGCACATATACACCATGCGACAGCTTCGAGGCTCTTGAATATGAATATGCCAGCGAGGATGCCTGATACGTTCAATAGGGCTGAGAATACGCCACATATGAACAGGCTTTTCGTATCGTTGGCTGCTTGGTAGATGGAGCCGGAGGTGGACAGGATGATCTGTATGCCTACGGATAAGGATAGGATCTGAAATACGGGAACGGATGGCAGCCATTGGTCTCCGAATAGGATGAGCGTAATCTCCTTGGCGCAAAACCATAATAATACTGATAATGGGAACCCGATGAATGCTAGGATGCGGATGACTTTCTCGTAGGAGAGGGCTAATTTAAGCGGATCATCTTGAAAATTGGAGAAGACGGGATGCATGACTGGTGATATGACATGTGTTATGTTTTGCAACGGGAGCATCATCAAGCGGTACGACTTCTCGTAATATCCTAAGGAATTCATACTCATATACTTTCCTATTAATAATTTATCAAGGTTTCTGCTGAAGTAATTTATCACATTAAACATGAATTGATATGCGGAATAACTGAATATCTCATGAATGGATTTTGATCCAAATGTGTATTTTAATTTCTGGGGCTTTTTTCTTATGGAAATAATGAATATAAGGATGCTTGAGAATATAGGATTGATAATTAAGGCATATAATCCAGCTCCTGATATAGCTGCTAAGATTGCTATGATTCCTCCAATGCATTGAACAAATAAACTCCTGTATGCTATAAATTTAAATTCTTTGTCCTTGAATAATAGTGCGTTTGGAACGATGTTGGCTGAGGCAAAGAATAAGTTGAAAGATAATAAATGACATATGGATAGCAATGAACTCTGTTTGTAAAATAAGGAGATTGGCCATGATGACAAGAAGAATAAAATGGAGATCCCTATCCCGGTCCATAGTGTAAAAGAGAATATATCGTTAAGTTTATCCTCTGTTAAATGCTTGTTTTGAATGATAGCTGGAGCGATCCCTAAATCACTGAAAATACTGAAAAATGAAATGATGACGGTGGCGATCGCTACGACCCCGAATTCCTCTGGATCGATCAGCCGGGCCAGTACACCTGCCACGGCTAAAGAAATGATGATTCCTGAGTATTTTGATATAGCTGTATAGATTATTCCAGATGCCAACTCTTTTTGTATTGATGCCATATTTTTCTAGTAGAGGTGTATTATTCTCCTAATAGGCAAATATATGTTTTTTATTTAAATTATTCATGAGGTGTTCCTTATTTTCGATAAAAATACATACCTTTACATTAAAACAATAAAATTAAATGAGAGTCCTATTTGTCTATAAAGAGAAAAATGGGGATAATTTATTTGTTCCCGTGATTCGAACGAGGCTTTCTGTTCATGGAATAGAGGCTATCAGCTCAGTTGATGAGTTTTGGAATCCATCCCGGTCTTATGATATCATCCACATTCATTGGCCTGAGGAAGTGGTGGGATGGAATGTGAATGACGTGGATATCGATAAGCGGCTGGAGACCCGGCTGAGATATTTTAAGGAGAAAGGCTCTCGGGTTTATTATACGTGCCACAACTTATCCCCTCATTATGGAAGTCCTTTGCATCAAGCTTGCTATAGAGTGGTAGAGAGAATGGCCGATTGCATGGTACACCTCGGTAACTATAGTCTAGGCAAGATGGCCGGTCTATATCCTGATTGTAGGCATGTCCTAATTCCTCATCCGATTTATCTGGGCGCTTATGACGATACTCTGACGAGAGAGGCGGCAAGAGAATATTGGGGCATTGACCGGAGGACTTTTGTGGTTACGGCGTTTGGCAAATTCCGGAGGAGAGATGAGGTCTGGATGACGTTGAAAGCTTTTTTCTCTTTGCCTCGAAGGAAGAAGCTCTTGCTGGCCCCAAGAATGCTTCCGGGGAGTTATCCGAAGCCTTTATTGTCCGTAATACGTTGTTTATTACATCTTTTAGGGGTACGAACGGAGAATAATGAGCGGATTATATCAGATGAGGATTTACCGTATTATTTTGCGGTGTCTGATGTTGTCTTTATACAGCGTTGCGTTATCCTTAATTCCGGAGTAGTTCCGATGGCTTTCTTGTTCGGGCGGGGTGTCGTTGGCCCTGATAGCGGGAATGTGGGTGAATTACTGAGGGTGACAGCGAACTTGGTCTTTTCCCCCTCGGATCAAGGGTCTGTCAATTCAATGCTTCGCTCTGCCATGAACATGGATTTGGACGATTTAGGAGCTAAGAACCGGAGGTATGCCGACAAGTATCTCCATCCCGATAAGATAGCCGGTCTTTATGCGAAATGTTATCATTTTGAGGAATCGCATTGATCCCTTTTATCGGGTTCGTTTCCATTGCTGTCCGCATGGGTCATAATGTTTGACAACTTTAGCAGGATTGCCTACGGCCACAGAGTAATCTGGTATATCTTTTGTGACGACACTGCCCGCACCGATCACGCAGTGCTTGCCGATATGTACGCCTGAGGTAATGACCGTGTTCGCTCCTATCCAAGACTCATCTTCTATGATCACAGGGGAGGTAGTTATGCCTTGTTTTACGATTGGTTTAGAAATATCATGGTATGTATGGTTGAGCCCGGATATAGTGATGTTCTGAGCCAAGATAACTTGATTCCCAATAAAAACGGGACCGATGATCGTATTATGTATGCCTATGCGTGAATGATCACCGATGTGTACGTGGCCTACCCCGTTGTCTATCGTGACGTAATGCTCAATTATACTTTCCTGTCCAAGTATGAATGAGTTAATGGGACTGACATTCATTATAGCAGATCTTCTGATCTTGCTCCGTTTTCCATAGGTTAACATAAATGGATTGACAAACCATTTAACCCATAATCTAGGGCAAGAGCCTCTTTGATTCATTATTAAGTAATGAACCGTTCTCTTTAATCTGTCATTTTTCTTTATCTTTTGTTTAAGATCGCTGATATTCATTTCTTTAAGGATTGAATGACTTCCATATAAACTTGCAATAGTTTCCTAGCCGTATGATTCCATGAGAATAATCGGGATCTTTGTAATCCATATTTTATTTGTTCATCATGGAATGCTTGATCTTCTTCTAGCCGCAGCAATAAGGAAGCTACTTCTTCTTCGTTGAAAGGATCTGCCAATAATCCTCCCTTTCCGGCGATCTCAGGCATGGCCGAGGTATTCCCCGTTATCACGGGTGTACCGCATGCCATAGCTTCTAGCATGGGGATACCGAAGCTTTCCCTTAGGGAGGTGTATAGGAAGACGAAGGCCCCATTGTACAAGTATGCCAAATCCTTGTTGGAGATGTAACCTGGGTAAGACAGGTAAGGCTTGATTTCCTCTATATGCTGCTCTCTCAATATCATATCCAGCTTGTCTTCGCGTAAGTCCGCTATTAATAGAGGACGCTTTCTTGATGAGCGCTTGAGATACAGACTGTATGCCTTCAAGGTGCGGGGTACATTTTTCTTAGGGTCCGTATTTCCTAGGAAGAAAAGGTAATCGTCCGAATGAATGTATTTATGGGTGATGGCGGATATGCCTGATAGGGGATGAAAATGCTGGCTGTATCCATTGTAGATCGCCATGATTTGTTCTTTGGGCAGACATAAGGCCTCTCGAATCCGATCACGTTCAAAATGAGATACGGTAATGATTCTCTTACACTTAGGGAGTATACGGGGAACTACTAAACGTCGGTAGTGCCAACCCATGTTTTGGTACCATGATGTATTATCTCCCTGCTTGGGCTCAAGGAAGATGATGTCGTGCAAGGTCAATACCAATGGGACGGGGCAATGAATCGGAGCCGTGTTACTCGTACAATGCAATAGGTCTGGCCTTATCTTGGCTACAGCCCGTGGCAACGCCACCTGCTCCCAAAGGGGGTAGGTGGGGCATTTTACCTCCACGATGTGCGTATTGCTTGTTTCTTCTAGGCAATGATCTTCTCCCGGACTTACGAATATGAAATATTCATTTTCCTTGTCGATTTTCTGTAGCTCTCGAATGCTCTCGAGCGCTACAAAATCCATCCCGTGCTTATTCGTACGGAAAATTCGCTGGGCTTCAATGGCTATCTTCATGATTTGGAGAATGTTTGGTGTGAGAGAATGTATGCTTTTTCCCTATTCGGAACGTGTTTAGGAACATGAGGAAGAATAGGATGGGAACACTGGCGATCGCCTTCCTGAATTTTTGGTCCACTAAATAGTCTGGAACCGCTACGCTAAAAGTGATGCCTAGCCATATCAAGAGGAACCACCATTTAATGGAGATTATGATATCAAGTGGACTTAGGATGGCGGCAATTAACGTGATAAACCCTAGCAATAAGACACGAGGGGGCATCATCCATTGAAATAATTTATCGCAATAGTCCCAATTTCCTTTTATTAGTGCTCCCGGTATCTGGAGAATCCCTGAGAGTAAGTTGTGGAATTGTGTGGCAAGCCAGCGCTGTCTTTGATTATAGAAGTCTTTCTTGCCTCTTACTTTCTCGTCGTATGTATAGACATCTTCAAGATATTCGATATATATATTTTGGAGTAACAGTTTTCGCTCCATGTACTTATCTTCCCCGATATCGTTGCAACCTTGTATGATATTCTTGAAAAGACCGTATTCGAAAGCCATACCCGAGCCACTTAAGGCGGACGAGAAACCTAGGCGGGTATGTCCTTTCCTGAAAATAGAGTTGTTGATCTCCTCGCTAACGGCGTCGAGCACCGCTATGCTGCTATCTCTGTTCTTGGCTACCCTATGCGTCTGTATGGCTGAACAACCTGCATAAATAGCATCGTTTATTTTCTCTATATAATTGTTTTTTACGATATTATCGGCGTCAAGGATAATCACGTTGTCATATTTTGTTTTTCCTTCTTCAATGTAACGGATGGCTGCCTTGAGGGCCTCTATTTTGGTACTTTGTGGGTTCTCCATTTTTATAATCTTTACGGATAATGACTTTAGCCTATCGAGGGTTTCCTGACGCATTTGGTTGGCTATCACGATAATATCATATAATTCTCTTGGATAGTCTTGCTGAAGGAAACTTTTGACGGAGTCTATAATTACCTCATCCTCCCCATAGGCCGGAAATAAGGCCGCAAAACGGTATTTTTTCATAGTCGTAGGGTATTTATAAGTCGATTTCCTTTTAGAGTAAACGGCGAATACGAATAAATACAGTACGCATACCATAAAACATAGGAATACGATGGCGTCTATCAATTGAAATAGATACTCCTCCTTGTCTATCCAATTTTCTCCTATTTGAAAGAATTGCTCAATCATGGTGTTTTATATTTGAATCAGTTGATTTTTTTTCTTGTATTTCTTGATCTAGATAGGGTCCTACCATTATAAAAGTAAGTCCCGTAAAGGAAATTACCATTGTCGGGAATTGTCCCCAGAAAGAGTTCCCGTATGCATTGATAAACATTCCGAATATGCCACAAAGTAACCCTGTCAGTAGCCCTTTCAGCTCCGGATCTCTGAGCCGCATGGCTATGATCCATCCTCCCCATCCAATGGATAGAAAGATCATGCTTAGGTAAAGTGTCAAGCCAACCGCTCCTGTCTCCACCCAGATTTTGACATACCATGAATCTGTTGGAATGGAGGTGGTAAAGCGTTTTGATATTCTCTCTCCAGCCCTGTCACCTGATAATCCCAGCCCTTCTCCAAAAGGCTTGTATTTCATGTAGGATGCCAATTTCTTTTGATTTTCTTTTCGAACATTGAATGAGGCGTCTTCTGTCGGGGTGAATGCGGTACGCATCCTTCGGATGGTAGCGTTGCTATTTCCTATAGTAGTAAGGGCAAAAAAAACATAAGTAAGCAATAATAAGGTCGAGCTTGTGATAATGGTTTTGGTTTGTTTACTGACGAATGTATAAAGTGCCAATCCTGCTAATGGAACGATCATGGCCCCTCTTGTACCGGAAAGGAACATCGCGTAAATGGCTAGGATAGCTATGCTTAAATAATATATTCTACATAAATAGGAGCGCATGTGGAATGCTGCGATCCCAAAGAACATAGTGGCGGCTCCCATATTCGCCCCCATATTGCTAGCGTCGGTGAAAAAAGAGAAATAGCGGACTCCGGACCATATGATATGAGTCGTAGCTCCCCCTTCATTAAGCCATTTGGTCTCGAAACTGTCAAATCCAATATATTTTTGCATGAAGGTTTTAGTTATAGCTAAAAGGGTGAATAGGGATAAACAAAATATCAAGGATTTTAAAAAAGAGTAACGAGTGCATAATAACGATGTAATAATAACAATGATAAACCCATTGAATATCAGTCCTCTTGATAATATCCAAGCCTCAAGTACTCCGGAGGGGTTAGCGATTTCAAAGATACAATATCCCATCCATATACAGCACATGACGCTTAAGGGGTGAATTGCTCTTTTCCATTCGATGTTCTGATAAAGGGCCGCATGAATGGATAGTAATACTAAGGCTGTTACGTATAGGATATCCATGATTACGCTAACGCCTTCTATTGGAATATATCGGGTAATACCCAATATGAAATAGTTGATCGTAAAAATGACAAATAGTATGAACCAAGGATATTTCAATAATAGGATACAGGTTATACATAACAAAGGCAAAGCTATTATCATCCCGAAAAGAGGGATGTTATTCAATAGTAAAGCTCCTCCTATTCCTACTAGTCCTATGACAAGGATTAATAGGGTCATATTGAAAGAAGAATCCTCTTTTATCTCTCTTGAAGTATCCATGAGCTTCGCTATTTTATGGCCGAATTGGTTGCGGTTAACCCCATATACATCATACGGTTCGTGAAAGAGCGCATGGAGGTCTGAGGGGGCAATTGCCCGGTGAAATCTTCTACGGCTTCTCGTGAGGCGTTATTCAAGTATAAATACAAAGATGTATTTTTAGTTATCTCACGCAAATAACTAACAAATTCCTTATCGCTATTTTTCCATACTCTGCGTACATTAGCTATTAGAATATTAACTTGACTTGAGCTTAGCAAATGTGGAGGCACACTGTTTCCTTGAATGGAAGGATATTCGATTAATACAATGTCTGGTTGACTTTCGGCTTTAATATACTCTTCTATATTTTCTGTGGTGAATAGTGACGATTCAATGTTTATCTCTTCTCCGATCCTTATATATCGTACTTGGAAACCTAGCTCTTCCCAACGTTCTTGAAAATATTTGGCAACGAATGTCTTCCCTTCTCTTTCTTCTATACTTAATATATTTATGTATAGAGTCTTATTTTTTTGCAAATAAGGAGCCAACCGATTGCAAGCGTATGCGGCTGATATTCGGTTACAGGTCTTTACAAATCCCCTGTATTTCAATTGGGAGTTGCGTCCGTTGAAGGCTCCTAATATATTCATTCCTGTGAGGCGTTTAGTCCGTTCTGCATCCCGGAGGGTACGGTCTAGTAATTCAATGACCAAATTTAGGGCTATAATGAAAATTAAACTACCGATAAAAGCGGCTATGACTAAAAACATGCGCTTACCTTTGTCACTAAACAATGGATAAGCGGCCTCTGAGATAGTTGTTAAGTTTGATGAGGTTAATTGTAAGTTCACCTGTTTCATCTTAGCCATATTTAAGGCATGGAGAACTTGTAGATAAGACTGTTCAGTGACATTGATCTCTCGTTCTTGCTGGTTGATCTTAGTCCCAATGGGAGAATAATTCTTATACTGCTCCTCGAAATCGTGCTTTCTTTTGTTTAAAATCTCTAAGTCTGCCTTGGATTTCACTTGTATCAAGGTCTGTGACAACCATTCTTGTACTAATCCGTCAATAGCGACTCCTTCTTTACTTTCTTTATAGCTATTAATTTTATCTGTCAGTAATGCTATTCTCTTCTCGACATCTTTCAGTTGATCTTGATATCGTGTTAATTCTGTATCCTTGTTTAATGCGTTTTCAGAGGTGAAAGTCTCTATCTCGGTGATTTTACCACTGATGCGGGAAACATCTTCCAATGCGTTGATAAACTCTTCATTCGTTTTGACAAGTTTAGTACGAACTTCCATATATTTCTCTAACTCGTTGATGATTTTGGTTGAGCTCTCGTAACTTCGTTGTGTTTCTTCGTAACGGTTCTCAAAATCAGCAAAAGAGTTTGCGATAGATTTTGTTTGTTCTGTATAATTTATGACGCTGTTTTGTACGTTATAATTTGTAAGATCATTTTCTTGTTGATTGAGTTTTGTCCTTAATTTATTCAATTCCTGCTCATAATATTTTACGATATCATTTGCTGTTTTATATTTTAAATTATCGTAAGAATATTTCATTTCTTCGCTGACTAACTTAACCGTATTCCATGTGATTCCGGGATCTGAGCTAGTGTAGGCTATCTCTATCAAATCGCTATTACCTTGGCGTCTAATAATTATGCTGGATAAAGCTGCGTAGCTATAGAATGCAGCTCCTCCGTTGAGCAATTCATGCAAATAATTGCGGCTATCACTGTTTTTATATTCTTTAAATCTGTTTATAGTGTTATCGAGAGAAGCCGTGTCTATTAAATTTATTATTTCTTCAGGTATAGATGCTGTTAATTTCTTGTAATTGTCAGCTGTTATATAGAGATTATCTATTTCAGGATTTCCTTGTGTTAGGTTTAATGCTAATAATTTTAGTGATACGTTTTCTAGGGTTCCTCTTGATTTTGTTAAATTAACCAAGTTATCATATGTGTTGTTTACTGCCTGCCAATCAGGTTTTGTCTCTTCATCTAAACCCGTGTTGGAGGTAATACCTGTGTAGATCGAAGTTGTCACGGTGTATTTTTTCTCCATGAATTGACTGAAATAGGCAACCAATGCTGTTACAATAAGCGTTCCAAATATCAGTTGGTGACGAATTCTATATAAAAAACGGGATATGTATAGTGTAATATCCATAAATTATCGATTTATGATTTTTACATTTGTAAGCATCTCTAATAGGGTTACCGCATTGTGTAAGGTAGCTCTACCCTCTTGATAAGAGATTACGGCTCCAGAACGACGTCCTCTTTCCATGGCCAAAGTCGTAATGTCAATTTTACCGTTGATGAAGTCTTGTTCCGATATTTTCATTTGGGCGTTGTAAAGGGCAGCAGCGTCTGATTTAGCTTTCAAAGTAGCTAAAGCTTGCAATACGTTATTATAAGCTTCCAATATTTTTAATTTCCGTTCTTCTATTGAGATCTCATATTCATAATCTAATTGCCGGAAACGAGCTTTCCGAGCTCGTACCTTTTGGCCACGGCTAAATAGGTCACCAAATGGGATAGACACCGATATGCCTGCGCTATAAGTATGTTGATTACTACCCAGACTTGTGAGATATTCAGGATATTCTACGGTTTCATGAGAGGATAGCTGCACTAATCGTCCATATTGGTACTGTCCGTATACCCTGAAATAATCTAGCCATTCTCTTTTGGTCACTTTCATTTCAGCATTAGCTTCATCTTTCTTAGCTTCGTAAATCTTGATCGAAGGGTGATCATATACTGATTCTAAAAAAACAGATAAAGGTGGTAATTGGATACGTTCATAATCATCTAGCATCGCTTGAATAGAGTCTGAGCCAGATGTTACTTCCACGGTTGTAGCTTTATCGAAATAGGTTTTCTTTTTCTGAGCTATAGCCGAAAGGATACTGAATATGAATAGGATGATAAATAAGTTCTTCATACGATTTATTAATGGATCTATACGTCCTCTTTCTGTACGAACGCCGTAAAGGTCTTAATGATGATCTTCATGTCCAGCCAGAAAGAAAATGTATGAGCGTATTTAATATCTAATTGTTTACGTTCCTCGGCGGACATACTACCAGAATTGCCACGTTTCTCTACTTGCCAGAGGCCTGTAAGGCCGGCAGGAGCCATGAAGCGTTGTATGTATTCGTCACTGGTCAGTAGCTCAGCCTCGTATATGGGAAGAGGGCGGTTACCAACTATTGACATGTCTCCTTTTAATATATTGAATAGCTGGGGGAGTTCGTCAATGCTGTATTTCCGGATAATATGGCCGATCTTTGTTATACGGGGATCATTCTCTAATTTGATGAAAGCGTTGGAACGTTCGTGACGTTTTACTTTTAAATAGTCGTTTTCAGGAGTAGCGTCATTATCAGAATATAAAATGATATTTTGTTTATTCTCTTTAAAAAAAGAGGTCGCATTCTGTGAATTCACAGAAGTTGCTGAAGAGGCTGTAGCCTCTTCAGCAATAGATTCCGTATACTGATTAAGCTTTTTATACTCTGTTATGCGCTTGTCCGCATCCATATACATAGAGCGGAACTTATAAAAATCGAAAACCTTATAGTTGCTGCCTACTCGTTTCGACTTGTAGAAAGCGGGGCCTTTGTCCTCCAGCTTGATCCAAATCACCGTGATGATAAAGATAGGGGAGAGGCAGAGGAGCGCCATGGATGAGAAAATGATGTCGAAGACCCTTTTCCATAAAGGCAGCTTGAAAATGGCGAGATCAGGCTCTTTTATTTGAGGCTTACGCGCTTTTTCCATTCTCTTGCATTTCTCGGCGATACCCAGTAGCTTCACTAAATCTTCCTTAGAGGTAGACTCGGAGATGACACAGTCCGTTCCGGCTTGCAAATAGGATATTTTCTCCTCCCGGGTCATTTCCGGGGCGATTAATACGATATAGATATTTTGAAACGTCTTATGCAAATGCATGATCGCAGGAATGTTTAACGTAGGATCTGTTTTCTCGATGAATACACAATAATCCATTTCCTCGGCAGGAAGAAGCGTGTTTTTCATCTGCAGAAGCGTTATACATTCTATGACCCCGGTGCCTAATGCCTTACGTAAACGTTCGGCCAACGGCACGTTATTACCGAAAAAGACATAATTCATTATCTTAATATTCGTTTTACCCTTACCCTTAATTCCTCTGGATTGAAAGGCTTCAAGATAAAGTCTTCCGCCCCTTCCTCAAACAAACGTATTCTATTTGAGCTGCTCTCTACGCTCGATAGGATCAAGACCGGTATATGGCTGAACATATCGTTCGCTTTTAAATAAACCAAGAATTCCTCTCCGGACATTTCTGGCATATTCAAGTCAGAGATGATCAAATCCGGTAAATTGCCTTCTTGAAGCCAAGCGATCGCTTTCAAAGGATTTTCTTTATAGGATACCTTGTAAGTACTTGATAAATAAAGCATGATTATCTTTGCGATTTCTTGCTTGTCATCCACTAAAAGAACAGATTTCTCCATAGAGTCGTATAATATTGTCGTCTTTTGTTTTATCTATTATGCAAATTTAGGATATTAAATTGAAAAAATCTATGTTTTTCAATTGTTTTTTTGAAAAAACAGTTCGGACTTTGAAAATAGGGGAAACTGCGATTTTTTGATTAAGTTTGTACGCACATAAATGAGATGAGTATTCGAAGATGCGTTGGAGGAAATATATAGATTTTGATGTTATTCATTTATTGGTTGGCGCTATTGTCGGGGTGGGTTTGTCCTCTTGCCAGCCGGAGATGCCGGTGATCTCTACGATAACCGTGGAGGCGGATGGCCTGACGGTTCCCGTGAACCCGGATCTGTATGGTTTGACCATTGAGGAGATCAACCACGGGATCGATGGGGGGCTGTATGCCGAGCTGATCCAGAACCGGAGCTTCGAGGATGGCGTGCCACCCTTGAACTGCCCTTACGACGCCGCCCGGAACGTCTTGATTACCCCGAATGGCTGGACGATCCCTTTCATGCGGGGAGATTCCGTACCGGGATGGAGGCGGATCGTCCCTAATACACAGATATACCCGGATATGAAGGAGCTGGTGAATGATAAGAACCGGCGGTCGTTGCTCGTGGCCGTATCGACTTCCGGGGAGTCGGGGCGCGGAGGCGTTATAGCCGAGGGATACCGGGGGATACCGATCCGGAAAGGGGAACGATACGATCTCTCGTTTTTCGCCAAGGGGGCGAATATGGTGCCCCGTACCATCCGGGTGGCCTTGGAGGACTCGATGGCTAATACGGTCTTGAGCGATGTGTTTCAGGTAGCGCCGCCGTACGAGTGGAGACGATACAGGCATACGTTTACGGCTACAGAGGACGCGCCGAACGCTGTCTTGACGATCACGGCCGATACCTCCGCCGTGTTTTGGCTGGATGTGGTATCGCTCTTCCCGGAGGATACGTGGAAGGGACGGAAGAACGGGCTGAGACCGGACTTGGCGGCGCTGGTCGATTCCTTGGCCCCTCGTTTTATCCGTTTCCCCGGAGGCAGTTTCGTGGAGGGGTATACGGCGGGTACGTACCCTATCTGGAGGGAGACGCTGGGCGATATCTCGGAGCGTAAGCATTTCTGGAACGTATGGGCCTATGGTACGACGAACGGCATGGGCTACCACGAGTACTTGCAAATGTGCGAGGATATGGGGGCGGAGCCTATCTACGTTATTAATAGCGGGATCACGAGCCAAAGCCGCCGGCCCCGCTACGAGGATATCACGGCGATGGATAAGCTCACGGGAGATGCCTTGGACGCTATCGCCTACGCGAACGCCCCGGCGGATTCCCTGCCGGGCGCCCTGCGTGCGAGGAACGGGCATCCGGAACCTTTCAACTTGAAGTATGTCGAGATCGGCAGCGAGAACTATGGTGGGGAGTATTTCAGGCGCTTTGAGCTTTTCCGCAAGGCGATCAAGGAGGCTTATCCGGAGATTACCGTTATCAGCAGTTCGCCCCTCACGAAGCGAGGCCGTAGCGAGTGGGTGGATTCCCATTATTACGCCGGGGAGCATTTCTTCCTCTCGAACGCCAGCAGGTTTAATAGCGACCGGTATTCCCGGCGTTCGCCGGCGGTGTTTATCGGGGAGTTTGGGACGACGGAGCGACCCTTGGCCGGTACGCTCCGGGCGGCGGTGGCCGAGGCCTGTTTCTTGGTCGGCGCGGAGGAGAACCCGGATATGGTACGCCGCTTGGCGTATGCCCCGGTATTGGGCAACGCCGGGTTCGAGAACCAGCGCCATCCGTTGATCTCTTTCAACACCCATCAGGCGGTGGTCTCTCCTTCCTACCATTTATTAAAGATGTTTACCCGCCATCGGGGGGATGAGGTGCTGAAGACGATCGTGGATACCTACGAGAAACCACAGGTACGTACGGGCCGGGCGGGCGTAGAGATGTTTGATAATAGCTATGAGTTCAAGGACGTGCGGATCGACGGCGTGCCCGTATCGGATATATCCGTGATGAGCGGGGGATGGAAGGTCCCGGAGGCTGGTACGTTGGTGCCGGAGGCCAACCGGTGGAACCATGTATTGTTCGGCGACTCTACGAGCTACGCCTATGAATATACGGCTACCGTCCGGCGTACGAAAGGTAGCGGGCAGATACAGCTTCGCCTCCGCGACAACGGGCGGACGGGCGAGCAGGCGGATTATATCGCCTTTACGATCGGGGCGGGAACGAGCGAGCTGTACCATCAGGTAGGTGGCGTGAAGGATAGCTTGGTCTCTCCCGTGCGCTTCCCTTTTGAGAGTAACCGGTGGTATACGGTTCGCATGACGTGCGAGTACGAGCGCGTCCGTTGCTATGTGGACGGCGTATTGCTGCATGAGGTGGATATGCGTCCGATCCCGTCGTTGGTATCCGTCGCTACCCTCGACAAGGAGAACCGGGTGATTTACTTGAAGGTCGTGAATACGACCCGCCACGAGGAGAAGACCTCTTTGCGTATCGAGGGAGTGAATATCCGTAACGAGGCGGAGCTGATCCAATTGAGAGGGGAGCCGGAGGCTCGTAATACGTTTGAGAACCCGGGGGCCGTAACGCCTGTCACCGAGCCTATCGTATTCCCGATGAGCGGCCCGTTTATCTATAATTTCCCGCCTAATTCAGTGACGATCTTGAAATTATACATGGAGTAGGTCAGATAGGGCAGGAGGGCCGGTACACTTTATCTGTATTTATCCTAACTTCGCGGCGACTTTAACAAAAAAATGTGTTATGGAACCAATGCATAAGATAAACAAGGTAGAGCTCCGGAGCTTGCAGCTTGAGGACTATACGCAGTTGTCGCAATCTTTCAAGAGGGTATACGCCGACAAGGATGTTTTCTGGACCCGCAAGCAGATCGAGACGTTGATACGGATATTTCCCGAGGGACAGGTCGTGACGCTGGTGGATGACCGGATCGTAGGATGCGCCCTCTCCATCATCGTGGATTATGACATGGTGAAAGGGGATCATACCTACGCCAAGGTAACGGGCAACGAGACGTTCAGCACGCATAACCCGAACGGGAATATATTATATGGTATAGAGGTGTTCATCCATCCGGACTACCGGGGCCTCCGGCTGGCCCGCCGTATGTACGAGTACCGGAAGGAGCTGTGCGAGAAGTTGAACTTGAAGGCGATCATGTTCGGCGGACGTATCCCGAACTATTATAAATACGCCGATCATATGCGTCCGAAGGAATACATCGAGAAGGTGCGCTCACGTCAGATCTACGACCCGGTGCTCACCTTCCAGCTCTCCAACGATTTCCACGTGCGGAAAGTGATGATGAACTACTTGCCGAACGACGAGGAGTCGAAGCATTGCGCTACCCTGCTGCAATGGGATAATATCTATTACCAGCCGCCTACGACGGATTACGTGGATAAGAAGACAACCGTGCGTGTCGGTCTGGTACAATGGCAGATGCGGCCTTATAAGACACTGGACGACGTGTTCGAGCAGGTGGAGTTCTTCGTCGACGCCGTGTCCGATTACAAGAGCGACTTCGTCCTTTTCCCCGAGTATTTCAACGCTCCGCTGATGGCCAAGTTCAACCATCTAGGCGAGGCGCAGAGCATCCGTGGGCTGGCACAGTACACCGAGGAGATCCGTGAGCGATTCGTGAACCTCGCCATCAGTTACAATATCAATATCATCACCGGTAGCATGCCTTTGCTGAAGGAGGACGGGGCGCTGTATAACGTGGGATACCTGATCCGTCGTGACGGCTCCTACGAGATGTACGAGAAGGTACATGTCACCCCGGACGAGCAGAAGAGCTGGGGACTCTCGGGCGGGAAGATGGTGAAGACGTTTGATACGGATTGCGCCCGGATCGGCGTGCTGATCTGTTATGACGTGGAATTCCCGGAGCTTGCCCGTATCATGGCCGACCAAGGGATGCAGATCCTCTTCGTGCCTTTCCTTACGGATACGCAGAACGGTTACTCTCGGGTTCGTGTGTGTGCCCAAGCCCGGGCGATCGAGAACGAGTGCTTCGTGGTGATAGCGGGCAGCGTGGGCAACCTGCCTCGTGTGCATAATATGGATATACAGTACGCCCAGTCGGGTGTGTTCACGCCTTGCGATTTCGCTTTCCCTACCGATGGCAAGCGTGCGGAGGCAACCCCGAATACGGAGATGATCCTTGTATCGGACGTGGACCTTGATTTGCTCAACGAGTTGCATACGTATGGTAGCGTGCGTAACCTTCGGGACCGTCGCCACGACTTGTATGAGTTGAGGGTAAAAAAACAGTAGTGTTTGCGGTTGAACACAATAGTATTCATGGTTGAACCCAGTAGTGTTCGCTATTAAACACAATTATATTTGCCGGAAGAATGCAGTAGGGGCGGGATCTGTCCGCCCTCCCGTGCCGTGTATGCGTGGGAGGGCGGACGAATCCCGCCCCTGCGGTTTATATCGGGGGGAGGATCGCTCGCTTCCCCCCTTCGGAAATGATCTTAATGACTTAGCATCTCAGCCGTGAT
Organism: Parabacteroides sp. CT06; assembly: GCF_002257605.1. Lineage (GTDB taxonomy): Bacteria > Bacteroidota > Bacteroidia > Bacteroidales > Tannerellaceae > Parabacteroides > Parabacteroides distasonis. The sequence goes on along the minus strand of NZ_CP022754.1, from coordinate 2,412,398 downwards.
CGGCGTGAATTTCTCGGCATCCGATTTACGGAGTTGTACGCTGCCGTCGTTCCAGTTGGAAGGCCAACCTCCGATGATGTGTCCAAGGAATACCAGCTTGATCTCGTGCAAGCCTTTTGCCAAGGCCGCGGAGGTGTCATGACGGGAGAAGCGTTTTACCTCGCCACCGTTATTGACCATCAACTTGCCGTCGATCCATACCTCCTCTAAATCCGAAGAGATGTAATAAACGCCATCCTCCGGGATATTCACGTAGCCGGTAGCGATAGCGGCGTATTGCTTCACGCCTCGCATGGATTCGGGGGCGGGCACTTGGTTGGTCAGCTCACGGGTCGTCTTGATGACCTGTTTCTTACCGGTCTTCTGAGCGGCCTCCAGATTATTTACGCTTAGGTACATGCCATCGAATACCTCCATGTCGAGGCCCGGGGTCGTCTTGGCTACCTCCTTGGCGGGAGCCAGCGTTTGTTTCTCCACGAGGATCGTGCGAGGCTTACCCATCTTGCCGGAAGGCAACACGGAAGCGATCTTCACGGTCGTAGTCTCGGTGATGTCGAAAGGAGCCGTATATACGGTAGATTCCGGGGTAGGCTCGGTGCCATCCAGCGTGTAGACCATCTTCATCGGACGGTTCGTGGTGAATGTCATGGTAGCCTTGTCCGTGAAAGCCACGAAGTTGCAAGAACCGTTCGGTTGCTCGGGCTGCGGGATGTAGTAGTTGATACCATGTCCGTCTAGGCGAACCTGAGCGTTGTCCAGACGGCGTTCGAAGTCCTTGTAATCCTTCCGGTCCAGCGGGCTCCAAGCGATCTCGGAGAGGGCTAGGATACGAGGATAGATACGGTACTCCATGATGTCCGTGTTATAAAGGTACTCACTCCATACGTTGCATTGCACGCCCTTGATGAAATGCCCTTTACCGGCCGCTGCCAGCGTGTCGGGGACGGGGTTGTATTTATAGACCCGCTCCGCCGTGGTGAATCCTCCGATAGATACCGGGTTGATCTTGTAGTCGCCTTGGAACTGGTCGATATACATACCCTCGCTTCCCGGGGTCATGATCACGTCGTGGTTCATGCTAGCGGCGGCGATACCGCCTTCCTCACCTCGCCAAGACATTACCGTGGCCGATGGAGCCAGACCTCCCTCAAGGATCTCGTCCCATCCGATCATCTTCTTGCCGTGCTTGTTTACGACCTTCTCCATGCGTTGTACGAAATAGCTCTGCAATTTCTCCTCGGCCGTATGCTCCTTGTCGCCTTTCAAGCCTTCCTTACGGATACGGGCCTGACAAAGCGGGCATTTCTCCCAGCTCGTCTTCGGGCACTCATCGCCTCCGATATGGAAATACTCGCCCGGGAATAGGGGGGCTACCTCGGCGATCACGTCCTCGAAGAACTGGAAGGGCTCTTCCTTGCCGGCGCATAATACGATGTCTTCCACGCCCCAGATGATACGGGGAGTACCCTGCTTACCCTCGCAAGACAGCTCCGGATAGGCGGCGATAGCGGCCATCTCGTGTCCCGGAAGCTCTATCTCGGGAACGATCGTGATGAAACGATCCGCCGCGTATTTAACGATATCCTTCACCTCCTCTTGAGTATAGAAGCCTCCGTACTCGGTACCCTCGCCATCGATGCGCTTAGAGCCGATCTCGGTCAGTTTCGGGTACTTCTTGATCTCGATACGCCATCCTTGGTCGTCGGTCAGGTGCCAATGCATGCGGTTGATCTTGAACAAGGCCAATACATCCAGCTGCTTCTTGATATTCTCTACCGGGATGAAATGGCGGCAGGGGTCTAGCATGATACCACGGTAGCCGAATCGAGGCTCGTCCTTGATAGATACGGCCGGAGCGGTCCATGCGATACCTTTCACGGCGGAAGGACTCTCGATCTCGGCGGGCAGCAATTGCAAGAACGATTGCATACCGTAGAAAAGACCTTGAGGGGTCTTGGCTTTGATACGAACGCCGCTGTCGGCTACGTCGAGCGTGTATCCCTCGTCGTTTACGTCCAGAGAGCCGTCGATAACCAACGAGATACCGTCGGAGGTCTCTTTGTCGGCGGTAGCTATCTGGTAGCCTGTCGCCGTGTTCATTTTAGCCGCGAAGAACTCGGCTACTGTTTTCGCCTCCGGGGTGGAAGCGTATATCTTCGTGTTTTTGTTTAGCTTGAAGTTTCCTTCGTTCTGCGTAAGGCTGACCGGTGTCGGGATGATGTTGATACCTTGGTTGTAAGCTTTCGCTTTACCGGGAGCATCATCACATGAGGCCATCAGGCCCAAGACAGCGCCGGCGCAGATTGTAGCAAGGAGCTTTTTCATAGAATTAAAAATTGAAAGTTGAAAATTGAATATTGTTTAGATGTTTTTGAGAGTTTAAAAAGAGAATTGAGAGTTGAAGATAAGATGCCGTTTGGCATCCTTTTCAATTCTCAATTCTCAATTTCCTATTTACCATGCGAAGATAGGATATTCCTTCATGATACCGTTCACCTTCTCACGAACGGCGCCGATGGTCTTATCGCATTCGGGAGCGGCCAATACGGTGTCGATCAGTTCCACGATCTCGCCCATAAGCGGCTCTTTAGCGCCACGGGTCGTGATAGCGGGCGTACCCACACGGATACCGGAGGTCTGGAAGGCCGAGCGGCTGTCGAACGGAACCATGTTCTTGTTCACCGTGATGTCGGCGGCTACCAAGGCTTTCTCGGCCACTTTACCGGTCAGGTCGGGGAACTTCGTGCGCAGGTCGATCAGCATGCTGTGGTTGTCCGTACCGCCGGAGATGATCTTGTACCCTTTGTCTGTGAAGGCCTTGGCCATAGCGGCGGCGTTCGCTTTCACCTGTGCTTGATACGTTTTGTATTCCGGCTCCAAAGCCTCTCCGAAGGCTACGGCCTTGGCCGCGATCACATGCTCCAGCGGACCGCCTTGGATACCCGGGAATACGGCGGAGTCCAACAACTGAGACATCTTCTTGATCTCGCCTTTCGGTGTCTTCTTGCCCCAAGGATTCTCGAAATCCTTACCCAGCAGGATGATACCGCCACGAGGACCACGCAGGGTCTTATGCGTCGTAGACGTTACGATGTGAGCGTATTCCAGCGGGTTGTTCAGCAAACCGGCGGCGATCAGGCCTGCCGGGTGGGCCATATCGATCATCAATAAGGCGCCTACCTTGTCGGCTATCTCACGCATACGTTTGTAATCCCAGTCACGGGAATAAGCGGAACCACCGCCAACGATCAATTTCGGTTTCTCACGAAGGGCTACTTCCTCCATCTGGTCGTAGTCCACCCGTCCGGTATCTTCCTTTACATTATATTCGGTAGCGTGATAGAGAACGCCGGAGCTATTTACTGGTGAACCGTGGGACAGGTGTCCGCCATGCGACAGGTTCAACCCGAGGAACGTGTCGCCCGGATTCAATACGGCGAAGAATACGGCTGCGTTGGCCTGCGCCCCGGAGTGAGGCTGCACGTTGGCCCATTCGGCGTTGAATAGCTTTTTCAACCGTTCGATAGCGATCGTCTCACTTTGGTCTACTACCTCGCAACCCCCATAATAACGCTTGCCGGGATATCCCTCGGCGTATTTGTTGGTCAGACAGCTTCCCATGGCCTGCATGACCTGGTCGCTGACAAAGTTCTCGGAAGCGATCAACTCAATGCCTTTCAATTGGCGTTGGTGCTCCTTCTCGATAATGTCAAAAATGATGTTGTCTCTTTTCATTACCTCTTAAATTGGTTATTGCAATGATATGTTCCTCATTGAAAAGGAATCCTCGCGAATGTACTATATTATTTTAATACTATTTAAAAGATTCCGTTTAATTATTACAGATGCGCCGGAAACGGCTCCACTTACCACTTGGTGAGGGTTACGTTTCTGAACTCAACCTCCTTACCCTCGCTCTGTAGCCCGATATGGCCTTCCTTCACCTTGTTGGTTCCGGTGTTCTGGTATACGCCGTTGATGTAAACGGTGATGACGCCGTCTTTCACGAAGATGTTCGCCTCGTTCCACTCTCCGGCGGGCTTCTCGCTGGACGGGTTCACGTTCTTTACGACAGGGAAGAAGGGACGTTCCTCTCCCGGGCGTTGCTGGTACTCGACAAGGTCGGAGCCTCCCAGCAGTACGAACAATCCGGCCCTCCCGGCTTGCAGATTACACTCGATCCCGTTCGGGAAGGGATTCTGGAAATCTACGATGTGTAAGAAGATACCGCTATTGGCGTTGGAATCCCCATTCGGCCAACGCCATTCCACGTGCAATTTATAGTCGCTGTATTTCTCCTTGGTGTACATATAGCCGAAAGGCTGGCCGGTGATGAAGATCTTACCGTCGCGTACGGAATAGACCTGATCGGCGGGGACGGAGTTTTTGTCGACTACGAAATTCCAGTTAGACAGGTCTTTCCCGTTGAACAGTTTCTCGGTCTTCTGTGCGTTCGCCCCATTGGAGAAACAGAAGAGGGAGGCGGCTAATACAGCCAAAGATAGCATTCTTTTTTTCATGGCATTAAACTCTATTTATAGTATGATTAATCAACGATTAGTTTGCGATAGCGTACCCGTTTCGGCTCGGCGTCGCCCAAGGTCTTACGTTTGTATTCCTCGTACTCGGAATAGGTCCCTTCGTAGAAGACCACGTTGGAATCACCCTCGAACGACAGGATATGCGTACAGATACGGTCCAAGAACCAACGGTCGTGAGAGACAACGACGGCGCAACCGGCGAAGTTCTCCAGACCCTCCTCCAAGGCACGTAGCGTGTTCACGTCGATATCGTTGGTTGGCTCGTCGAGCAGCAATACGTTAGCGTCCGCTTTCAGCGTCAGCGCCAGATGCAGGCGGTTACGCTCTCCTCCGGAGAGTACGCCGCATAGCTTCTCTTGATCCGCTCCTGCGAAATTGAATTTAGACAGGTAAGCCCTTGCGTTCACCTCCTTGCCACCCATACGGATGAATTCCTGTCCGCCGGATACGACTTGGTAAACGGTCTTTTTCGGGTCTATATCCTTATGGGTCTGGTCGGCGTAACCTACTTGTACGGTCTCGCCCACCTCGAAGGTCCCCTTGTCGATGCTTTCCATGCCCATGATCATCTTAAATAAGGTAGTCTTACCGGCACCGTTCGGCCCGATGACTCCCACGATACCATTCGGGGGAAGCATGAAGTTCAAATCATCGAACAGCAGCTTATCGCCGAACGCCTTCGCCACATGCTGTGCCTCGATCACCTTATTGCCCAAGCGAGGGCCGTTCGGGATGAAGATCTCCAGCTTAGCCTCACGCTCCTTCTGGTCCTCGTTCAAGAGGGCCTCGTACGAGTTCAGACGTGCCTTACCCTTGGCGTGACGGGCCTTCGGCGCCATATTGATCCATTCCAGCTCACGCTCCAAGGTCTTACGGCGCTTGCTGACTTGCTTCTCTTCTTGAGCCATACGCTTCGTCTTCTGGTCTAGCCAAGAGGAGTAATTACCCTTCCAAGGGATACCCTCGCCACGATCCAGCTCAAGGATCCATCCGGCCACGTGGTCTAGGAAGTAACGGTCGTGCGTGATGCAGATAACGGTACCGGCATATTGTTGCAGATGTTGCTCCAGCCAGTCGATCGACTCGGCGTCCAAGTGGTTGGTCGGCTCATCCAACAGCAATACGTCCGGCTGCTGGAGCAGCAATCGGCAAAGGGCCACCCGGCGACGCTCGCCTCCGGACAACGTATCCACCACCTGATCCTCCGGCGGACAACGCAAAGCGTCCATGGCACGTTCCAGACGGCTGTCGAGGTTCCATGCGTCCGTAGCGTCGATCTTGTCCTGCAACTCCGCCTGACGGTTGATCAAGGCATCCATCTTATCCGGATCTTCCAGCACCTCCGGATCGCCGAATCGCTCGTTCACCTCCTCATATTCTTTCAAGGTGTCCACGATCTCCTGCACGCCTTCCTGCACGATCTCCTTCACGGTCTTGCCCGGCTCCAACTTAGGGTCCTGCTCCAGATACCCTACGGAATACCCGGGGGAGAAGACCACCTCTCCTTGATAATCCTTATCGATACCGGCGATAATCTTCAGCAACGTAGATTTACCGGAACCATTCAATCCGATGATTCCGATCTTCGCCCCATAGAAAAAGGACAGATATATATTCTTTAAAACCTGTTTTTGAGGCGGAAAGATCTTGTTCACGCCTACCATCGAGAAAATAATCTTCTTATCGTCTGCCATATAATTTTTTGTGTGTTAATTGGTTCCTTAACTTAAAATAATGGTGTACAAATCTACGTAAATATCTTTTATTTTACAAATGAACAAAGATCATAGGTATCAGATATCTACCGATTGCCAAGTTTGGCGTGTGGAGATTACTCGGTTCAATTCTCTTGTGAAAGAAGCCGGTAGATATGCTATTCCTCGGAAGTTGAGTTTTAGCGTTATCATAAATGAAGGGTAGGAGAGGTTGTGCGGCGTTGTGGTTAGGACTGTGCGATCATGTGGCTTTAGGTTGTGTGATCCTAACGATTTAGGATTGTGGTTCGTCTTCGTCTCGTGAAGATATGTAACCGGTTTATGCATGATGTAATACGTGATGTAAAGTGCTTATATCTTGTTTCTTGCGTTTGCTCCCCATGAAAAAACTAAAATTTACCCCTCTTGAAATTTGTATAATAAAATAAAACCCCCTATCTTTGCACTCGCATTACAAAAGTAACGCACAGGATGATTCGCTAGCTCAGCTGGTAGAGCACAACACTTTTAATGTTGGGGTCCTGGGTTCGAGCCCCAGGCGGATCACTAAGGAGAAAAGAAAATACTCCGACAATCTAAGACAAAGCTCTTTAAACCAATGGTTTAAGGAGCTTTTTTCTTATCCCCTTGCGACAGAAAAAAGACCTCAAAAAGCCACCCTGTGAAAAAGAATCGTTACTAATTCGTTACGGTTTTCCGTTACGATAAAAACCGTAACGAATTTATAGGTAAGTCGCTCATTTGTCGAATATTGGCAGTCGAAAGTCAGAGCCGTTACGGAACGAACAAATTAACTTTGCAACAAGAAAGGAGTTACGGTATGAAATCGACATTCAAGACACTCTTCTATTTGAAGAAGAACGAACCGAAGAAAAACGGTCATGTAGTAATTATGGTGCGCATCACGGTGGACGGTGATCAGGTGCAATTCAGCAGCAAGCTGGATATCCACCCCGACAACTGGGACACGAAGAACAGCAAGGCCATCATCAACAAGCAGAGTGCGGATAAGAAAGAAAATCTCAGGGTATCCTCACTCAACAAGACATTGGACGAGATACGTTCGGCCATCACCATGCACTACACACGCATGATGAACGTGGACGGCTATGCCCTGCCGGAGAAAATCAGGAACGCATTCCTTGGGTTGGAGGAAAAGGAGAAGACGCTCATCAGCTATTTCACCCAACACAACGAGCAGTACGCAAAGAAAGTGGGCAAGACGGCTACCCAAAAGACTTACAGCCGCTATGAACTCACCAAACAGCGGATGATAGAGTTCTTGCAGAAAGAATATCGGCTATCGGATATTCCGGTGAAAGAAATCACCGTCACCCACATTGAGAACTTCTACCTTTACTTGCGTCAGGAATGTGAGGTCAGCAACAACACCGCCATGAAGTTCGTGCAACGCTTCCATACCATTTTGCTGTTCGCCCAGAAAAGCGGATTGAGTTTTATAGATCCCTTCGGTAATTTCAGATTCAACTTTGACAAGACGGACAGGGGCTATCTCACTCAGGAAGAGATTGACACGATCTATTATAAGGAGTTCCAATCAAAACGGCTGGAGCATGTACGGGATGCCTTTATCTTCAGCTGTTACACGGGTTTGCCCTATTGCGACATATACACCCTGACTGCCGATGACATTAAAATCGGCGTGGACGGAAAAAAGTGGATCATGAAAGACAGAGGTAAAACCGGCGTGGAATCATTCATCCCTTTACTGCAAATACCGTTGGATATTCTCGCCAAGTACGAGGGCAAGTTGAAAGACGGAAGATTGCTTCCGGTAATCAGCAACCAGAAGATGAACGAATATTTGGCAGAGATTGCAGCTATTTGTCAGATAAACAAGCGGATCACCTATCACCTTGCGCGTCATTCGTTTGCGACGGAGATCTGCCTGACCAAAGGCGTTCCCATTGAGAGCGTATCCAAGATGCTCGGCCACACCAACATTCAGACCACACAAATTTACGCCCGTGTCGTGGATAGAAAGTTGAGCCATGACATGAATATGTTGGATCGGAAACTAAAAAGTATGCAAAAAGGTACGGCGCAAAACGCTGTATGAATAAACAAATCATTATATTGTCACACCATTTAAAAACAACGCTTTATGGAAAATAGAGGATACATCACCATCACCGGTTTGGAAAACAAGGACGAACAACCCATCGTCAGTGTAAAAATAGAGAACGGCAACGTATGGATGACCAAGCACGAGCTTGCCCGTCTGTTCGGAGTGTTCGTGCAGACAATAGACGCCAATGTGCGCTCCATCTTCAAATCCCGCCTGCTTTACGACGGCGATGTGACCATAACTGAGAAGCAGGACAAAAGCATCGTTACCTATTATAATCTGGAAGCGATCATATTTCTCAGCTTCCGCATCAACACCTATTGCACGAAGCTGTTCCGTGAGTGGGTACTCAACTCCCTGTGCGAGTACAAACGCCTGCAAGAGAAAAAACCCGAAGTCCTTGTCGTTTTCAATCCCGGCAGCAATCAGACGACCATTTCTTATAACTAATATATTTAGAAGAATATAAATAAATAGCGAGCGTTGCCCGGTTTTCGGACAACGCTCGTCTGCTTAAAGCTGTAGTTTGGCAAGCTCATGGTTGATGAACTGCAATTCGTCCGGAGACAGGTGAATGTCCATGGATTGGGCATTGGCGATGGCTTGCTTGGCGTCTCTTGCTCCGGCCAGCACGATGGTGATGCCCGGTTGCAACGTAGTCCAGCGCAGAACTAATTGCGAGAGGCTGGCTCCTTTGTCCTCTGCCATCGGGGTGAGGGTCTCGAGGAATGCCTGCACTTTAGGTAAATCGAACTGCCGGAAGTAGCCGTTGCGATGGTCATTCTCCTTGAGGTGGCTGCCTTGGAAGTATTTGCCGGTCAGCAGACCTCTCTCCATAGGGCTGTAGGCAATGATTCCCAAATGGTGTTGCAGGGCAAAGGGCACCAGCTCTTGTTCGATGCCACGGTTCAGCATACTGTAACTTACTTGGTTGCTTGCCACATTCAAGTACTTTCCGGCTTCTGCCGTCTGCTCCACGCTGTAGTTGCTGACGCCTGTCGCCCGTATCTTGCCTTGCCCAATCAGTACGTCCAAGGCTTCCATGGTCTCTTGGATAGGCGTCGTGCTGTCAGGCCAGTGTATCTGCAACAGGTCGATATAGTCCGTCCCCAAGCGGCGGAGGCTCGCTTCCACCTCCTTGATGATGCTTTCTTTGGCAGCATACTTATAGATGGGGACAGAAGTTCCGTTCCGCTCCGCATCGAAGAAGAACTCGCCTTTTCCTCCGTTGCTGCCGTCCCACACCAAGCCGAACTTGGTGAGCAGCTGTATTTTACTCCTGTCACGTCCCTTGATGGCTTTGCCTATCATCTCCTCGCTCAGCCCGAAGCCGTAGAAAGGAGCGGTGTCCAAGGTCGTTACCCCGTGTTCGATGGAGGCTTGCACGGCATGGATGGAGTCTTTCTCCTCATTGCCTCCCCACATGTTTCCTCCAATGGCAAAGGCGCCGTAGGTGATGGCCGACAGCTGCAAGTCTGAAGTGCCTAATGTTCTATATTCCATAATGTTCAATTGTTTTTAGATGATTACTCGATTGATGTGTGCGACATACGCCTTGTGGTACTCGGCTATGCGCTCGGGCGTAGCGTTCTTCTCCAAATCGTGAAAGTGGAAGCCCTCTATCCGGGTCATGCCCACGAACTGGTTCATCTTGTGGAAGCCGAAGAGTACGCCCTCGTCCACCGTGTGGCGGTCGAAGAACTCGCCTTCCAGCGTGAATGCCGTCTGCGGGGCGTTCCAAGAGGTGGTCACCATGTAGCGTTTGCCCTGCATCAGTCCCCCGGTGCCGTAGTTCACGTCCGGGTTCTTGCGGCTTCGACCGTCATTGCGGTAAATGCCGTTATCGTGTCCGGCGGTAAACACCTCGTCGATGTATCGCTTCATCCCGTTGGGCAACTGGAACCACCAGATCGGGGTGTGGTAGATGATGACGTCCGCCCATTTGAAGTTCTCCACTTCCGCCAGCGGGTCGAAGGCATCGTTGATGTTGGTCACCCGATAGGCAAAGCCTTTCTCTTTCATCACTTCGACCGTCCATCCGGTCAAGGTATTGTTGAACATCCCTCCCGAATGGGCAAAGGTCTGTCCGCCGTTGATTATAAATACGTTCATACGTTTATTCTTTTAGATTGTCGGTGCAAAGATAATGCGTATCTTTGCCACATAAAAATAGTTTAACTAATAGGAGTGTATCATAAAACTGATAGTTATGAAATGGAATCTGGAATGGTTGCGCACCTTCAAAGCCATATACGAGACCGGTACTTTAACAGCCGCCGCACAAGAATTGTTCATCTCCCAGCCGGGCGTCAGCCTGCACCTCAACTCCTTGGAGGCCTACACAGGATATAAACTCTTCGAGCGGACGGCCAAGAAGATGACGCCCACCGAAAAGGGCAAGATACTCTATAATTTCGTTGTCGCCCCGCTGGAGAAACTCGAAAGGGGCGAGAAGCATTTCCACAAACGTTCGCAGCAGGAGCGGAACACCATCAGCGTAGGCATGTGCTTCGAGACCTTTCAGTACACCTTGGAGAAGTATATCCCCACCCTGCCCTTCAACCTGATTATCAAGTTTGGCGAATATCCACAGATGCTGCAAGACCTTGACAACGGACTGCTGGACCTCATCATCACCCCGCACAAAGGCACGCAGCAGAACATCGAGTACAAGGACTTTGCCAAAGAACGCATCGTGCTGGTCACGGGGGCACATACGGATACTACGCAACTGGGGCTTCACTTGGAGAATAACCGGATGAAAGAGGCCGTCCACCTCCTCAAGCAAGGACTGTGGTACAGCACCTCCGCCGACATGGGGCATCTGCTGAACTTCTGGAAAAAGCACTTCAAGGAACACCCGGACTTCAGCCCCAACTACATCGTGCCCAACATCAGCTCCATCATCCGCTGCCTGAGCGAGGGAGACGGTTTCTCGGTCGTGCCCGACTTCCTGTGCAAAGAGGCCGTCTGCACTGGTAAGATAAAGGTGGTATGGGAGGGCAACATGCCACTGGAGAACACGCTCTATTTCGGCACAAGGAAAAAGACGATTTACCAGCAAGAAGTGGAGGTGCTGGAAAAGCTGTTAACCAAAGAATGGGGGAGTAAATAAAATAATGTTATGATAGAAAAACTCACTATATCCGTATCCTTCAGCGAAGTAGAAGAAGCCCATGTCGGAAACTATTTTCGCCTTTCCGAAATGTCCGGCAAGTTTCTGATTATCCAGAAGCCCGATAACACCTTCCATTTCCTTTGCACCAATGATTGTGACATCGTGAGCATCTGCCAATCCTTTGATTGGTATATTGTATCAAAAGACGCTTTTAATGACCGCCTGATAATTGGCATTGGTTTATCGGACAAAGAAAGTATCAATGGGGAACTCTATCGTGTGCAGGATGAAACCACGCTCACCCTTTGGCGTGATATACTCCGCTTTACTTTCGAGAGCGACTTCGTGCGCCAGTTCTTCCCGTACAATACCCATTTCAAAGGTAAGATGCGTATCGACGGAGCCTTGTGTTTCTATATCCACGATTATTACCCGACCAGATGCAAGGACATATCAGTATCCGATAGGAAAACGAGCAATTTGGTGTTTCGATTTAAGGAAGGTAGACAAGCAGCCCTTGTTGCCAAGATATTCTCGCTCTGCATCGCCCGGATGCCATTCTTTAAAGAAAAAGCCGCCAATGCCGTGCTGATCCCCATACCTGCGGCAACCCGTGAACGGAACATCGCCCGCTTCGCCCGTTTTTGCAGCCTTCTTTCACGCCGGCTGAAAATCGTGGACGGTTTTCGTGCCACATGGATAAAAGAAGACCGTGAGCAGATGAAAGGAACTCATGGACAAGACAAGTTGTCCAACTTGATCTTTCACCCCGATTATTTTAAAGGGCGGGATGTATTCTTAATAGATGACATTATCTCTTCCGGTGAGAATTTTACGCAAATGAAACGTAAGCTGATGCAACTTGGTGCAAAATCCGTTACCGGTTTATTTTTAGGTAAAACAATAAAGTCTGAGAATTAAAAGCAATATGGCAATCAAGAAATCCCAGATAGAAAAATGGATAGTAGCCCAAAAGAAACACCGGCTATCGGACACACATGTGCAGATGTCTCGTGAACTTGGACTCAACCCCGATAAACTCGGCAAGATTGACAACCACAAGCAAGAGGTGTGGAAAGCCCCCTTGCCGGAATTTATAGAAGAGAGCTTCTATAAACGTTTCAAAAAAGAACGTCCTGATGTAGTCAAGACCCTAAAGCAAATCCTTAAAGAACAGGAAATAAAGGCTAAAGCAAAAAAGAAGGACAAAGAAATGCGACGTAAAGAACGTGAACAGAAACAGGCTGATAACGAAACGGATGAAGTTCTGCCATCCAATCCACAACCCCGAACAGTGGAATAAAAGCCATATTATTATTGGCAAAAAAATTATTCCCATTCCTTCGGAACCGGAACAATCTACACAAAACCGCAGAAAAGTGTTGTACAAGCAAGCGTGATGAATCACTCATTGGCCAGTACAACACCTTTCTTTTTCCCGGTTTCAAAATAGAAAAGTTTTATTTTGTGTCTATCCGTTTTTTACTTTCAGACTTCCTCAAAGGCAATATCCATTGCATTGTAATGATCGCCGTCATTCACGCTCAACGCAGCAACAAGGCTGTTCAATGTCCTAACTGCGTCCAAACGCTTTTCCGTATCACTTTCATCCAAATTACTCAAGACATCTATCGCACAGGTCAAATGTCCTTTCATTTCTTGCAATGTAGATAAACTCTGAATAGGTAACAGATAGAAAAGTCCATCTTCTGAAGACCGGACTATTCCTTTCAAGGAAGTCGATTGTAGATCCATAATCATAAGGTTATTATATAAATTGACGTAACACTGCCAGTTACAAGTCCAAAGCATCGCCAAACGCTCAATACAGAGTAAACCGACAGGTTACGTCAAAGTATAACCTACCCGGTTCATTTACCCTCTGTATTTTTGAAATTGGCGATTTCTGGACTACGGTAAACGAACAACATTACACGATGCTACTTGCATCGCAAACACAAAGGTAGAAATTTTTCCGCATTAACATCGCTTTCTGTATAAAGGATTTATAGCATAACAGGTTTAAGTAATGTTTAGGATTAACTTCCTATGGGGTATTTCTCTCACTGTTTTCAATAGCCATCACTCCACATTTAAAGCAAAGAAGCGAATTAAGCTAACTTATTCAAGTGCAAAGGTACTTCGGGTTCTTAACGAAAAAACAAGGTCAAGCCGTTCCGGTTTTGAAAAAAATCTTCCCTGCGCCATAAATGGCACGAGGTATTTTTTCCAAAAACCTTGTTTTTCCTGAACCCTACCTTTTGATGCACATGAAATAAGTCAGCTCAACTCGTCAATGCATAAAAAAAATGTCGTGATTATGAAAACAGCAAGAGAAATACATAACGGAAATAAGAACAGACTCAATCTGCCTCTGCATAAATGGCTTGGCTGGTCAGTTCGGCTCATCCTTTCTGGCTTCTGTTGGAGTATGTACGGAGGTCGTCTTTTAGCGTGGTTTATCGGTTTGTGGCTTGCAAAAGAGCTGATGACAGGCGTGTTCCGTTTTGTATGGGGTTGCCTGATTGCCATGCTTTCCTTTGCTATCATAGTCGGGATTATCATTTGGTTATTAATGTTTTAACACATATAGTTATGACAATGGATATTACAATATCAGTAGCGTTCACCGGACATCGTCCGGAACGTATCCACCAAGTCGGTATGCTACATCTTTATCTGGATATAGTTTCGCAAGTAAGAAGGTTGTATGATTTGGGCTACCGATACTTTCTAAGCGGAATGGCAGAAGGCTTTGATCTGCTTGCAGCCCAAGCTGTAGCCGACCTCAAAGCAGAATATACGGACATTCGACTCATTGCCGTTGTACCGTTCCGCCATCAGTCAAACAGATACCGGCCGGAGAATAAATCTTTATACGATCGGATAATGAAAACTGCCGACAAAGCGGTTATTCTCCGGGAAGATTACCGCAAAGGCTGCTTCCACCACAGGAACGACTACCTGATTGACAACTCCGAGATTATGTTAGCCTATTGGGACAAGCAACCCTATGGCGGTACTTCTTATACCATAGGAAAAGCACAAATGATAAACAGAATCATTATAAACCTTTATAAATAAAGCCTTATGAAACGATACAGCAAGACAGTCGCACAGCAGTGCAGATATTACGAGGTAAGCAACATTTTTGAGTACATGGTGGAAACTTACCTGAATGGCAACATCACCACTTTTGGAGAGCTTTACCGAGAGTTGTGCAAAGAAGCGAGAAAAGATTTTGTCGACTTCCTTCTCAGTGAGGTGGAGCCGATATACTGGAGAGAAATTTTGAAAATGACTGTCTAATGAATAAATCTGAAAATATGAACGTAACATTTGAAACCGTAATTTGTGCATGGGATGAAAAAATCCCTGCACTCCTTATCCAACTAGTAAATACCCTTCTCTTTTGCCGGACAGAAGAAGAACTCCGCCAATCTATTGATAAACTTCGGGAAACGACCGAACTGGACGAGTATTTCACTTACGGCTACGGTTCACACCATTTCTGGTGCAACCAGCGCATTTCCAAAGGGAATGTACTGTTCATCCAAAGTCGGCTATTCATTGCAGAATTTTAACCCTCTAACATATAGATGATATGAAACCAATATCTCAAATGACACGAGAAGAGAAATTGCAGGAGATTGTAGAATACAATCCTTGCAGGATAGAACGTAATGCTGTCCTTCGTTACTTGTTAGCGATACACCGTAACGATACGGAACAAATCGCTTATTTCGAGAGTTTTGGAAAGAGTGTACGCCACATCATACTCAACGTGCGCACGTATGAAAGAGGGTTGATTTTCGGCTATATTGGCAAGCAGTTCAACGAACACGGTTGGATAAATGGCATGTTACCGATAATAGAGGAAATCAAATTGGACACATTCAATACAATCCACATCGGACAATCCATTGACGGAACGTATACGGTAACCATCAATTGGTGTACCGGCACAGCCGGAGGCGGTAGCCACCCGTCCGTTTGGGATGCACCTGTCAGAGATTATAAAGAAGCTGTCCGGCAAGGAATCCGCCTGTTGGAGCAACAATACAATAAAGCGGAACATAACTCTGATTCTGACAGAGGCAATTATAACCCGAATATTATCCGCAACCTGAAAGGTAAATTACTGGAAATCAAACGGCAATACACCCAACCCCGACAATTAAGTCTGTTTTAATATTCATGAACCATAAAATCCATAAGTTATGACAACGAAAATGAACAAGAACGGAGTTTCAACCTGCAAGGCAGGTGAGAAATATGAAAAATTCCAAATGACCATAGGACGGAAAAGGCGCACATTCTACCATTATGATTACAGGGATACGGCAGACAATGAACTTTTCTCCTGTGTAAAGCCTACATTGGAAGAGTGCAGGCGACAGTGTAATGAATGGCTTAAAAAGAAAGAGGATAGGAAATAATACAGAAACAAGCTCCCTTTACCGGAATGGAAGCCGGTAAAGGGAGCTATCTCATTAGTTTTCATTCAGGTTCGGTTCTTCCACGCCGTGTGGATGCGGACAACGTACCAACATATTTCTTCATGTCATCAGCCATCCGGCTCTCCTCATATCTGGAACGGTTCAGATTCTCAAACACGATCTGTTTTGGAAGGACTTTCCAACAAAAGTAACTTGATCCGAAATAGGCGGCATTCTTTTCCGTAAATTGAATACGCTTGTCAAACAACAACATCTGCATCTCCTTTTCCCGGAACAAGCGAGCTGGCGCACTACTGTTCAACCATAGGTTGGAAAGCAGTAACGCAAACGGTTTGCCGAGTGCAAGGCAGCGTGCCACAACCTTCTGCTTGATACTGAACGGCGGATTGGAAACAATCAGATCCCATTCTTCCGGCTCGTAAACGAAGAAGTCCTCACCGGTAAGGATATGGGAGTGAACCACCCTGATACCGGCGGCTTTCAACGCCAACACATATTCACTATGTTCCGTATCAAACGGACACCAGACGATTTTATTTCCGGGTATATATTTGATTATAGGAGCCACCGCATAAGCCGGCGTGTACTGCTCGTCGCTGCTTTTTTTCAGAGTATATCCGGCATAGATCATTCGGTATCCTCCTTTTTATCGTCCACTTCATTGTTAAAAGCAAAAGACTTTTGCACAATCTGGCCGAAGGAATCAAGAATGTAAATATCTATTTTCTGTTGGTCTGTGTCAAGTGACTTGTAATAGAGCCTGAATGTTTCTTCCGGCAACGGATACAGGTCATTCGGCAACAAAACCGTATCGTCCTCCATGCGAAGTTCCCCTTTGCCTGTCGGTTGGAAATATCTGATAAAGTATTTAGTATCCTGATACTTACCGCTTCTTATGAGCTGGCAACGAATTTCCGCTTCCTCGCCCTTTACGATTGTCGTCTGCACCGGCAAGGTCGCCAAATCAAACTCATACACCTGCTGAACGTCCAATTTGTCAGAACAGGCAGTTACACAAATCACGCCGATAAGCGTGAATGCAACAATAAACAATGTTTCTATCATATTTTTCATACACATTAAAAAATTAATCGTTTAAGACTGTGTTTCTTCTGATTCGTTCCGCTATGGTACGTACCACCGGCACGCTTACAGCATTGCCAAGCATCGCATACCGGTTGGCTCGTGAGATTGTACCCACTTCCTCATTGAAAATTCCATATCTGGTAAAATCATCGGGAAAGCCTTGCAAGCGTTCACATTCCACCTCCGTCAGCATACGGATTCGGGCTTTCTGATCTTTGGTCGGTTGTCCATTAAAAGTTTCTCCCGGTTTCAGGTTTATCAGATAGTTACCTAAATTGGGTTGTTTGTAGTAGTTACGTGTTATCGTTCCGCAGGCACGGGGATAAACCGTGTCTTTCCTGCACGGAGGATTCCCTCCACCCGGCGCCGGGAAAGGAAATACATCTCCGGTACATCGGTCTGCAACACGTCCGACAAGGTAGATTCTCTCTCTGTTTTGGGGTAGAAACCATGCCGTATTAAACAATTGCCATTCAAGTCGATAACCGCCAATGTCGGCAAACGCTTTGATAATGCTCCAAAAATCTGATCGATGCTTTGCGAAGAAGACTCCCTTAACATTCTCCCAGATAAAAACGTCAGGTCTGAATCTCCTGACGGCTTCGACAGCATACCAGACAAGGGAACTTGCCCCTCCACGCAGTCCGCTACCGTCGCCGACTGAACTAAAATTCTGGCAAGGACTTCCGAAAGTGATGATGTCGGGATGTTCGATTCTCGCTGTTCCGATTTCTGTAACCGATCCGATATGTTCCGCATAAGGAAAATTGTATTTGAAGTTGGCGATTGCATTTTTTTCTATCTCCGAGAAATATACTTTCTCAAACGAGTATCCGGCAGCCTGCAATCCTTTACTAAAGCCACCAATACCCGAAAATAATTCCAAAAGAACCATGCCCTAATTAATTATAAATTTCAGTCCCACCCCGAATTGGAAATGAAAATGCCCGCTGTCATTTCCCCAAAGACAACGCTCACGGGCATGGAACAGCAATACTACCTGATTGGTAAGATAGGTTTCTATCTCCAGTGATACAGCACCTCCATAGATGAACGCATCCCCGGCACGCAAGCGTGAGCCGTCGAACAGCGTACTTGTACCCCAATTCACGGTTTCATATCCCGCCAACGCCGAAGCGCCGGCATAGCAGAGGAACACCTTGTTGGCATCCGAGAGGAAATTATAATAATAACCGCCTTCCGCAGTGAATTGGGAAATCGGGACACGTATGTCCTTGTATGGGTAATACTTTTGGAGATACTCACCCCCGAATACCCACTTATGGCAACCGTTCACATACCTGTCCATCCCCAGCCCGAAATGGTAACCCAGCTCGTTACGCTTGTCCACCGTATGAAAACCGTCCGTCATGCCGGCAGTAATACGCAACCCTCTTATTCCGGGCAGACAACGTTGGGCATGTGCCTTGTCCATCAGGACAAAGCACAAAAACATACATATAATAATAGATAGCCTTTTCATCTTATTTCACCTTTAGCTCGTTAATAACTTTAGCACGGATCAACTCGGCATTGGTCAGGATAAACTGCTGATGTCTTCCCCCGTTCTGCTCGTTCATCTCGACAATCAACTGCTTGTCATCCGGCAAGGTAAATTTAGGTAAGGTAAATACTGTCCGTTCATTGCTTTTTCCATGAACTGTCGTCACATAGTTGAAAGCACGAAGCGGCACGATAACCTGCTCCTGAATGGCAGTACGTTTTGCCACCTTTTTATCCACCACCTTAAAGGTTATGAAGTCAATGGAGAATGGCACGTTGGAAGCGTTCTTCAGTTCCGTATGGAAATAAAGCAGACCGTTGTGTGTATAAATCCCCTTCAAAATATATTGGATACCGAAGCGTTTACAGCCGATATGCTTCACCAGACGCTTGTTATTGTCATAAACGGACTTCATAATCAGCCGTACCAATAGCGGTGACTCGTTGCCGAGTTCTGTAAGATAGATTTCCTGCGAGTTGTTCGGTCTGTTCACCGCCTCGCCATCGTGGATGAAGTCTTTCATCTCGATATTCAATTTGGTCGGCTCATCTGCATACTTCACGTTGAACGTATAATAGCTGCCATCATCCGTGATCACTGCCAGATTGGTTTCACGTGAGAAGTCCCTCAATGCCGCTTTCACCCGAAGCACGTTCTCCGAACCATCCGCTTTACCGGCAAGAATATCCGCTGATCCTAAATCTACATACTTGATAGCTGCCGGGAAGATAAGATGTACTGTTTTATTGAATGTTACCTCCAAAGCGTATGGAGGAATCATCCGGTCAAATGTCACCGGTCGTGTCAACCCGTCAAACAAATCACCGGTGGACGGACTGCGTCTTGCATTCTCCTTATCCGATAGTGGCATGGTTTCCGTGTCTTCGGAATCCGCTGTTTTTTCCGTGTTATTTTCTGTCTTTTCCACTTTCACGGTCTTTTGTGCATAAGCACCGGTCATACCAATGGCAAAAGCCATCATTAAAATTACTCTTTTCATGCTTGTTACTTTTATTTGGTAATAAATTGGATTTGAATAGTTTATTGTCTTGACACGAGCAATAGCTCATAGTCCGCCTTCAAAGTCGCTTTGGCAGTTCTGAATTTTGTGGAAAGATATTGCGACGCACCCTGTATCACTCCTTTGCCTAAGTCCGCAGCGAACTGCGCACCGGCATTGGTGGAAATATTAATGCTGCTTCCCATTGTCGAACCCATGTTAGCCGCCATTTCCTTGACAGCGGTAAGCTCTTGCGATCCCCTGACCTCAATGCCCTTCATGCCTCTCGTGTCATAAGCGTCCAGCTCCACCGGCAGGATTGTTCCTTGAAAGGCAACCGAAGAAACGGTGATCTCCATACGCTCACCGCTGATTTTCGCCGTGCCGGTCAGTATCGTGTTAGCGGGTATATACAACTCTCCGGCCTGTATTGGCTCTAACAAGCGGAGTCCCACCTCCTGACCATCGTTGCCCGCAACCGTTACCGTCTTGTACACGCAGGCACGGATACCATTCTTCTCCGTGCGGCTTTGGACACTCCCTACCGTGTAGAACCCCATGTTTCTGGGCTTGCTGTATTGTTGGGTGAACTCTTCATCGGACAGTGGGGCAGCCAATAGGCTGACCACCTGTTCCGCTACCTGTGTAACCGGACAGACCGGAGTTTTACCCGTAGAGGAAGACACGGCGACTTGTTTGGCTTCGCCACCGCCGCCCGGCATGTACTTTGCAGCCATTTCATAGGACTTCTCCATCAGCCGAAGTTGTTCCTCGCCGTTTTCCCTCGCCTGACGCTCTTCCTCCGCCTGACGCTCCAGCTCCTGAATACGCCATTCCAGTTCCAGCGTTTTCTGATCATCTCCTTCAGGTCGTGTTTCATAAAAACTACCCAACTGCCGGTTGATGTCTTGGTAGGCATTGGCGGAGGAACGGATAGACGAACCGTCATTATTCGTGTTTTCTTCCGTAAGGAATACTCCATCCGTCATCGGCTCTTCCCGTTCCAATGACACCGCCAGATCTTGAAGCATGTTCATTTTTTCCCTTTGCCTCTTTTCAAAGTCACTTTGTTCGTAGGCGGTCTTTTTATCCGACAACAACCCTTTGTCCTCCGGCATCGGAACGTCCACGTTAAATCCTTCCCTTAATGGCTCGTCACGGTCTGAAGGAGCGAATATCAGCCACATCGCTCCCAGAAACACGAGAAAGAACAGTGGATACACGAGCATCTTCTTCCGTCTGCGTATCTCTTCCGGAGTCAGAGGCTTGACTTCTTTTTTATCCTTTTCCGCTTTTTGCCCCTTCTTTTCCGCCTTTTCAGGCTTTGTAGCGTTCGTCGGTTGCCGGTCCTGATTTCTTAGGTTCTCCATAATCTACCTGATTTTTAATGTTTATACTATCCTTATTTATTCCCCTATGCAGTTCCATCTGCCTGAGATGCTCTATTTGCAATTGTTCTCCCTCACGCTTGCCGATATGGTATATTGAAGATACCGTCATGTATATCGACAAACAGCCGAAGCCGATGAGCATAACCACTACGCAGATGAGCCGTACATCGGGCGACATCCGTCCGCACAGATAGCGGAGTCCGTCGTCTATCCTGTCAGGCACGTACCTGATCCATTTCTTCAATCGGTTCATTCTTCGTTTTTTTTAGTTATCGTTCAATGGTTCTCAAATCCCTGTTCTCCAAAATATTGAATTGTTCCATCGTAAAGCCGTGCGGATTATTGTCCGACCTGACCGAGTTCAACAGCCGGCAACGGGTGACAAGGCTTCGTTCCGTGATGTTACTCGACCTGACGAGCGACTGCCGTGCGTAAGTCGTCACCACGTATGGATAATGATTGAAATCGCACGCCACACTGTCCACCCGGATGCTTTGGTTAATATTTGCGGAAATGATCCGGTTATAATACCCCTTTTCCTCCCAGTCCTTGTAGTAGCGGAACGCACTCTCATCGCACAGGAATAACGCACGGCGGATATTCGATTCGATAGCCGCCTTGTCGGGTGACAAAGTAAAAAACAGTTCATGAAAACGCCGGATATGTTCTTTCGCCTCCACCGGCCGGTTCTGTGAAAGGTCTTGGGAAAGAGCCAATATCAGGGATTTCCCATTGTCAAGCACATAGATCTTCTCCCTTTGCCGTTCTGCAAACCGATAGGAACTCCAAAGCGCATAGCCGGTAACCAGCGCACAGAGCGAAACGAATACGATACCCATCGTACGGATTTGCCGGAAGCTCGTTTCTATATTTTTCAAACTTTTAAATTCCATATATTCCAAGATTTTACTTTGATTTATTTTCCTCTTAGCTTACCGGCCACATGACCGACAGAAGCACCCGTGACCGCAGCTGCCGCACGGCCACCCTTCATCGACCAAGAGTTCACCTGCTTGCCATAGTTTCCGGCTCCCGATGCCTGAATCACCCATGTCGATACAGTCGGAATAGTGAAATATCCCACAATGGCTATCAGCATGAAGATGATGTAAGCGGAATTATTTACGTCGGGTACATAAGTAGGATCACTCAGTGCGGCGATGTCCTTCTCGATCATCAATACCTGAATCCTTGCCAACACGGAACTGAACAGGTCGGATATAGGCAACCATAGATAAATGCTGACATACTGGCAAATCCATTGGATCATCGTATTATGGAAACCATCGTACACCGATATGGCGAACGACAGGGGGCCCAAAATACTCAACACAATCAGGAAGAAGGTTCTTAGCGTGTCCAGTATCAGCGATACTGACTGGAACAGCAGTTCCAGAAAACTTCGGAAGAAATTACTCATGCTCTGTTTGGCCTGATATTTGATGCGTTCCATCGCCATGCCCGCCATTGCTTTCAAATCCGAAGGCGACCATCCCAGATCCTCGATCTGACGTTCATATTCCTCATTATCGACCAGATACGCTGTTTCCGGATTCCTTTTCATCGCCTCGTATTCCAGCTTCTGCCGCTTCTCGGAATACTCCCGTATGCTCAGCGTCTGACCTTCCATGATACCGTGACATCCGGTGACCACCGGACTCATGATCCCGTTGATAGTCCCCAAAACGAATGTAGGAAAGAACATGATGCACGCTCCCAAACAAAAAGGTCTGAAAAGCGGGTAAATGTCAATCGGCTCAGCTCTCGAAAGAGCCTGCCACACCCGTGAGGCCACATAAAACAACGCACCCAGCGCAGCCACTCCGGTTGCCACTCCCGTGATGTCCGAACAGAGTGGCATCATCTCGTCATAAAGGTTACGCAACACTTCGTGAAGGTTGCTGAAAGTTTCCTCGCCTGCCATGTCACCAGTATCTTTGATTGTCCGTTCCGTACAAGTCCAGCACCCTTTGGGTATCGTTCTTCTTTTTCGCACGCAGGTAAGAGATACCGATGTTTCGGTTCGTGTAATACCTGACCAGATTACGTTGGTTCCTCACGTCACGATACACACGGTCGATCACGTCCATACGTTCTTTATCCGTCATGGAAAGACCGGTGGCGGTCACAACGGTCTTCATCTCGTTCAGCATAGCGCTACTCTCTTCCAGCATCTTCGCATACCCGGAAGCGATTGCCGAAAGCTCGTCCGGTGTATAGTTCTCGTCCGTCAGCATTTTCTGGAAAGAGTTTACATAGATGTCCGATATTTCACCGACCAGAAGAACGGTCTGCTGTACCTTGCGGGCATCCTTCACCAGATTGTTGACCGCTTTCAAAGCGTCATAATAACGCTTTCCCTGTTCGTAGATCTTGACAGTTTCCTGAAAATTCTTCACCATATTTTCTGCCGTCGTCGTGGTTTGCAACACGTTACGGGTTGTATTCACGATGCTTTGTGCAAGGTTCGAGGGATCGAATGTTACCCATTGTGCTTTTACCGTCATGGTCGAGCAAAGCAGCCCGACCAGACAAACAGCCATTATTCGTTTCATGTCTTTTTAAATTTTAATGTTAAATAAATCAGATAGTTGTTCCTGCCATTTTACAGGAGAACCGAAGTTCTCCCTTTTTCCTTATGAATCATCCGCACGTATATATATCCCTTCGGTAGCCAGCACCAGACGGTCTTCCTCCCGGTCATAAGCGAGCTGTACCCTTCCCAGCAGGTCTGCCCAGATGATGCCGCCACTTCGGTGGATCGTGCCGACCACCACCGCATCAAGATGGTAGATCAGGGCAATCCTGTATGCGCCACCGTCACGGAATACTGTGACGGGCGGTGATTTGCGGTTGCTCTTCCACTCCCCACATATCCAGTAGAGCGGAAACAAGTTTTCATATTCCATAGGCATTAGGTATTTCAGAGCTTTGGGCTCGTTTCTTTTCCGCAAGCCTCTTGATAGCCAGCTCGATGTTGCCGTCCAACTGTTCCGCCAGTTGTTCCACTTCCACCTTCTCACTCTCTTCAGTCGTGTAGCACATATATTCCTCAAGCGATACCTCTGTGGCGTACACCGTTGACTGTACGCCTCCCAATCCGAACCATACCTCCTTGTATTTGCGTTGCGGATCATTGGACATGTTCACCGACAGGATTTGTGCCTTCTCCTTGTCCGTCAGACCGAGCAGGGACTGTATCTGCGAGAACTTGTTAAGATACTTCCTTTGGTCAAGCAAAATCTTGCAATCGCTATTGTTCACAATGGACTCCTTCACGATAGGCGAGGAAATGATGTCATCGACTTCTTGCGTCACGACAACCGCTTCTCCATAAAATTTGCGGACAGTCTTAAATAGATAGCGGATATAATCCGCCATCCCCTCCTTGGCGATAGCCTTCCACGCTTCCTCTATGATGATCATCTTGCGCACTCCCTTCAAACGGCGCATCTTGTTGATAAACAACTCCATGATAATGATAGTCGTCACCGGGAAAAGAATGGGGTGATCTTTAATTTGATCGATTTCGAATACAATAAACCGCTTGCCGAGCAAGTCAAGCTGCTTATCGGAGTTAAGCAGAAAATCATATTCTCCGCCACGGTAATAAGGCTCCAATACATTCAGGAAACCCGCAAGGTCGAAATCCTTTTCCCGTACCTGCTTCTCTTCCAGAATCTTTCGGTAGTCCGTTTTTACGAACTCGTAAAAGGTGTTGAACGAGGGAATGATACTTTCATCCTCCTTGATACGCCTGATATACAGAGCCACCGCATTGGATAATGCCACTTCTTCCGAACGTGTCGCCGGTTCATTGTCCTTTTTCCAGAGTGTGAGGATCAATGTCTTGATACTCTCACGTTTCTCTATATCGAAAACTTTATCATCCGTGAAAAAAGGATTGAACGCTATCGGGTTTTCGTCCGTATAAGTAAAGTAGATACCATCCTTGCCCCCAGTCTTTTGGTGTATCAGCGAGCAAAGCCCTTGGTAACTGTTTCCCGTGTCGATCAATACCACGTGTGTGCCCTGTTCATAATACTGCCTTGCCAAATGATTCATAAAGAATGATTTGCCGCTTCCCGAACCACCTAATACGAATTTGTTTCGGTTGGTAGTTACGCCACGTTTCATCGGCAGGTCGGAAATGTCCACGTGCAGCGGTTTCCCGCTGATGCGGTCTGACATCTTCAGCCCGAAAGGTGAAACTGAGCTGCGGTAGTTCGTTTCTTCCACCCAGAAACAGAGAGCCTGTTCGATGAACGTGTAGAAACTCTCCTCCGCCGGGAAGTCCGCACCGTTTCCCGGCATCGCCGCCCAATACAGTGTGGCGGCGTCCACCGTGTTATGGCGTGGCTTGCATTCCATCATGGCGATCTGACTACCCACGTCATTGCGCATGTTCTTCACCTCCATCGGGTTATCCGTCCATGCGATAATGTTGCAGTGGGCACGTACCGAGGTAAGCCCGAACGAATGTGCGTCATTCAGGTACAGGTCAATCCACTCTTTATTAATCTGGTTGCTCCGTGAGTACTTCGAGAGCGACTGCATGTTGCGTGCGCTCTTCTCAAAACGTTGCAGGTTCTCGCCGCTGTCATCCAGAAAAACATACTGGTTGTATAGATGATTGCACGAGAGCAGCAGACCTACCGGACTGGCGAATGACAGCTTGCAGTCGCTTTTGTCCGTTGATAATCGCTCATACCGGCAGTCCGTACCCACTTTGTTGGGTAACGCATCCAGTTCCGAGAGCGTATGCACCGAAACGTGCTTGTCACCGACACGCAGGCCGTCATCTCCGAGTTCAATGTCTTCCAGCGTAGTGGTATCTGCCATTGACAGACAGAAATATTTCTCCACCAGTCCGGCCTTATCCTCCGTACCGGTAATCTCATCACCGCCAAGCCGTCTTAGACGCACCAGTCCCGTATCGTTTACGATCCGGGCGAATTGCCCCACCGTATCCAGAAAATAGGCGGTAGTATCTTTGTCCACCTCTTTGGGGATGATGAATCCTCTGCACAGCGAAGAGAAATTGCTCTGCATCCTCATGCGCTCTTTCGTTGTCTTGGTCAGGTACAGATAGCATTTATGGTTCAGGAAAGGTCGCTCATTGAAGTGCAGCTCGTAACTTCGGGAAAGGAAACTTAAATTCTCCTTGTCTGTCTGGCTGCGGTAATCCTCCCGGATAAACCAATCCTGCTTATGTACCACTGTATAATTGGGCAGTACCTTGATGGCCTTTGCCCATGCCGCATGGATAGCCTCATACTCTGCCGCCGTCACCGTGAAGAGTTCGGGTAGTTCCACCTCAAAGACGGCGGTGATGTCCGCATCTTTGGAAATGATACAGTCCGCTTCGACAGCGAGAAGCGGAAACTTGCTTTCCAATGTGGCAGCTTTTAGTGTGTTCCGCATACATTCTTCTTTTTAATCGTGAATAACTTTCGGGGACTGATTCGGTTGATCAGGTAGCGGGGGTGCTGTTTCTTGGCCAACAGCTTCATCAGCCCATGTTCTCCGAACTTGCCGTTCAAGTAAAATGTCAGCCAGACCAATACGGAAGCGGACGTTACACCGAAAGCTATGCAGAGCCATTGACCGATTCCGGCCATATAGAGAATGACAAACAGCACGAACAGGGCCAGCAGCCCGCCGGCAAAAATGAAAAGGTATTGCGCCTTGAGTCCCTTGAACTCCGCACTCTCGCCGATCCCCTTGTTCAGTTCATAATCCATATACATTATTATATATAGGTGAATCTATCCCTTAGAGGAAGAACGAACGCAGGATAGTGGCGGCGACAATCAAAAAGATGCACGCACCGAACCAAGAGGATGCCACCTTGCTCACATCCGGATCGCCGGAGCTAAACTTATTGTACACTTTAATCCCTCCGACCAAGCCAATCACGGCTCCGATGGCATAACACAATTTCGTACCCGGATCGAAATAGCTCGTGACCATCTTGGTCGCTTCTGTGATACCGGCTGAACCATTCCCTTGCGCATAGAGCGAGCCTGTAGCGATCAGTATAACCGCCACGAATACAAGTCTTTTCGTATTCATAAAATAATTGGATTTGAATGTGGAGCACGACGGTAAAAGAACCCGCCGTGTCCTGTTGTTAATTAAATTTGTTTGGGGGTTTCTCGTGGGAAATAAATAGGTGGGCTATCCGTAATCTCTTTCCTTCATGTACATTTTACTTTATTCGTTAGACAATATCACTGAGGGAAAAAGTATCCGGTATGGTTTCTGTCGCCGATTCGCTGTCCGGGCAGCTCCGTCTGCGGTATGCCGTAAGGTGTAACTCTATCAGCGAGCCGATCCGTTCCTCACGTTCTGCATCACCGGAGATCAGTTGGTCGAACATCGGGGTGTTACGAAGCTCTGCCAGCGTCTTTCCGGCCTGAAGCCTTTCCTCTTCACTGGCTGCTTCACCACTGACCGCTACACGCACCGCCAGTCCCATGTCCTCGAAGCGGATGCCCGTAGCTTGCGGTGTGCATCCCGGCAGGCGTTTGTCCTGCTCGTCATCGTCTATCGGAGGATCATCATCAGTCGGTTCTTCCCGGAACTCCAAAGGGACATCCATATCTTCCATCAATTCCAGTTCTTCCGGCATCGAATCCCCTTCGGCAAACAATTTGTCCAGTTCCTCGGCGGAAACTATTTTCGGGTACTTTTCCTTCTCCGATGCAAAAGTATCGGCTTCATTTACAGGTTTTTCATTTTCATTTTTTCCGGGTATTTGTGGCGTGGAGTGGCTAAGAGAAAATGTACTTTTGCCTAAAATATCACTTACGTCCACCGCCATTCGGGTAAGAATCTGCTCGGCTTTTTCCGCTCTCTTCTTTCGGTTGTTCCGCTCGTAACAGAGGTAGGCGACTATCCACAGCAGATAGCCGCCGATAAGTAAGAATAAGGTTGCTGACATGGTTTCTGGGGGTTAAAACAGTTCGGTACTTCGTTTTTTATATTCCTTCGTGATCTCGTCTTGGTAGGTGGCAAAGTGCTGTTCCAGCACATTGTCCACATAGCTGAATATGGACATCTCGTTGTTCCCGATTGTCTGGACAATCTTCTGAATCCGTTCGTGGAACTCTTTACGCAAGTAGATGGTCTTGCCAAGCCGTGCGCAGACCGGTGACTCATGGATGAACAGACGGACATATCCGTTCTCTTCATCGGCCTGTCTTTTATTTCCGGCCACTTGCACCTGTCTGTCTGCCGGTCGTTCTTCTTTGAACGAGGCGACTATAGAGTTCTCGTCAATGTCCGTCAGGTTTATTTTTTTCCGTTCGTTTCCCATAGCCTACTTTTTGATAATGGACAACAATTCTTCCGTAATCTCTTTCAGGTTACTGCCTTTGACCAGCGTACTGTCCGCAGGGAACAGCGTGGAACGGAACAATGCCTTATGTTCTCCCGTCAACTCACGGCGGAACCGTTTGCTGTCCGGCAAGAAGGTATTCAGCACTTTCAATCCCAGTTCGCCGATCACTTCTTCATACACCGTGTACAGTTCCGATTTCTCCCGACCGTCCACCATGTTCCACAGCAGGTACAACCCTTTGATATTCGTCTTGCCCGTAGCGATCAGCGTATCATTCAGCCGGCTCGCAAAGCGGAGTGTACTTTCCATCACCACCCTGTCGGCAGCAATGGGGGAAAAGATATAGTCCATGTTCGCCAGCGTGTTCAGCACGCCCGTGCTGTTTACCGTACCCGGCAGGTCGAAGAACACGATGTCCGTTTCCGGCATCTTTTCCAACAGTTCGTCCGCTTTCGTGATAGCGTCCTCGGCCGTACTCTCCGCTATCGGATAGGCTTTCTTCCGTATCCGTTGCAGTTGCTTGTACGCCATCAGTTTATAATGTTCGTCCTCTATGACCGTTTTCAGGTCACGTTTTCTCATCTCGGCAATACTGTGTTGCGGGTAGTCGCAATCCACTACCGCCACATTCATTCCTTTCACATAGTGCAAGTAACTTGCCACCAGCACGGTCAGCGTTGTTTTTCCTGCTCCGCCCTTTTGAGTGGAAAAGGCGATAAAGAGTGTTTCTTTTTTCATGATGCAGTTTGTTTACAAGTGATACTTTTGAATCTACGCCGCAAATAAAGAAGGAAAAAGAGGGAAAATTCATAGTTGGGAAATGGCGAGGTTCGAGTGGCCGGCTCCTGACATAGAATGGCTGGATGAACAGCTAACCGACCGAAGGATTATCCGTCTGATTAGCCAATCGGATACTTGTCCGACCACACATGATATTACTGGATTGTATTGCCTATCGGATAACCAGCCAAGAAAACAGCCGAACAATAAATAAACTGTCCGAACAAAAGGTTATCCGCTTGGTTGGCTGGTCAGCCACACCAACGTTGCAATAGCTAACCGTCTGATTGGTTACCTGACCGATTGGTCGTTCAGTTAGTCAATCGGTCATCTCGCCATCATTGACTGCCCGTTTCCCCTTTGTTCCACCCCATGTGTACAAGTGGCTATCATTTGGCGCAATTTGGCTAATATCGCTGATATACAACAAATTATACAACCATATAACTTTGCGCCATCCAACCGGGGAATGGGTCGTTTGCTTCCCGCCGGTCGTTAATCCCCGCTTTCCCCGAAAGCGTTCTTTCCTCTCCGAAGAGGAAAGATTTATGTTCACCAGAACATAGCAAGCTGTGTTTTTTGCAGCACCACTCCGTTTTGCAGCAAAAAACGCTTGCCCTTGCAGGGGGCTGCAATTTGCTCCGAAGTCGCAAATTGTGGGAGGGAAGCTAACGGCGGCAATTCCATCCGGGTGGAATTGTACCACATAAAAAATGTATATATGAACAACGAGAAAAAGCATCCCCACACACGGGGGAAAGGGGGCAGATTACCCAAGTCGAACCCGGCCGTCCACCGTGAAACCGTCAATCTGGACGAAGCCGGTCATGCACGGTTTCTCACCATGTTTGAGCAGTCCGGCCTGTTGTCCAAATCCAAGTTCATCGCCGCACGGATCTTTAACGAAGAGTTCAGGGTGATCCGAACAGACCGTGCCACAATGGAGTATGTAGCCAAGCTCACGGAACTGTTCCAGCAGTTCCGTGCCATAGGAGTAAATTACAACCAAGCCGTCAAGGAGTTACACATCCATTTCACCGAAAAGAAAGCGTTGGCACTGCTCTACAGACTTGAAAAGCTCACCCTTGAACTCGTGGAGTTGAACCGCCGGATTGTCGAACTTTCCCAAAAACTCGCCTCACATGGTAGCCAAGATCAGTGTGGGTAAGAATCTATACGGCGCATTGGCCTACAACCAGAACAAGGTCGATGAAGGCGGAGCGAAAATCCTCTCCACGCATCTCCTTCGCTATCCCGAAGACGGGTGTTTTCGCCCGGATGAATCCATGCGGCAGCTTCTCGAATGGATGCCGAGCCATTACCGTACCGAGAAGCCGGTCATACATATCTCCCTCAATCCGCATCCCGACGATATACTGACTGACGAGCAACTGGCGGAAATCGGTAGGGAATACATGCAACGGCTCGGTTATGGTAACCAGCCCTATCTTGTTTTCAAGCACGAGGACATCGACCGGCACCATATCCACATCGTTTCCCTGCGTGTCGATAGTGAAGGCAGGAAAGTTTCTGACAAGTTCGAGCATCGCCGTAGCAAAGAGATTACCGAATTTCTGGAACAGAAATACGGCCTTCATCCGGCGGAAGGTCAAAAGAAAGGTGAAGAGTGGCAGCTGAAGCCGGTAGATGCGGCCAAAGGGGACATCAAAAGACAGATAGCCCGCACGGTCAAACCCCTGCTCAAACTTTACAGCTTCCACACAATGGGCGAGTTCCGTGCCTTGCTTTCCCTGTATAATATAGGTATGGAAGAAGTGAAGGGAGAAATGGGCGGACGTACCTATCATGGGATACTCTATACCGCTCTGGACAACAACGGCGAAACGGTAGCCACTCCCATCAAGTCCTCCCGACTGGGCAAAATGACAGGAGCGGAGCAACTGGACAAGAAGATGCGGGAAGCCACCGCAAAAGCCAAGTCCGATCCGTGCCGTGAACGGATTCGACCGTTAGTGGCTGACGCTCTGCGTCGGTCCGTAGACGAACGGGATTTTCGTGACCGCTTGGCAAAAGAACAGATAGACTTGGTTCTCCGCCGCAACGAAACCGGCAGGATTTACGGTGTTACCTTTATAGATCATCGCAGCCGAACCGTGCTCAACGGCTCACGTCTGGGTAAGGAGTTTTCAGCAAATATGCTCAACGAACGCTTTCAGGAACAGCCACAAAATCTCATGCCGCCACTTCAGCCACCCGTTCCTCCTGTTGTGGATCTCGAAAACGGGGAGAAAATTCTGGGAGGGTTGCTTTCCGGCATGGAGCCGGAACTGAATTATGTACCCCGGCATCCCAAGCTCCTGAAACCCGACAAGAAGAAACGCCGGCATCGTTACGGTCGTCAGGACTGACCCCGTATTACAGAATCATTTATTCGATAACTTTTAAAAATTCAGCATTATGTCACAAGAAGATGATCTTCGGGGACTGGCAAAAGTCATGGACTTTATGCGTGCCCTCAGCGTATTATTCGTAGTGGTCAATATCTATTGGTTCTGCTATCCCTCCATCCGGGAGTGGAACGTCAATATCGGAGTGGTGGACAGGATTCTGCTGAACTTCCAGCGCACGACCGGATTGTTCGGCTCCATCCTTTGGACAAAACTCTTCTCCGTTACCTTCCTTGCTCTCTCGTGTCTGGGGACGAAAGGCGTAAAGGAGGAAAAAATCAAATGGGAGCATGTCTGGACAGCCCTTTTCGCAGGTTTCGTCCTCTTCTTTTTCAACTGGTGGTTGCTCGGACTGCCCATACCGTTAATGGCACGCACCGCCTTTTATATATTCACTCTTACTGTCGGTTACCTCTGCCTGCTCGCTGCCGGTGTATGGATCTCCCGTCTGCTCAAACAGAATCTCATGGACGATGTATTCAATAACGAGAACGAAAGTTTCATGCAAGAAACCCGTTTGATTGAAAATGAATACTCTGTAAATCTGCCGACACGGTTCTATTATAACAAGAAATGGAATGACGGCTGGATCAATGTCGTGAACCCCTTCCGTGCCTCCATCGTATTGGGAACGCCCGGTTCGGGAAAGTCTTTTGCAGTGGTAAATTCCTATATCAAGCAGCAGATAGAGAAAGGCTATGCCGCCTATATCTACGACTTCAAGTTTCCCGACCTCTCTACCATTGCTTACAATCACCTGATCAGCCATTTGGAGGGGTACAAAGTGCCGCCGAAGTTCTATGTCATCAACTTCGACGATCCCTCACGCAGCCACCGCTGCAACCCACTCAACCCGAAGTTCATGACCGACATCTCCGATGCTTACGAGAGTTCGTACAGCATCATGCTCAACCTCAACCGGTCGTGGGCGGCGAAACAGGGTGATTTCTTTGTCGAGTCACCCACCATTCTCTTTGCCGCCATCATCTGGTTCTTGCGGGTGTACAAGGACGGCAGGTATTGCACCTTCCCCCATGCCGTCGAGTTCCTCAACAAGCCTTACGAGCAGATTTTCCCCATCATGTCCTCTTATCCCGAATTGGAGAACTACCTCAGTCCCTTTCTCGATGCGTGGTTGGCGGGAGCTGCTGACCAGCTCATGGGTCAGATCGCCAGTGCAAAGATACCCTTGTCCCGCATGATCTCACCGACACTCTATTGGGTGATGTCCGCCGACGAGTTCTCTTTGGACATCAACAACCCCGACGAGCCGAAAATCCTCTGCATAGGCAACAATCCCGACCGGCAGGCAATCTACGGTGCTGCGCTCGGTCTGTACAACAGTCGTATAGTGAAGATTGTCAATAAGAAAGGTAAGCTGAAAAGCTCCATTATCATTGATGAACTACCCACCATTTTCATCAAGGGGCTGGACAACCTGATAGCCACCGCACGCAGTAACAAGGTCGCCGTACTACTCGGCTTTCAGGATTTCAGCCAGCTTATCCGTGACTATACCGACAAGGAGGCGAAGGTGATTATCAACACGGTGGGTAACCTCTTTTCGGGGCAGGTCGTGGGGGAAACAGCCAAAACCCTCAGCGAAAGGTTCGGCAAGATACTCCAGAAACGCCACTCTATCTCTATCAACCGGCAGGACGTTTCCACCTCCATATCCACCCAGATGGATAGTCTTATTCCACCCAGCAAGATCAGCGGGCTGACGCAGGGAATGTTCGTCGGCTCCGTTGCCGACAACTTCGGAGAGAGGATTGAGCAGAAAATCTTCCATTGTGAGATTGTTGTCGATGCCAAGAAAATTGCCGAAGAAGAAAAGACATACCAAAAGATACCCGTTATCACCAACTTCGTGGATGATGACGGAATGGATCACATGAAGGAAATGGTACAGGAGAACTACAATCGGATCAAGGAGGATGTCAAACGGATCGTGACCGATGAATTGGAGCGCATCGCCAACGATCCCGCTCTAAAGCATCTCTTGGAACTGAATAAATGACAAAATCCCCTGTAAACCATAGTGTTTACAGGGGATTTTGTCTGTTTCGGAAATCAACTTACCTGCTACGGTAATGTTTCTCGTCATCTTCTTCCATCCGTTTGAGCAGCACTTCACGCAGGCGGTCAATGAAGTAGGTTCGTTCGTCCGCCTTTCGCCTGCGTATCCGTGCGTAGTAGCTCGAGGCGTTCTTCACGTCTATGCCCAGCAGCCCGCACACGTGTTCCACTACACGTTTCAGCGTGACATCGCCGTCGTTGAACAGCTTCAGTTCATGGCAGGCGTACAGCAACTCTATCAGGTTGATAACGTCCGAAGTCCAGATAACCGGCGGGGCACCCGTCGGTGCGGCTGTTTTCACCGAACCGGCCGGGTGTATCTCATAGGCGAACTTGCAGTAGGCTTGCATCCCTTCCAGATAGGTCAGCGTGCCGATAATATAGGAGTAGCAGATCAAATGTTCCTTCTGTGTCGTGCGGTAATGCTCACGCAGGATGACCAGCCTGCAACTCAGGTATTGCAGCTGGAAAAGGACAATACTGATGTCGCTCTCCGCACGTTGCAGCTCGTACACTTCCTTTACAAACTCTGTATTAGCTTTCGAGAGTGTTTCCTCGTTGCTGTTCTCTTGTCCCAGCAATAGGAGATAAGGGGTAACATTGAATAATCTCATAATGTTTTTCGTTTAAGTATGAAAATGGCTTCAATGTAGGGGCTTTACCTGACATGCTTGTTCCGCTTTTCGCCGAAAATACCGATGGCTATTCGCCCAGATAGAACTAACGGCGTTCCTTGCACAATTCATCGTACAAGTCTTTATGCAGCTCGCTCGGACTTTGCTTCATCTGCTCCATGCAGAACTCCCAGAAACGGTTGGCAGATACGAACCCGTTCTTCTCGGCTATCTCTATCAGCGGACGGTCGTAATAATACTTCAAGTCCCTCCGTATCTGTTCAATGCGTTGCTCTTTGAGCCACTTGTTGGCGGAGCGATGATAAATCTTGCGGAACCTCTCACGGAAAGTCGAAACACTCATGCAGAACATTCCGGCAAGTTCCTCTACGCTGTGCGTTCGGTAACTGTAGCGGTTCACCTTCATTCGGAAGACGGCGGTAAACAATGGCTTCAACCGTTTCTCGGCAAACTGGAAGTCCAGCTCGGTGAGGGGCGTGTACTGTCGGCTGATCTGTTTGCGCCGTTCCACAAAGAAATAGTCACACACCTCGTTGCACATATTGTACAGGGGTTGCGGCGTACCGGTACGATACAGCACCTCACATAGATAAAGCATCTCCGGCGTGCGGTACGCTTTCCGGTAAGGCTCGACGAAATGGTGCAGCAGGTCGTTCTGTATCTCCACCTCTTTGGAGAGGGAGAGCAGCATCAATAGTGGCTGATACTCCCTGCATGATACCGAAGGCAGTTCGGGCAGTTGTTCCATCTGCCGCAGGATATGGCGGCACAGCTCCGTGTTATGGGAGTAAGGTTCCAGCACAAGAAATTTTTTTGTACTTTTCGCCTTTAACAGCGCCTCCACATCCACACGGAGCGTATGGGTTATTTCTCTCAGTGATTCCGGTGCGGTTGTCACCAGTTGTTCGATAAATTTTGTTTCCATAATAATGTGTTTATTATAAATCCATGATGTATCCCATCTGAAATTTCACAAAGATAACCGCCATGATATGGTAACGACTTCCGCTTTTCGCCGGAAATATTTCCGTGTCTGGAAATAGAATTAAATTTTTACCTTATCCTTTATAAAGGAATAATATACCAGATAGTATGTGTTTTGAAGTATCTATTCATGGACGGCTACGGCTGTCTAATTTATTTTTATAGACTCTACAATTTTCAAAATTTCAGATTCAGAACTATCATCAGACGTTGTAGTAGCAATGATAAAACTTTCCAATGTTTTCTTATTCATATGAATAACAATATTCTGATTTATATAGATGTTTCCACCACCTGCTACTGCACATTCCATCTTCCCCGAAACCTTTTCAAATACTTTTCCATGAATATTTATATTTTCTACTCGAAATTCCTCCATAGACTTGGTCAACAGATCATGCATATGTTCCATCGCTTCTTCTGAAGGTGCTTTAAGGTAGCTGACGGTTAAACTATTGACACCATCTCCTTGAAGTTGAAGTATCTGCTTCGTATCAGACTTTTTTATTGTTTTCCAAGTTGATGGATATTGGCAACTGAAGCCACAACTGCTATTGACATATTCTTTCATTCCGTTGACTAAATCGGTTTCACTCCCGGTAAAAGTAGAAACATCCGTTGTATTTTGTGGAATCTGGAAGGAAGCATTGGGCTCTGCCTCAATGGCATCTCTTTCGAAAAAAGCGTTTTGCGCATATTGTTCGAGTGTACCATTATCCCACATCTTTCTGATTTCCACAAAATCTGCTGGCAGGTTGGATGTCTGTCCCACAAAAAGAAAAGCGAAGATTAACACAAAAGAAATTTCTGTGAGTGAGGTACAAAGGGTTGAAGCCTTTTTCACCGCATATCGGTCGGTCAGCAGATATAGGATACCTAATACGACTCCGGATATAAGTCCGCCAATATGGGCGGCATTGTCTATGTTTTCCACCCTTATACCGGATGTAAGGTTATAGAAAACAAAGAAACCGATACTGTACAACAAGGATTTACGTTGTCCTTTTTCTATCTTGTGATGAAATATCAGATAGGAAAGAAATATGCCATAAAGTCCGAATATTGAACCGGAAGCCCCGGCACTTATGATTTCTGGATGTATGGTCAGGCTGGCAAGAGCCGAAAACAATCCTGTCAGAAGATAAGCACTTATAAGCCTTCTTCCACCGATAAGCTGTTCCAGAAATACCCCGATATACAGTAATGCGTACATATTCATAAGTATATGAATCACTCCTATATGGATGAAATTGCAAGTAACGGTTCTCCACCAATCACCGGTAAGTGTAAGAGGACCGAAATCTGCGCCCCATTTTATGATGGATATTCCCGTAGGGGCTATCAGGCTTACTCCACATATTGCCATGATTACAAATAAGGCGACATTGATATAGGTAAGCAGAGGCGTTGCTATATTCCCTTTACGGATTGTCAAAAGCGATCGCAAGGATGCGTTCGCTTTTTCGTCCATACTCATAGAAGCATCCTTATTTTCTTCAAAAGCAGAGAAATCTCTACATGTGTTTTCTCTGTCTGTATCAACAATGTATGATACGTCTTTCATCTTATCCAAAAGAGGCATGATACCATTGACCTGTTTGAATAACACTTCTTCTGTATATACGGGAATCAGTTGATAAATGGCTACCGAATCTCCATTGGGTAGTTGGCAGTTTTCCGCCCCGCTATCCCGTTCTTCAGGAACGGTGAGCAGGAGGGATGTCATGGAGGTATCATCATGTAACGGTGTACCATCGGATAGTGAGTGTCCACACGTGATCCATGTATTTCCCTGCTGAAGCCATGATGCGCATCGCAGAAGCCAATCAGTTGGCCACACATCTTCCGTATTCCATGTTGGAGGCATACACATACAAAACTCACACCTCGAAGGAATTTCCTTATCCGGCACTGGCATAACAGAAGCTCCTACTCCACAGGTGACCAGTGTATAGCAGTCGAATCTGCTTGTTGGTTCGATGATGAGAATTTCCACTCCAGACGGTGAGACAATGCTTTTGGTGATACCTTTAATACCACCATAGAAATGACGGATATGAGAAAGTACGGTATTCTGCTCTTCTAAGGTATATGCACATGCGGTGTTGTCTACGGCCTTGGATACATTTGAAGGCATATTGTGACTGTTTTGCACCTGTTGCATGGCTGCTATGAGTTTGTCAAGGTTCTGCTTGTTCTTCCCCCAGTCAAAGAGCTGCATGGATGTACATACACTTGTAGCGAGAAGCAGTCCGTCTTTCCCGTCTATTACAGAAAGAACTACCTTTTCTTGCCACGATCTCAAACTTGCAGATGTATAAAATTCAGCTTCTTCACTTTTTATATTACCCGCTTGCCAACCGAGATGTTTGGATGCTTCAATAGCAAGAAGCATCAGTTCTTCGGAAGAATATCCGGCTAACTCTATTATTCGTTCACTTTTAGGTCTAAATCCTGTTGCCATATTTACAATATTATTATGTATAAAATATTCTTTTAAAGCTACCAAGTTGGTTAGAAACTTATTCTTTTCCTTTTCAGTATATCCGCCAACCAATCAGGAATGAACTTTTCCGCCCGTGGATATTTACTGAAATCTTCGCTAAAATCACTATCGCTAAATGCCTTTTTCAGTTCTTCATATCTCGTATCGTAACCAAATCTTATATCCATATTATTGCCTTTGTCTATTGTTATTTTACATAGATAGAAAGCCCCCTCTTGCGGGCATAAGGAATACATCAGGTCTTTGAGTTTTTCTATTTTTCCTGAAAGGTGTATTGTAACATTAATACCAAGACGAAACTGAACTGGCTCGTTTCCCCTGTAATAGTAAATGTTAGTATAAGATGTGCTTTCAACGGTATAACAGTAAAAATCACATTTACTCCACTGGGCATAAGCCACCATTTTTGCCAAAACGTCCTTGATGCCGTTTACATAAGCACAGCATTTTTCATCATCTTTCCAAAGATTTAGTTGTGTACGATAAGGAATGTATTTGGCAGACGGTGTTACTTTGCTTGTTGAAGCGGGATATGGCAGCCTGTCATCTGAACAAGCAGTTTTGATACAATCGGTAAGATACCAGCTCCAAAACTCTTTATTACGCTCGTCATCAATAAAATCTAAATCGACAATACCGCCATTATATACTAAACTTGCAAGGAAAGCCGTATCCCATTCATCCGGATCTTCTACTTCTTCATCGGAATCGTAATCACTGATAATACTGTTTGCATCTGAACCGGCATCATAGGCTGCATGAACAGCAACCTTGGCTGCAAACGAGGCTGTCATATCATCTTCGATGTAATCATCAGCAAACATGTCCAAATGGTCGGCATCGTTCAACAAATCCTTTTTACTCGTTTGTCCAAGCAGATATTTCTCCGTTTTTTCTATCAGTCCGATTATTTCCGTATCATTCCTGAAAAAGTCATTCCATATCGGATATACTTTCAATGCGCATAAGATACTTACTCTTCCAATGACAAGTGGTTCATTGATAGCTTGTAATATCGCACGTCTTGTGGGCAAAGATAAATGCCCTTTGTTTGAATGATTGACCTCATCCAAACCTTTGCTTATCAAAGAAGTTATTGTTTCTAATGATGTAATCCGTTGTTCCATATTTGATATATTATTTTTCCATCATGCGTTATTAAGTAACAGATAAAAAGTCGCCACTTGTATAATCGTAGAAACGACATAGATGCCGTAGTAGAGCAGATACCTTTTCTTTTTCTCAAACTCGGTGAAATATTTCCTGTATTTGTCCTTCTTGAATAAGAATATTTCATTGATATAATATCCGAGCCCCCCGGTGACTATAAGAAATGAAATAAAAAGAACCTCATTTCCAAAAATGACAGCCCAAATGTTTACCCTGAAAATCTTGGTGCAGGCAAAGCCGACAAGGCAGAGCATCCAAATACTGATGACACACGAGGTATTAAGTGCCAACATGCTGATATAAACATCAGTACCTTTATCCATTCCGGCTGCTTCTTGTCTCTTATCAAACGAAATCAACCGTTTTATATAGCTGTTTTCCCATTTCGAGAGGCTTAGCCAATAGAGAGGATTTATCATCCTATGATGAATGAAAAACAGCAACTTATAAGTGCAGTAATAATTTATATTGTAATATTTTTCCAATAATTTCCTCATACCTTAATAGTTTAGCAGGGACGGTTTGCCCATTAATAACATATTATTCGTTCCACCTCACGCAATCCGTCCAACCCCATTCGTCGAACAGCCATGTTTCTAAGAAGAAAAGTACAAAGGGTAGTAGGTACAGAAAATATACCTGTACTGCGCTGACATGCTTAGAGCGGCGGTAGTGGTTCAACAATGCCTGTACACGAGCTTTCCTGTATCGTGCAAGAATAAATACACAAATAAGTAAAAACATCGCACCTAAATAGCCAAGACGTAAGGACGACCATTGCGGTACACTGTCAATCAGGATAAAGTTGCTGGGAAGAACCACTATCCACCACCAATACCAACACAGGAGTATGAAGCCTGACATCCGTCCTTTCTTCTTGCCCCAGACTTCTCCTTTGAAATACAGGTAATCAAAGAAATAATACCTGTAATTCGTTCGGTTTGCACGCTGCTTCACTTGCTCAAAATAGTTATCTGTCTTTTTTATTCCTTTCTTCATAATGAATTGTTCCATGTTTATATCAGAATCTTTCCAACTCTCTTTGCTGTGATAAGGCTACTTATATTGTTCTTTAGTTTTCAAGCCGGATAAGCAGAAAGTAACCGCATACTATTATTAATACTCCAATTCCCAAGCCGACAATCCAAAACAGCCAACCTGAATACAGGAATATGATATCACTGTATTTGATCTTTTTCTTTTTAATCAGTCTGCACCAAAGCCAAACTGCAATTTTTCCAAGATTATAAAAGTTACCGGGCGAACTCATTGTTTATTAATTGTATATTTATATTTTTCCTTGTCGATATAATGCTTCTATGAAAAAGACTATCAAGGTGATGGCTATATACATGGCGAGTACCCATATTCCAACTTTACGTTGCATAGGATTCTCATCATCATACTTAGCTATAACCTTTTTATATCTATTCTTGATAAAGAACCGACCGCTCAACCATGCGATTAAACTACCCTCAATAATATAATATTGAACATCAGAAGGATATGCTACGATACTGTATTGAGTTAATATTCCCCACACAATTAACACATTGGTGCTTAGGATAACCGAGAACAGAAGCATAGCCATAAATGCGGCTCCCTCTGCCAAAGAGGAACAAAGCCACAATCTATAAAACCGATAATATAAATAATCTATCATAAGGTGTCTCTATATTGTTGTTAATTAGAAAATTGTTCTCACTATCCATATCCCTGTCAGGAACAGGATTAAAGGAAAA
Source organism: Parabacteroides sp. CT06 (assembly GCF_002257605.1). Classification (GTDB taxonomy): domain Bacteria; phylum Bacteroidota; class Bacteroidia; order Bacteroidales; family Tannerellaceae; genus Parabacteroides; species Parabacteroides distasonis. The sequence goes on along the minus strand of NZ_CP022754.1, from coordinate 2,371,845 downwards.
AATAGTATCATCCATACCGGAATTAGCTTGTTCCAGCTGTTGCCCTTGTATTTCAAAAGTATGGCAGCAGTCCTTTTGTGGGTATATCGCAAATAGAATATGACAAAGCACAAGACAGAAACGCCTCCACCGATAACTGCTCCCTGAGAAGGGGTAAAGTTCTTCCTCGTAAAAATCCAATAGTCAGGTAGTACACTGGCAAAGAAGATACTGAAAAAGAACAATACAATTACAGAAACCATGCAAAGTACACCGCAAGCACTGAAACGTGCTGGTTCGTTATATTTTCGATATACCACATACAATCGATAATACAGATAATCAAAGAAATAATACCTATATTTTTTTCCCTCTCTTATCAAATGATTCCGCTCGAAGCGGCTTATTGTTTCTTTTCTATTTCTCATATTTACGAATGTTTCAATCAAGACTAAATTATTGATACTTCATAACTTGCTCACAATCATTGAAACTGACTAAGAAAGAGCATTAAAAGAAGACCGACAGTAAGTACAATATACCTGATACTTAATACCGCCTTGTCTGAATATTTGGCATTATAAATATTGTCTTGAAATTTCTCAAATAATACAAGAGTCCTTTTCTTATTATAATATATGTACACAACAATCCAAGGAAGTATAAAACCGATTATCCATACAATAAGTATTGTTAGTTTGGACATATATGAAAAAAAGAAATCTCCAGTCAAAAAGAATGAGAATATGAAAGATGCGAACATATAAGTTATTGAAATAACTTCCGATAATATACAAGCTGCACCAAAACGTGGGAATTCCTCATTTTTCAAGCAAACTAAATAATATCTATAAAACAAATAGTCAATAATCTTTTTCATGCTTCTATTACTGCTAATGTCACGCTTTGTTAGAAACTCAATTTACTTTGCACGATTGGCTTTTATTTACCCACCATTCCTGTTCTTCTATTTCACGAGCCTTTTGTATCTCGTCCGTTGCCAGAGTCTCATTGTGATAGGCATTATATAGATTTTCCCAACCATTCTTACGATATTTCGGTGATACAACCCATTCGCCTGCATCATTAAACAGGTAGAAGTTTGCAGGAGTATCGGGTATAATCTCATCTACCCAAGAACAGACTTTTGTCAGTCCATTTGCAGATTTCCATTTGCCTCGATATTCAGACAAGTTCCATTTCAGTTCTGCTATTTCATTCCGTCCTTTCTCTATCTGCTGTCCGTTCATCCGATACCCTTGCTTGAAAGCCCCGGAGAATGTACCACTATATCGTTTATCTCCGTATTCCGTAAAGGAGTAATGCCCGTATATGAAACCGTCCACTTTCGTACATTCACTTTTCAGTTGAAAATCAGAAGAAATACTATCTATACAAACCTTTCCCTTAAACGGACAGATTATGGATAATCGGGTACGACTGACACCCTTTATCTCATATTCTCTATTATCCATTTTCCGAACTTTAGTAAAATGAATGTCAATGCGGCTACAATCTTCTCCTAATATGCCAATCATGCTTAAATTGTCAAACAAGCCCGAAAGGTCTTGTCGCAAAATATTCACCTTAGGATTTTGTGAATAAGCTATTCCACAAATCCAAAAGAATAGAAAGATACTAATACTCTGTTTCATATTTTACGAATGAAATATAATTTATTACCATATACTGTCTGTCCATCCCAATTTTCCAAACAGCCACTGTTCCAAAACAAACAAAGCCAAAGGCGTAAATAGGAGCTTTATGATACCGATATGCTTCTTCCCGCCATAGTGTTTCATCAGGGCATCGCATCTCGCTTTGCGGTATCGCAAAAGACAGAAAACGATCGGGAACATTCCCCAGCCATATATGATTGCACGTTTCGCCTCGCTGTTCTCTATATATTCGAACAGAATCGTGAGAAAAGGATATAGGATTAATCCCCAATACCAAATCAGTACACCAAAACCTGATATACGCCAACTACTTTCACCCCATTTGTTTTCATGATAGATTTCCCCCATATAATAGAAATAGTCGAAAAAGTAAAACTTATACTTCTTTATCTGTCGGGGATTGACGAACTCAAAATGATAGCTGCTCTTTTTTATACCTTCACTCATGTCATTATCTATTAAAAAACACTTTCTATATCTTTTGTCATTGTATTCTCTTTTAATTATTGATAATAGTTGACTCGACCTCGTTATAAACTCAATTAAAAGGGTGCATCTTTAACTATTGGACAAACAATAAGTGTATCTTTAGTTACAATTTGCTCATCTTTATTTCGTTTCAAAATCACTTTTCCGGTAAATGTCATTTTATCAATCTTAAATTTTTCAATATCATATTCCAACTGGTTCAGCTCATAGTATATACCAGAGCCGTAACAGTCGAAACACCCTATATATTTCTCTAAAATTCCACTTTTTTTATATATACTTTTCTGCTCATAATAATCACGCAATCCACCTTTATAGAAACGAATAATATACTGCTCATTTTCAGCAATAACATGGTCGAAATTGAACATCATCCACCATAATGGAGGAAATATAACGAATGGTAATATATATACTCCAAAATAAATACGCATACAGACTTTGCTCCATGTAGGCATTTTCTTAGGAACACAGAAAATCAGCACGAAAGGAGTAAGAAAAAACAATAAACGTAGCATATCACCAATACTCCAGCGTATTCGGTCATATATATCTATAAAACTTAATATTATCAATCCTAATATTCCACATAATACATGAATACCAAGAATGATATAAAAGAATTTAGATCTCGTCATATTTCAATCAATACTGTTTATAATGGTTAGCAGGGAACGGCTTGCCGTTATCCTGCGTTGTTAGCTATATTTTAGTCAAAAGCCATGTAGCACAAACAGACTTTTAACAAGATAATTTTCTACTGTCCATACGGCATAATATCCACCTGCACCGTCACTGTTCTGTATGCTGATGAACAGTGAGTTCCCTTTTCCCAATGCCACGACAACATTGTTTTGGTTCGGTTCGTATAGATGTGTTATATATGCTGTTGGGAATTCCAATATTCCGGTAGGATGCTTGATAATGATAGAAGCATATTCTTTATGCGGAATATTACCATCTATGCCTATCAAGTCAGAACAACCGTCAATACTCCGAACAAAACCTGCTTCCAAATCATAAACAATGGCATGTTTTCGTGGATTAAAGTCTTGGAAGTTTATCTTTACAGTTAATGTATCGTTGGCATATACAAGGCATTTATCCGTACTTTGTGGCTGTTTCTTCAACTGTGGCAAATCTGTCAAATAACGGATGCGGCTTTTATGGATTTCTCCTGTATAGGTATTTCCATTCGGGCAAGTCTTGGTTATACCCGTTTCTGCCCCATATTCTACGCTATGCCATTCTTTATGACTCTTTTGTGCATTCCAATCAACAAACACATGATTATCCAATAATTTGCCTATTACTGCTCCACTTGTGCTACGTACATTTACATATCCGTCCGCATCCTGAATGACACCGAAGAAACGCTGTTGTGCTTGTATAGACAAACAAAACAGAAATGCTAATATGTGGAAAATAATCTTTTTCATGCACTCAATTATTATTAATGGTTAGAAAAAACATCATTAGATGCTATCTTTCGTTGTTACTAACTTATTTATAAATCCCCGTCCGGTACATAAACACCCAATCCCGATAAGAGGATAGATTACGCCGCATAAGACTGCAAGTATATTCAATCCCCGTTCATCCCCTGTGAAACCATCTAAACTGACAGCTTGCAATATGAAGTTTGTAATTTGCCAGTCTAATAGACTTTGATCCATATAGATAAAGGCAAACCACAAAAGGATAGAGCAACATTCCAAACCCAACAATAACATTATGGCTTTAGGCTGCATTGCATATAGTTTATAGACCTTGTAAATTACCAGTATATCTATAAGTATAAGCATACTTAAAAGACAATATTCCATAATGCCATATATTCCGAACAGACGACCAAAGCCTAAGTCACCACAAAATAATGTTATGGCTATCAGCAAAACACTGAAAGTTGTCAATGATAGGATAGACCAAACTGTTTTATTCATCTTCATCGTACTATTGTTTATTCTCCTTGTTACCAATTTTTTACTTTTTTATATATATAATCTTGTATATCTGTCTGAATCAAACCTTTTTTACGTACAAGGAACTTATAAACTTTTCCTTCTTCCATAATACATTGCTTATCATCTTCAAAATTAGCCCAGACAAAATGTAATACTTGCCCCGGATAACGTTCTTGTACGGTTGAAGGCATTAGTTCAGGAACAACTTTACAAATTAATGTATCTTGTTTAATCTCCCAATTCCCAGCATGGTAAGTCGTTCCAAAAATATCCCAACTAACCCATTCATCAATCAGTTCAAATGTCCCATCAGCATTTATTTTCATGGTTGCAGCAGACGTTACCGAATAATCGCTATCTTTTTTCTTCCACTTACATTTATATGTACCTACCATTTCGGACTTTCTGATTGTGTCTTTAATAGACAAGTTTGCTATTTTATATTTCTGATGATAATACCAATCATTACAAGACTTTGAGTATCTCCAGATATGGATGTTTTGTGGCAGTGTATCATTCGCTATAAATTCCACCATTTGATAAAAGTAAGGATAGCCTGTTTCAATATGTTTTAGTACCAACGTATCACCAAGTGCACATTTAATGGAAAATTCCGAATCAAATACGATTGGAACCCGTTGTTTAGGATTATGTTTTATGTATAGTTCATACATGAAAGTAGCTTCACAGGCATCCCCATCATATACAATATTTCCGCAGAACAGGATGGAATCCTTCCCAGTTTGCCCCTTTATCATTAGAAACGGGAATAACATTGACAATATAATATAAAAAAATCGCTTCATTATACACTTTTATTGGTAATGATTCGGAAAGGAACACCTTTTAGGGGTTATCTTTCCTTGTTATAAACTTATTTTTCTAATGTATAGGAATAAAGCCAATAGATAAACCAAGTTATATCTCCTGTGAGCAAACATGCGATTCGTTGCTTAAATTTCAAGTCATACTTTTCTTTTTTCAACTGTTTCAATTTCGAGAAAAATTCGCTTGGAAAATAATACCGGTTCAATAAGTAGAATGGTGCAAATGCGAACATAATTAGCATTTCCCACCATTGATAGCTGATGTTTCTGTTCTTCTCATTACGCTTATTGATTTGTGCTTCTTCTGCACGTGCAGCAGCATCCAGCCTTTTCATAAAGGCTTCCTCTTTTTCTTCCATGATATCAGCTATGACCTCATCGTTAACACCACGGTTATACAGTTCCAGCTTTGCTTGTCTGATCTGTTTGTCCGAGTATTCACCTGTTACATTATTGGCGATCATCAATAGTTCGTCTGTCAAGTATTCTTTTATTCTCATATGTTCTCGGTCGTTTATAATGGTTTGACAAGGAGCTGCGTTCAGTAGCTAACTTGGCTTGTTATTGATATATTAATATGTTACAAAAACATCTTTCTTTTTGAGTATTTTTCCACTATTCCCGTCAATGACAAGCATTTTATCTTGCTTCTTTTTGTCTGTATAGTGATATTCCCAAACTTTCTTGCCTTGCCATTTACCTCTATCCAAGATCCGTTTTGAATATTCCTTACTTGCCTTTCGCTTACTATATCTGTCACCGATATACATTGCTTGTTCACAACAAATTGAATATCCTTCTTCGTGATTTATGATTTCGGTTATATTTCCTTGTGAATTAAATTTGTACTCTCTGCCGATTGGTACACTGTTATAATCACTATCAGACATAAATTCAAAGTTACAATACAATAAATTCCTGTCATCATCGTAGGCATATACAGATTTAATGTGATGTTCCTTATCTGTAACTGTACGCAGATATTTTACACCCATTCCGTCCTCGAATTGCATCATTTCTTCAAAAGACCTATCAGAACAACAAATAGTATCTCTATTTCCAACTGCGACATTATAAGCTGCGGTAAGATGTAAATCACGTAGGCTTATTGTATCTGTCAAATGGCACGATACCTTTTTTATTCCATTGATTGTAGTGCAACTTGATAGAAGCAAGAACAGGGCAATATAAAATGCTGTATATCTAAGTACTTGTAACATAATATGCAATTATCAATAATGGTTAGTTAACATCATATTTTGTTCTCATTCCAGTGTACCATATCATATGGATAGTATGGTAGTCCTTTAAGGCTGCTATCATCCAGTCCCAAGATCTTAACCAATGCACCGCTTTCAAAACTCCAATAACCGTCATGCCTGATACCATATTTATGGTCGTCATGCCAAGCACAATCAGAATGACCTCGATACCATTCCTTTTTAAGATACTTCTCTAATTTCTGAATAGACAATTCCTTACTTTGATTGTTGCTGGAAATTATAGACAATGCACTTTGATAAGGAACTGGAAACAATACTGTGTTGGAGCATCTTTCCCAATCGGTTAATCTGTATTTTATTAAAAAATCATACAAGGCATCATTAACATTTTCATTGTCAACCATACTTGATAATATCCTTATATTTTGCTCATCTGTATCTAACATTATTCCAATAGACAACATCCATAACATCTGTACATACATACCGGTAATCGTCCAATGATTTGTTAGCGTTTCTAATAAATCATTGTAATCATATTTTAATACTTCCATATCTTCCCCAACTGAATACTTGGTTAGAAATGAATTCAATTTACATCCAAAAAGCGTAACTGTTTTATTGTAAGCAACATTAGAATTTGGAGCAGAGTATAATTGAATATGTTCTTTCTCTGCATTGATAATTTCCATAATACTACTTTCTAACTGTTTACACCTTTTGGAATATCCAGCAAGTTGTTTCCTATACTGTTCTTCTGTAAAAAGTTTATCTCTTGTTTCCATGTATAGTACACTGTTTTTGATAGTTTCGCAGGGAACGGTTTGCCCATTACCCCACTTCATTAGTGATTTTTACCATAATTCTTCTGCGGAGAAATCACCTAAGAAGAAATATGATAACATAATCATACTGAACAAAATATACATACCTACCGAAAAGCATACTATCAGTGTTATTTTCTTTTCGGTGCTGCATTTTTTCTTTCTCAACAAGAATAGCGACAGCAAAATCGCTAAAAGTATAATAGTCATCGCACATACAATCATATATCTATATTTTGAATTTAGAATTATGCTATTATCACTAATGGGTTAGCTCATCCGTTATCCTGCTTCATCAATAACTTTTTTTCTGTCAATAGATGCGAAAAAACAATTGCTAAGAGCAGATAGGCAACCAACAAACCTTGATAAAACCAATACTCATGAAATTTGCCTATGTCTGCTAAAAAAATCTTTTCGTTTGAACCTTGATGAACCACAAATCTGTATTCATCACAAAACAAATAATATTCAAAACTCATTAGGTAGGTAAGTGCCAATATAGACAAAGCGATAAGGCGTGATATTTTATGATGTAGCCACAAGTCGCTTCCTACGAACAACACTGAAAAGACAGCCCAATACATAGATGCAAGCGAAAAATGCCACCCTGTTCCGTATAAGGGGCTTATAATACCTGTACCTGCATAAAGGCTACTTGCCAATAGTAAGTAATACAATATTATTTTTATAATTCTCATGTTTCGCACTATTGTTACTAATGGGTCAGCAGAAAACAGCTTATCCATTATCCTGCGTTGTTAGCATTACTTTTGTTGTTTCATCCCTTGTAAAAGTAAATTTTCAATCTCCTTTGCACCTGTTTCCTTTGCCAAAGCAAGAGGGGTGATGCCGTTACTATCCTTTACATTAAGATCTGCATGATACTCTAAGAGCAACCGTACCAGTTCAATGTTATTATTGGCAATGGCTTCCATAATCGGATATACTTTGTAAGTGTCGTATGGACTTTGACAACCATTTACATGAATGCCATGCTCCAGCAAGATACGGGCTAACTTTACGTTAGACAATTTGCAAGCGTATGTCAGAAGCGTAAGTCCGTATTCATCACTATATACTCTATCGTTAATATCCTTGTATCGGGTAAGAGCGTATTTTAGCACATCTTCTTTGTTAAAATAGATTGCCGTATAGAGTATATCAAACTCATAACAATCGTTACCCATTGCCATAGGTTCATCTTTTCCTGCAAGTAATCGTTTTATGGTTTCCAGATCATTATTACGGCAAGCAATCCCCAGCGGATAAAGCTGGTAAGCCTCATCCCGTATGGTATCTTGTGACAACGAGGTTGCTTTCATGCTATCCAAATAACCAAACAACGTTGCAAGAAAAAGCAATATCCAATTAACCAGCTGCATAATTTTCATTTGGGAAAACAAGGAAAGCCGCATAAACCGATAACAGGAGATCGCATGTGGCTTTCCTTCCGATTAGGGGATTTTTACGAGAAACGATGCCGGTTGTCAGTCAGCATCATGATCGCACATATGTTGGATAAATACTTTGTTCTTTTCATATTCATCCCCGGTGAGGATAATGGGATCCGCAAGTCCGACAATCTTATATCCCGGAGTGTAAGTAACCAAGATACAATAGAATTCATGTCCTGTTTCATCCTTTTCCACTTGCAGCTGCACAGGCTGATCATTACCGCTGGGCAGATCGCACAGGTACTCAAAATCATGGCGGTTAAAAGCGTCGACAATATCCTCTTTGTCAGTCATGCTACTGATGAACTTTTTGGTCTTGTAACGCTTCACTTCACCACCGCTTTCACGGTTATAGATACTAAGGTCTGCGACCAATGCGGTTAAACCCAAATAGATAGCTCCGACAACACCAACTACCCGTATCAGCCACGAGGGGATAAATGGCAACCATTCGGGAAAAATGACAAGCAATACACATACAGCTGTCAGTACCCAATAAATAATTGGTTTGAACTTGTTCTCACGCTTTTCGAATTTCTCCGGCATGGCATCATAGACCTCTCCGAAATGACTGGGAAAATGTTTTTCCTGATCCATCTTTTCTTCATTTTCTGGTTTCATATTTGTTTCGTTTTTAAGTTTGTTCTTTATTTTGCTCTAAAACTTGACTGCTTCCACGGTGATTCTTCACTCTCCAGCAAGAGTTCTACGATCTCGTATGCCGTTTCACTGTCAACAGGCTCACCATGCCATACACCACGTCCCATGATGAAACTCCGGCCGTATTCCTCCCATGAAGAAAAGTGTTCGAGTGCGATGTCTGCCGCTACCTGCATGATCTGCCACATCTCATCCTCATTCACATAGCCGCAAAGATATGCCCAGCGTCCGAGGTTCACGACCCGCACCAGATCCCATGCAATGACACTGTCCGGCATTTGCCCTTTCGGACACCAGCCGTTTTCAAGCATACTCTCCATTATCAGGCATACATCTCCCATCTTGCTTTCCTCGTCACATCGTTCTTCTTGGGATATATTCTCAATCCTGCGTTTATGGATTTCCGCCAGAGCCTCATCGGCTTCGGCGTGATGTCCCTCTTCCAGTAACCATTTGACAATATCCAATGTGCTCTCCCTGTCTGTGACGTTCCACCAATCTTTAAGTGTGCATTTGATGGTTTCAACATCTTCATCATCGGCCAGCGAGTCTACCTTCTCATCATTGTAAACCAGCATGGGGGCACCGAACGCTAATAGACGTAGCTGTTCTGCATCCAGTTTCCCGGTTTCGGATCTGTTGATAGTCCACCCGTCATCCCCGAAGGCTTCCATCATTTGCGCCATAGCATCGGATGAAGACAACCCTTTACCAAGAGTACCGTCCATTGCTTCCTGCATCATTTGCTGGGCAAATGCCATATTCTGCATACCTGCCTGTGCAACCACTGCCGGATCAACACCGGCAGCTTTAAGCATAGCCTCCTGCTGTGCCTGAATTTCAGCCATATCAGGAACTCCGCTTCCCATCTGGGTCATAATTTGTTCCTGCATACCACCGGGCATTTGAAATCCCGGAATGTTTCCAAACATGGCTTGAGCTTGTTCCATTGCTGATTTTACAGCGGCTTCCTGAGCCGTCTTTGCCATTTCCTCAGGACTTTGAGGATTTGATTTTTCTTTTGTCATACTGTCAATTATTTAATTATGTAAATATGTGTGATATATTATCCTTCTGCTCCTGCTGTCAAAAGCATTTCCACTATTTCGTTATAACCTCGCTCGCCGGCATAATACAATGCCGTCCGTTGAAGATTATCCGCAAGGTTCACGTTCGCCCCGTGTTCCACAAGCAGTGCGGCGAACTCGTTGTTTCCTTCTCTGGCTGCAAGGATAAGGGGTGTTTCCCCATTTTCATTCTGTGCATCCACTTGTGCATTGGTCGCTATCAATTTCCGGCCAATAAACTTGTTTTCCGACCAAACAGCAAAATGCAAGGGAGTATTCCCGTTCAAAAGGGCTTTATTCACTTCTGCACCGGCATCGATCAGTAAGTCTGCTATGATAAGGTTGCCTTTCATACAAGCAATAATCAGTGGCGTTTCTCCTGCATCGTTCGGCGCATTCAGCATATTGCCCGAAGTGGGAAGTAGCATACGGACTGTTTCTGATTGTCCGTTGAAAACCGCCTGATGCAGTGGCGTGTTTCCATGTCCGTCGGTTGTCTCTTTCACCGACAGACATGTCACCACTTCACGTAACCCGTGGGCTGTAGCGTAATCTATAGCTTTATGACCTGTATTGTCTGTTATTTCCGTGTCTGCACCTTGTTCTATCAGAAACAGTGCTGCATCGGTGCGCTTGTTGTCAAGGAGACAAATTAAAGGAGTACGTCCTTCCTTGTCTGTAGCATCCAAATTAGCCCCATATTGGATCAGTTTTCCTATTATTTCCTTGTTCCCACTTCTGGCAGTTGCATGTAAAGGAATTTCCGAAGAGTTATTGGCAATGGAAACATCCGCATCGTTGTCCAGTAGAATAGTCACAATGTCCCTAAATCCTTTCAGGCAAGCATAATACAACGGAGTATTACCCTCCGCATCCCGTTTATTTACATTGATGCCTCCTTTTTTAAGGAATATCTGTACAATGCTTTTCTGTCCGTTGCGACACGCATTCAAAAAAGTCATGTTATTGTCCATACGATTATCAACTATATTTCAATAAAAATTTTACAAGAGTTTCATTGTTCTTTTCCGCTGCAATGTCCAAAGCCATTTTTCCCTCGTTGTTCACGGCGTTCACATCCGGAGTACCGAAGTCTGTCACAAGGGCAGCAGCTTCTTTCGCCCCCCTTATCGAGCTGGCTGCGATATAATGCAACAGGGTATTACCCCATTTGTCCTTGGCGTTTATATCTGCCCCGGCTTCAAGCAGGATTTCAAGTATCTCCGCATCTTCTCCTGTGCAGCTGCGTCCACCATATGGATATGATCGTGGGAAACCTGCGATACGGGGAATATTCCCGTTCCAGAAGCATCCTCCATAGAGGTTCATTGCCGGAGTCTGGCCTTGCATATTGGCGGCATTGACATCAGCCCCGTTCTTCACGAGATAACGGACAGCCCAATTCCCTAATTCACTCCCTGCTCTTCGGCAAGCAACGGATAATGCCGTGTTACCCTCTTTATCGGCTGGGGACTCTGGATTCCACCCGCACTCTGTCAGGCATTGGAGGAAATGCAAGCATTCCTCCTTATTTTCTGTGCAGCATTTTTTTTCATTCATCCATACGGCAAAAGCAGTCCGCTCTTCCGAGTCCTTGAAATTCGGATCAGCACCGCCCCTGAGCAACATTTCCGCTGCTGGGTAGTTATTCCATGACAAAGCGCATCCCAAGGGGGATTTGCCCTGAAAGTCGGATAGATTTTTATCCTCGCAGACGGTCTGAGTCTCTACACCGGAACGTAGCAGGGCATCCCATGCCGCTTCGTCCTTGTACCACAATGCCTGAAAGATGTCCAACCCTCCGGCAAGAGCGGCAAGCTCGTCCGTCTCGGGATCTTGCCCCGACAACAATGCTCCGATTTTTCGGGCACCGTTTTCTGAGGCTATGTCAAAAGGCATCTTTCCGCTGTCGTTCTTTTCCTCTGGGTCTATCTGCCCGTTTTCCAGAATCAGTCTTGCCGTGTGGCAACACTGCCTGTCCGCCTCCCGCAGGTTTTCCAATTCATCAACTGTCTCCTGTTTGGATTTTTCCGAGTACCACCGTTCAGAAAAGTCTGCTATCCGTCTTTCTGTACGCCTGATGTCGTCCGCGATGAGTCCGGCAGATAGACAGAGGACGTGCAACACATTGTCACCGCCCGGACCGGTAGAATCGATACGGTTTCCCGATTCCAAGAGAATATCAGCCATCAGGAAGTGGCGGTTGCGTACCGCTTCTATCAAGGCGGTTGTATCCTTGCCTGACCGTGGCACTCTTGCCCCCTTGGAAAGCAGCAGTCCGGCAATATCGGCAAAGACGGCATCGTTCAGACAAGGGTTGCATCTTGCCAGAACGCACAATGGTGTGTCGCCGTCATCATTTTTTACATTGACATCCATACCTCTGTCCAGCAGTATGCCTACTGCGGTTATGTCTGCAAAATAGCAGGCTGTATGCAGAGAAGTATTGTTTTTGTGGGTTTCGTCCCGACTATCAAGCGGAACATCCCAATACGCATCGTGTAAATCGGACTCCTTAGCTCTGAATGCGTGCAGATTATATATCTCTTTACAAGTCATTGTTCCCAATTTTTAAGATTAGTTCTTCAATATGCCGGTACTTGCCCCCCAGACGCCCGGAAATAGCCTTGACTTCACTATACAAATGCAATTTGAATGCGGTTTCCGCTTTTAAGCGCAGCAGTTGCCTGTATGCCAAAGATACCGGAATACCGTGCGGCATGGGATAAAAAGGATGCCCTTCATCATAATCATAACGAAGGAATGCTTCGGGTAACTCTGCCATGCGGATAACATCCCCACCGGACATAAGCCGTTCCGCCTCACAAAGCAATCTGTAACATTCATCATGCCATTTTACCATGAAGCAACATAGCGCCTTGTTGTACAACAGCCTGAAATCCTTGTTCGGAATGCGGTTGAAACACAAATAAGCGGCAGGGAAAGCCTTGCAGGACAGAAGTGACATTCCGGCAGAGAACAGCTCTTCCACTTCGCCGTCGGTTATCTTTGGTGTATTGACAAACAGTGTCATGGGCAAACAGGATTATTGTTCTATTTCAACTTCACCGGCTTCATTAGTTTCAAACGGCACGGTGTAATAGTTCGTCCAAACGTGTCTTCCCCTGACCTCCTTTTGTTCGTCCTTTTTGATAAAATTGAGTTCGAACATCTGGCGCAATTGCCGATACTCCTTTTTTTTGTCATCACCCCATTTCTTCCAATGGTCTTCGTAATCTTTGGGGACGGGACGCATATACAGCATATATTTTTCTACCGATTTGAACTCATATTGTTCGCCTTCTTCCTGAAGGATTACCAATTCACCGCCACTGGCAATATTGTGCCGTATTTCCTCGGCATTCATTCCGTCAATCTCAATGGCTGTAGTATATTTATAAGAATTTGATGCGAATTTTCCTTTTCTCGGTTCTTCGGGTACAAATTCACCATCCGTATAATTAATGGTCAAATTATAGTCATTGTCCTTCTTGTCGATGTAATCTACGCTGATTTGGCTCAATACGTTTTCCAATTTGCGTTCTTGCCTATCTTCTTTCCATTCTATGCGGTAAATTTTACATTCGTTTATATCCACATGTTTTTTTACAAGTTCCTTTACTTTAGCTACACCTTCATCGGAAGCCATTGTACAATCATTTGCAGATGAACAGGAAGAGATAAAAATTGCTATGACCAATGTCATAAACAGGTTCTTCAATAATTTTGCATTCATAATTTTTCAAATTGTTTTTATTAATAAATAAGGAATTAATTAGCTGAATAAAGATCGAAATTCTTCGGAATGTCAAAGAATGTCATTATAAGCAGTAATACACCGCCAATAATCAAAATCGTGGAAAAGACTTCTGGAGAGAGGATGACTGCCCGCCTGATACGTAACCCAAAAGGATAAATCAAAGGTACGACGACCATACCTATCCCAAATGCCAAGTTTGACCATTGGTTTGTCAGTGCACTTTGAGGAGTGTAACTGAAAGTTTTATGCACACTCGTGAATTTTTCGGTTGTTTTTGTTGGTTCCATACTGTTTTATATTTTTAAAGTTGATGTAATCAGCGCATCTGTTATCAGGATATTCTCTGAAATACAAGAAATATTTTTTAATGCAGCTTTCGCTTCCGTTATGCTTCCACTTTCCACTTGTGAGGAGATCCATTTCTTAATTTTCGGGAATACGGTATATTCCGTGACTTCCCAATCAGGAACGCAGCAGCGGATCAATGTGTCAAACACGAAATCGCGAATGCCCTTCTTAGCCATTGTTTCGCAAAACCGCTTCATATTCAACTTTTCATAACCGAGAAGCACACAGCCCGAATACACGGAAAGCATGTCTGATGCCTTGACAGAGCCGTACTCACTACATTTTATCGCCGCCTCTGTCAGAGGTAGGAGCAGGCTCGTTTTTAGATAACGCACGCTCCTGCCCATAGAATACCCGGCTTCAAGAGCACGGACTACGTGGGAAAGGAAAGTTCCGCAGGTTTCAGCTGACGTAAAGGCTTCCTCTGGCTGTTGGCCAAAGGATTTGTTCACAAGCCGATTCCTTTCCATGAACGCCGCCTGCATATTTTCAACCATCGCATCCCGATAATGTTGCCAAGTGTACTTTCGGTTTCGGCTATTGGCAAATGTGATTTCCATATATCCTTCCGATGCGGACGTCATTATTTCCAGTTCTCCGCTACGGATTGCCATGCCGGATTTTCGGTTCCACCTGATACCCTCCACTACAATTTCGCCGCAGAACACACCGGTCGGGGCAGGAAGGTTTCTAACAGATTCCTTGTTTTCCGTCACCCATAGATAGATGGCAGAAATGTTATAGGCGTTCTCTTCGTTCCGGACGGCAGACACCCCGGCATTGTCCCAGACGAGGAACCCCCGTTTGTCATACTGCACAGTCTTGCCTTTGTCATCCTGCATCGTCCGATGCGTGAATATGATTCTCTCTTTGCCGAAAATGTGTACCATAGCTGTATAGGATAAAGGCAGGGAAACCTGTCGCCCGTTGATCTTCAATAAGCCTTCTGTAATCTCTATACCTTCCGAACCCCGTGTGTCAGTGATTTCTGTCGATCCGTCCTTGTTATTTCCCGCCGGACGTGTTTTTTTGGCAGGTGAATGGACGGACGAAGACTCGGTAAACGGAGGTGCGAGCATCAGGCTGGTATCCTCCGACAAGGGAGGCAACTCATAGTCTGTATCGGGATAAGGATTCGGATAGTTGAGCCAATATCCCATTTTTCTCGGACGGCTTGTCGTGCATAGGAAATTCCAGAAATCTTCCGCTCTACATAGCACGTCACCCACATCGTCAAGGGTATTCACGATGATAGTACCGTCAGGCAACGCATGAAGGGACTTAAATAATTCATCCCCCAATACTCCGGGACGGAGGCGCATGACTTCGTTCGTCTTTCGGTTCCAGAGACGGGCATAGTCGGTACGGTTGCCGTTCAAATCGCTTTCCACCAGCACCCACTCTTTATGAAATTCACGCAGGTTGAACGAACCGTCTCCCGTGTGGAGAGGGGCGATCCGGCATCTCTGTGTCGCCATATCCAGATCGAGTAATCCCGATTCAAGCCATATCCCGCTGTTACCTCTTGCCGTGTATTGCCTCAGTAGTAGAATATGTGTCGTATTCGGTACAGGGATGCTGCCGTCACGGAATGTATCGTAGTCGGACATGGAGAATGGCATCATAGTATAGTTTCCCTTGTCGTCATATCGGATGATTCTTGACCGGCTGTATTCCCCCATGATGATATACAGCGTTCCCTTCCCGTCTGTACTGAAACTTGGGGCATACTTCATGCCTTCCGGCAGCATAATCCTGCTTACATACCTGACTCCCCGTTCCGTCATTGTGTGGACAATGGCGCTATGAACATCGCCTAAACAGAGATAACGCCCGCACCATCGGAATTCATACCTTCCTTCAACGGACAAATCACACATGCGTGGCCATTTCTCCGCCTCCAACGGATTCTTTCCGCCAATAGGCATTTCTCCCCAAGAGGTTGAGTATAATGCGGCATAGAAGTCCAGTTCCTCTGAATATATGAAACTGTGGATTCTCTTCATTTTCAATTTTACCGGCTGAAGGGGTGTCATACGCAAATCCACGACGAATGTTCCCTGCCACTCATCCACGTTATCCGGTCTCCATTCCCCATAAGCGAAATAACCTGCAAAACCTCTTGTGATATAGATGATTCCATCATCCGGCCACTCCATTCTTTCACGAGGCATCTGCTTGCGCAGCTTTATGGTTCTTGCCTTCATTCCGAAATCATAACGGGATTGTTTGAATTGACTGCAATACTGCCCGTATTTGCGGCATTTCTCCTCAAAGGCTGACATTTCCGCCTGTGGGAGCAATGCCAGCAAGTAAATCTCATCCCCGTCCAGATCATAGAGTGCATACCCGTATGCGGTAAGTTCCTGTCCCAAGGCTGCGATACCCATCTCGTGAGAAAAGCAGGAATACTGTGTCACAACTTCATCGAAACGCTTGTCTTTCAGTATGGGTATTCCTTCACTCCATTTCTCCCTTATCTCATTCAGTGTGTCACCTATATCTCCTTCGCTTTTGAGTATGCCGAGAGCTTGGTTACATATCTCTTCCATTTGGTCGTGCTCGTATGCCACCATCTCATTCCTTATCCACTCTTGTATTGCGTTCCTTGAAATCCCCTTAGAAGCATATATTCGGGTCGGGACTTTTGAAAACCGTATATCGAAACTTGACAGCCTGTGCATCAGGATAACAAGTTGTTCCGGCGTATAGTGTTCATCCATCATCAGCCATTCTCTATCGTGCAGGAGATAGCCGTCTTTTTCATTCCATTGTCCATGAATAGTATTGTCCCTGTTACTCACATGAATCCGAAAGCTCGTGAACCGTGTATAGTCGCCATAGACTGTTTGCGGCCCGAACAGCTCGACACTCAGGATGAACCATGCCTTCCTTTCCGCTTCATGCTCTGGCATGAAGAACATTTCTCCATTGGAAGTGAAATAGAATGAGATAGACCATTCAAAAATGTCAGGGTATGGGATGCCTGCCTTTGCCAGCCACTTTGTCGACTCAAGACCCGGAATTATTTTCTGATAGTAGCTGGCAAGCTCTTGGTTCAGTCTGTGCAGATGTTCCTGCTCTGGCAGAAGCAACAGAATACGGTACAGCACATGGAGATCTCCCGGTCCCTGTTCCATGAGGGTATGGGCAAGTTCCGACAGGCAGGCGATAGCACAAGCATCCGAGGACTGGGCGAGCAAGGCTACACAATACCAGAATTTTACAATGTCATAATTGTAAATTCCGGTTATGCGGTAATTCTCCTTTTCCGATGGAGTGGAAGGTATGCAGGAATACTCCTGAATGACATCTGCCACGATACGGACAAGCTCGCTGTCCTCCGTATAAATTTTCATCCGATCTGTTTCTTTCTTGTCCGTGGGGGCATGAATGTATGAAGCAAGGGCAGAATTTAGTCTCTTTATCTTGTCGGACAATACATTGTCGCATTCGGAAGGTACAGGTATATATATCATTTTATTACTACCTGTATGAAAAGGAATGACTTCCTTCATCGGATTTTCGTATATGGAAAGAACCATATCCAGATACCAGTTCCAGTACTCCCTGCGCTTATCCGTGTCACCTTCATCCCCTTGGGCAAAAGGACTTCCACCGGAATAGGCTGCCGACCCGATGAAATCAGGACTCCAGCTTTCAGGATCGAAGTCACCATCATCTTCCCCACGATAATCTTCTATTTCCAGCATGTAAACCGTGTTGTAATATACGGTATATCCGAGCATCACGATGGCCCAGTTCACGAATGTATCTATCTCTGTAGGATTATTCTCCACATGAAGCCTCAGCTTTTCCGTTTCTTTCAGGATATCTTCAACAGACTCTTTCTTTCGGTACAGATAATCGTTTATCCGGGAAAGCAACTGCACATTGTCCTTATTCTGACGTCCGATGAAAGAACAGGCTTTCTTACAGCACTCGCACAGGATTTTTTGCACAGAGAGTATATCGCCGATCTGTTTCATCAGATCGACCCGCAGGGATAGAGGTAAATGCCCTGTACTACTTTGATCGAGCTTCTCTTTTAGCCTTTTTATACTTTCTTTCATCATTTCTCTGTTTATTGAATGGGATTGGTAATGATTGGGAAAGGAACATCGCTTAGGGGTTAACTTTCCTTGTTACCAATGAATTTACTTTTATATATGGTGTACTCTACTGTGTAAGTAGCCAGCTTCACGCCTAAGAACATACCTACAAGCAGTATATATGCTACAAAACAAAAATGATTATACAGGAGATCTGTTAAGAAGACAGGTATCAATAAGGCTATGATGGTAACGTTCTGAAACCACTTCTGCACTTTCAATAATTGGTTAATGTATAAATGACTCCCTATGTAACTGAAACCCCATTTATAATTATGCCGTTTCAGATAAGACAATGAAAACCACAGTCCTACAAGTAAAGCCATAAGGGCTACTCGCCACCATGCTCCCATGTATGGGAACATACCCTTTAAGAAGGTCAGCAAAACAATGCCTATTATGCTACATTCATATACTATCCTTACTTTTGTTACATTATTCATATATATACGCTATTTGTTGGTAATGATTGGGTGAGAAACAGCGTTTAGCTGTTATCGCTACCTTGTCATAAACTTATCTTATTCCTTTCAATTCTTCTTTCATTCTTCCTTTTAGATGAAAGTAAGCCAGCACGCCCAAAACATTGAATAATGCAGTCTCATCTTCATCGCGCCCTAATGCCTTATAGAATTTTGCAACATTCTGATAAGCCATAATTAAAAAGATTAAATAGACAACAGCCAAAATTCCCCCACTAAATATAAGCGTACAAATGCCTATCAATGAATTTCTCTTGTATGCTTTGTATTGTTTTTCAGCTTCATCATAATCGTGGTTTGTTAAATAGCCAAATTGTTGCAGATCCTCTCTGTTCCAACCTCTCTCTCCTAATAAATTGATAGCATAATCACGAAGTTCATCATCATAGCCATAACGCTTATAATTTTTCACTACGTCTATTAGTTTGTCATTGTCAAACTTATTTAGAATGTCAAAATCTTCCATACAACTTTATTTTATTGGTGATAATGGTTGGAAAGGAGCATCGACCGGATACTGTCTTTCGTTGTAGAGATATTATTATCCTTTCCTGCTTGGGAACATGGAACAAAAGTTGCCTTTATAATTCGATTATTACAGTTAAATGGCACATAAGTTACCTTACTGTCAATACTTAACGTATCGCTTGATTGTTTCAAGTAGGAGTGTTCATTTCGTAATAAGACTTCCGCTCTTGAAAAGTCCACAGAACTGTATATCGGATAGAAACCGAAAAAACAAGTAGGTGTTATGTAAGCAATTTGACTTTTATAGTCAAAGAATAAAAAACGATTTCCGTCTGCCACATTATCATACACGGCAAAGCAATCAAATTTTCTTATTCCATTGATTGTATAGCTTTGCACGAAGTCTATACTACTATCATCTACCGCTTTCAACTCAAAAACAATATTCTTTTTACCTTGCTGATTAAAACATAGTCTATATTGAATTTCAAACTCTGTTTTTTCTGTTTCTATATAAAGGGTATCTTGTTCAGTCAAAGAATAATACTTTGCTGAATTTTGTTCCACATAGCCGTTTTTCGCTATAACATAGCTAAATGGGAAAAAGAATGAACAATACAATACAACTATTCTCATATCTGATATATTTAATAGTTCAGCAGGGAACGGCTTTTCCGTTATCCTGCTTCGTTAATAATTCTTTTCTTTTCAATAGATATGAAATGCCTATTGCCAAGAACAAATAAATAACAAGAATTTGGCTCGCCAACCATACAAAAATGAAATCATCAATATTGGGTGGAAGATATGCGTCATACGGGGAATATTTAAGTCCACTCCAATGTTCTTGCAATTCTTCTATTTTGAAATAGTAGGTATAAGACCATATATTGAAACACAATAGAATGGTTATCAAAATCGCTCTCAAGGCTATTTTATGCAAAACAATATCTAAGATTACAAACAATAACAATGCTACTTTTAACAAGAACGCTTGTAAAAATGGGGTGAAATCCATTGCTCCATTTGTATCTCTTATACAGATAGACCACCTTAAAATACCTACTATTATTCCGAATAGTAGAAAATAGACTGTATGATATATCTTATTTTTTATGTTCATCTTTAAGTTGTTATTAATGGTTAGAAAGGAGAATCGTTAGATGCTATCTTTCGTTGTTAGCAACCTATTTGAAATAATTAATCAATTTATTGTTATTAGGAATATTCCCAGTATGCCACAAATAGATTTGTGACTTTATTACCTTCAATTTTCCCATAAACATATATACAGCCAGCCATGAAAACGGAAATATCTTTCATGCAAATTTCGTTGATTTGAAAAATGAATCTATTTCCATCTTTAACCACTTTACTATCATTATCTAATCCCCATTGAATAGGCATTACGTTACCCCCAAATTTGATTGCACAATTTTTTCAGGCATATCTTTTTCTGTACCCATCTCGTATATTGAATAAATTTCATCTATTTCGGGGTGTTTATATCTATCACTTTTGCTTTGACTACTTAATTCATGTTCAACCAACAACAATTTACAATCGGGATATGTGTTATATTCCAATGCAACATCAAATTCCGGAGTGAAAATAGATATTTGCTTATTGGGACTTAAAGGATTTTGAAATGTTAGATAAAAATAGACATTGTCTTTTTTAGATAAATTCTTATCATCAAAGCAAGCTGGAGCATTTCCACCAACCCAACCAAAGCATTCTTTTTGGTATTCACCAATACCGTAATATATTGCATTTTCTCTTGTTTTAAGTATTCTTTCTATATCCATAATAACGATAATGATTTGATTGTTGTTAATGGGATAGCAGGGAACGGCTTGCCGTTACCCTGCTTCGTTAACATCATATTGTACGCATTATTCAGCTTCGTTTGGGTTACCGACCTGTCTTTTCTCTACGACCCGAACAAGCTGATATTTGTATATGCTACCGTCTGCTGGTGGATTTGCCAAAGTTGTCTTATTGACACGCAAATCGTATTCATAGCCTTTCTCATATTCGAAGCCCTGAATACTGCAGAATGCCAAAGGACGATATTCATCCTCTCCCTGCTCCTTGACGAGCATACATTCTATCGGAAATTCTCCTTCCGAATCAAATAAATCATACATAATTCCAGTTTCAGAAGAAACATACATCGTTACTTCTTTTGTGATGTCCTTTGGCTCATCTTCATTCATGCAAGCTGTCAGCCCGAATATTGTAACAAAGGCTATCAGCAGCGTTACTAAATAAATTTTCGTTCTCATACTTATTAGTGTTATTGATGTTAATGGGATAGCGTGGAACGCTGTAAGGCGTTATCACGCTTCGTTAGTAACTTATTTAATCTCCAGTAATTCTTATCTTAGATATATTTTGCTGATTTATACAATTCACTATTCGCTCAATCTCCTTACTATAAGGAGATTTTTTTCTAATTTCTTTTAGTTCCTCAATGAAAGAGGATATTTCTATACCTGAAAGTTGTATGTTCGTTTTATAGTAATCTTGTACACGGAATATAGTCCGAAATCGTCCTTTATCTAAATTTGCAAGATTGAACAACCAATAATGTAAGTCTTCGCTAATTTCAGACTTATTCATACATATTCCGTCATTGTTATAAATCAAAATATCTAAGCCCATACAAGAATTGCTAAATTGTTACTAATGTATTTATAAGAGCCTCGTTAGGTGTGTTCTACTTTGGTAAACAACACCCCATAGGTGCATTTTTTAATCTCTAATAGTTACATCTTGTGTCAATGCTTCTCTTATTCTTCGAATGTTGCGTTTGGCATAACCAAACGAGAATGGAGAAGTACGCTTGTTCAGGTCGTTCACACTATTAATCCATACCTGACTTTTATCGAACACGATGAATATCTGTTCTCCCCATGTCAGATGCCAAATGGCAGGATTGGTATGAGCCACAATACAATCGTCCCCGCAATGGTCAATGTCCCAGTCATAATAATCCGCCAGCTTGCATATCTTATCGTAAATCGCCTGTTTGTCTAATGTGGTTGGCGTGCTCTCGAAGTTCAGCTTGCGCCGCTGGTTCCGATAGGACAGATAAGCAAGTGGCACAAGCAGGATTCCAATCCATAAAAAAATGATAATGAACACCTCGCTTGCATAAAGTTTTACGCAAATAGTGGAAAAACTCAGCACGGAGAACAGCAGCAATGTATGGGATACGCCATAGTGGGTATATGCCCAGCTTGTGTTTAAAGGCAAAGTTCTATTTTCCAACACAAATTCGGCAAGCGCAGCTTCTTGCTCCTGACGATACCGATGTCTGCCGACAAGCCACCATATCAACTCAAACAATGCGAGTACAATCAATATTATAATAAGGAAGTCCGTTTCATCTATTTTGTTCTTCTTTGTCTTGACGGAATAGGGTATCCCGCCAAAAGTCAGTTCCTTGCAGGATACTTCATAGCCTTCACTGGAAAAGTAGTAGTTGTAAACATATTCCTCCTTGTCGTTAGAACCCGAATAGGAATTGCTTGTGGGTCGGGTTACTTTTCCGTTAATGGACAACAGCGGAGGATTCTGATCGGGACGGGCGTTGCAAGTCAGGCTGGCACGGTATTTTGCGTAATCGCCTTTCAATTGTTCCACCTTCAAATTGCACTTCAATTTGCTCACATCCACTTTGGAAGGATGTACGGTCACTTGGCATTCCGATGTGGTATATATCTGATTTCCTACTTTGACGGATGCGACAGGGAGTTGAATCTCACCGCTTTCCCTGAACCGTACAAAATAGTAGAAGCCGGTTTCATGGCTCTTGTGCCCCACGCCGTTTACAAGAGCATAACTCTCGCTTTTATGTGGCTTCGGACCACTTACTACCTCAATGCTATGGTTGAACACTGGAGAAGACACTAAATCAAATTGGGAATTGGCCAGTGCATACGTCAATTTCAGTACCTGCCCGACACGGAGACCTCCCAGCGTGTCCAACTGCACATGGAAATATACGGAGTCTGCTGTATTTGAAGCATATAAATGAACACCCGACAAAAATACATACATCCATATACAGAAGATTCGTATGCTCTTGATTGACATTCTTGTTATATCATTGACATCCGGCACTTTCAGGCGGTCAATGTTCCGTTCCTTGTGGCATTCAATGAAGTCGTTGGAATAGGCACGGTAGGTTTTCACGGTCGAGGAGCCGTAACGCTTTTGTTCCAGCAGTTCGAGGTAGCTTTTCGGCAGTGTGTATTCCCTTTTAGGTTTGGGATGCCGAACATAAACCCGGCTGTAATCAATGTAGGCGTAGGGAGAATAGCGGTCGTAGAAATCCGGCAAACTGAAAGTGACAGTCGCTATATAGGCAGATCCGTCGCCTGCCATTCGTATATCACTCTCTTGGGTAAGCAACAAGGCTATTGCCGGATCACCTGCATACTCTATCCGTATGTAGTGTTCACCGTCCCTTTTTTCCCTGTACAGGACGATGTTAGACCGTTGTTTTTTTACTTTGTCCATATCTATGGCAGTTGTTTCATGCCTCAAAGATAAAGCAAAGTATTTGAAATTTGAACGGTTGTTCAAAAAATATTTTTATCGAACCCTTTTAAAGATTGCTAAAAGGTTATCAGGCTTTCAGGAGCGAGTACAAATAATCGAATTTGTCTTTCAATTCTTCTACATTCAAACCGTTCAGGAATGATTGCTCGTAAGACAGCCCCAAGAATACCTGACGGAACAGCGAAGCACTCTTTTGCACGTCCGTATCTTGCTTTATTTCACCGTTTTCCTTGGCTTTCTGTATGACCTTTTTCCACAATTCATGTTCCTTTTGGAATGTATCCTCCATTTTTTTACGAGCTCCGGGGTAGTACATCCTCACTTGGGAAAGGAAATGAAAGTAGTAGAAGTTGGGGCAGCAGTCACTGTCATCCGCACAGCATTGCACCTGCGTGACAATACGGTTCATGGCTGTCTTCACGCCCTCCACATACTGGCCAATAAATTCCGCAAGGGTTCCTGCCGGTTCTGCAAACTTGTTGGCAGGTGTCTGCATCTGTATGGCGTACTTGTCCGCTACTGCCATGAACAGGTCGAGTTTGTGGGGGAAATAATATACTACCCCTGTCTTTACGACTCCGCAGGCTTTCGCCAGCGTGCTGATACTTGCTTTCTCGTAGTTCATCCTCAAAAACACCTTGAATGCCTTGTCTATTACTTCTTCTCGGTTGGTAATCATATCGGGTTATCCTCTTTTATGTTTCTTTTTGCGAAGATACGCTTTTTATCTTGAATTTTTTGCATCGGAAGGTCATTCTTTCTTGCCGGCAGGCCACTTCACGCCACCCAGTAGCCACTCATTCCCCATTCCTCTCTTTCCCTTTGCGTCATAGTCTCTTACCTCTACTTTCGTGCCGCAATTAACTGGATTGTATCACAACTAAATTCTTTTATTTTATGGACAAAAAACTGAAAGACCTGAAAGACGAGGTATTGGTGGTGACCAACGCCGCCGAAGGCAACACCCCGCATGTAGTGGAGGGTATCGAACCTGAAGGGGGACTCAAGACCAGACCGCTGGCAGGGGTAAAGCCCTCGGATCAGTTCATGCGGATAGACCGTAACGAATCACTCATCGAAGCGTTCTTTTCCAACATGAAACGACAGTTCGAGCGACCGTCCGACTTCCGTTTCTATCACCTTCCGATGGACTTGCTGGTCTCCGCCAAAGAGCTTGTCGGCTTGTTCAAGCAGCCCGAAAGCAATGCTGCCTTATTGGACGAATATCGCCTTGATACGGAACAGTTCACACAGAACCGGCAGCAGAAACAACAGCAGTCCGATGGGAGCGGAACGGAGCAATCCACCCGTTGGAGCATGGAACAGGTGGACTGGCAACAACTGGAGCGCATGGGGGTAACACCCGAAACGTTAGGTGAACTGGGTGTCAGGCGGTTGCTTAATGGCAACGAATCCGCCGTACTTACTCTGAAAACCGTTTTCGAGGGGATTGAGTTTGAAACTCCGGCCTGCATCCGGCTGACGGAGAATCCCGACGGCACGCTTCGGAACAACATCGAGTGTTGCAAGCGTTATCCGGAGCTGGATACACCGTATTTTAATGTAGAATTCACCCCCGAAGTGAAACAGAACCTACAGGAAAAAGGCAATGCGGGGTGCGTGGTGGAACTCGAACTGGCCGAGGGCGTGCGTGAGCCATGTCTGGTATCGCTCAATCCCAAGACTAACCAGCTCCACCATGTACCGGTCAGCGGGATAACCCTTCCGGCAGAGGTAAACGGCACGGCGTTGACCGACGAGCAGAGAAAACGCATCGCAAACGGCGAGTCTGTCCTTGTCGAGAACATGTGGTCGGAGAAAAAGCAACGCCACTACGACGCACGCTTGCAGTTCAATGTCTGCAAGGGTGGATTCGACTATGACTTCAAGGGAATCGCCCGCAGGCAGGGGCAGACCGCTGCCCAAGGACAGGAGCAGAACCGGCAGCAGGAGCGTGAGCTGGTAATCCCCACACGGCTGAAAGGGAAAGATCTTACAGAAGAGCAGCGGGCATCACTGGCGCAAGGCAAGGCGACTTACATCAAGGGCATGACCGACAACGAGGGGAACTTGTTCAGTGCTTTCGTTCGTGTCAACCACGAGCGGGCGAAGTTGGATTTCTTCAAATGGAATCCGGACAAGAGCAAGAAACAGGAACAATCCCAGCAAACAACCGTCCGTCAGGACGGCGCGAAACCGGCAAACACCGTCAGCCGGAACCGCCCTGTACAGAAAGCCGATAAGAAAGGGGTATCTATTTAACCATCACATGAACTATACAATATTATATATATGAAAGTTATCATTGCTGAAAAGCCCAGTGTGGCACAGGGCATAGCGTCCATAGTGGGCGCACGCCAATGGAAAGACGGGTATCTAATGGGGGACGGGTATGCCGTGACATGGGCATTCGGGCATCTGGTCGGGCTTGCCATGCCCGAATGCTACGGCTTCTCCGGCTTCCACCGGGAACATCTGCCCATATTGCCACAGGAGTTCAAACTTATTCCCCGTCAAGTGCGGGAGGGCAAGGTTTATAAGGATGATCCCGGCGTCGTCAGGCAGTTGGGAGTGATCCGGGAGCTGTTCGACAGGTGCGAATCCATCATTGTCGCCACTGACGCAGGTCGTGAGGGTGAATTGATCTTCCGTTACGTGTACAACTATCTCGGTTGTACCAAACCCTTTGCTCGTTTGTGGATCTCTTCGCTTACCGACAAGGCCATCCGTGAGGGGTTGCAGAATCTCAGGGAGGGAAGTCTTTATGACAACCTTTACCTCTCTGCCAAAGCCCGCAGCGAGGCGGACTGGCTCGTGGGCATCAACAGCTCTCAGGCTCTCAGCCTTGCCGCCGGACAGGGGGTGTTTTCGTTAGGACGGGTACAGACACCCACATTGGCGATGATCTGCTCTCGCTACTGGGAGAACAAACAGTTCAAGCCCCGGACCTATTTTCGGATAAAGGTTTCGACAGCTAAAGACGGAATCGACTTTTCCGCATGGTCACAAGACCGCTTCGATGACCTCGGCTCAGCCACCGCCAAGTTCCGTGAGGTGGAGAACGACGGTAAGCTCGTTGTCACTTCTGTGGAGTGCAGGGAGGCTGTTCAGGAACCGCCATTGCTCTATGACCTGACCGCCTTGCAGAAAGAGGCTAACAGCAAGCTGGATTTCTCCGCAGACAAGACGCTCACGCTTGCGCAAAGCCTATATGAAAAGAAGGTACTAAGTTATCCACGTACCGGCAGCCGTTATATATCCGAAGATGTTTTTGAGGAAATCCCCTCACGCATAACGCTCTTGCAACAATATCCACGCTTCGCCGCCATCGCATCCGTTCTACGGGACACACCGCTCAACCGTCGGTCGGTTGATGATGCCAAAGTCACCGACCACCATGCGCTGCTCATCACCGAAAACCTGCCTGAAGGGTTGTCGAAAGACGAGCAGGCTATCTACGAAATGGTGGCCGCACGCCTGCTCGAAGCCTTCTTCCCGCATTGCGTCAAGGAAATGACCGAAGTGACCTTGTCCGCAGGCGGTGGGATATTCACCCTCAAAGGGACGGTCATCAAGTCTGCCGGCTGGCGTGCCGTGCGTGGCGAGCCGGAAGAAGAGGGGGAAGAGACCACGTTGCCGGGGCTGCAAACAGGTGAAACCCTGCCATTGCTCGCTTCTGAAACGGTGGAGAAGCAGACCAAGCCCAAACCGTTGCATACCGAGAGTTCCCTGCTTTCCGCTATGGAGCATTGCGGCAAAGAGATCAGCGATGAACAGTTGCGTGCCGGAATCCGGGAGGTCGGTATCGGCACTCCGGCTACCCGTGCAGCCGTCATCGAGACATTGTTTGCCCGTGGCTATGTACGCCGGGATAAGAAAAATCTGGTGCCTACCGAAAAAGGGCTGGCGGTTTACGATACGGTAAAGGACAAGAAGATTGCCGATGTTGAAATGACAGCGACGTGGGAGAACACCCTCGCCCGGATAGAAACCGGAGAGGTCGCTGCCCTCTCTTTCCACCGGGATATAGAGGTCTACACCGCACAGATCGTGACCGAGCTGCTGGCCACCACCCTCAATGTGACTCCTTCAGGGGAACAATGTACCTGTCCCAAGTGCCGAAAATGCCGCATCCTGTTCTTTGATAAGGTCGCCAAATGTGCCGATGTCGATTGCAACTTCACCCTGTTTCGCAACAAGGGTGGCAAGATACTGACCGATAAGCAGATCGTTGAGCTGGTGACCAAAGGCCGTACCTCTCTTGTCAAAGGCTTCAAGAATCGTGAGGGCAAGAGCTTCGACGCCGCACTGGTGCTTAATCCTGACTTTACCGTAGGCTATTCCTTTCCGGACAGGAAACCGCAGGAAAAGAAAGGTGGCAGGAAGAAATAAACCGAATTGTATCACTTAATAATCCGATAATTATATGAATCAGAATAAATCCAACGTGCCGATGTCCGTAGCGGAAGAGCCGGATGAATTATCTTATTACCGTCTTACCCTGTTGTCTTTCCTGCGTGAATCGCATCCGGATTTGGCGGATGACGAGTCTTTCGTCGCCACCCGTAGTAACCATGCCGCCGAAGCCTTCAGCGCAGCCGTCCATTCCGGCCTGACCTACGACGATGCGGCACAGCAGGCGAACGACCTGCTTTTTCAAGGGTTGCATTTCTCACCTTTGGATACGCTGATCACCGTCCTCTGGAACGAGTTCGCCGCCGAAATCCCCGAAGGTAATGCACGCAACGTGGCCTTGCAGTTGCTGCCCGAATGCCGGAAGGTCTTCTCCGGCTATACGCTCTCGGATGATTTCATGTTCAGCCCAGAGTTCGATCGGCTGTATGACGAACTGACCGACACGGTTGCAATCTGGTTGGAAGAGAATGGCTTATAATAAAAAGGCGCATCTCAGGGACAATATAGAGGCAATCCGGCTGATGTTCCGTTTGGAGAAGGAACAGCGTACCGCCACCCCGGAGGAAGCGGGCATACTCGCCGCCTACTCCGGGTTCGGAGGGATCAAGGCGGTTCTTTCTCCTTTCGGGAAACTCACCGACATACTCCGCTGGACACAGGCCGACCGTGAGCTGTTCCCCCTGATTACGGAACTTCACAACGTCCTGCGTGATGGAGCCGCTGACGAACGTGAGTACAAGCGGTTGGTGGAAAGCGTGAAGGCATCTACCTTCACCGCTTTCTACACGCCGCCGGCCATTATCGACGCCATTGCTTCTTCTTTGGGCGAACACGGGGTATCGCCCGGCCGTTTCCTCGATCCTTCATCGGGAACCGGCAATTTTGTTTCAGCCTTCCAACCGCAATGCTACTCCGCATCCGGCAACTCGCCGGAAATGGTCACCTATGAAAAGGATTTGCTGACCGGCCGCATCCTTTCCCGGCTTCACCCCGAAGCGCAGGTCAACATCAAGGGCTTCGAGGAACTTCCCCCGCACCGCAACGACTATTTCGATGTGGTGAGCAGCAACATCCCTTTCGGTGACATACGTATTTTCGATCCCTCCTTCGACAACGGTACGGCCAGACGTTTTGCGCTGAACACACTGCACAACTATTTCTTTGTCAAAGGGCTGGACGCTGTCCGTGAGGGAGGTATCCTTGCTTTCATCACCTCGCAGGGGGTGATGAACTCCGCTATGGCTCATCCCATAAGGCAATACCTGATGAACCGGTCCCGGCTGCTCTCGGCTGTCCGCCTGCCCAACAACCTCTTTACTGACTATGCCGGTACGGAGGTGGGCAGCGATCTGATCCTTTTACAGAAGGATACGCTTTCCCAAAGGGAGTACACCCCGCTTGAACACGCTTTCGTAGAAGTAGGCACGCAGGACGACGGGACGACACAGAACGAGTATTTCGAGCGTACCGCCGCTATTGTGCATACACGTGGGCATGTCGGTACCGACCCCTACGGTAAGCCGGCACGCATCTACCTGCATGACGGGGGCATGGAAGCCATCGCCGCCGACATGAAGTATTTCCTTGACCGCAATCTCTCGGAACAGCTCGACTTGGACTTGTATCTCCGACATTCACCTGTACAGGAATTACGTGATTTGGTGAACCGTCCGGCAAAAACCATGCAGCAACGCATCGCACAAGTGTGGGAACTCAATCAATCAGCGAATATGGACGGGCATTCCTCTTCCATGAATCAACAGACGGTACAGGTGGATCGTCGGGCTGTCACGCCGGAGCAACCGTCAGCAGGTGCTCGGCAAACCACCGAAAAGACCACGCCGGAGCCGATCATGTCCCTATACGACCTTTTCGGCTTCACCCAAGAGGAACGTTCACAAGTCAGGAAAAGGAAAACAAGGCGCAAGAAGGAGGACTCCGGGCAGCTGTCCCTTTTCGATATGCCTCCGTTGGAACAAGATTCCACCATACAGACCGCCCCGGCTGAACCGGCTCCCCAAGAAAAAGAACGGCAGGAGCAGGAACGACTGAAACAGGAACACCGTCGGCAGGAGGAAGAAGCCGCCCGACAGGAACGCATGAAGCCCCGTCCTTATCCGGCCGGTCTGCTGGAGCATCACCGTAACGGCTCCCTTGCGTATGACAACGGACAGATAGGTTACCTTTCCGCCGTCGGCGAGGGTGCACCGGTATTCAACCCGTTGGAACTGCCCGAACGCCAACGCCGCCGTGCGTCGCTCTACATCGAGATACGTGACACCTACCATCACCTGTACGAGAACGAGGCCGCTACTCATACTGGGAATCCGGCGTTGCGCACCATGCTCAACACCCTTTACGATGATTTCATCCGTCAGTTCGGCAACCTGAACGACAAGAAGAACATCGACCTGTTCCGTATGGATGCGGGCAACCGTGAGATCTTGTCACTGGAGCGTTACATCGACGGCCAAGCGGTCAAGGCGGACATCTTCGACCATCCCGTTTCGTACAACATCAACGAGATCACCCATACCGACGACGTGCACGAGGCGCTCACCGCCTCGCTCAATAAATACGGCAACGTGGACATGGCGTACATGGAGTCCCTGACCGATAAATCGCAATCTGACCTGTTGGAGGAACTGCGTGGACGGATATTTTACAATCCCCTCTCGAAGAACTACGAGATTGCCGACCGTTTTATTTCAGGCAATGTCATGGCCAAAGCTGAACATATCGAGGAATATTTGCAGTCGCATCCCGACAACGGCGAGGCACGTATTTCTCTCGAAGCCCTGCGGCAGTCGCTTCCCACGCCCATACCTTTCGAGGATCTGGACTTCAATTTCGGTGAGCGTTGGATACCGGCGGGAGTGTACAGCCGCTATGCCTCATGGCTGTTCGACACGGACGTGTCCGTCCGCTATACCGCCAGCAACGACGAGTACAGCATCAAGGCCGACATGACCTCTCCACGCATCATGAACCAGTATTCGGTGCGTTCGGAGAGCCGCATCTTTAACGGCATCGCCCTCATGCGCCATGCCATCCACAACACCACGCCCAACATCACCAAGACCGTATTGGACAAGACGGGCAAGGAAATGAAGATACGTGACCCGGAGATAACCTTGCTTGCCAACAGCAAGATTGACGAGATCCGTAACGGCTTCTCCGACTGGCTCATGGAACAGTCGCCGGAGTTCAAGCGGAAAATGGCGGACATGTACAACCGCAAGTTCAACTGTTTCGTCCGTCCCAAGTACGACGGCTCGCACCAGAACTTTCCCGACCTCGACCTCAAGGGGCTGGGCATTCCTGACCTGTATCCCAGCCAGAAGGACTGCATCTGGATGCTCAAACAGAACGGAGGGGGGATCGCTGATCACGAGGTGGGAGGCGGCAAGACGCTCATCATGTGCTGTGCCGCCTACGAGATGAAACGTCTGGGTTTGGCGAACAAGCCCCTTATCACCGGCCTGAAAGCGAATATCCACGAGATCGCCCAGACCTTCGCCACCGCCTACCCGAACGCCAAGGTGCTCTATCCCGGCAAGGAGGATTTCACGCCGGAACGCCGTGTCGAGATTTTCCACCGGATGAAGAACAACGACTGGGATGCTATCATCCTCTCGCACGAGCAGTTCGGCATGATACCGCAGTCCCCTGAAATCCAGCGTGACATCTTGCAGCAAGAACTGGACAGCGTGGAGGAGAACCTCGAAGTCCTCTACCAGCAAGGGGAGGAAGTGAGCAACGCACAGATCAAGGGCATGGAGAAACGCAAGATGAACCTTGAAGTCAAGCTGAAAGAGCTGCTTCACGAGATCGAGACCCGCAAGGATGACGTGGCGGACTTCAAGCGCATGGGCATCGACCACCTCTTTGTCGATGAATCGCACCGGTTCAAGAACCTGACGTTCACCACCCGGCACGACCGTGTGGCAGGTCTGGGAAACAGCGAGGGAAGCCAGCGTGCGCTCAACATGCTGTTCGCCCTGCGTACCATCCAGCAGCGCACCGGCAAAGACTTGGGAGCCACCTTCCTGTCGGGAACCACCATTTCCAACTCGCTGACCGAACTGTACCTGCTGTTCAAGTATCTTCGTCCCAAAGAGTTGGAGCGTCAGGGGATCAACTCCTTTGACGCATGGGCGGCGGTATTTGCCCGGAAGTCCGTCGATTACGAGTTTTCCGTTACCAACGAGGTCGTGCAGAAAGAGCGTTTCCGTTACTTCATCAAGGTTCCGGAGCTTGCCTCGTTCTATTCCGAGATTACCGACTTCCGTACCGCAGCCGACATCGGCATCGACCGTCCGAAGAAGAACGAGATACTGCACAACATACCCCCGACACCCGACCAGCAGGAGTTCATACGGAAGCTCATCGAGTTCGCCAAGACCGGCAATGCCACCGTATTGGGACGCCCGCCCCTGAACGAAAAGGAGGAGAAGGCGAAGATGCTCATCGCCACCGACTATGCCCGGAAGATGTCGCTCGACATGCGGCTCATCGACCCGCTGTCCTACGGTGACGATAAAGACAATAAGGCCACCCATTGCGCCGATATGATTGCGGAGTATTACAATAAATACGCCGGGCATAAAGGCACGCAGTTCGTCTTTTCGGACTTAGGAACCTACAAGCCCGACCAATGGAATCCGTACAGCGAGATCAAGCGCAAGCTGGTGGAGGATCACGGCATCCCCGAAGACCAGATACGTTTCATTCAGGAAGCCAAGACCGAGAAAAAGCGCAAAGCCATGATCGAGGCGATGAACGAGGGAAAGATACGTGTCCTCTTCGGTTCTACTGAAATGCTGGGCACGGGAGTCAATGCACAGAAACGATGCGTCGCCATCCATCACCTCGACGCACCGTGGGTGCGACATGAAGTCGCATAGATAATTGTTGGAATGATACTTACGGGTATCAGCTTTAACCCGCTGTTCCGTCAGCGGTAGCCTACCGACCGATGCACCTTAATGTTGTATTAAGCGGTCGGGACGAAGTACACTTTCGCAAGACAAGACAGAACCGTGAGGGGAAGTCAAGTACGGTTAGTATCATACCGTAGAGTGGCGAGGCTGGATAGTATGGTTAGCGCAAGCGAACTGTTAGTAAACTTCGTAATGTCACGAAAGAGTGTAAGATACTGGCACACTCTACCCAAAAGGGAAGCGGTCGGTTAATCCTCTCCATGGTAGGATTACACGGATATAAGCACCGCCGGAGGATGAGACAGAACCTAACCTATCCGTTAGTTATCTATGTGGAACATGGTAAGCCTGTATTATCTCCTGTCATGTAAAAATGACAGGTAAGCTGACAGCAATGAAAGCCGAATGGTGTGCAGGTATAAGATAACAGAAAAAGCGAACGCCGTTCTGTAATGGAGCGGATACGGATTGAACCGACATCACGGGCTGATGTGGGCGACATCATCCGACACGAAAGTGGGCAGACTTCTGTGACGACATTAGGTAGGCAATCAAACCGAATGTTGTCAAATGGTGATTCTTTACAATTAACTTTTAGAACTTTCAAAAGGAGGAAAGCAAATGAACGAAAACAAGACATCGTGTGCGCCTGCTGACAATCAACAAACACTTTGGGACAGAATAGACTGGACTAAAGCGGAGTTGGCTGTCAGAAAGCTACAAGCACGAATTGTAAAGGCTCAGAAGGAAGGCAGATACAACAAGGTGAAAGCCTTGCAGTGGACGCTGACCCACTCTTTTTACGCAAAAGCCTTAGCCGTAAAGAGAGTTACTTCTAACGGAGGTGGCAACACCCCCGGAGTGGACATGGAAACATGGGAGAAACCCGAAGCAAAAACACAAGCGATAAGCGAACTCAAACGCAGAGGCTACCAGCCGAAGCCATTGAGAAGAGTCCACATCAAAAAGAGTAATGGCAAACTGCGACCGTTGGGAATACCGACAATGAAAGACAGAGCCATGCAAGCACTCTACCTTATGGCATTAGAACCAGTGTCGGAAACAACAGCCGACTCACGTTCATACGGTTTCCGCAAGGAACGCCGCTGTATGGACGCGGTAATGCAATGCCATAACATTCTCCGAAAAGGCTATTCTCCCGAATGGATTCTGGAGGGTGACATAAAGGGGTGCTTCGACCATATCAGCCATGAATGGCTGCTTGCCAACATCCCTATGGACAAGGCAATACTCCGAAAATGGTTGAAATGCGGCTATATCTTCAACAAACAGATGTTCCCGACAGAGGAGGGAACGCCACAAGGTGGCATTATCTCTCCCACGCTTGCCAATATGACATTGGACGGATTGCAGAAAGTCCTTGCAGAGAAATATAAACGAGTTAGAATCAAAGGTAAGTTATATTCGCCAATGGTGAATCTTGTCCGTTACGCTGATGACTTTATAATTACCTGCGAGAACCGTGAAACACTTGAAAAGGAAATCAAGCCATTGGTAGCCGACTTTATGTCTGAAAGAGGTCTGACCTTATCAGAAGAAAAGACGGTGATAACCAATATCCATGACGGCTTCGATTTTCTCGGTTTCAACATCCGCAAATTCGGCAATGAAATATTGACCAAGCCGACCAAGAAAGCCGAAAAACGTTTTATGGAGAATATCCGTAAGGTGACAA
The DNA here is from genome assembly GCF_002257605.1 of Parabacteroides sp. CT06. Classification (GTDB taxonomy): domain Bacteria; phylum Bacteroidota; class Bacteroidia; order Bacteroidales; family Tannerellaceae; genus Parabacteroides; species Parabacteroides distasonis. The sequence continues at coordinate 2,336,879 of NZ_CP022754.1, read as the reverse complement.
AAGGTCATAAGGGTTGCAAGCAGGAATCATTAATCAGGATGTTGAATGCTAAAATTCGAGGATGGGGAGCATATTATCAGCATGGGGCGACACGTGATTCTTTTCACAGAATCGACCATCAGATATTTCTCGCCTTGTGGCAATGGGCTAAACGCCGTCATTCCAAGAAAGGGAAACGGTGGATAAAAGACCGCTATTGGCACAATATCCGAGGGAACAGCTGGACTTTTGCGGCTAAGTTCAAGAAATCAAACGGCAAAGAAGACCAACTTACCTTGTTGAAACTGGCATCTTCGTTTCCTTTTCTGCAATATACGCAGATAAAGGGGGACATGAATCCGTTTGACGCAGACTGCCGCCTGTACTTCAATAAAAGAATGAAGTCAAAGATGCTTGTGACGCTGAAAGGACGTAAATCCCTGCTTTACCTATGGGAAAAGCAAGGTCGGAAATGTCCGATATGTGGTGAACCGATTGACACGCATAAGGCATGGAATGTAATGCCGACTGTACAAGACGGACGGAAATGCAATATGTTGGTTCATGATGAATGTTTCAAATTATCCCGTAAAAAACAATGGAAACAAGAAGTAGGATGAGCCGGTCTCTGCACACGAACAGAGACTTTGAAAAGCTTGAGCCGTATGAGGGGAAACCCTCACGTACGGTTCTGAGGGGGGAAGAGGGCAGTAATGCCCTTGACCTACCCGATCGACCTTCGGACTTGCAGCAGCGGAACGGCCGGGGTATCCGCAAGGGCAACGAGGTTGCCAAGCTCTATGCGGACAACAAGGTGGACGTGATCATCTACGCCGTGGAGAAGTCGCTTGACAGCTACAAGTTCAACCTGCTCTATAACAAGCAGCTTTTCATCACCCAGCTCAAGCAGAACAACATGGGTTGCCGCACCATCGACGAGGGGGGCATGGACGAGAAGGGAGGCATACCCTTCTCCGAGTACGTGGCGGTGCTCTCAGGGAATACCGACCTGCTCGACAAGGCACGGTTGGAGAAACGGATTGCCGGCATGGAAGGCGAGCGCAAAGCCTTCCAACGGGGCAAGGGGGAGTCACGCATCAAGCTGGAAACCTTCTTGGCGAACCGGGCAAGCAACGATGACATCATCGCCCGTGTCAAGAAAGACAAGACCGCCATCGAGAGCCGTATGCAGTATGACAAGGAGGGCAACAAGCTCAACCCCTTGAAGATTGACGGCGTGGCAAGCGATGATCCGAAAGCGATTGCCGCCAAGCTCCACGAGATAGAGGACAGGGAACGCACGCACGGCCAGCCGAAGGTCATCGGTTCGCTCTACGGCTTCGACATCCTTGTCAAGACCGACACCACCGTCAAGGACGGTCTGGACTTCTGCGAGAACCGTTTCTTCGTGCGTGGCGAGGGCAACTTCCTCTACAATTACAACAACGGCCGCTTGGCAGTCGACCCGAAAACCGCCTGCCAGAACTTCATCAACGCCTTCGACAGCATCCCCCGCCTGATAGAGAAATACACGAGGGACAACGAAGCCATTGAGAAAGAGCTCCCTGTCTTGGAACAGGTTGTCGGAGAGGTCTGGAAAAAGGAGGACGAGCTGAAGCAGCTCAAAGCCGACCTTGCCGCCCTCGACCGCAAGATCCTGCTCTCCCTCAAATCGGTGGATGCGCAGGAAAAGAACACCGATGGCGTGATCGAAGTCGTGCCGTCCCAGCCGATAACGCCCGACGGACAGAACAACACCCCCGCCGCCGTTATGCCCGCTGCCGATGCTCCACTCGTCACTCCCTCGTCGGACACTCTCCCCACACCGGGAACGCCCCCTGCCGAGCCTTATGTCCACCGAATACCCGACTTCCTCACCGACAAGCAGCGCACCCCGCCCAAAGTAAGCGAAATGCCCAAAAGCATCAGCATCAAAGAGGCGATGGGAGCACTCGGTGGCAAGCTCGTCATCGGAGGCATCCCCAAGCCCGGCAACAAGGACGATCCCGCTCCTGACCAGCCCGAAAAGCCCAAACCCAAGCTGAAGTTATAGTATTATAATAATTGAAATGTGAAATCCCCCTCCCTATTTTGAATGAAAGGGAGGGGATATTTTTAATCTTCAGGAAACACCACTTCTTTACTCACAATAGCTTGTTTTAACTTATATTCGTGAGCAGCTCTTTGAATATTAACAGAAGAAGGGAAATTTTTTTCAGCATTTCGTATTAGATCCAACATTTCATCTGGTGATTTTCTTTTTATGTTAGCCTGAAATTCGATATTCATAGCCATATGAAGTTCTTCTTTTTTGTCAGAATAACTATTTTCCATTTTGTCAAGTAGTTCTTTCAATGTAGCAATATCTTCACGATTAATATTTACTTTTTTTACTAAGCAACGAAAATATGCATGCATATGATAAGTATTATCTGAATCTCGCTCATAATTTTCTTTTGCAAGAGATAAGGCTTCAGGATAACGATGTTGAGCAAGAAGCGCAGTCACTAATTCTCGTTTTGCCCGTTGCATAGAAGGTGATATTTCTAAAGCCTTTTTCAAAAAATTCTCAGCTGAATTATATTTTGTAGCTATGCGTTGAAAAAAACCCTTAAGAAACCAATAGTCTGCCCCGTCTAATGCTTTTACTTCTTCATAAAAACGTTCTTCTTTTTGGGTTCTACATAATGCCAAACATAACCAATATGTTAATTCTCGTGTAATATCAGAGTAATAATTATGTGAATCTTTAAGCACTTTATCACAAATATCTATAACAAGTTCATAATCTCGTTTATTGTAAATATCCATAACAGATCTTATCACAATGGAAGGAATTAAGTAACTCTTTGTATTTCCATATCCTGACATTATTTGTTTTTTTACTTCATATAAATACAAAGAAGTATCTTTTGTTATATCATTACATTCACCTATTCTTTTTTCTAAAACATCATCGATGTGAAGTTCTAAATCTTTAGGCAAAGAAAAATGATTACGTTTTATATAATCACTCAAATAATGATCTAATCGAAAAAAACGATTAGAAGGTCCGAATGTTGATACTATTCCATAAATCATCATGTCAAGAAGAGTGTTCAAAACTTCCTTAATACGTTCTTCAAAAATATCTTCTAATATATCATAACTAATAAAGTCAAAACGCGACATAATCACCAATAGTTCTCTTTGCTCTTCTTCTTTATATCGTTCAAGCAATGGATGTATCTTTTTATCTCCCATTGTAATAAGAGCCTCAATATCTTTCTTTGCAAATTCTACTGATTTCGTTTTGATAGCTTCTACGGCTTGTTGTATCTGCATTGGTGACTGTAATAATCGATCAACAAAAAAGCATGCATCTTCTTCTGTTATATTAGATACTTCATAAGTACGAATATAACTATAAAAGAGTTTATGTCTATCTTTTTTACTCAGTGGTAATAATGGAATATGTGCAATTTCTGGATATTCTGCCTCTAAATAAACATTAGGTATAATGCGAGATTGTATATATAGCCCTAATTGTGGGTTCAATTCTTTATCATTTGTTATATCAGCAAGCCATTCCGGTATAGTTCTATTAGGTAATACACATGACATATTATCTTCGACAAATACAACAGAGCGAGTTTCATATAATTCATTTAAAAGCTTTACTGCTGTTTTAGATTTTTCTTTCGGAGATGCCGACAGAACACGAAGTAAATCTTTTTCTGCATATGTCCGTGTTATCATATTAAGATCTACAATAAAATTTTCTATATTTTCTTTCACATCCATGCTTATACGATATGGTACCTGTTCCAATGGATAGCCAACTTTATACATGCATTGCTTAGCAAAAGTCTCTTTTCCAACACCATCACGTCCAGAAATGATAAGCGCACGAAGTTTCATCCCTCTACCTGACTGGAATTTATCTTCAAATTTAGCAATATCCTCATTACGTCCTACCATTGTAGTGTCAAGTAATCTAATCTTAGGATTTGCACTCCAAATAATTTTTCTAAATTTTTGTTCTATATCACGAGCAAGTACATATGGACTTTTGAAACGACGCAAATTAAAGCATTCATCTTTTTTCATCCACTCAGGACAATCATCAATTGCCATTGAATCATCAATAATAAAAGGCCAAAAACGTTCATATTCAGTTTTTGATAACTTCTCTTTAGCAAATCTTATTTCTTCTTCAACCCACGTAGATCCTAAAGAATCACGTGAAATTAGAAGTACAAAAATGGTAGATTCTTCTATAGCCCTATAAATTTCATTGATACTTTTATACGCAGATTCGAAATTATAACAATCGATTTTACAATAATCTCTACCTAAGCGATTAACTAACTCTAAAGCAAAGTCTTTTTGCTTACTACTATGTGATATAAATGCCTTTATCATGTTATAATGTTTTTATCTTGGTCCTATAAATCTATCTCCATTAAAATGAATCATATGGTCTGGATTCTCCGCTATCCAAACTTCGGTTTCCCATGCAATATCAGCCACATGTTTCTTGAACTCTGATCTGTCAGGGAAAGCAGTAACATATACTTTTCCCGCTTTGCATTCTTTCATGAAATCTTCCAGTTCGATTACACGCTTGGGAGATACCGGTCCATGCGAAGTAACCACTTCAATTAAGAATAGCCATTCTTTATTACTGTCATAAATAACAATATCCGGTAGTTTGCTATGTTCTGTGATTGGAATACCAATTTCTTTTAAAAGTTCCTTGTTACAATAAAGGTCTTTATTGGCTGTATCACCAATATAAAGGACTTTTGCGCCAGCTGCAAAACGGGGTGCAAACTCGTTAATGACCGCCGCTTGTACTTCATTATGCTTACCCGGAGACAGTTTAAATTCCTTACCTTCAATAGTAACCGGTATCATTTCCATCTCACGGCTTTTCTTATACTCTTCAATCAATCGCCCTACCGCATCATTAAAGTTTTGGGCTTTTATTTCCCATTCTTGGGTATTGTATGATTTTATTGTTTCATAGGCTTCTTCTGTCAATTTGTAATGGGCGTTTGGACTGTTCACCGGTAAAGCAGGATTATCTGGGTTATAATCTACGATACGTGCCTGCAAGAACTGATGAAGTACCTGCCGTCTGAAAGTTTCCCGTGTATTGGGGGCGTACGGCTGCTCTTTTTTATAGTTCTCATTGACAAATGCCATAATATCCTTGCTTATTTTTAAGCTATTGCGAGTGGCATCCGCCCAGTTGTCTTCCTCCTTTAATCCGCATAATGCAAGTAAAGTCAGAGCAGATATTTCATTCTGTTGTGCCGTAGGCAAGCCTAACACCGACAATATATCTTGTGCATCACTTATTTTGCTCATATTACATAAAATATTTGTTTACAATCTTATTTACGTTCGCCATAGAATAATCATTCATGGCAATCAAGTCTTTTCCGATACTTTCAATAACTTCAAGGGGAGGCATGGGCATCTCCCTTAGTTCCGTAGCACTGACATTTACATTTCCATTAAATGTCCTGAAATAATTATCGAACAAGTCGCTATTCAATAAAGCGGCTATCCCCATTACTTCCATACGGTTCAAATGTCCTTTAGGACGATAAATATAGTTCAGTTTGTTTTCGATTCCTACATATGCGCAAGAAGTCATATTCCCAAAATAAGGTGCGGCAATTAACCGGCTATTATCGTCTTTGGAGCTGAAACGTCGTAACAGAACATAATTCTTGTTAGGTAACAAAGTGGATACAGACATTTCATTTATACGGATGAATTGAGGTTTTCCTTCCTTTACAACAGGATGATCAGCCAACATCTTTACTACGTTATGCAACCAATATAGGGCTGCGGTTCCCTCCTCAGAAGTTTCACATAATTGTTCCTTTGAACGAAAAGCCACAACTGGACCGGTGGAAATCTGGATATGATATTTATTCAAGTTGCCATCCCATGATTTGAACAGCTTAATGATTTTCTCATCTTCAAGGCTGACCGGCAAATGCAATATCAATTCTTTTGAGGTAAGGTCAATGATTTCTTTCCGCTGTACTTCTTTGATTGCAGGGGTAGCCAAGTCAGAAAGTCCTTCACTGTAGGATAAAACGACATTATAATTTGCTTCCTTTTTAGGGGAACATTTCATTATAATTGTTTCCTGAAGCACGTTATCCTTGGAAAACGTATCTTTCCGGGTATTGAAAAGGTGAACAAAATCTATCTGTACATGCTTGAACAGAAAACTACGGAACAAACGGAAATATCTTCCCGAAGTAAAACTTCTTGGGGTTATATAAATCATCTGACCTTGTTCTGCAAGCAATAAAGCTGATATAGCCATAAATATAGAATATATATTGGGCTGTCCATCTATTATACATTGAGCCGCTTTCACCCGTTTGTCCTCTTTGGAAAGTTTGAAATAGGGAGGATTGGATATGATCAAATCATATTTCTGCAAACTCTCAGCCCTGCCATAAATCGTATCAGAATATAATACTGAATAATTGGACAAAATAAAGTCCTCACCATATGAACGACAATCAATCCGAACATTATGGCGCATTCCCCATATTGTTATATATTCCAGAACTTTTTGTAATCCCGGTATAAGATTTTCATCAGTTTCGTATGTAACCAACTCTATCCGTTTTACTTTTGACTGCAAAACTAAATTCTCAATTACGGCACATGATAATATGGCGGTTCCACATCCCGGATCTAATACAGAGATAGAATCCTTATTCACACTTATTTGTTTACCCATAAAATAAGCGATAGATACCGGTGTGAAAAACTGACCGTTACTTTTCTTAAAAGCAGCAGTGACAGTATCAGTATATAACCTACCTATTCTATCTGCGTAGTTAGTAGGCAGCTCGTTCTCATAAGGCTTTATTTCAGACCAATTTATATTCATAATTGCAAAATTAGGAAAAACCTTTGGATTCTTCTTATGAATGTATTTTTCTTTTTTGCAGAATCATGATAGATACTTAGGTATTGAGGAAATTAACTTTTTATATTCCAGTTTTTACGCCACAAAACTGGAATATTTCAACTCCACGCATAAAAAATGATACCCCTCCAGACCGCTGTCCTTTGGGATATCACCATTCGAACAAGAAAAGAAACTTCATCCTGTTTCACAACTGTATGAAGCCATTGCTATGACAAACATCAATACGCAGTTGGGGATTTCCTGCCTCACGGCAGTAGTTTCATCGGTACAAAGCAAAAACATAGACTTATTCCTCCGGCAGCGGATAGCTCTCGGACAGCTTGTCCTCACGTGCCTGCCGCTTTATCTCATTCTCATCGAAGTTATTACGAATGAACTCGTGTAAGTCCGACTCCTTGTAATATGTCTTGTGATATATCGAATAGAACTTCAATACCCCGTTATTTCGGTATCGTTGCAACGTGCGTTTGCTGATACGCAGCAACAGGCATACTTCCTGATTGTCGTACAGACGCTCTCCGTTCAGGTAGTTCAGGTGTTTTTCCCTTGTTTCCGCCTTGTCCAGCTTCCGGGAGATGCGATATAGTTCACCCATGATACGTTCCATCCATGCTTCAAATTCCGTTTTATCTACTAACATACGCTTTCCTCCTTAAAAATTCCCGGTAACATAATAGCTCTGGTTATCAGATGATTTCAGAATGATTTCTTTCTCACGCATGAACTTGATGTAGCTTTTCGCTGTACGCTCCTTCACCTCCAGTATCGACTGGATTTCTTCCACAAGTTCCACGTAGGTAACAAAACGCTTCCGGCTGAACACCTCTTTGGCTACCGCTACAAGCTCATCCTCTTTGCGCTTGTCCTTTTCTTCTTTCGGCTTTTCGCCCAGATAAACGTGCATGGCCTTTTCCTTGTCCCACGAAAACTGCATGATAGGTACGTCCAGCGGACTTCCATCCCTTACTTTCAGAGCCTTCACCACCGACACGGCCGGATCGCTGTCCTTCTCTATGGAAAGGATCGCCGCAGCCTTCCGCTGCAACTCGCTTCCCAAATGTCCCCTCAGTTTCAATCCATTGGGAATGAAATGCAATACCGTAACGATACACGTCTTATAGATACCGGCCAGCCGATACAGTTCTTCCACGACGGCTATGCTCTCCGCTTCATCGTTGGCGCATTTTATCAAATCCGCAATCCCGTCTATCACCACCAGATGGACACCGCCATATTGATAATGGTATTTGTCCAAGCTCTGGATAATGGAAAGCAGGCGTTCTTTCCGGCTCATTCCCGTAAGGCAATATGCCTTGAACCATTCCGGCATCGCCTCACGCCCGCAACGCCGCAGCAGGTTGCTGATATTTTTATATAGCTGTACTTCACTTTGTTCCGTGTCATAGAACAGTACCGCTTTGTTCTTGCCGTTTTCGTGGAGCGTAACGCCCAGCGCATCCACATCCGTCCCGGAGGGGCGGATAGCACCGGCAATCAACGCCGCCACATAGTTACTTTTCCCCGTGCCTTCTCCGCCGGTGACACAAAGCAGGTTGCCTTGAGTTCCGAGAGGCACGTCATTTACCGACACGATCATTTGTGCGATGGGAGGAGGGTTGTTGAAATCCACCTCGCAGGATTTTAATGCCGACATGGTTTCACTGTATAAGGTTTCCAGATAGTCCAGAAAAAGTTTGATCAAGTCCTCACGGCTATTCCCCAGCATAAAATAGTCCGATACATCCTTCTCCGTCTTTGTACCGGCAAGCGGAAGCAACAATCGTTTAACTCCGTATTCTTTCAGTTCCTCTTCACGCTTCGCCGAGCTTTTCAGCCCGGTGCTATCCACATCATAGAGGAGGATGATATGTTTGAACCGGAACGAGAGCCGATGTATGACAGTTACAGGGATAAAGGCTGTTTCCGAGTTGAAACAGATCGCATGGAAGCCATGAGCCGCCAAGCTCATCACGTCTTTTTCCCCACCTGTGATGAAGAGCAGATCCCCTTTTGCCGGCAGCTGTTCCAGCCCGAAACAATAGTTATCGCCAAAATCACCGGCATACAGGAACCGCATTTGTGAACACGGACGGTACACCTTGATATGCTGTTTGCCCATATACCCGAACATCGGTTCATCGGTGCTTGTCATGCAGGAAAAAGGCTTCCTTTCCTGATTCTCACTGCTGAACTTCTTTAGCGATACCGTTCGGTATGCCTTCAGGACATTTTCCCCGATACCCGATTTACCCCAAAAGGCAAGTTCCGCAGCCGTAAAGGGCTTTTGCACGACAGTATAAGGCCGGACACTTTTCATTTTCGGCTCTTCCGATACCACTTCGTTCTTTTGGGGCACTTTGCTATGGCTCACATGATATTCCTCATGTGAGGACAACCCCAAATGCAGGTCACGGTTTATTATCTCCATGATCTCGACAAACTCTTTAGGCTCCTTGCAGCTAAGGCCGTTCAGCCTGCCCACCAGCTCAAAGCAGTCCCCCGAATAATCCTCGTTCCCGAAATCTTTCATTTTAAACACGCCGGCCTTACGTTCATAATAAATATTGCACGAAGCCTTCGTATCCTTATAAAAAGGATTCAGGAAGTTCTTTCCCACCTTGAAGTCTACCGGCAGATAATAGCGGAATACGGAAACACCCTTTTCCGTCATTCTCAGTATATCATCCTTTCTTATCATTGCCGGTTCTCATTAGGTAGTTCTTGCGAAAATCCTCCAATGTCTGGGGTTTGCACCGGATGGTACGCTCTTCCAGACAACGTTCGACTTCTGACAACTTGTACATGCACCGACCACGCAGCATGGAGTAGCTGATCAGGTTTTCATCTCTCAGGCGTTGCAATGTACGTGTACTGATACCCAACGCTTCCGCCAGTTGGTTGCTGTCCAGCCAAGCCTCCTTTTTTTCTTCTGAAGGCAATTGCGCTTCGGCTACATACCCGGCGATCTTTTCAATCTTGCTCACAAGCGATTTATACGCTTCACTTTCAATTGTAATAACTTCCATAACAAACTTAATTTTCAGTGTTTGCCGCAAAAGAAGAACAATAAAAAAAGTTGGAAGGTATAGTACACGTGTAGTACACCATGATTTTTATGTATTCCCGATAAATAAAATGGTGATTGCGCCAGACCGGTGAGCGTTTTATCATCTCTAAATAGCCCATATATTCAATATCAACATGCTTATTGAATAAAGAGGGCAACGTCCGCCCGGTGCAAGGGGCAAACCTATCTATATATAGGTTCGCCCCTTGCACTGGGGATCTTTTTTAATGATTTAATAATCAAATATTTGGAAAATAAAAAGGAATACTCTATCTTTGTGGCATCAGAAAACGGCTGACAAACGAATGCCTGACACAGACAACAAGCGTTCCTATAAATCGTTACTAATTCGTTACGGTACGATTTTTCAAGGTTTACAAGAGCTTAAAAATCAAAGATATAGTCCGCTACGGTGAAAGCCCCAGGCGGATCACAGAAACGCTGGACAGAAATGGACAGTAAATGTACAACTCCTACAATATCAAGGTATTGTAGGAGTTTTTTCTTTGTATAATATCTGTGACCTAAGACACGAAAAGGTCACAAAAAGACACACTTTCGTGACCAATTCGTGACCTGTCCACCCTCTAAGATTTTAGGTCACGGAATGTCCCAAATTGGCGGTTTGTTGTCTTGTGACTTGTCCTAAAATAGCTTTACACAGTAATAACTATAAAAAGTGTACAAGTTATGATTAGACGAGAAAGGAAATTCTATTCAGAAGAATTCCGTGAGCGTGTTTTGACTGCTTACTACAACAGTAATGAATCAGTCGACATGATAGCCCGACGCTTTCAGGTAAAGAGAGATACGGTCAGTAGTTGGGTCATCGTAAAAGAGTTGCTTCCAATCCCAAAGAAAGTAGTAAATTCGTGGTATCAAGTATAATACCTATGAAAGAAGAAAAGCTACCTATTGAAGCAATGGAAGAACGTATCCGTGAACTAGAGCAACAACTGGCGAAAGAAAAAATGCGTTCCACTTGTTTAGATACTATGATTGATATTGCGGAACGTGAGCTAAAGGTTGATATAAGAAAAAAATCTGGTGCCAAACAGTCCAAGAAGTAAGGCAAAAGCATCCATCATATAAGATAGATGTTTTATGCCGGCTGTTTGGCAAAACCCGTCAGGCTTACTATGAAAAGTCTCATTATGTTGCCAATAAGAATGTGGAAGAAGATGTAATCTTGTCTCTGGTACACAATGCTCGAAAAGATTTTCCACGTATGGGTGCGAAGAAGTTATTAATCTATCTTCAACCTACATTCCAAGTGATGGGTATACACATAGGTCGAGATGCTTTCATTGAATTACTGTATCGTAATTATTTATTGGTCAGAAGGGTGAGAAATAAGAGAAAAACGACTTTTTCCAATCATTGGATGCGTAAATACCCCAATTTGATAAGGGATTATATACCAACGGCTCCCAATCAATTATGGGTAAGCGACATTACTTATATTGAGATGGCAGGGCGTTTTGCTTATCTAGCACTTGTAACAGATGCCTATTCTCATAAGATCGTTGGTTGGGAGCTTGCTCCATCACTTCGTGCTTGCAATGCTCTTGCTGCCTTGAAAATGGCTTTAAATAGTTTACCGGAAGGATATTCCGGGCTTATTCATCATTCAGACAGAGGAAGCCAATATTGCAGCGCCAGTTATGTTAATTTGCTAACGCAGCATAAGGTACAAATTAGCATGACGGAAAGTGGCGATCCACTTGAAAATGCAATAGCAGAAAGAATAAATGGCATTCTGAAAACAGAATGGATATACGATGTTAAGCTAAAATCATGGCAGGAAACTATTAACTTCATTAGTCGAATTATTGATTTATATAATAATCAAAGACCACATCAGAGTATTAGTTATATGGTTCCTGCCTTGGTTCATCAAGCAAATATTAAAACAGAACGTAGATGGAAGAATTATTATCGAAAGAAGAATGTACTTAATGAAGAAGTTCCTATCTTTGATCCGAAGTGTAAAGGCATAGCAGGACTAAAACACTCAATTCCTGATAATGTCAAGCTAAGATAGGACAAAGTAATAAATCTGTAAAGTTTTTCTAGGACAAGATAAAATTTAGTGCAAGGTGCAAGTATATATCTATATATATATAGCTTGCACCTTGCACTAACCTTAGAATGTTTATTTTCAACGGTTTGCATAATCCAAAAATAATGCGTACATTTGAACCCAAGATGTTGGCAGACAGACACCGGACAACAGCAGACAGTTTTTAAGGACTAAAGCGTGACGGATGCAAAGCCGAAATTTCTGAAAGTACTGATATTGAGGAAGAAATAACGTTTGGTTCATAACCCAGGCGGATCACTGAAAACAAAAGAAGAATCAAGCAAATCCCTGATAATCAGACATTATCAGGGATTTTTATTTTCCCCAAATACTGCATTTCACCGCAAAAAACAGTGATGATCACAGGTGAAATAGGTGGACTTGACATCTACCTGAAAAAGTCCACCGAATTAGATCATATTTCATTGATTTTCTGAATTTTGCGTGGTTCGAAACCGACTCGTAAAAATTAATTTTGTAACATCATTTTTTTGAGTATGGCTATGCAGAGAAACTACTTTACGATTCTTTTCTTCATCAAGAAGTCTAAACTCCTAAAAAACGGAGAGGCACCCATTTGTATGCGTATAACGGTTAACGGGCAACGGGCCGAGATACAGATTAAAAGAAGCGTGGACATTTCCAAGTGGAATTCCCAAAAGGAATGTGCCATAGGTAAGGAAAGGAAATCTATGGAGTTGAACCATTATCTGGATACGGTCCGTATGAAAGTTTTACAGATCCACAGGGAACTGGAGCAGGACGGGAAGCCGATCACGGCCGATGTCTTAAAAAGACGTTATTACGGGGAGGGGGACTCTCCGAAGATGCTACTGGAGGTTTTCCGGGAACATAACCGAAAGTACAGGGAGTTGATGGGCAAGGATTATGTCGCCGGGACTGTCCTGCGCTATGAACGGACCGCGAGGTATCTGGGTGAACTGCTGCAAAAGGAATACAGGATGAACGATATACCTTTGAAAGAGATAAACCATGAGTTCATCGCCCGGTTTGAGCACTATATAAAAACAGAAAAATCATGTGCCCAGAATGCCACGGTAAAATATCTGAAAAACTTCAAGAAGATAATAAAAATGGCGCTTGTGAACAAATGGATAACGGACGATCCTTTTCTGGAGATTCATTTTAAACAAACAAAAACGAACCGGGCGTTCCTTACGGAAGAGGAATTGAACATACTTCTGAAAAAGGAATTCACCATTCCCCGCCTGCAAACGGTCAGGGACATATTCGTGTTTTGTGCGCTGACCGGGCTAGCCTTTACCGATGTACAGCACTTGCGATATGAACACATAATAAAGGATGTCAATGGCGAGTACTGGATAAGAAAAGCCCGGGAAAAGACGGACAACATGTGTGACATTCCACTGTTGGACATTCCACGGATGATTTTGGAGAAGTACAAGACACATCCGGAATGCCTGAAAAAAGGAGTGGTCTTGCCGGTACCCAGTAACCAGCGGATGAACAGTTATTTGAAAGAGATCGCTGACATATGCGGTATCAATAAACCACTGAGCACGCATGTAAGGAAACATAGTAAAATTTATATCTAACTAATAAACAGCTATTTATAATATACTATTCTATTTATAGGTAACGATTTAGAAACGAGCGAATTACTATATTCAGTTTTCTTTTGCATTAATCAAAGAACGATTTTAACGCTGCAAATATACATTTAGCCAGCGATAAAAGCAAGTATTTCCCGCCGCATAAATATCTCAAAACCTGCTATGGACGAAGGAGGGCTGATTTTACGTCTCCCCTATCCAATGAGTAAAGCACTTTCCTTCCGGCAAAAAGCGGCATTACATCCCCCTTTTTTATATTTAGTCATCATAAGATTCTTATTCTCTGAAATACAATGTTTTGCGTAAACAGGCAAGTGATTGTATCTGATAATTTTGCATCCTGTAAAATTTTAAATCAGAGAGTTTATGGCTACAGTAAAAATTAAATTCAGACCTTCCTCTGTGGATGGCAGAGAGGGAACGGTTTATTATCAAGTGATTCACGGGCGTGTGGCAAGACAGATCAACACTTCCTATAAGTTGTTTCCTGCCGAGTGGGATAAACGTCATTCCCGGATTGTCATCATTTCGCCGGATAAGGACAGACAACAATATCTCTTGTCATTAGATAAAAAAATAACGGAAGATATTGACCGGCTGGAGAATGTCATCACTGTCTTGGAACGGAAGGGAGGTGCTTTCACTGCCGATGGCGTAACTTCCGCCTTTCACGGCGAGCATCGCGGGCTTTTCTTTCTTGTTTTTATGCGGGAAGTAATAAATGGCCTGAAGTATCTGGGAAAAGTACGAACCGTTGAGACCTATAACTCCGCGCTCAACAGTTTCATGCGATTTATGGGTGGGAAGGACGTGCCGCTCAGGGATATGGATTTCGATCTGATAATTGCATACGAAGCATGGCTGAAGTCTAAAGAAATCTCCATGAACACGATATCCTTTTACATGCGTATTTTGCGTGCGACCTACAACCGTGCCGTAGAGAAGGAACTCGTCACCCAGCGTTTTCCCTTCAAATATGTCTATACGGGAGTCGAGAGGACAACGAAGCGGGCCGTTCCACTGCGTGTGATGAAACAGCTCCGAATGTTGGACCTGTCAATTTATCCGGCTAAAAGATTTGCGAGGGACATGCTGCTTTTCAGTTTTTATACAAGGGGGATGTCCATGGTCGATATGGCATTCTTAAGGAAGAAGGATCTTGATAACAGTATCCTTACATACCGGCGGAAAAAAACCGGGCAGCGACTTTTTGTAAAATGGGAGCCATGTATGCAGGAGATCGTGGACCGTTACAATATTCCTGAGTCTCCATATCTTCTCCCCATCATCGTCAAATCAGGTGTAGACGAGAGAAAACAATATATCAATGCCTCCCATCGTATCAACAGACATTTGAAAACTATAGGAAAAGAATTAGGCTTATCCGTTCCTTTAACTCATTACGTAGCGCACCATTCCTGGGCCAGCGCAGCCCGGAGTAAGAATATTCCGATCTCTGTAATTAGTGAAGGTATGGGGCATGACTCGGAAACCACTACAAGGATCTATCTGGCCTCATTGGATACTGCCACTATAGATAAAGCGAACAGTCTGATTCTAAAATCCTTGTGCAGAGAGTAGCATATTGGGCGAATGTACCTCTCTTTTCAAGAGAGGTACAAAAAAGAAATATCCTAAATAAGGGATACTTGTTCAAGGAATGATCTTAGATATGGGAATGTTTAAGGATGATAATAATGTTGAGCAAAAATTATGGTCTCTTCATAAGAGATGAATAATGCGACGCAAAATTACATAAAATATTGAAAACGATTACAAAAATGAGCAAAAAAAGATAATACAGAATGGAATGATTCTTGAAACAGCAAAACAATTTGTTGAGCAAACAGGAACTAATAAAAATCAAGCCCCTTATTATCAGGCTATTTTGTTCATATATATCGTATTACTCATCTCTTATGAAGAGAGGTACATTTACCATAGGGAATTGTGGAGTAAATATGCCTAAATCATGGGAAGGCTGCTTGTAAGAAGTTGAAGGTATTTTGTAAAATACTATAATGTTTTTTATAGAAGTATATACTCTCCACAAAATAAACAAATGATGCTTTTTCTCCTAGAGATGTATTGATAAATTATATACAAATATGGAATCAATATGAAAGCGAGAAAAATCTTACTTGTATTCCTGATATTTTATGTAGGCCACATTCAGGCACAAGAGATACAGGATTCGGTAAAAATCTATTTCAGACAAGGGTATTCCGTATTGGAACCATCCCGTAGAAATAACAAAGAAGCGTTAGACCGGATTGCGGACAGTCTACGGACAAGCTATGCGGATTCCGTTTATCAATTGAAACGTATTCAGGTAGTAGGTGGTGCATCCCCGGAAGGTAGTATCCCTCTGAATAGACGTTTGTCAGTAAAGCGTGCCAATGTGTTGTTCAATTACCTTTCACGCTATGGAGAATTACCTGATTCTTTGAAAACTAATGTGTTCCTCGGAAGAGACTGGAATGGTCTGATCCGTCTTGTGAGCGATGACAGGAATCTGCCATACCGGAAAGAAACGCTACATTTATTGCATGAACTGGCAGAGGATGCGGCAAATGACGATCTTTCGAAAGGTGACCAGCTGCGGCGGATACAGCAACTGCGTGGTGGAGTGCCCTATTGGTATATGTATAAAAAACATTTCCCGGAATTGCGTGCCTCCCGGTTGTATCTATGGTATAAGAAAGTATGGAATCCTATCGCTCCTATGTCAATGCCTCCCATTGAACTGCCTGTACCCGAGCCCGAACCGGCAGGACCTCTACCCTTTGTCCCATATATGCCTCCGCAGCCACGGAACCTGTATTTTGCTGTGAAGACAAATATGTTGTATGATGCATTGCTCGTACCGAATATCGGTGTGGAGTTTTATCTTGGCAAAGACTGGAGCGTAGGTGCCAACTGGATGTATGCCTGGTGGAAAACAGATCGGCGACACTGGTATTGGAGGACTTATGGTGGTGATATGGTCATTCGTAAATGGCTCGGTAAAGCCGCCAAGGAAAAGCCTCTTACCGGACATCATCTGGGCCTATACGGGCAGATTTTTACTTATGATTTTGAGACAGGAGGAAAAGGCTATATGGGGGGGAAACCCGGAGGGACGCTTTGGGACAAAATGAACTATTCCGCCGGTGTGGAATACGGTTATTCGCTGCCGGTGGCATATAGGTTGAATATTGACTTTACTATTGCCGTCGGGTATTGGGGAGGAACCTATTACGAATATACTCCCGTAGACAACTGTTACGTATGGCAGGCTACCAAGGAACGGCACTGGTTTGGCCCTACTAAGGCGGAAATATCGCTGGTATGGCTGATTGGCAGAGAAAATTTCAACAAAGGGAAAGGAGGCAGACGATGAAAACCGGCATACGAGTGACTGTTTATGCGCTGTTGGCCATGATTCTTTTCTCATGCGAGCACAAGGAACTTTGCTTCCATCATCCGCATATGGTTACGCTCAGAGTGGATTTTGACTGGAAGAACGCCCCGCAAGCCGATCCGGAAGGAATGTGTGTGTATTTCTATCCTGAAGAGGGTGAATCTCCGATTCGGTTCGATTTTGCGGGGAAAGACGGAGGGTCGGTAGAGATTAAAGAGGGAAGATACCGGATACTCTGTTATAATAATGACACGGAGTCTTTACTGTTCAGAGGAATGGAAGGATTTGACACCCATGAGGGATATACGCGGGATGGCAACGTGTTTGAGAGCATTTATGGGAACGGTGCCCATTATGCGCCTCCGGCTAAAGGTTCGGAAGACGAGCGTGTCGTTATCTGCCCTGACATGATGTGGGGAAGTTGCGCCCGAAATGTGGAAATTACCGAATTAGGACTAAGTTACGAATGTATTTCTTTCGCGGACAAAGACAAGGTCGAATGGATAGAGAGTAGCGAGCATGTCATTACGCTTTATCCAGCTGAATTGATATGTACCTATACTTATGAGGTCCGTAATGTCAAGAACATGGAATATATGACGCAAGCCTGCGGGTCATTGTCGAGCATGGCTCCCTCCATGCTGTTTGCCAACGAAGAACTGGACAGGGAGTGTGTTACTGTTCCCTTTGAGACAGAGCTCCACCTCGAGAGCTCGAAAATGACCGGTAAATTCTACACGTTCGGTCATCACGAAGAGAATGCCCGTCCGCACAAAATGATGTTTTATGTATGGTATTCCAATAAGGAAAAATTCTATACAACCTTTGACGTGACCGACCAAGTGCATAAGGCTCCGGATAGAAAGCATGTACATATCATCATTGATAATGCGGGCTTCCCAGAACCGCTTCCGAACGAGGATGGATTTGATGTAGAGGTTGATGATTGGGTGGAAGTAGAAAATGATATTATTATGTAGTCTTTATATTTTTAATCTTTTTGATATTATGCAAGCGAAATCAATTCTGATGGTACTATCGGCCATGGCATTGGTAACGGCATGTGCCAACGACGAAACGATAGAAATAAACTATGGTGAAAGCATCAGCTTGAGTGCGGTAGCGGGAAAAACAACCCGTACAGGAAGCGAAGCCACCACAACCAACAGTATAAGAAACTTTCATGTATTGGCCTTTACCCAAGGAGCTACATACATGGATTGCGATGTGCGGAAGCAAGGAAATGTATGGTCGTATGGCGATACCAAGTTCTGGCCGGAAACAGATGTGGACTTCTATTCGTATAGTCCGATGAATACGCAGAATGGCAATGTTAGCATCAAGGTTGAAGGCGACAAGAAAATTGCAAACTATAACGTACCCGGCGATGAAGACCTGCTTTATGCCTTGAACCAGGCTGAAAAGAAAAACGAGCATGAGGGTGAACGACCAGTCATGGTCAACTTCCGCCATGCCCTGTCACAAATTGTATTCAGAATCAGGAATACCAGCTCTAACCTGACAGTGTTCGTAGACGCAGTGAAAGTGGAGGGAATAGAGAAACAGGGTACATTCTTCTGGCCGACTTTGAGCACTACTACTCAATGGCAGGGAACTGAGAAAGACACGGAAACTGACAACTCATGGGGAAGATGGAATATTGTGTATAACAAAGAGAACGCAAAGCAGAACAACTATGCCGCTGAGATTATTCCGATAATGGAACAAGGTTTTGTAGGTTCCATAGATGCATCTGTGCGGGACTTGACTGTTAAAACAGACAATGGCTATAAGGGATTGCTCCTTTTACCGCAGACATTGAATCCCTGGATTACGAAGACCGGCGGAACAGATGAAAATCCGGAGTACAAAATCACGGGGACAGCGCGAGTGCTTGTTAAATGCAAGCTGGTGGATACGGTATCTAATGTACAGTTGTGGCCGAACACGAACTCACACGAGGAAACCGCATGGGTGGGTGTCTCCCTGGTAGGAGAACCCAAAGACATAAACGGAAAAACCAAACAAGTCTGGAAGCAAGGCAAACGCTATGTTTATACTCTTATCTTTGGTGAGGGTGGCGGCTTTAACCCTGATCCAGATCCTGAAAATCCAGATCCAGAACCTGTATTGGTTCCTATTACATTCGCCGTAACTGTGGATGATTTCGTTGAATATCCTCAGGACCTCGATGCCAGTGTTCCTAATTCAAACTCTGGACAATAACACTGAACAACCGCAGACTTGTCTTTTCCATTTATCAAGTTGTGGAAATATAATAAGCCGGGCGGGGTTGAATGTTCCCTTCCCGGTTACTATTTATTGTACAAAAAATAAATGCCTATGCGACTTAATTTAAAAAAGGATTTCCTTCTTGTCACGACCATGCTGGTCGCTGTCGGCTGTTCCGATAGCATGACGGAAGAAAGCGATTCGGAGCAACGGATACCGATTGTCTTTGGCACACAAGTTGCCACTCGTGCAGTGGTGGAAAATAACAAGGAGGGTATGGATAATTTCACATTGTGGGGATGGGTACGGGAAAGCGACGGACCGAAATTGTTTTTCGATGCTGTTCCGGTTACTCCATCGGGAAACTATGGCGAGAAACGTTTTTGGGCTGTAGGTAGGCCTTATGGCTTTTATGCGGTGCATCCGGAAAAGATGAAAGAGAATAATATTGCCACAGAGGTCTCCTGCAACGATAAAGGTGAACTTAGGGTTACGGGGTTTGATTCTTCCGAGATGGGGAAGGGTGCTGTGGATCTGATGACAGCAGCAAAGACGGATGTGGTTTATGAGGGGGGCGGAATGATGGCGCCTGTGCTTTTGGCATTCAAACATGAATTGGCACAGGTGAAATTTACTGTCTGTACAGGGGAGAAGCAGGCGGAAGTGTCGGACATCAGACTTTTGGGGGTGGACTATAAAGGTGACTTGCTGTGGACACCGGAGGAGTCGACATGGCAAAACCGGATAAACTGCACGGAAGAAGGAACCCCTTTCGTACGCAGCGAGAGCGTGCGGATAGAAGCTGGAAGCAGTGTTACCGTGCTGGATAGCGTATTGCTGTTGCCGCAGCCGGTGACGGAGCATGTGGCGGTAACCTTTAAGTATGCCTATGCCGGCAAACCGTTGTCGGAGGCAAAAGAAGCGATGGTATACCTGGATGTGGCTCAAACAACGGAATGGATAAAGTCGAGCACTTACCATTATAAAATAACGCTGCCTGCTGGCGATGCCGATATCACTGTCAAAGTGAGCGTGGGAGATTGGGACAGCCGGGATATTTCGGCAGATTGGTAATCTCATAAACAGGAAATAGCAAGATATGAAAATTCGAAAATACTCATATATATTATGTATGTTTGCCGCAATGGTGGGGATAATGACGGCTTGTGCATCGGACGAACAGGAGGAGATGTTTCCCGGAGAGGGAGAACCGGTGACGGTGAAGCTTTCAATTGATACAAGGGCGGCAGGAGCGGATGATTTCGAATCGCAGGTGAAGACACTCAGAGTGTATGCTTTTCACAACGGTAGTCTGGTAGGGTATTATTATGGTGGTGAGGATGTGCAACCCCATACTTTCAAATGGAAGCTGCCACAAGGAGAAGTCTGGTTTTATGCGGTGGCCAATGAACAAGCGGCAGGAAAGCTGCTTAGCGAAAACAAGGGAGACATTTTTGTACTGCCCGGTGAGACTGTCGGGGGAGTACGTCCGGTCGAAGGCTTGGAAGTTGCGCCGGACAGACTGGAGTCTTTGACTTTCAGCCGGCTGCCGGAAGCGGAATATATGTCGGGCGGAACGGAAACAGACAAGGATGAAACGGGAAAAAAATACCGCTCTGCCATTGTGCCGATGACCTGTAAGTATCGTGGAACAGTTACGCACGATAATCAGGAGATAAACCTGGAACTGAAACGCAGCATAGCGAAACTACAGCTTTACTTTGCCAAGGCGGATGTGGCAGACGCCGGAGAGGGGCAGCTCTATATGGGGCGCGGGTTGTATCTCTACAATATGCCGGAATACGGGTATCTGTTTCCGAAAGAGAAGTACGAATATACGGGAGATTTCAATTGTCTGGAGGGAGCCGGTGAAAGTTCCGACTCGAAGAATCAGAAGAACGGCAAGGTAATTCTGAGTGCGGGATGGCCGGAGGAACCGGAAACCGCTCCGCAAGAAGGGACACCGGAATATGAGGTGTATGAAAAGAACTTGCTGGAGAAGACCCATATCAACGAGATTAAGGCTTTGGCACATGCCGGGAATACAGGCACGAAAAACTTTCAGTGGATGCCAGCCAAACCGATTTATCTGTTTGCCAACTCCAATGAAATTGCAGACCGTTATCCTGAGAATCCGTCAGCAGAGAGTTCAAGGGGATATTATCTGAAAATACTGTCGCATGAACATAAAGTGGGAAGTGACGGTACGGAAGGCCATGAGGCTGATATGCAATATGTGGCTTTGCCCGAAGTGGAAGCCAACATGAACCTGCGGCTGTTTTCCGTTATTTCCATGCATGGACACGTGGCTATGACAGCACATTGGATGATTGTTCCGTGGGAAGCTGGAGGCGGAGATGTGGAATTTAATTAGGCAGACGAATAACAGATAAAAATATACAGCATGATGAAAAAAACAGTGAATCATATTCTGGCGGCGGGACTGTTGGCGCTCCTGTCGCTTGCATCTTGCACCGATGAGTTCATCGAAGGAAACGACTTGCAGGGAGTAGACCGTGACAAGCGGGTGGAGGTGAGGCTTCCGTTCGGTGTGGGACGTGGCATCACTACCACGATTACAACCCGTGCGGCAGGTGGAGAGATTGATTATGACTCCCAGCTTTCGGGCGTGATGGCTTTTGTATATGAAGCGAAGAGCGACAATCCGGAAGAAAATGAGTTGTTGGCCTATCATCTGTTCTCCAATCCGTCCAATAAGCCGCTGGAAGGCGCTACCGGCGGATGGATTGCCGATAATGACGACCCTACGTGCGGTGAAATCAAGTTCTATGTTCCGGTGGGCGATGTGTATATCTATCTGTTGGGCAATGCGCAAAGTTCGTTCCTTAATTTCTTTCCGGGAGTATCGGGTGGGGATGCGCTGGGCACTCAGGCGGAGTTTTTTGAAAAAGCAACCCCGAAGTGGAACGGAAACATACACAGCGTAGACGGTTATCTGCCGCTTACGGGTATGGTGAACAACAATACAGGATTATGTCATGTGAACGAACAGGGACAAATCAGTTATACGGATGAAGAGGGAAAAACTCATACGCTGTTGCCGGACGGTAAACACGATGAAGACAACTCGTGTGTGCTGAAACGCCTGATGAGCAAGATTACAATGAATATCAGGGAAGGTAAAGGAGTGAAGTTTACGGCGCGAGATTACACGGTTCGCCATATACCTCATTATGTGTCGCCCACCGCACAGGCGTGGACGGAAGAAGAGCGGGACCGTATCCTGGTGGAAGATGCCAAGCCGGTGAATTTCGGTTTACTGGATTCTCTCACTTTTACTATATACCTGCCGGAGAACATACGCAAGGTAAGATCCGGCGTGGAGATTACCGAATACAGGCAGCGGGATAAGGTGGTGAAGACTGCCGACAATAAAAATACGGAAGAGACCGCTCCCGATGATTTTCATGCTGATAATGCCGATAATCACAAAGGGCACTACAAGTTTGAGTTTGCTCCGAAAGCTTCTACTTATATTGAACTGACCGGATGGTTTGAAAATGCAGACAAGACGGTTGCTGCCGATGTCCGTTATTATATCCATTTGGGTAATTTCGGGAAAGACCTCAATCACTTCAGCGTGGAGCGCGACCATCACTATACGTATAATGTAACCATCAACGGAGTGGATGATATAGTGGTGGAAGTGGAAGATGAGAACGAAAAGACTCCGGGAGCGGAAGGAGTGGTGTTCAAGCATGAGGCTTTCGCACATATCGATGCCCATTTTGACCAGGTGGAGATGAAATTCATGCGGAAAGACATTGAGAATGGTGTCTATCTGTATACCGACACACCTTTCGGGGTCATGGGGGTGATGTATTATCCTAAAGGTACCCCAGACGGAGGTTCGGAAGGCAAATGTGTATCCGTGAGCAGTTTCGGTATTACCAAAGAGGTGGCACAAGGCTATCTGGCGTGGCTGGAGTTTGCGAAAGAGACGCAAAAGGATAACTATTTCTATAATGGAACAAAACCGGATAAGGAAAGCCCCTATCTCCTGGAATACTATTATCCAGGCAAGGTGAAAAGTGTGTTCGATGCGCTCGATGAGTTTTATGCAAGTAAGGAGGATTCGGCGTACTACACCTGCTTTGTGGATGAGAACTTTTATGAAAGACATCCCGACCCGCGCATTACGGTACCGGTGCATCTGAAAGATTTTATCAACTGCAAGGACCGTATCTTCTCGCTTGCTACCGACCTCGAGTTCAGCCAAGATGGTAAGAGCGCGGTGTCGCAGTCGGTTTATACGCTGAAACAACGTTCCATTGCCTGCTTCTATGATATGAACGATGAGACTCTCAATAAATTCGGCTTGGAGTCGGTGGAAGAGCAGAAGCACATCCTGTATGAGCCAGAACCGGGCGAGAGGGAAGTTTGGGACGGCAGAAAGAATACTTGGCAAAAGCTGGATGGTCAGGTTGGAAATTGTAATATGCATGGTATGGAATGGGGGCTTAAAAAATCACCTTTCCTATCCGGTTTTATACTGAGGAAAGATGGAAGTCTGAAGGAATCCCGACCGATTAGCGGACAGGCCGACGATCCGGTTATCATGCTGATACGTAACCGTGATTTGAACGGCAACGGCTATCTGGACGAGGAAGAACTGCGCTGGTATGTACCTGCCATAGGGCAATTGGTGGGTATGTGGCTGGGAGAGCCTGCCATGGCAAAAGAAGCTGCCTTGTGGAAATCGTCTTTCGATATATATATAGGAGCAGACGGGAAAAAGATAAACAAGGATCCCGTACAGGGATATACGGCCAGTACATACGGTCCTTATTCCACAATATGGTCGGAACTGGGAGGATACATAAGTCATACGTATCTGAGGCACATGATTAGTGTGAGGAGCTTGGGAAGCGGAGTCGTGAGTGGCAGGATGGACAGGGAAGTTTCGTCTCCTTATTACAAATACGATGAAGCAAGCCGTACACTGGAAGTCTTTTTGGCGGACGAAGCCATGCGTTCGTTCAGTTACCGGGAGCTTCAGCCCCATAACGAACGCGATACGCAGAACCGTCTGTACAAGAAATTCCAGCTGGCACAAGAACCCATGCTGATGGATACGATTGCGAAATTTGAGTGCACTGACCCGAGTCACCTGAGATTTGATAAAGATACTCCCAGTAAGGTAACATGGACAGGTACGACATTGAAACTTATTGAGATAGACAATGCCAAACGAGATAAGTTTACCATAGCCCAAGACTATCACGAAGCAGGAGACGGAGTGACCCCCGCCGGAGCGTGGCGCTTGCCCAATGAACGCGAGCTGACATTGATTCAGCTGGCATTCAACTTCTTCCAGGATGAGGACAACCTGCCTTTCTCGCCCATGGTGAAGCCGGGAGACAAGGATGCCGTAGGTGATGCTTACGGCTGGTACAACCCACTCAGTCTGACATGCGATTTAAGTGATAAAAGGAAGCATAATTTTAAGCACCGGCTTTGCGCCATGTTCCATTGCCGTACGGCGTATTCTTACAGCCGCTATTATCCCGGTAGACACGAATATACGCCTACCGGCTACATACTGAACTATTGGAAGACCGATTCGGAAATGGAGTTGCTGAAAATTCGCCGGGTAGAAATGCACATGATGCCCTACTATTCAGATTGGAGAGGCATGGTGGAGGATACCGATGAAGATCGGGAAAAATACGGCAGAGCCGGTGTGTTCTGTGTGCGCGATGTGAGATACTGATCCGTAGGAATGACCGGATAGTTTTCCATTTTTCCGTTTAGGCGAATCTTATTTAGGGGAACACCTAAGGATACAAACAAGCCGGCTAATTCAAATATTTTTAGAATGAATTGGCTGGCTTGTTTTTTGTCATTTAACATGAATTCGATATAAGAAAGTGTTTTGATTGTTTTATAAACAACCAATTTTGTTATTTTCCTGTTGTTTTCGTCTATGTTTTGAGCGTTTTGGAGGCATATTCGCTTCTCTTATCCAGATAGCTTGCTATCTTTCTCATCAGAGAAATGAATCTGGTCCAAAAACAGATCCCCAATCAAGAGGCAGAAAAATCAAAACAGTTTCTTTGTCAATATTATATAAATACATATTTTTATATAGACATTAAAATAAGGTTATTTGCCTTATCCACAACAGATGTATCTAAAGAGCTAAGATAAATTCGGGTGGTTTGTTCCGAATTATGTCCCAATGCTTTACTGATGACAGATAGAGGGACATTTTTACTTTGGGCAATACTGGCCCATGCATGGCGCGCGACATAAGTAGTAAGCGGGATATCCAAACCAATCTGCTTGCCAATCTGCTTCAGATTTCTATTGATACGATGAGCCGCATTCTGGTATTGATGCCACTCGTCCACACCATTGTTTCGAATAACCGGTAGCAAATAGGGTGTATCAAAGGTATCATATTTATCGATGAGTTCCTGCATGGTTTTTTCCCTTTTGATAAATAACTGCTGACCTGTCTTATTTCTCCGATAAGCAAGAATCCCATTTTGCAGGTCTTGCTTTTTTAAAAATGCCATATCTACAAAGGACATTCCACGTGTATAAAAGCTGAATAAAAAGATATCCCTGGCGAAGACCAGTGATTTTTTCGTCAATTTTAAATCTCGTATTTCCCGGATCACATCCAAAGAAACAGCACGTTTCTTTGTTTTATCAATACCGGTATATACATGCTTGAAAGGATTTTGCTGGGTAACAAAACCCTGTTCCACCGCACGGTTATAGATAGCTCTGAGATTACGCATATAATAGGAACTGGTATTTGGACAAATACCGGTTCCTTTAAGCCAACTTTCATAGGCTATCATCAGATTGGAGTCCATGGCTTCCAACGGGATGTCTGCTTGGTCATTCAAAAAGCGTTCAAAACTGCCCAAGGCGTTCCGATAGGTATCGGCAGTACGTACTTTTCCTATTTTCTTCAATTCAACCAACAATCCTTTCCCATACAAAAGAAAGGTATAACTTCCTTCATGAGTAGAGTAAAGTTTTACGATGCGGTCGGCTGTATAAGGTTTATTTTCCTGTTTCAAACGGTTGATACATTCTTTTATTTTGAACAGATCTGTATCAATGTGCTTTTTCAATGCTGTCAGATAGAGTCTTCGCTCTTCATTCTTTCCAGCCGAAACATTTATTCGTTTCAAAACTGTATTCCACTCGTTCGGGAATAGCCTATAACCGGTACGAAGTTTCCGTACCTCACGATGATGGATTATTTGATAATGTAGAGTCCCTTCTTTTTGGATGGTAGAAGACGGGCGGAATTTTACTTTTATACTAGTCATATGCATTCAGATTTAAATTTTATATAGAGTTTATAAACAGACGAACTAACCACATGCGTTTCAATCTGTTTTGTGATTTCAGATGAATTATAGTTAGATATGCAAAAAGCGACTCCGGAGTTTTTACAGGGATGGTTTGGCGGAGTTTTCGCCGTTAAACCGTCCGGTTTTCGTTAAACGAAAAAACAAGACTACAAAACAGAAGAAGAAAGCATAACGGTGTAACTGATTCATTTACAGAAATAAAAGTCTTTTATAGTCCTTTCCTGTCCGACATTGGTTTGGCAGAATAAAGCGGATAAAGGCAAACGTTCCGTTTCTTATCCGTTACCCATTTCAGGGAGTGAAAAGCGGTGCAGAACGTTGTCCGAAAATGACCGGGAAAGTCCTTATTTGTCTGTGTTTCACATTGTTCTAAAACTCACGAAAGCAGTAATTTTACAAACTTAAAAATGAGTGATTATGAACAACGAACTGAAAGTGTCCTTTTACATCAAAAGGGAAAAGAGCGCAACCAACGCCTGCGGCATTTATCCGGTGATTGGCAAAATCATTGTCGGCGGTACGTTAGCCCAGTTCAGCAGCAAGCTGAAAGTCGATGAACGCCTGTGGGATGTCAAGTCAGGACGTGCGACCGGAAAGAGCAGGCAAGCCGTTGAGCTGAACCGGGCGATAAACAGGATAAACCTTGCCATTCATGCCAGCTACAAGGACATCTTGAAGCGGACGGGCAAAGTCACAGCCGTGGAGGTAAAGAACGCCTTTCAGGGTGTCGCAACCGCACAGACGACTGTCATTGCCCTGTTTGAGGAAATGATGCGGGATTTCAAGGCGAGGACGGGCATAGACCGGGCGGAATCGACTTACAAGCAGTACGAGGTGCTGCACGACCAACTGAAAGACTTCCTGAAAATACAGTACCACGCAAGCGACATACCGTTTACAGAACTGGACTTGCCTTTCATCGAATCTTTGGACTTCTATTTCAGGGTAAGGCGCAAAATGAAAGCAAGAACCGTCAAATCAAGGCTCGTGCTGTTTAACAAAGTCGTCCTGCTGGGATAGTAAAAAGAAAGAGAATTTGAAAGCTGAAATCAGCAATTTGATAAATACATAAGACTATGCACATAGACTTTGCCTCGCCATCGAACGGAACATATAACAATGCAGGCAGTAGCCGACAGTTGGCAAATTACCTCGAACATGAGGATTTAGAAAGGATAGAAAAGGGTATCTATACCGAAGGATTTTTCAATCTGACAGATAATAATATCTATAAATCAAAGGTCATAAAGGATATAGATACAAATATCGGCCAACTCCTAAAAACAGATGCCAAGTTTTATGCTATCCATGTCAGCCCATCGGAAAAGGAGCTTCAAGTGATGGGTAACACAGAGCAGAAGCAAGCCGAAACTATGAAACGTTATATTCGTCAAGTGTTTATACCTGAATATGCTAAGAACTTCAATAAAGAACTATCCGCTTCGGATATAAAGTTCTATGGTAAGATTCATTTTGACCGTAGTCGTTCGGAAAATGAACTGAATATGCACTGCCATTTGATTGTGAGCCGGAAAGACCAAGCCAATAAAAAGAAGCTATCACCATTGACTAATCATAAGAACACCAAGAATGGAGCAATAACAGGTGGCTTTGACCGTGTGAATCTGTTCCAGCAGACAGAACAGGGATTTGATAAACTGTTCGGTTATAACCGACAACAATCCGAATCGTTTGATTACCATAACACAATGAAGAACGGTTCTATCTTCGAACAACTTGATTTACAGGCACAAACCTTTATTGGCGAAAAGAAAAAAGATACATTCCAACCCAGTGAAAAAGAAAACAATATTTCTTGCAATCTTGATAGCAAGATACAGAACAAACATTCTTACAATCAACAAAATAACAATGGCGGTGATTCTTTGTTATCTATCTTTTCGTTAGGTGATGGCAACAGTTATAATGCTATACAAGCAGAGGAATTACAAACACAGAGACGCAAGAAGAAAAAAAAGAAAAGACGTCAGCTGTAATTCTGTACTCTAATAAGTAAAATGATAAAATTATAGCTTATATACTTAATTAAACCAATAAAATTTCTTTTTACTACATAATATGAACGTCCATACTATTTGAAAAACGAAGTGATCAACAAGTTCTTAACTGTTTATGCTCAACCTCTTGTTTTTTACATTTCTTTTATTATATTTGCAGAATAACCAATAAATTTAATTCAAATGGACAAATATACTCACAAAAATCAAAAAGAACAATCAAAGAAAATCAGATTGTACAATATCGCTATCTACCCAGAAGAGTGTCAATCCCCAGAAAGATACACTGAGTTATTTAAAGCAGTAAAAGAAAAAAAATCCGTATAAACACATATTCAGATAAAAATACAAGGATAAGGACTTTGTATGAGCATGATGGATTAATCTATGGTTCATTAATTAACTATACAAAACTAAATGAAGAAGGGTGGTTTAATGAGGAAACAGAAGAAATTGAAGATGTAAATATCAATCCTAATCTAAATCCCAACTCAAAAGAATGGGAATATTTCTTCTTGCCACAAGCACATCGTTTAGCAATATTTGAAGATGCCAATACATCTTCATCCCAAATAGCCTATTTTTTTGAAGATGCATTAAATAAAGTTACAGATAAGAACAAAGGTGAGAATGTAAAAGTTAATATTGTAGCAACAGAGGATGCTATTGAAAAGATCTTTAATGCAGTGCAATTAACCAATTTAGAAATCAAAGTATCATATACAAACAATGATAATAATGATGAATGGGAAGCCATCATAGACGAGCAAATGAAAGAAAGCGAAGTATCTGTCGTTTCAACAAAAGTATCAGGGACCAAAAAGAAACCTATAAAATTAAAGAAAAAAACTTTTTTAGGTGGTATGTTGAAACTTAGTAGGGAAAACGGATATGCCAAAGCTACCGCATATTTTGATGGGAAACGAGATGTTATTAACACGAAAGAGCATCCTTTAATTGATGAGGTTCGATATGAAAATGAAGATTCTCTGTTAGATAAAATAAAGAGTCGTATATTATCATTATCAAAAAGACATGAGTAAGAAAAAAAGTACAGGCTGGAAAATAGTATGGGAAATATACCCTTTCTGCAATTTATGTAAAGGATGTATTAAGCCTATAATATTAACAGCCTTAACACTAATTCCACTTCTATTTTCAAAAAAAACACCTTTTGAACACATAGAAATAGTAAGCACTTTAATCACAAGTGCTTTTCCTAGTATTATAGGATTTGTGCTAACAGGATATGCTCTTATTATTGGATTTAGTAGTTCCGAAATAATAAGTTATTTGGCGAAAGACAGAAATGAGAAAAAATATTCACTATTTCAAATTGTAAATTCAACATTTGCTATAGTAATGGGTGCTATTATTTGCACTTTTTTATATGGGACTTTTTGTCAATTCATTCAAAAGGCACAAGTACCATTCCTATTTAGCAAAGGATTTGATTGTTTTAATTACTTAGTCCTTTTCTTATTGCTTTTTTCTCTCTATTATTCTATTTGCTCATTATTAGACATCGTTATTAATATTTTCAACTTGGGTCAATTTGCAAATACTCTTGCGAAAAGAAAGTATCAAGAGAATGAAAATAAAAAAAACATCACTGTAAAGAAGAAAAGTTTTTTTGAGAAAATAATAGATTGCCTTTTTACAAAGAAAACACATGATTAAAAATAAAACTTTATCATGCCTATTATTTGTAATATATAAAGCCTTAAAGATTGCCTTACAATTTTTGCAAAGTATCAGAAATTTTCTATCTTTGCCCTCAGTATTCTCCATGAGCAAACTACTGCAAAAGCAAGTAACAAATTAGTGGGATAAATCATGGGATATGCTTGAAGCAAGAAATATAAAGTTTTAAATATCAGCGTGGTAACTCAACAAGGAGAATCCCAGGCGGATCACATAAGAACAAAGCCAAACGGCGACAAAAAAGAGACAAGTCCTACAATATCAACGTATTGTAGGACTTTTTTTATTGTTTCAGTCTTGCTTAAAAGACAAAAAAGGGGCACGAAAAGACACGGTTGAGTATCCAAATCGTACCCCCTTCCCCAAAAAACGATTAGGGGGTACGATTGTCGGAAATCACTATCTATGCAGAAGGTTTCAATCTCTGTATTGATTTTAGATATTATCATCTGAAACCTGTTTTACTGTGATTTTTTTATTAATGGTGGTTGAATTCAGTTGTTTACTTGAATACCTTTCTTCCATTTAAGAATAGCAAAGCAATACAAAAGTCATTCTGTAAAAGTATTTCAAAGTCCAAAACAGATACAGACACGATTTTTGTATATTTGCAGGATACAGATAACACCTAACAAGTATGAAAAAAGAAATCCTATATCAAGAAATAGCGAGAACTATTGCCTGTCAAATTAAGAAAGGCGTGTGGAAAGCTGGTGAGAAACTACCTTCTTTACGCACTATTAGCAATGAAAATGGTGTAAGTCTTAATACGGCAATTCAGGCATATTATGAATTGGAAAAAGACGGATTTATAATATCACGCCCAAAATCAGGGTATATTGTCAATTACAAACCCATACGCCTATCTGTTCCAGCGACAACACAACCGTCTGTAAAGCCTGAGAGCAAAGAGGTGGTAGATTTGATTGCTGACGTATACAGCTCGTTAGAAATAGGAGATAAATCGATCACTCGATTTTCATTAGGAATGCCCGAAGATATTTTATTACCAATTGCAAAACTTAATAAAGAACTTATAAGAGCTATGCAGGCACTTCCGGGTAATGGAACCCGGTATGATGAAACACAGGGAAATATGCGATTACGTAAATCTATAGCTCGTTTTACGTATAGTTGGAAGGGAAACTTGACAGAAGATGATATAGTGACAACTGCCGGAGTTACTAATGCGGTTGCTTTAGCTTTATCTGTAATTACTAAGGTAGGAGATACTATTGCGGTTGAAAGTCCGGTCTATTTTGGAATGTTACAATTAGCCAATAGTATGGGGTTACGTATATTGGAATTACCTACCAATCCAGTAACAGGGATTGATCCAGATGCGCTGAAAAAAGTTTTACCACAAATTAAAGCTTGCCTGCTTATAAGCAACTTTAATAACCCATTGGGAAGTTGTATGCCTGATGAACATAAAAGGGTAGTTGTTGATATGCTGGCCGGATATGATATACCTTTGATCGAGGATGATTTATATGGTGATTTATTTTTTGGAAATTCACGTCCTAAGCCCTGCAAGGCTTTTGACAAGAAGGGGCTTGTTTTATGGTGTGGTGCGGTATCTAAAACATTAGCGCCGGGGTATCGGGTAGGATGGATTGCTCCCGGCAAATTTAAACATGCTATTATTCGCCAAAAGAATATTCACCTTATTTCTACGCCTGCGCTTAATCAAGAAGCGGTTGCCAATTTCATGGAGAATGACAGATACGAAAACCATTTACGTAAACTGCGACAAGAATTATACGCAAACAGTATTCATTTTGCCCATTCCATCATGGATTACTTCCCCGAGAATACAAAAATTGTTACTCCACAAGGAGGATTTATGCTTTGGGTGGAATTAGACAAACAGATTGATACAACAGAACTTTATTATCGGGCTATGCAGCGAAAAATAAGCATAGCCCCCGGACGTATGTTTACATTACAAGAGCAATATACCAATTGTATGCGTTTAAGCTATGGACAACGATGGACTCCACTTCTTGAAGAACGCTTAAAACAATTGGGGGATATAATTAAAAATCACTTTAACTGATGTATGTATTCTTTTAGTACTTCCCCTATTACTTGAAGTCCTTTCATGATTCTATCTTCTGGCATATTAGAGTAATTTATTCTAAAAGTATTTTCTTTGTGCTCAACAGGATAAAATGAACTGCCGGGTACAAAGGCTATTTTCTGTTCAATGCATTTTTGCAGGATGTCATGCGCTGAAATATTTTCGGGTAATTCAATCCAAGTAAATAACCCGCCTTGAGGATGAGTATATTTTATGTCATTAGGAAAATAGCGTTCAATACATTCTAAAGCTATATCTCTGCGTTTTCTGTAGACTTCTACTATTTTGCTAATATGCTCATCAATATCATATCGTTTTAGATATTCGGCAATAGTCATTTGAGCTATTGTGTTACACTGCAAATCAGTGCCCTGCTTAACTAACACATACTTGCGGATAATATCTTTATCACCTGCAATCCACCCAATCCGAAAGCCCGGACAAAAGATTTTAGAAAAACTACCAGTGCATAAGATATTACCTACCTTATCAAAAGACTTTATAGAGGGTAAAGACTCTCCTTCAAACCTTAATTCTCCATAAGGGTTATCTTCAATAACAGGAATATCATATAAAGCAGATAGTTCAGCCAGTTTTTTTCGTCTTTCCAAACTCCATGTTTTTCCAGTGGGATTTTGAAAGGTTGGTATTACATATATTAGTTTTATATTTTGAGTATTATTCAGTACCTCTTCCAAAGTAGCCATATCCATGCCTTCTTCATCTGTTGGAATTTCAATGAAGCCACTCCCATATGATTTGAATGCGCTAATTGCTGCTAAATAGGTGGGGCTTTCACACAATACGATATCACCATCGTCCAGAAATACTTTTCCGGATAAATCTAATCCTTGTTGCGAACCGTGAGTTATAAGAATATTATCCTTATCGAACGATGTCCCTAAGCGTTCATTCATTCGTTTGGCAATCCATTCACGTAAAGGATAATACCCTTCAGTAGTCGTATATTGAAGAGCTTTTGCTCCTGCTTCTTGCAAAACGACCTGATTCATTTTGTTAATTTCATCTATGGGGAATAGCTCAGGGGCAGGTAGTCCACCAGCAAATGAAATAACATCTTCCCGTTCTGTAACTTTGAGTATTTCTCTTATTTCCGAAGCCTTTATATAAGACATTCTTTTGGCAAATTTCAACTTCATAATCATTAAATATATTTGAAAACTAAAATAATGCAAAGTAAAGCATAATAGATAAATGAGAACAGATACAATTTGCACAATATCAGCGGGTACAGATTTTCGGAACCAAGTATTATCCCGATTGTATCGCCTACCGAAAGAATTAAACGGACAGTTATCAATAGAAAGACAGGACTGATACTTGCGTCGACGATTGTTCTAGCCGAACCTCAATTAACCAAGCGTGAGAAAGAAATACTAATATTAATTCGGTAAGGTTTTCTGAGCAAAGAGATCGCTTATAAGCTAAATCTTAGTATTTATACGGTAAATAATCACCGAAAGAATATATTGGCAAAGCTAAATGTAGATAATGCGATCGAAGCTATCAATAAGACGGAAAATTTCGGTATTCTCTATTGATTACGATATCCAATCCAAACCACTAGCTAATATTGATATGATTGCGGTTATATTTCATCCTCTGGGGCTGAATCCATTTGTGCGATGCGCTATGAGTGAATTATACAATCATTTTTCTGCGGAAAAAGTAGTGCGGGTATCGTATGTAAAGAATACCCGCACTTTCTATTTATTTTGAAAAACGTAATTTTATAGTTCAAGATTCACTTCATTCATATTGATTTCAAGAGAGCGCCGCTATACCTGTTCCTATCAAGTTTGCGTTATTCATATTGTTGATATGGATTTCTATATCCGCTAATGCGGATTCATTAAGGAGTTCTTGTAATTTCTCCAGAACAAGAATGTTATAGTTTTTATCTTTTCTATTCTCGCTCCAAAATAGACTGCCTTCGGCTACTAGACAGATTTTTTGTATATCTTTATTATATGATCTCAGTAACTGAATAAGGCCCAGTAGCGATGCGGCGACTAATTGTGCTGATCTGTTGTAGATCCAATGAGCTACATCTACATATACGTCCTTGTGAATATCCGGATAGTTCATGATAGCGGTCAATTTTTTGGCATCGAATTTATTCTCAAACTCATCCAAAGGGAAAGCCGCTTTCAATATATCGCCTAGATACATACCCGAAACCGCTTTCTCAAATCGCTGTTTTCCAAGGCTGCCTGAAATGGCGTCAACCGTATCATCGACTGTCGTGAGGAATGGAGGATGGAAGTTACCCGACTCTAGGTTGACAGGGACTAAGCCTTGTATATTATAGCTCGGATCTAATTTCTTTATTTTATCCGCCGGAATGAATGTGGCCATGTTGGTGCCTGTTCCTACGATCAGACCGATATAGGCGTCATAGCTATTGTCGGTTAGGCCGGCAAACAAGCTGGCGATAGTATCGTTTAATACTTTAATACCTGTAAATTTGATTTTACAATGTTCGTTTAGGTAGTCGAGAAGTGGTTTGCCAACTAATTGCCCTACCATTTCTTTAATGTCGACTCCTTTTGTCCAACGTAACAATTTGGCGTCTCCACTGAGTACGGATTCTGCTGGATAAGAAAAACAATAGCCGATTGGCATTTCCTCATCCCGTTTTATCCCGACAATCATATCGGCTAATTCTTTAAATAGCTCCTCACGAGTATATCCCGGTGATTTCATGATCGACATGTCTTTTTTCCACCCATTGTTGGGATGGATGGTTGGTGATCCTTGTCCAAGATCGACGGTCGCTACTCTATAGTTGGTTCCTCCTAAATCGAGAACCAATGCTTTTCCATTAATATCAGAGGTTTTGGGAGAGATAAAAGTCGGTATGCATTGTATCTCCGCATTTTCATGTTTTAATCCCTCTTCAACCTTTTCCTGAAATGAACTGGCTATCTCTTTGAGTTGGTCATTTTCTAACCAGAAAATATTTTTCTCCATAAGATTGATTTTTTGATTTTGAAATATCCTTGTTAGTGAATAACAATTTAGAAAGGGATTTGACTATCCTTATTGGTTGATTAAGTTAAGGGGATAAATTTCGGATACTGTAAAATTTGTTGTGTTAAATTTAAATTTTGTATAAACAAAAGGGTGACGATGTCTGTTTAAAACACCAAACAGATGATTTTATTTATTAATCTAAATTAAGATATATGATACCGAAAGTGGAGATAGAAGCAGGCAAGGCGGATTTAATCCGTGAGATTTTAGGCGTTAATGATTTGCAGGACATTAACTTACTTGATGAGTACCGTGATATATTTATAAAATCACAAAAGTCTGCGTATGAGAATGAATCTGTTAATGATATTAATTGCACGGATTGAATTTTGCGAGAAGAATGTCTTATATACAGGGCATAGGATGAGAATATATTATTCAATATTCTGTTTACTAGTACATTACAGTTTCTTTGTATTTCTTTCTTAGGAAACTACAGTTTCCCGCTAGGATAGAAACTGCAGTTTCTTCTAGGGGAAACCGGAGTGTCTTTTAGGCTCGGTTTGTGTAAACGATAAGGAAAATCTACTACTTATCATTTACGGCCTTCCCATATTCCTCATCACTTACCGGCTCAAGCCAAGTGTTTTTATTGGTTTGGGGATTACATTCTACGGCGATATGCGAAAACCAACTGTCCGGTGAGGCGCCGTGCCAATGCTCTACGTTTGGTGCGATTTCGACAACATCCCCGGGTAGTAAACGACGGGCGCTTTTACCTCGTTCTTGATAATAACCCACACCACCTACGGCGATGAGTATCTGCCCTCCTGTATGCGTGTGCCAGTTGTTTCGGCAGTTAGGTTCAAACGTTACGTTAAACATTGGTACGTTTAAATCCTTATTGCTTGTTAATGGCGCTAGCCAAGACTTCCCCGAGAAATATTGTTCAAACCCGGTGTTTTCATTTCCTGTAGGGAATTCACTAATTTTTGGAATTTCAGTTTTCATTTCTTGTGCGTTTATATTGCCAATAGAGATTAATGTGATCAACATGGCAATGGTTATTTTCTTTATATTCATATTTGTTTTCTTGATTTTATCC
This sequence comes from Parabacteroides sp. CT06, assembly GCF_002257605.1. Lineage (GTDB taxonomy): Bacteria > Bacteroidota > Bacteroidia > Bacteroidales > Tannerellaceae > Parabacteroides > Parabacteroides distasonis. Next base: position 2,300,300 of record NZ_CP022754.1, on the reverse strand, counting down.
ATATCACAAAATTATTTAAGATATTCCATTACTTTTGTATACCAATTACTGATAAGTGTAACAGAATTACTGATTTTACAATCTATAGAATCTTGAAGTTGATGGCTTTTAAACAAATATAGGGGAAATCTCAAATTGGCGAGATTGGACAATTGTCAGTCTGTTGGGATTATGTATTTTTGTCATCATAAGAATCTATAGGATGAAGCCTGATACGGAAAACATATATCAACGGAAAATCAATCAAGTAATTGATTATATCAATGCGAATTTGCATCTCCCTTTACGACTGGATATAATAGCCGGGCAAGTAAACGTGTCCGAGCGGCAGCTACTACGTATTATGAAAGGAGCCTTGAATGAGTCATTATATGCTTATGTGGCGAGGCAACGTGTAGAGCGAGCGGTTCTATATAGGCATACGGAAGATATGAGTCTGGCAGATCTAGCGAGTCGGGTAGGCTATGATAATCCCCAATCTTTCTCGAAAGCGTTCAAGAAACAATTCAGCGTATCTCCGAAAGCTTATATGGATAAGTTGCGAGTACGTCTGAGAGAAGAGACCGAGAAGTGGAGTAATGCTTCGGTCGGGAAGGAGATTATTCCATCAGGGATGTTCGGTACGATTCGTTTGCAGAAAGGAAAATATGCGGTTTATACCTTAAAAGGTAGTTATGCGGGATTACAAGAACTATATAATACTATAAATATAGATTTCAATTATACCAAACGGCATGGAATGGCGTTTGAGGAATATGTGAGTTATTCGGAAGAGGATGACGATACCCAAGTGACAAAGATTTATATACCAATAAAATAAATTAGTATGGAAACAAAATTTTGCCAAAGCTGCGGTATGCCGCTGCAAAAGAATGAGGAGTTAGGAACGAACCATGACGGAAGCAAGAATGAGGAATATTGTTGCTATTGTTATAAGGACGGGGCCTTCACGATGGCTTGTACGATGGATCAGATGATCGATCATTGTGCCCAGTTTGTCGATGAGTTCAATAAAGATGCGGACTTTCATTATACGAAAGAGGAGGCCGTAGCGAATATGAAATTATTTTTCCCGACATTGAAGCGCTGGGCGGTGCGATAAGCCTCTATAAAAAGCGTCTATCTGCGCTTCGGCCTGCTGGATTAATTTCACTGGAATGCGGGGCTTCTTCTCGAAAAAGTCCATTTCTATTTGAATGGTGTTTTTTTTAATGGAGCGGCTCCAATTACCTATTATCTTTCCGTTATACAAGATAACTGGGTAGAAGGTACCGAATCGGTTGAACGCTTTTGGATGATGTTCTAGCGGCAATACGTCCGTGCGGTTTTTGTAACTGATCAAGTATTCATCGAAGGCGGGGAGGAGACGCAGTACAGGTTTGCTCTCATTTTTTCCTTTCCATGATTGGTGGATGAAATATTCACGGGAATCGAACGTCTCGGTTATTAACTCCGTATTGATCAGATTGATAGCGAGCCTACACTCGGTAGCGGTTAGCCCGGACCACCAAACAAAATCCTGTAACTGGGCAGGGGAGTGGCTTTGAAAATATCTGGATGCCAATCTCGCCAGAGCCTCTTCCCTGCAAAGTTCACGAGTAGGAGGGACACGTTCGTCCAATAAGGCGTAAGTCGTTTTCTTTCCTTTATCGATCCCGCTACAGACGATGCCTTCCACCTCACCCCATGTAAGGAAAAGGTTTACGTGATCTATGGTGGGCAAAATCCCGGATTTTTGCAATTCCGCCGTTACTTCTTGTTTGGTCAGGCTTTTGTATCCTTCCAGTATCTTTCCGATCTGATCTAGGCATCTTGTGAACAGCGTTTTTTCTATCTTCCCGAAATGTCCCTTGGCGTACGACATAACGGCAGCCTTGATACGCTCGGAAGATAGCATAAGCATCCAACGGATATCCTCGGCGGCCACGAAATGCCAAGTAGGACGCATCACATGGGTACGTAGAATATCACCTTTGTACAAAGCCTCATTTACCGTTTCAAGGGAAGAGGATCTCAAGCGAATACCGATCGCCCATTTGGCCATCTCATACTCCTGCGCCTGGATAGCGCCCATCCAAGAGACCAACTCTTTCGGGGACTCGAATCGGGGTTGTTCCAATTGTTGGCTAGCTACTCGTATATGTGTTATCATAATATATGAATATAAACGCAAATGTACGAAATAAAGCGTTAAACATCCCATAATCTTGAAGATATACTCATTCTTTTTGTACCTTCACGCTAGAAACAATTAGTGAAATTTATGACGATAGCGTATTTAAATGTGGCTACGGACCGGCAACACTTGGATATTCAAAGGGAAGAGATCTCTTCTTTTGCTGCGGCCAAAGATATCCATGTGGATAAATGGGTCATGGAAGTATCCGGAGAGAAAGCGAAACAGCCGGGACCAAAGTTAAAACTTGTTCTCGAACGCTTGAAGAAAGGGGATGCCTTGATCGTATCGGATATTACCCGTTTGTGTCTTACCTTATATGAGTTGATGGGGATACTTACCGTTTGCATGGAGAAGGACGTGACGGTCTATTGTATAAACGACCGTTATATATTCGATGACCGGATGGATCGCCAATTGATGATTAATGTCTTCAAGCAAGTAGACGAGATTGATCACAGTCTGGTTTCCATACGTACAAAAGACGCCTTGGAACAGGTGAAAAGTACGGGAAAGCGGTTGGGACGTCCTAAAGGCTCGGAATCCAAGTTGTTCTTCTTGGATGCCCATAAGGGGGAGATCATGAACATGTTGGAGCGGGGAGAATCGGTAGGATCGATTTGCGAGCATTTCAACGTCTCTAAGAATACTTTTTATAAGTATAGGAAGAAATTCTTCAGATCGTAAGGATTGGTTTTAATACCAATCCTTTCGTTTCATATATAGCCAAGTCAATACTCCGGTAGCTATCATGACGGCCCAAGCGATGAAATAACCGTAACGCCAATCCAATTCCGGCATTATCTTGAAGTTCATACCCCATACGCCCACCAAGAATGTCAAAGGGATGAAAAGGGTGGAGACAATCGTCAGCCGTTTCATGATGGCGTTCATCCTAAGATCGTTATTGGATATATAAAGATCGACAAGGGAAGAGGTGATTTCCCGGCAGCTTTCCGTTGTTTGGATAACGAATTGGAGTTGGTCTTGCAGGTCATTATAGATCGGTAGGATATCCGGGGTGATAATCCCGTTCTCTGTTCGTAATAGTTTTGAGAATTGATCTTTCAGCGGTAGGCTATTCTTACGGATAATCATGTACTCATGGCGGTGTTGTTGGATTAGGGAACCCATATTACCCTGATCGTTCTTAGGATCGAGCAAAGTCTCTTCTATATCCTCTAGTATCTCTTCTACCTTTGAGGCGGATTCTACTAGATTCGCTATGATGGTGTTTAGAAGGAAAGCGAGCAGCAATCCACTGCCTTTTTTCCGGATGTTCAGCATGTTGGATAGTAGCGCTTTATGAGCGGCCTCGAATACGGGGTTGTTGCTTTCCGTAAAAGTGATGACCGTATTGTTAGCTACCAGTATGCTGATGTGCTCAGACCGCATCTCGTTATTGACATCGTAATAGCAGGAGTTTAATACGATAAGCATTCGTCCTTTGTATTCCTCTACCTTGACCACGTGTTGGGGAGTCAAGATATCCTTAGCGTCCAGATTATGCAGTCCGAAATCTTTTACGATACGGGTAATGGCATCCGCATTGGTCAATCCGCTAACCTCGAACCAATTGATCTGATTCGAGTCGGTTAGTTTGCTGAAAGAGGTGTCGGTTATCCGCACCTCTTTCGTATGCAAAGATTGTTCGTTGTATTGAGTGAGACGGATGCCGGTTGCTGTCTCATGTTCGCCGGCGTAATAATACTTGTCCGATAAATGCCGGTTGGATATATGTCTTCTCCTGTGTGTATATTCATTCCGTCTCATAATAAGGATCTCTTTTTAATCAAACTCAACAACGGTGATACCGGCGCCTCCGAACTGCACATGCTCGTCTTGAAAGCGACGGACACCGGGAACCGTGCGCAGATAATCCCGGATTAGCTGACGTAAGATACCCGTACCGGTTCCATGTAAGATGCGAACCTTGCCTGCCCCGACTTGAATGGCGTCGTCGATAAAATAAGTCACGCTTTGCAATGCCTCATCGCCCCTCATTCCTCTCACATCGATTTCTTGCTTAAAGTTTATCTTCTTCTCATGCATATTGTCAGTGGTCTGGGAGCTGACGAACGTGCTTTTCTGGATTTCCCGTTTGATCTGGCCTTTGCTTACCTTTTCCAACTGCTCCAGCTTAACCGTGCTTTTGATCATCCCGAATGCTACTACGGCCTGCTTTCCTTGTAGTTCCATAACGGTTCCGGCGGAAACCTGCCCTTTAAGGCGTACATTGTCGCCGACCTCTATCACCTCTTTATTAAATATCGGCTGGGCCGTCACTTTTTGTTTCTGTTTCTTCCGTTCGTTCCGTTCCTTGAGCTTCGCCATCTTGCGTGCGATCTTATCGTCTTCTTCTTCGGTCGCCATGACGGAGTTCTTGAACTCTTCCAAGGCTTTGCGGGCCAGTTTGGTCTGTTCTTTTTCCGCTTGGGCCTCCTTGATCTCACGGACGGTATTCTCGATCTTGGCGTTAGCCTCCGCTAGAATACGTTGGGCCTCGGCCTTTGCCTCCCGGATGATCTCTTTCCGTTGCTTGTTTACGGCTTCCAAGTCTTGTTCATAACGGGAAGTGACATCTTCCAGTTTTTTCTCCTGCTGACGGATATTCTGCCGTTTGCTTTCCCAGTACCGTTTATCGCGTACGATATCTTGCAGGTATTTGTCCATATTGATATAATCCGCTCCGACGTTCGCGGAAGCGTCGGCTATCACGTCCTCGGGCAGACCGATCTTGCGTGCGATCTCTACGGCAAAAGAGCTACCCGGATTTCCGATAGAAAGCTTGAACAAGGGCTGCATCAAATGGCGGTCGTACAACATGGCACCGTTTACGATACCTTCCGTATCCTCGGCGAAATGCTTCAAATTCTGGTAGTGGGTCGTGATTACCCCAAAGCTATGATTCCGGTTGAAGCGATCCAATAAAGCCTCGGCGATAGCGCCGCCAATCTGGGGTTCCGTACCGCTACCGAACTCATCGATTAGGATAATGGTCCGCTCGTTACAATTCTTCACGAAATACTTCATGTTGGTAAGGTGGGAACTGTAGGTACTCAAATCGTTCTCGATGCTTTGCTCATCGCCTATATCGATGAATATATGCTCGAAGATCCCGGTTCTTGATCGCTCATGCAAAGGAATCAATAAACCACATTGCAACATGTATTGAAGTAATCCGACCGTTTTCAGGCAAACGGATTTACCACCGGCGTTCGGACCGGATATGATCAAGATCCGTTTTCCCTCGGTCAGCTCGATATCGAGGGGAACTACCTGCTTGCCCTGTTTCTGTAAAGACAGGAATAAGAGCGGATGCACGGCACGTACCCAATCCATTTGTCGCTTATCCTCCACGATCGGCTTGATCGCCTTGACTTGCTCCGCAAATAACGCTTTCGCACGAATGAAGTCAATGTCGGCAAGAAACTCGTAAGATTGTAGGATATCCGGAGCTAAAGGACGGATCACGTTCGTGAATTCCGTCAGTATCTTAATGATTTCCCGGCGTTCTTCCCCTTCCAGTTCCCGGATGCGGTTATTCGCTTCCACGACCACCTCTGGCTCTATAAAGACCGTCTTGCCACTGGCGGACTCATCATGTACGATACCTTTTATCTTTCGTTTGAAGGCCGGGGCTACCGGGATCATCAAACGACCGTCGCGCATGGTCGGTGTCACGTCCTTATCGACAACCCCGTCCGATTGTGCCGCACGGAGGATGGATTGCAGGCTGCGGGAAATACCGCTCATCGTGATCGTCATTTCCCTGCGGATTTGCGATAGGGTGGAGGAAGCACTGTCCTTGAGCTTGCCGAATTTATCGAGGATACTATCGATCTTTCCAATCAATTGGGGGAAGACAAAGATATCTCCCGCCAATTCAGTCAAGGCCGGATACTTGATTTCCTCATCGTCCATGGGCTTGAAGAAGCGTACGATGTCATTGATCGTTTGCAAGGAACGTTTGAGGTCGAACAACTCCCGTTCATCCAGCCAAGTACCTTCCGGCCGAATCCGTTTCAAGGAATAGCGCACGTCGAAGAAATAACTGGCGGGGAATTCCGTGTCTCCGTGTAGGATACGGATAAACTCATCGGTTTGTTCCAATCGCTTGGATACGACCTCGAAATCGGCGGAGAATCCCATCTCCGCTACCCGCTCTTCCCCGAGCGGGCTTAAACATTTTTCTGTGATTAAGTGACGGATCTTATCAAAGCCCGTCTTTTGTTCAAAATTTTGTGGATATATCACGTGTTTGTAAAATCTTTATTTGATCTCTACCGTCACTTCAGAGCGAATGGTAGGACGGATAATTACTTCTAATTTTGTCTTGCCACGCTTTATATTAAATGTACAGGCGTTGTTGCCGGACGGATTAATATAAGGGGCGAAATAGTATAAATAAGAGAACGCCGGCAAGTAATCGGAGCTTTGCGACGCATCCGCTATTTGGGGATATTTGAATACGTCCCAGAACATGCAATACTTGAAACCGTTCGCGTCCGTAAACATCGTCTTCGGATCACGATATTGCATCGTGTTCGTGATAAAGCGTTTGTAGGCGGATGAGAACTCCTCTGCCGAATGATCCATCTTATGGCGGCCGATCTTTTCTATAATGTCACGGGGACGGATGCCTGCCGCATAAGCGGGAGAGTTACGATCTACGTCAACCACTTGATCCAATTTATCGATATCGTAGCTGATCCCCGTATAATTATAGGTCTTCTTGCTCACCTTGAACGGTACGTTACGTCCGTATTTCGTGTATGGGTATTGCATACACATCAACGGGACATGCACCCGGGCGTATTCGTCTAAACGATAAGAGTCTTCCAGCAACTCGTTCGCCTCACATTCCCAGAGTACACGTCCGGGGATATCTTTTTGATCGATGATACGGATACCGAATTGCAACAGATATTCGGCTTCCGCTTCGGCGGCGGCGTAATTCAAGAACGGGAATTTCTCCATCTTACTGTGCGAGAAGTTGTACCGGTAAGTCGGTTCTTTTTCTACCAATACTTTATTCGCTCCCAGATAGTTCGGGTTCTTATCGAAAAAATAGAAAGTCTGTATCAATAAATCCGGCTTCGCGATATCAACCGTAAGTCCTTTTTTGGTCAACTCGTTCTCGATGCATTCGTTGATGACCGTTTCCAGTTTACGGTTATTCTCGTCGATGGTCGAGAAGGCGAATGTCTTGAAGTTACCGAAATCTACGCCGTCGGATGTGACGGTAGTCTTGAACGGGCATACGAATTCTTGCTCATTGGTTGTCTCCAAGCTATACATCGCATAGGCGGACGCCAGCTGGTCTTCCGTGATGGCGTTACTTTTCTTGCAGTCCTTCTTTACCAATACTTGTTTAGAAGGAGAGGAAAGGTTGCTGATAGTCAATAGGACATCGTTTCTTCCGGCGGGATTCAGCAGTTGAGGGATCTCGTCGACAGATACCTCCGTCACGGGTACCCCGTTGATCTCCTCGATCACGTCATATTTCTTAATACCTGCTTGCTCGGCGGATGAATAAGGGATGATACTTTTAATGACCGGCTTGTTGTTTCCCCAGTTCTTGCTCTGGCTGATATCGTATGTGAAGCCTAGTCGGCAGATGGATGTATTCCTGTTTTGGGCGGAAACCGTACAGACCGCCAATACTAATAGCAACGTTGATAAAATCACACTTCTCATCATATTCTGGAATTTTATTTACTCTAAAAATACCTGTTTCGTTTAAAACATAGGCAAAGGTAAAGATATTTTTGATGTGGTGGAATAGTTGGCAATATATTTGCTGCTATAATAGTGTATGAACTTGATATGGATGCTGTGTATATACTTTTTAAGGGTATTTATGTGGTACCGTATTTCGCTTACAATTAGTTAGTAATGAAAAAAATCAGATAGATTATGAGCAAGATGAATCCAAACGAGAAAAAAGAAAACGCTTCAAAAAACGAAAACGTGAATAATGAGGAAGCGACAAATTTGCAGGAAGAACAGTCAAATGCGGCAGATGAAGCTGCCGGCTCTGACAATGTGTCGGGTGAGGTGGAAGCCTTGCAAAAGAAATATAACGAATTGAACGATTCCCACCTGCGCTTGATGGCAGAGTTTGACAATTACCGTAAACGTACGATGCGTGAGAAGGCCGATTTGATCAAGACTGGCGGCGAGGGTGCGTTAAAGAACCTTCTTCCTATTATCGACGATTTCGAGCGTGCCTTGCAGAACGTCCGTGCGGCGGAGGATGTAGAGGCCGTTAAAGAAGGCGTGGACTTGATTTTCGGTAAGTTCATGGGCTATCTGTCTCAGCAGGGCGTGAAGCCGATCGAGGCCATAGGCAAGCCGTTCGATACGGAGGAGTTTGAGGCTATCGCTACGATTCCCGCTCCGGAACTGGACATGAAGGGCAAGGTATTGGATTGCGTACAAACTGGATATACCTTATTTGACAAGGTAATACGTCACGCTAAAGTAGTAGTGGGAGAATAATCGGAAAATCGGCAAATAACAAATACAAGGATGGCTAAAAGGGATTACTATGAAGTGCTGGGCGTTGAGAAGAATGCTTCGGCGGATGAGATAAAGAAAGCGTACCGCAAGAAGGCGATACAATTCCACCCGGATAAGAACCCGGGCGATAAGCAAGCGGAGGAGAACTTTAAGGAGGCGGCTGAGGCATACGACGTGTTGAGCGATCCGCAAAAGCGTCAGCGTTATGATCAATTCGGTCATGCGGGTGTCGGCGGGGCTTCACAAGGTGGCGGCTTCGGTGGTGGTATGTCCATGGAGGATATTTTCTCACAGTTCGGCGACATCTTTGGTGGACATTTTGGCGGTTTTGGTGGCTTCGGTGGTTTCGGCGGTTCTCGTGGAGGACGCCGTGTGAACCGTGGATCGGACTTGCGTGTGAAGGTGAAGCTGAACCTGAAAGAGATCGCTAACGGCGTGGAAAAGAAGATCAAGGTGAAGAAGTATGTGCCTTGTTCGCATTGTCACGGTAGCGGGGCGGAAGGCTCGGAGGGTGTGAAGACGTGTGATACGTGTAAAGGTAGCGGTGTCGTTACCCGTATCGCCAACACGATCCTAGGGCAGATGCAGACGCAGACGACTTGCCCTACTTGTGGTGGCGAGGGCAAGATCGTTGTCAAGAAATGTACGGAGTGTAATGGTGAGGGCGTCGTTCGCGACGATGAGATTATCACGATCAATATCCCTGCCGGTGTAGCCGAGGGCATGCAACTCTCCATGAATGGTAAAGGCAACGCCGCACGACATGGTGGAATCAACGGCGACTTATTGATCCTTATCGAGGAGGAACCGCATCCGGAGTTGATTCGTGATGAGAACGATCTGTTATACAACCTGCTATTGAGTGTTCCGCAAGCAGCCTTGGGAGCCACGGTAGAGGTCCCGACCATTGACGGGAAGGCGAAATTGAAGATCGAGCCGGGTACGCAGCCGGGTAAGGTGCTTCGTTTGCGTAATAAAGGACTTCCTTCCATCAATAGTTATGGTACGGGCGATCTGTTGGTGAACGTGAGTGTATATATCCCCGAGACTTTGTCGTCTACGGAGAAAGAGACGCTGAACGGATTGGAGAATTCACCGAACTTCCAGCCTAATAAGACGATGAAAGAGAAAATCTTCAGTAAGTTTAAGCACTTCTTTGATTAACGAATAGAAAAGACTACTGTGTTCGTGTGAGAACACTATAGTATTCGTGGATAAACACAGTAGTGTTTGAAGATGAATACTATAGTGTTTATCACCGGAATACGGTAGTCTTTTTTCATAAGTCCTAAAATGAGTATCCTATGAGAATATATACCCGTGGAGGAGATAAAGGAAAAACCGGCATACATGGCGGTGAGCGTGTCGATAAGGATGACATCCGTATCGAGGCGAATGGGACGTTGGATGAGTTGAACGCCGAGATCGGTATTGTCCGTACGTTGCTGCCTCCCGATCATGAATGGCAGGTGTTGCTGGGTAGGATACAGCGTGAGATGATGGCCGTGATGTCTCATGTGGCGACACCATCGGCGATCCGTGATCAGAATCCGAATCCGCTTCCCGATGATTTGACCGTCTTTTGTGAGTCCCATATCGATGATCTATCCGCCCAGATGGAGGATAACGGGTATTTTATCCTTCCGGGAGGCACACCTGTTTCGGCGCACCTCCAATTGGCCCGTACGATCACCCGCAGGGCCGAACGCCGCTTGTGGACATTGAATCGGAAAGACCCGGTTCCTGCCGGGATCATGGCGTTCGTGAATCGTTTATCGGATCTGTTCTTTACGATGGCACGTTATGACATGTTTCGTCAAGGGAACGCCGAGGAGCGTTGGCAATCCTTTCTGTATAAGCGGAAAAATAAATCCTAGAGGGCGATATCTTGCCATTTGCCTTTCACGAGCTCACGGGTGGACTTGAAGCCGGCTTGCTTTAGCAACTCAAAAACCTCCTTGCGACCGTCGTTCACCAAATCCGGATAATGGCAATCGGAGTTCACCATGACAGGGATATTCATTTTCCGCATCCGTGATAGGTATTCCACACGGGGGTAAAGCTCTTTTTTCTTGGTCCAGTTCTTGGTGTTGACCTCTACCATCAATTCTTTCTCCTGAACCAGATCCAGACAAGCCTCAAAAGGCTTCCGATACCAATCCTCTTCAAAATTGAAGATCTCGTATTTCTGTCCGTTCATATAGATCTTGTCGATATGTCCGACGATATCGATGCCTCCGGCCTCTATCATTTTCATCGTGGTATCGAAGAAACGCTTGACAAGCAACCGGACATCTCCCTCGAAATGCCGCTCCACGGAGTGGGCGTATTCCCTGAATGAGCCGTCTATACAGACCATGTTCTCTTCGGCCAGACGCTCTGATACGGGCAGGAAATGGATGGAACCGATCCGGTAGTCCAAGGGCAACTCTTGGAAATAGGGGATCGAGGCGTTATAGGTCTCGTCCAGATAATCAATCTCCAGACCGGCATATATTTCCAGTTGATCGCTGTATTTCTGTTTCAGTCGTTTTATCTCTTGCAGATACTCCGGCATATCGTCTTTAGACATATTCCAGAAAGTCTCGAACGGAAGCGGCGAGTGGGAGGAAAAACCGTACGCACGGAACCCGTGTGTTATGGCGAATCTCACGAAATCCTCCGGAATACTTCTTCCATCACAAAAAGTACAATGACTATGGTAGTTACTGAGTTGCATGATTGTTCTTAGTGATTAAAAAGCCACATCCAGATCATCTTGCCCGGATGTGGCCTTGTATGATGAATGAGAGAGGTGTTATTTGATAACGCCTAGCTCTTTTCCTACCTTGATAAACGCTGCGATAGCCTTGTCCAGATGCTCAGTCTCGTGGCCGGCGGACAATTGTACACGGATACGAGCTTGTCCCTTCGGTACTACCGGGTAATAGAAACCGGTTACGTAAATACCCTCTTCCTGCATCTTGGCGGCGAAATCTTGAGACAACTTAGCGTCGTACAACATAACGGCGCAGATAGCGGATTGAGTCGGCTTGATATCGAAACCGGCTGCCAGCATCTTGTCGCGGAAGTAGCTTACGTTGTTCATTAATTTCGTATGTAAAGCGTCGCTCTCCTTCAACATCTTGAACATCTCCAAGCTTGCGCCTACGATGGCCGGAGCCACGGAGTTGGAGAACAAGTAGGGGCGAGAACGTTGGCGTAACATATCGATAATCTCCTTCTTTCCGGTCGTGAAGCCACCCATGGCACCACCGAACGCCTTACCCAGCGTACCCGTGAAGATATCTACACGTCCGTAAACATCAAACTGCTCGGCTACGCCATGACCCGTCGGGCCTACGACACCGGCAGAGTGAGACTCGTCCACCATAACCAATGCGTCATATTTCTCGGCAAGCTCGCAAATCTTGTCCATCGGAGCGACATTGCCGTCCATGGAGAACACGCCGTCCGTGGCGATGATACGGTGACGTTGGGCCTGCGCCTCTTGTAGGCAACGCTCCAAGTCCGCCATATCGGCGTTAGCGTAGCGATAACGTTTCGCCTTGCATAAACGAACACCGTCGATGATAGAGGCGTGGTTCAAGGCATCCGAGATGATAGCGTCTTCCTCGCCGAACAATGGCTCGAACAAACCACCGTTAGCGTCGAAACATGCGGCGTAAAGGATCGTGTCCTCAGTCTTGAAATAGTCGGAGATGGCTGCTTCCAATTGCTTGTGCAAATCCTGCGTTCCACAGATGAAACGAACGGACGACATGCCATAACCGTGTGTATCCATGGCTTCTTTCGCGGCCTTGATCAGTCGTTGGTTATCGGACAGGCCAAGATAGTTGTTGGCGCAGAAGTTTAAAACATCACTTCCGGCATTTACTTTGATGTCGGCTCTCTGCGGCGTAGTAATGATACGCTCGTTCTTGTATAAACCAGCGGCTTTGATGCCTTCAAGTTCATTTGTCAAGAATTCTTTAAGTTTTCCGTACATAAAAACTTCGTTTTTTATTAGTATTTAGATGTGAGTAGTAGCTTCGTTGTCAAAGCGACAGACAAAGGTCTGTTTTTTTTTTGAATTTTAATACTAAAAAAGAGAAGAAATTCATGTCTAAACTGTTTTATTCTCTATACCTTTGCCGACGGAAAAAAACTTAAATCTCATTAAACGCGATGAAGAATGTATTAGTAATTGGTTCTACCGGTCAGATCGGATCAGAGTTAACCATGAAATTAAGAAGTATCTACGGTGGGAACATAGTAGCGGGTTATATCCCGGGTGCGGAACCTAAAGGCGAGTTGTTAGAATCGGGACCTTCCGCTATCGTGGATATCACGAACGAGCAGCAGATCGCTGAGACGGTATCAAAATATAATATTGATACGATCTACAACTTGGCGGCTCTTTTGTCGGCTGTAGCAGAGGCTAAACCTCAGTTGGCGTGGAAGATCGGAATGGGGGGCTTGTTCAATGTGCTTGAGGTGGCCCGTGAGATGCACTGCGCCGTATTTACGCCGAGCTCTATTGGCGTTTTCGGTAACAATACCCCGAAAGACAAGACTCCTCAAGATACGATCCGTAATCCTCGTACGATGTACGGCGTGACGAAGGTATCTGGCGAGTTGTTAAGCGATTATTATAATATCCGTTTCGGCGTGGACACACGTTCGGTTCGTTTCCCCGGATTGATCTCTTACGTAACACCTCCGGGTGGTGGTACGACGGATTACGCTGTCGATATTTACTATTCGGCCGCTAAGGGCGAGAAATTCGTTTGCCCGATCGCAGCCGGTACTTTCATGGATATGATGTACATGCCGGACGGCTTGCGTGCCGCTATCGAGATTATGGAGGCGGATTCTACGAAGTTCGTTCATCGCAACTCTTTCAACATTGCGTCGATGAGTTTCGATCCGGAGATCATCTTTAATAATATCAAGAAATATATGCCTGAATTCCAGATGGAGTATGAGGTAGATCCTTTGCGTCAGGCTATCGCCGAGTCGTGGCCGAACTCCTTGGATGATACTTGCGCCCGCCAAGAGTGGGGCTGGAAGCCGGAGTATGATTTGGATGCCATGACAAAAGACATGTTAGCTAAATTGAAAGAACGTTTCAATAAATAAGAGTGATGTTGTAGCCATGATTGTTTGTGGATAGAGGGGCCGGGGTATCATCGGGGGGGATGATCCCCGGCCTTGTTTTTTAACGCTGCTATTTCAATAAATCCGGCCGGAGGCGTGCCGTACGCTCTTGTGCTTGTTGCAAGCGCCATTCTTCGATCTTGCGCTGGTGCCCGGATAATAGTACCTCGGGTACTTTCCAACCTTTGTAATCGGCGGGACGTGTATAAACAGGCGGGGCCAGTAAGTCATCTTGGAAGGAGTCGGAGAGGGCGCTTTGCTCGTCGCCGATCGCTCCCGGTATCAAGCGTACCACGGCGTCGGTTATGATAGCGGCGGCCAGCTCTCCTCCGGTAAGGACATAGTCTCCTACGGATATCTCTTTCGTTATCAAATGCTCACGGATACGATAGTCGATCCCTTTATAGTGCCCGCAGAGGATAATCATATTATTTAGTAAAGACATGCTGTTGGCCATGGGCTGGTTGAGTGTCTCGCCATCCGGGGAGGTATAGATTACCTCGTCATATTCCCGTTCGCTTTTCAACGCTGAGATCGCCCGGTCTATCGGTTCGATCTGCATCACCATTCCGGCCTCTCCTCCGAACGGATAATCATCCACCCGCCTCCATTTATTAGTGGTGTAATCCCGTAGGTTATGTAAATGAATCTCCGCTAATCCTTTATCTTGCGCCCTCTTGACGATAGAGCAATTAATCATCCCCTCGATCATCTCGGGAAGTACGGTAAGTATATCTATACGCATAAAAAATAGTTGTAACGTTAAAACCTCCCGCAAAGGTACATCTTTATTCTGACTCATCGTAAAGTGAGTCTCTATTATCTATGATTCGCGATAGAAAATTAAGAATGAATGAAACGCATGCGTTGGCGCAGTTAAGAGTTCGTAGAAGTTCATGAGGATATTTTTGTATCGTTTGAATTATTATTCGTACTTTTGTCCGTCAATTCGGCGGCTATCAATAGAGGCCGTGTCTTTAGAGAATAAATTTTATAGCGATGAATATATCTTACAATTGGCTGAAAGAGTATCTTGATTTCGATCTGGAGCCAGAAGAAGTTGCTGCGGCGCTTACCTCTATCGGTTTGGAAACCGGTGGAGTAGAGGAAGTTCAAACCATTAAGGGCGGACTTGAGGGACTGGTTATCGGTGAAGTGTTAACTTGTGAGGAACACCCGAATTCTGACCATTTACATATAACGACCGTAAATGTAGGTGGCGAGGCTCCTTTACAAATCGTATGTGGCGCCCCGAACGTGGCTGCCGGACAGAAAGTGGTCGTAGCCGTGAACGGCACGAAACTGTACGACGGTGATGAATGCTTTACGATCAAGAGATCCAAGATCCGTGGCGTTGAGTCCAACGGTATGATTTGCGCCGAGGACGAGATAGGTATCGGTACCGACCATAACGGTATTATCGTACTTCCCGCCGACGCTGTTGTAGGTACGTTAGCTAAAGATTATTATAATGTAAAGAGCGACTACGTGCTGGAGGTGGATATCACCCCGAACCGTGTAGACGCTACTTCCCATTTCGGTGTCGCCCGTGACTTGGCCGCTTATTTGAAGCAAAACGGCAAGCCCGCCGAATTGAGACGTCCTTCGGTAGATGCTTTCAAGATCGACGACGAGACACCGGGCGTAGAGGTCGTGGTAGAGAATACGGAGGCTTGTCCCCGTTATTCCGGTGTTACGATCAAGGGCGTTACGGTGAAGGAGAGCCCGGAGTGGTTACAAAACCGTTTGCGTGTGATCGGCCTTCGTCCCATCAATAACGTAGTGGATATAACGAACTTTATCCTGCATGAGTTAGGGCAGCCTTTACACTCTTTTGATGCGGGTAAGATCAAAGGAAATAAAGTGATTGTCAAGGCGGCCGAGGCTGGTACGAAATTCGTCACGTTGGATGGCGTGGAGCGTACGTTGACCGATCGTGACTTGATGATTTGTAACGTCGAGGAACCGATGTGTATCGGTGGCGTGTTCGGCGGTTTGGATTCCGGCGTGACGGAGGAGACCACCGACGTATTCTTGGAATCCGCTTGTTTCCATCCGACGTGGATTCGCAAGACCGCCCGTCGTTTTGGCTTGAATACGGACGCTTCTTTCCGCTTCGAGCGTGGTTTGGATCCGAACAATACGATGTATGTATTGAAACGTGCCGCCTTGTTGATACAAGAGTTGGCGGGAGGTAAGATCACGGGTGCTGTACAGGATGTTTATCCTGCCGTGGCGGAACCGTATACGGTTGAGGTGACTTACGAGAAGATCAATACGTTGATCGGTAAGGATATTCCGGTAGAAACCGTGAAAAGTATCTTGGCAAGCCTTGAGATGGAGATCGTATCCGAGACTGCCGAGGGCTTGACT
This sequence comes from Parabacteroides sp. CT06, assembly GCF_002257605.1. Taxonomy (GTDB): domain Bacteria; phylum Bacteroidota; class Bacteroidia; order Bacteroidales; family Tannerellaceae; genus Parabacteroides; species Parabacteroides distasonis. The sequence goes on along the minus strand of NZ_CP022754.1, from coordinate 2,284,087 downwards.
TTGCATGTTCCCGTATATCGTATCGATGTGCAGCGTGATGTAGACGTGATCGAGGATATTCTTCGTATCTACGGATATAATAACGTGGAGTTCAGCGATAACGTGAAGTCCAATTTAAGTTACCAGACTCCTACGGATCGTAGCTGGAAATTGCAGAACTTGATCTCGGAGCAACTTTGCGGTTGTGGTTTCAACGAGATCATGAACAACTCCTTGACACGCTCCGCTTATTATACGGATCTGTCTGTTTATCCGGAAGCACATTGTGTCATGTTGATGAACCCGTTAAGCGCTGATTTAAACTGCATGCGTCAGACCTTGTTGTTCGGCGGCTTGGAGAGCATCGAGTATAACATGAAACGTAAGAAAGGCAATATCCGTTTCTATGAGTTCGGTAATTGCTATGATTATAATATTGATAATAAGAAGGAAGATGAGACCTTGGCGCAGTTCAGTGAGGATTACCGTCTAGGCATCTGGGTAGCCGGCAACCGAGTGGAGAACAACTGGGCGCATCCGGACGAGAAATCTTCCGTTTATGAGTTGAAGGCTTACGTAGAGAATATCTTGGTCCGCTTGGGCGTGGATATGAAACGGGTTATTTTCGGTAACTTGACGAATGATATCTATTCTTCGGGCCTAAGCATCACGACCGGTTCCGGACGTCAATTGGGTACGATGGGTATCGTAAGCAAGAAACTTCGTAAGATGTTGGATATCGATATGGAGGTTTATTACGCTGAGTTGTCGTGGACCCAATTGATGAAGGAGATCAAGAAGGCGAAAGTAACCTTCTCCGAGATTTCCAAGTTCCCGGCCGTTAAACGTGACTTGGCGTTGTTGCTTGATAAGAGCGTACAGTTTAGCGAGGTCGAGAAAATCGCTAAGGATAGCGATCGCAAGCTATTGAAGGAAGTATCTCTGTTTGACGTTTACGAGGGCAAGAATCTTCCGGCGGGCAAGAAGTCGTATGCCGTAAGCTTCTTCATGCAAGATGAGAGCAAGACTTTGAACGATAAGCAGATCGACGCTATCATGAAGAAGATCCAGACGAATCTGGAACAAAAGCTAGGTGCTCAATTGAGATAAGAATTTAATTACATAAAATAAAGATAAACTGATAAACATATGGGAAGAGCGTTTGAGTTTCGTAAAGCGAGAAAGTTTAAGCGTTGGGGCAATATGGCCCGTGTATTCACGAAGTTAGGTAAGGAAATCACGATTGCGGCAAAACAAGGTGGGCCGGAGCCCGAGAATAATCCTCGTTTACGTGTGTTGATGCAGAACGCCAAAAAGGAGAATATGCCGAAGGAGAACGTGGAGCGTGCCATTAAACGTGCTGTATCCAAAGATTTCACGGATTATAAGGAGATGAACTATGAGGGATATGGTCCTTTCGGTATCGCTATCTTCGTTGAGACCGCTACGGATAATACGACTCGTACGGTAGCCAACGTTCGTAGTTATTTCAATAAGAACGGTGGTTCTCTGGGAACATCCGGTAGCTTGGAGTTCTTGTTCGACCATAAATGCGTATTCCATATCGCCAAAAAAGAGGATCTTTCTTTAGAAGACCTAGAGTTGGAGTTGATCGACTTCGGTGTAGATGAGGTTGAGGAAGACGAGGACGAGGTTGTTCTTTATGGTGAGTTCGCGCAGAATTCGGCGATCCAGAAATATTTGGAGGAGAATGGTTTTGAGATCTTGAGTAGTGAGTTCGTACGTATCCCGAACGATTTGAAGGAGGTTACTCCGGAACAGCGTGAGTCTATCGAGAAGATTATCGAGAAATTAGAGGAAGACGAAGACGTTCAAAACGTATTCCATAATATGAAGGAAGACGATTCTGAGGAGGAATAACGTACGCTTATACGTAAAATAGTATACTTTATCCGTAAAAAAGCGACATCGAGGCAAATTCGATGTCGCTTTTTCTTTTTTACAACGAATGTTTCATGTTTTTTATTTATTTTTGTGAGTCTAGGGTGAATAACAATTTAACTTATATGGTGAAAATGAAAAGACTATTTCTTCTTTGTGCGTTCGTGAGCATGTTTGCGACGTGTAATTTTATCTCAGCTCAAAAGGAGTTAGGGATTTTCAATTCTGTTTCGGCAGGAGTGGGTGTTGGTTTGACGGGTGTAGATGTGGAAGTCGCTACTCCTATTACGCCTTATCTGGCGTTGAGAGGTGGTCTTACCTTTATGCCGGGTTTCAGCATTAATACGGACGTGGATGTAGATGTTAACGATCCGCGAGCGGGTGTGTATAATGATACATACTCCATGGATGTCAAAGGTAGCTTGAAACGTACTTCCGGACAGTTGTTGGTGAATGTTTACCCGTTTCCTCACGCTTCTTCGTTCTTCGTTGCGGCCGGCGCCTATTTCGGTGGTTCTTCCTTGGTGAAGATAGAAGGGCATAGTGATAAGCTGAAAGACCTGATCGCCCAAGGAGAAAGTGCGGGCATAGTTATCGGTGATTATACGATTCCGGTGGATAATAACGGTAATGTATCCGGTGGATTGAAAGTGTCCGGTTTTCGTCCTTATCTAGGTCTTGGATTCGGTCGTGCGGTTCCTAAGAAACGGGTTGGCGTGATGTTTGAGCTGGGTGTGCAATTCCATGGCAAACCGGAGGTGTATACGGATTCAGGGGATGTAAAGGACTTGTTGAATGAGATAGACGAGGATGATACCTTTACGAAGATCATGGACAAGCTAACGGTTTATCCGGTCATGAAGATTCGTATTTGCGGAAGAATATTTTGATTGTCAAAGATAGTATAAGCTAAGAGTGGCGTTAATAATACGATGCCACTCTTTTTTTATGGCTAAACTTTCATTTATTTTGTTTATTTTTGTGCGCTGTTAGGGTCATAATTTTGATAAAAATAACTTTATATGAAAAACAAACATTTGGTGATGCTATTGCTATCATCTTGCTGTTTAGCGGCATGTGTGGATAGTAAGTATGATTTAAGCGATGTCAATACGGACGATGCGGTAATGGGTGAGTCTTGGGTAGCTCCCCTCGGTATGGGTTATGTAACGTCGGATGACGTTGTGAATGTAGAGAAAGTCCCTTCCATTCGGGAAGTCGACGGGGCTTACGTCATGATCTATGATGGAGAGATGAAGATTAAGGGGAAAAGCTTACGGGCCGCCTCTGATAAAGTGGAGATCGCCTCGGAAGATATAACGACTGGGGATATCGATGGCTTGTTCGATGGCGATTTCGTTTTGGCGTTAACGAACCCCCACATTACGTTAAAGTCGAATGTAAAGAATGCCTCTTTGGATTGTAGCTTGTCTATCGAGGCTGAGAACACAAGTAAAAAGGAGGCTACTTCCTCTGATTTTACCTTGTCAACGGTGTCTCCTAATATTTGGATCGGCCCTCTTGATCCGAAGACGGATGCTTTTAAGTTTGTCAAGAACGAGAAGTTACCGGGAATCGTACAGATTGTTCCTCAAAAAATACATTTGTCTTTGTCCGCTGATAGCAAACAATGGGCGAACGCTCCTGCGGATGCCTTGAGTGAGTTACGTTATGCGGTAGAGCTTCCGTTGACTCCGGCACCGGAATTTAGCGCCGTATCCGTCGAGCGGATCGAGGACGCTTTTGATGAGGATTTCGTAGACTATATTTTCTCGGACGGAAGCGCGAGGATCTATGGAGAGGTTACGAACGAGATGCCGTTCGATATGTCTATCGAGATGGTGATCATGGATGAGAACAATGTACCGGTAGATATCCAATTCCCGGCACAAGAGGTAAAAGGACAATCTGGAGAGGTTATCTTCGAGATCACGAAGGAGGATATGCCGAAAATGAAGGATGCACGTCATATAGACCTAAATTTACATTTAACGGGTAGAGATCAAGGCGAGGCTTTGAAGAAAGGCCAGAAAACGACCTTCAACTTGAAACTTAAGAAAGAAGGTGGTATCTCCATTTGATCCCAGTACTAACCATTTAAATTACGAAAAAGAAAGATGAATACTATATATAATATGTATAAGAGAGGTCTGTGTGCTTTATGTTTATTGACCACTGTGGGAATGTCGGTATCCGCCCAGCAAATACGAACTTCTTACTTCATGCAATCTTCTACGGCACGCACGACGATGAATCCGGCGTATCGTCCCGAGAGAGGCTATGTCTCCATTCCGGTATTAGGTGCGGTTGGCGCTTCGTATGGTACGAACGGAATAGCTGTGGATAATTTTATTTATCCGAAGAATGGTGAGACCGTTACGTTCATGGATAACTCCGTGAATACCGAGTCTTTCCTGAATGGCTTGAAGGATGAGAATCAGGTAAATATGGATTTTGGCACGCAGGTTCTATCCGGTGGCTGGTACGCCGGCAAGGGATTCTGGACGGTTGATGTTTCTATCAAGGGCTTGGCGAATATTCGTGCTCCGAAGACATTGTTCGAGTTCATGAAAAAGGGTAATGGATCTCAGAGTACCTATGATATTCGTAATATCAGGGCGTACGCCGAGGCTTATTTGGAGACAGGTGTAGGATATTCTCGTCCTATCACGGATAAGTTGACAGTCGGAGGTAAGGTTAAATTGTTATGGGGCGTAGGTTCTATGGACGCTACGATCGATCAGATGCATGCTGAGATGGGAGAGACTAGCTGGAAAGTTACCTCTACCGGTACCTTGCAGACGAATATGAAAGGCTTGGTCCCGGAAATGGAAGTAGACGAGCAAGGCCGTGATTATTATAATAGCTTTGATTTCGATTCTCCGGGTCTTAGCGGTTTCGGTATGGGAGTGGACTTGGGTGCTACGTACCAATTGACCGAGAATATCATGTTGTCCGCCGCTGTCCTTGATTTAGGTTTTATCAGTTGGAGCAAAGGAGGGAGCACGGTAGGTAAGTTGGATGGAACTTTCGACTTTAACGGCTTTGATCTGGCTATCGGCGAGAATAACGGTGATATACCGAGCATGGGCGATCAGTTTGACGCTATCAAGGAAGATTTCGAGAACTTGCTTCATTTCAAGAAAGAGGGTGAGTCCGGAAGCACTACCCGTCTTCGTTCGACAATCAATATCGGTGGCGAGTACCGTTTGCTGGAAAACAAGTTAGGTATCGGCTTATTGTCAAGCACTCGTCTTTATTCCCCGAAAGCCTATACGGAACTGACATTGTCCGGTAATTACCGTCCGGTGAAATGGTTTGAGGCTACGCTGAGCTACTCATTTATCCATAGTAAGTTCAAGACGTATGGTATCGCCTTGAATTTCTCACCGTCTTGGATCAATTTCTTTATTGGATCGGATTATATGTTGACAAAGGTAACTCCACAATGCTTACCGGTAAGCGGTAACGCCATGAATCTTTACATGGGAGTAAGTGTTCCTTTGAAATCATTCGCTAATTAATAGGGAATACTCAGAATAGAGTCTGTATCATAAAGGAAAAGGCTGTCCGGGTTATATACCCAGACAGTCTTTTCTTTTTTATTAGGCTCGTTTTATTAGGTTTTTTATCTTTGTGGACTGATTGAAAGGAAGAAATTGGATATGAGATTAAAGACTTTAGCCACCCATCCGGTATGGAGAGAGCCCCGGACTGTATTCGGGGTATGGATGCTAACCGGTGTTATTTTTGCTATTGTCAAGTTGTTGATTGGAAAATATAATAATTATAAGATATTTGAAGGAGTCTATTGGCATGCTATCGAGGGGTTAACCTTATATGGGGATCATTATCCGGAATATTATGATTCAAATCATTATGGAATCTTATTTAGTCTTATCATAGCTCCTTTCGCCCTGTTACCGGAATGGTTGGGTATAATCTTATGGATAGCGGGTAATACCGCCCTATTGTTTTATGCGATTAGCCGATTGCCATTGTCGAGTACCCAAAAAATCATTATTTATTGGTATTCGTATTGTGAGTTGATGACGGCTCAAGGAGTACAGCAATTCAATATATCAGTAGCGGCCTTTATCTTATTATCGTTTGTCTTGATACTGGAGAAAAAGGATTTCTGGGCGGCAGGCATTATTATGCTCGGAACATTTATCAAGATCTATCCGATCGTGGGATTGGCGTTCTTTTTCTTCTCAAGGCAGAAAGTGAGGTTATTAGCCTCTTGTCTTTTCTGGGGATTGGTTTGCTTTGTGATCCCGGTGCTTTATACACCGGGGTTTGAGTATGTGATCTCTCAGTATATAGATTGGTTTGAGCGATTGAAGGTGAAAAATATGTTGAATATGTTCGCTGATCCACAAAATATATCATTATTAGGAGTGGTTCGAAAGATATCCGGGAATGCGGAGTATAGCGATATGTGGCTTATCATACCGGGCTTGATTTTATTCTGCATTCCATATTTAAGGATCTCTCAATATAAATATCCGGCTTTTCGCTTTATGTTGTTGGCTAATGTTTTATTATTTGTCGTATTATTCAGTACGGGAAGCGAGGCGAGTGGATATATCATAGCGATGATAGGAGTCGCTATCTGGTATATATGCAGTGTATCGCCCCATAAGAAATATACTTATTGGCTTTGGATAGCTACCTTGGTGATTGTTGGCTTATCCACTACAGAGCTGGTTCCATCTATTGTCCGGAATGGACTGATCCGTCCGTATGTGATAAAAGCTTGGCCTTGCATTGTGGTGTGGCTGACCATTTGCTATGAGATGTGTTTCTTGGATTTTAGTCATTCTCCTTATAAGCATATCACGACTTAGGCAGAGTGAATATCGCCTGTTTTTTAATAGAAGGTTACATAATAAAACGAGACTACTCCCGACAAGCGATGAGAGTAGTCTCGTTTTAAACTACTTTTTATCGATCTCTTTCAGTAATTCTTGTACCGCTGTTCTCAATTGCGTATCTTCCCCTTTGACAACAGTTTCCGGAGAATTAGCGACTTTAACATCCGGTTCCAGCTGTGTGTTCTCTAAGTAACTACCGTCCGACAGGCGATAACCGGTAATAGGTGTGCCGAATACCAGCGTCGGATCTTGCAGGGTTTCCCAAGAGACGGTAGTCATTGTTCCCGGTACGGGCATACCTACCAGACGTCCGATCTGTTGGTGCTTATAAACCCACGGGGTTCCATGTGCGTTACTATAATTAGCCTCGCATTGCAACATGATGGAAGGTTTATTCCAGCGGCGGCTAGGCATATCGCAAGCCTCTCGGCCACGTGTCACTTGGGTGAGGTATTTCTCTCCGCTGAACAAGATCTCGATATCCTCGTGCAAGCGCCCACCACCATTAAAGCGGGTGTCAATGACGATTCCCTCCCGGTCGTTATATTTACCTAGGATATCGGAGTAGACAGAGCGGAAACTAGGATCTCCCATGGATTGGATATGGACGTATCCCAATCGTCCGTTCGACCATTTATCCACGTCGGCGGCACGTTGTTTCACCCAGCGGGTATAAAGCAAGTTATTTAACTCACCGTTACTGATAGGCAAGACTACCTCTTCCCAGCGTTCCTTGGTTTGTGGATCGTAGAGGGAAACTAAGGTCTTCTTTTTGGCCTTATTGTTTAATAGCTTGGAGTAATCCATATCCGGGGTTATTTCCTGTCCGTCTATTTTCTCCATGATGGTACCGGCTTTCACTTTGGAACGTGCGTGATCGAACGGGCCTTTTTCCACTACCTCAGCGATTAATAAACCTTTGCCGCTATGGTTCCAATCGAAAAGTAGGCCTAGGTTGGCGGTAATATTGCCGCTTGTTTGCGGACGGAAGCGTCCTCCGGTGTGGGAGACGTTGAGTTCTCCCAGATATTCGCTTAGCAACTCTGCGAAGTCATAGTTGTTATTGATATGTGGCAAGAACTTACGGTAGGCGGCGGTCATAACGTCCCAATTTACGCCGTGCATGTTCACGTTGTAGAACCGTTTTTGCTCTTGTTTATAGACATGGTCGAACATATACTCACGCTCGGCGGCCAAGTCCATTTTTAAGTTCGCTTGGTAATGAATCGGTGTTAGTTTCTCCGATCCCATATCCATTTTTTGCATGGAATTGCTACCCAACAAGAACAGGTTCTTACCTTCCTTATCCATTTCCATGTTCGCCCATCCGGTATTCATCTTGTGGAGTAGCTTGGTCTCTTTCTTGCGCAAGTCCATTTTCCACAGGTCGTATTTGTCTTCGAAAGCCGAGAAATAATATAAGGTCTCGCCATTCTTCGAGATGACGGCGCTACCCATTTCGGAGGAATTAGGAGTAAGGCGTAGGATACGATCTTGGATGCCTTTCAGTTCCACTACGATATCCTTGGGCTTTTCGTCTTTCTTTTCATCGGCTTTATCTTCTTTTTTCTTGTCGTCGGTTTTGTCCCCGGCTACCTCTTTCTGCTCCTTTTCCAGTTCCTTTTGCAACTCATAATCCTCTTTGCTCAAGCGGAATTTATCATAAGCGTCTTGATTCATGAATACCAGCATGGCATCATTCAAGGAACCCCATGAGGCATGCGCACGCATTCCGTAACGCTCGGTGGTGAATAAGATGGCGTTTCCATCCAGTACCCATTGTGGGGAGGTGCTGGTGTAACCGCTATTGGTCAGGTTGGTGATCTCCCCGCCTTGCGCGCTAACCAAGCCTATATCCGAATAAGGATCGTGTTTGTTGCCGATAAACCGGAGCGTGAACCATTTACCGTCTGGCGACCATGAGTAATCGAAACCGCCGGCTGTACTATACCATGTGGAGCCATCCGTGACTTGGCGTACTTTCTTCGTCTCAAGGTTGACTACCATCAACCGCATACGATCTTCTATGAAAGCGAGTTCCTTAGCATCCGGTGAGAATTGAGGATAATTACGCTCTACGGTCTTAGAAGGCAGGAGAACTTCCTCTTCGATAATCGTTGCGTTCGGGAAATTAGCTTCTTCCTTACGGGCGATCTTAGCCAAGTAAAGTTGCCAATTACCACCACGCTCGCTGGCGTAAGCCAAGGTACGGTTATCCGGCGAGAAGCATACGCCTGTTTCGGCGGCCGGGGTATTGGTGATTTGTTTGGTCGTGTTGTAATCGGCCGAGGTGACGAATACCTCGCCTCTTAGGGTTAAGGCGATCTGCTTGCCATCGGGGGATACGGTGGCAGAGGTAGCTCCTTTGCTGGAATTCAGATCGCTGATTTGCTCTTGATCGTCACGGATCAAATCAATCCGCACTTTCTGCGGATTGACTCCCGGACGTTGTGTATAGATCTCGCCATCGTATGTGTAGCATAATGTATTGTCGCTACTTGTAGAGAGGAAACGTACGGGATGTGTCTTGAACTTAGTAACCGCCGTTATAGATTGTGGGGTGTTGAGAGGGAATGAATATACATTGAAAGAACCTCCGTTGCGTTCGCTCAGAAAGTAAACCGTCTGTCCATCCGGGGTAAATACGGCGTTGCGGTCTTCTCCCGCATGGTCGGTCAAATTGGTATGTTTTCCAGTTTGCGTATCGTACATCCATATATCCCGGGTGACGGACGAGGTATGATGTTTACGCCATTCATCCTCGAAGCCCTTACGGTCTTGGTATAAGAATGTCTTTCCGGATTTATCGAAGCAAACCATCTCGGCGGGTGTTCCCAATACTTGCTCCGTACGTCCGCCACCGATCGGCACTTTATAAAGTTCCGTCATGGCCGAGGTCGGGAATAAGGCACTCTGGGCGGGATCTTGTATGGATGCGGAGAAGAGTACGTATTTGCCGTCGGGAGTAAAGGCCGATGGAATCTCGGAGGCGGAATGAGTGGTGAGGCACTGTGCCGTTCCACCGTTGGAGGGCATTACGAATAAATCGAAATTGCCGTTACGATCGCTGGCGAAAGCGATTTGTTTTCCGTCCGGAGACCAGATTGGCGTGCATTCATACGATGCTTGGGTGGTAAGTTGTGTCGCTGTTCCTCCTTTGGCCGGTACTTTATAGATATCTCCTTTGTAACAAAACGCGATCTCTGTTCCATCAGGAGAAATTTGTACATCACGCATCCACAAAGGGGTTACAGCGTAGCTGGTAGTCGCAAAGCCCAAGGCAATGCAGGTTAAAAGTTTTTTCATGTACTTAATGCTTTTTTAGAATGGTACGAAGATACATATTATTTTGTACCCATCAGTCTGCTCTCTATTGAAATATTAACTGGATTTACCCTTTCAATTTCACGATAAATAACACGAGGCTTTCCCCTTGGGCCTGTGCGGGGAAAGTATTTCGCAGATCCTCTCCGGATTTGCTGAAACAATAGGAATGGCAATAGGGATCGATAGGGTCCATTCGTCGCACATTACCGGTTTGATAAAAATTATCTTTTAATCCTTCTTTTACCTGCCAGTATTCTTCCTTCTCCGTATCATAACAGAAGGTGTAATTTCTGGACTCATCCTCTGCGTTATAGTAAGTAGATACCCAGAAACGGCTACCCATGCGGATCGGTAGCAAAGGAAGTGTATTCTTTCCGGCAAGGTTCTCCAAGGCTTGGCTTTGCCGCTTTTGCTTAATATATAAAGTGTCCCGTAATAAGTTCCCGGGTTGATAGGAGGGGGCGTAGGCATAAACCGTTCCGCTTCCGGGCTCCACGGCTATTTCCGGGGCGAGACAACCGATCGGGCATGCGGAACGTTCCAGATCGACCGGACGGATCGTATGAGATTGTAATTTATGGAAAGAGGAATCGTATTCAACGATTTGTTTCTCAATCGTGGCGGTTTTCCCTGCCGTATCCCCATGAACACATTCCTCGGTGGTAAATATCCGGTTATTGTGCATGGATATGGATAGCATATGCCTATTCTCCGGAAGGTCGCATTTCAGTTTCTTACGGGTAAGGAGATCACCATTGAATGAGTAATAGAAAATATCGTCCGTGTTTCCAAGTACGATCAGCTGCTGGTTGGCCGGGTTCACTACATACCCCGCTACCCGTATGTCATCCGGATGGGTGATGCGACAGATAAATTCTCCCTTGCGATTGAAACGGTAAAGCGTCTCATTGCTGATAAGGAATAGGTTATCTCCCTCTTGACGGATATACTTGGCCTCCTTGATCGAATGCGTCCCTGAGTCCTGTAATGGAATGGCGATTACCTCATCCGCGATGTCAGACAAGGCTCCGGTAGGGTTGCTCCGGATCGATTCATTCGAGATTAACAGGTTATAGGCTTGCTTTCCGCAAACCAATAGAACAAGTAGTAATAAATATGTAAAGGTTCTTTTCATATCACCGCTAAATTAAAGAAGGATAAACCTTTTTATGATTTTTACGAATTGTTTTTATAAAACGTAGATCATCTGATTTTATTGGATAAGCCTAGAATTATTCTTGTAGAAATACCCAATTATCCCCCTCGGACATGGATTCTTTATAGGAAAAGCCTTCCCATGTGAATGCTTTTAATGCCTCCGGGTCAGAAATCCGGTTCTTTATGAGATAGTGGCTCATTTGTCCCCGGCACATCTTGGCGTAGATCACGATCGTCTCCGCTTTGCCGTTCTTCCAGATCTTGAACTCGGGCGTGATGATCCGGACGGATCGCTCCACCTCCTTCCACTGGAAAGAGGGTTGGATATCCAAGCTGGCTAGATTCAGTAGGATTCCGTCTCCCTGTCGGACGTCATGGATTAATATATTTGTTTGCCTGTCCTTCCAGAAGGTGTACATATTCCCGTCGCCTAGTTCCGGGATTTTTACGTCGAACTCCATCCGGTAAGGCTTGATAAGGTCTAATGGGCGAAGTAACCCGTAGCATCCCGATACGAAACGCATATGTTCTTGCGAGAAAAGAAAATCCTCCTCCGTGAAGTCTTTCGGGCTGATATTCTTGAATACGACACCGGTATAGGCGAGTATCGCTTGCAAGGGCTGGTTGTCTTCCGCATGAAAATCTTGGTATCTGCGGTAACATTCCGCCGCCAGTTTCGGGCTGAGCTTGAGGATACGACTTAATTCGTCAATGGGAAATTGGGTCATATGCAGGGCGATCTCGTTCGCCTCTTGCTGGAAACGTGGAGTCGTGCCTTGCGGCGCTTTTATCTTGGATGTCCCGGTCATTGTCTTAGCCGGAGATAATAATATCAACATATCTATATTGGATTTGGATTGATCGCATAAAGGTAATCCATATTAAGATTCAAATAGGGTATAAGCATCCCAATAAATCTTAAAGTATCTCGACTCGAATGGGGGATTTAATGGAGGAATGAGTCTTGGTGATAGAAATGTAATGAGGATTATGAAGATGAGAGACGTGAAGATGCGACCTATATTCCTTTTGATAGTATTCATCCTACCTACGATGGCCCATGCGCAGTGGACGGAACAGGATTCTTTGCGCCTGCAAGAATTTTTATCCGGCAAGGAGGAGATACGTTTGAATCCTGAGTTTCAGAAGGCGATAGAAAGCGGGACTTTTCTACGACCCGATCAACCGGGAACCCATATGTTATCCTCACCAAGTGAGTTGCCGATTACGAAAGACTTCTCGGAATATGTACAGTTAGATACTTTACGTAGGTTGACCAATTATGATTCGATTACCCCAGTCCTATTCATGCTGCTGAATTTTAAGTCACCTTCCCGTTCATTGGCCATACAGAAGCAAGCGCACACGATTAGGCTCCCTAAGAATCAGGATTGGAAAGAGTTAAAGGTAGGTAAGGTTCCTATGGCTGCCAACGTAAAACTGACTAATATATACTCGGATGTCGTGAAAGATGGCCAGCGAAGGGGAGGGGTACTTGCTACCATAAGAGTCTATTTCGACGCAGAGGATTTACTAGAGACTATTTTCTGGAAAAGTGCCCGTGATAAGAAGAGAAACAGGAAACGGGAGAATACGTGGAAGTATTATAATGACTATCCGTAAATTGTTGGATTTATAGGATATAACCACTCGAAAAAAACACGTACGTGAATTTCAAAAAACATGTACGTGTTTCCGGAAAAACTCGTACGTGTTTTTTTGAGAACATTGACTGTTTTTACCTAGATACTGTGTGTTTACTATCAAAACCTTTTTCTCTCTCTTTTGTTCTTTCTGAAAAGATACGTCCGAATGACATCCGAAATGGACGGTTTGACGGGGAGTTCTCTATTCTGTTTTATAATATTAAGACAAAATGTCATATTTTCGTTTTGGTATTTCTTTTGTAAGGATATAAGTGTAAAATAAAATTAGAAAAGAATATAAGAAAGGAGCTTAAATACATGAATTTAAACAATTTTACAATCAAGGCGCAGGAGGCTGTTCAACAAGCCGTACAGCTGGTTACTAAAAATAACCAACAGGTTATCGAACCTGTTCACTTGTTGAAAGCTGTCATTATGACGGGTGAGAGTGTTACTAATTTTATCTTTCAGAAATTAGGGGTAAACGCTCAAAACCTGAATATGGTACTGGATCGCCAAATCGAATCTTATCCTAAGGTTTCGGGAGGCGAACCCTATCTCTCTAGCGAGTCGAACGCTGTCTTACAGAAGGCGATCGATTATTCCTCTAAAATGGGGGATCAATATGTATCGTTGGAGCCGATCATCTTGGCGTTGTTTACGGAAAAGAGCACCGCTTCACAGATATTGAAAGACGCCGGCGTGACAGAGAAAGAGTTACGTCAAGCGATCGAGGAATTGCGTAAAGGAAATAAGGTGACAAGCCAATCCGCCGAGGAGACTTACGATGCCTTAGGAAAATACGCCATCAATTTGAACGAGCGTGCCCGTAGCGGTAAGCTAGACCCCGTGATCGGACGTGACGAGGAGATCCGCCGTGTCTTGCAGATATTGAGCCGCCGTACGAAGAACAATCCGATCTTGATCGGTGAGCCAGGTGTAGGTAAGACTGCTATCGCTGAGGGGTTGGCCCATCGTATCGTTCGGGGTGACGTTCCCGAGAACTTGAAGTCTAAACAGATCTTCTCGTTGGATATGGGCGCGTTGATCGCCGGAGCTAAATATAAAGGCGAGTTCGAGGAACGTTTGAAAGCGGTGGTGAACGAGGTTACGAAATCCGAGGGCGAGATCATCCTCTTTATCGATGAGATCCATACCTTGGTAGGAGCCGGTAAAGGCGAAGGTGCCATGGATGCCGCTAACATCTTGAAACCGGCTTTGGCTCGTGGTGAGCTACGTTCGATCGGTGCCACGACGTTGGATGAGTATCAGAAGTATTTTGAGAAGGATAAGGCGCTTGAGCGTCGGTTCCAGACCGTTATCGTAGACGAGCCGAGTGAGTTGGATACGATCTCCATCCTTCGTGGTTTGAAGGAAAAATATGAGAATCACCATAAAGTACGTATCAAGGATGATGCCATTATCTCCGCCGTACAGTTGTCTACCCGTTATATCACGGATCGTTTCTTGCCGGATAAGGCGATCGATTTGATGGATGAGGCCGCCGCCCGTCTGCGTTTGCAGATCGATTCCGTACCGGAGTCGTTGGATGAGGTTTCCCGCCGTATCAAACAGTTGGAGATCGAGCGTGAGGCGATCAAGCGTGAGAACGACAAGTCTAAATTAGAGCAACTGAACAAGGAGATCGCCGACTTGAAGGAGGAGGAGACCAAGCAAAAGGCTCAGTGGCAAAGCGAGAAGGAGCAGATCAATAAGATCCAGCAAAATAAGATCGATATCGAGAACCTAAAGTTTGAGGCTGATAAGGCGGAGCGTGAGGGGGATTACGGCAAGGTCGCTGAGATCCGTTACGGTAAGATCAAGCAAAAGGAAGAGGAGATCAAGGAGGTACAGGCTAAGTTGAAGACGATGCAAGGTGCCGCGGCTATGATCAAGGAGGAAGTGGATAGCGACGATATCGCCGATGTGGTATCCCGTTGGACTGGAATTCCGGTCAGCAAGATGATGCAGAGCGAGAAAGATAAGTTATTACGTCTGGAGTCCGAGCTTCATACCCGTGTGATCGGTCAGGAAGAGGCGATCAACGCTATCGCCGATGCGGTTCGTCGTAGTCGTGCCGGCCTGCAGGACCCGAAACGACCGATCGGTTCTTTCATCTTCCTCGGTACTACCGGTGTGGGTAAGACGGAGTTGGCCAAGGCGTTGGCCGAGTATCTGTTCGATGATGAGAATATGATGACCCGTATCGACATGAGTGAGTATCAAGAGAAATTCAGCGCGACTCGTTTGATCGGTGCGCCTCCGGGATATGTGGGTTACGATGAGGGTGGACAGTTGACGGAGGCGATTCGCCGGAAACCTTACTCGGTTGTCTTGTTCGATGAGATCGAAAAGGCGCATCCGGATGTATTCAACATCTTGTTGCAAGTCTTGGATGATGGACGGTTGACGGATAACAAAGGCCGTGTTGTCAACTTCAAGAACACGATCATTATCATGACAAGTAACCTAGGTTCTTCCTTGATCCGTGAGAACTTCGAGAAGATGACACCCGCCACGCATGACAAGGTGGTAGACGAGACGAAGATCCAAGTACTGGAACTGTTGAAGAAGACGATCCGTCCGGAGTTCTTGAACCGTATCGACGATATCATCATGTTTACTCCGCTGAACGAGGAGGAGATTCGCAAGATCGTATCCTTGCAGTTGAACAGCGTGAAGAAGATGTTGGCTACGAACGGTGTCGCCTTGGACTTCACGAACGAGGCCGTGGACTTTATCGCCGACAAGGGCTTCGATCCTCAATTCGGTGCCCGTCCGGTAAAACGTGTCATTCAGAAGTATGTCTTGAACGAGTTGTCAAAGGCTTTGCTGGGTGGAACGGTAGACCGTAACCGCCCGATCGTGATCGATAGGAAAGACGATGGTCTGGAATTTAAGAACTAAAGTAGACTTGAACGCTTGACGTTAAGCGTGGTGTTTCTATAAAATAATGAAGGTGGAATGATCCTATGTGAATCATTCCGCCTTTTTATTTTTCACTAATAGGTAGATACGGCTTGGTGCGATTATTTCCGGGTGGGAACCGTGCACCAAAATGTAGATCCTTTTCCAACGCTTGACTCCACGCCGATCTCTCCACCTAAATGTTTAATGATTAATTCACAGATAGACAGCCCGAGCCCCGTACCTTGGGTGAAGGAATCTAATTTAGCGAATCGATCGAAAACACGGGAGATATTTTCTTCAGCTATCCCTTTTCCCGTATCGGTAACAAAGAAATAAATATCGTCTTTCCTTATTTCATATCCGATCGTTATCATTCCCTCGAAAGTGTATTTGCAAGCATTATTGATGAAATTAGCCAGTACTTGGGATAAACGGTTTCTCTCAGTATGGATAATGTAGCTTTCCGCAGGCAGTTCCGTGCGGAATTCTACTCCTTCCTTGATCTTGAATCGGTAACTCCGCCATAGGGTTTGTATAAGCTCGTTAATCTCCACTTCCGTATAAAGGAAATCCAATATACCGGCTTCTATTTTTGACATATCGAGTATGTCATTGATTAAATTAAGGAGTAGCTCATTGTTTGCGTGAATGATTTTAGCGAATTCTTTGATCTCCTCTTTATCCTCACTTTCGCTGATAAGGGTCGAGAAACCTACGATCGCATTCAATGGGGTCCGTATCTCATGGCTCATATTGGCGAGGAAAGCACTTGTCAACCGGTTTGATTCTTCCGCCTTCTCACGTAAGCGGATCACTTCTTCGGCCATATTTCGTTCGGTGTCAAGAATGTCTTTCTTATGCCGATGTTCCCTCATCGAAAGGAGGATAAGTAGAAAGGCGATAAGAGCTATCGCCACTACCTCGAATGGGGACTCTATCATGAAACTCGGGACTACTACGAGGCTCATTTGCTTAAAGGTAGAAATAGGGTAAAGTTTGGGGTTGATTGTTGACGTGGAATGGCCGTATGCTTGATCGGTTTTAGACAGGAATGATTTGTAGGCACCTTTCATGGAATGTTTAAGATCGCTTGGCGTGATTGGACTGATTACATATGAGGTCTTGAATAAGTAAGCCTTGATAGGCCCGATTTTGCTCCGGAGAGCTCGGGTACTTGTGGTACTTTGTATTTTAGGTTCCATTGTAATCATAATTTAATACATTTACTGAGTTCTAAAAGAACTTGAGTATCAAATGACTATATGTAAATAAATGATGGAGTGTATTTTGATTTTAACACAAATAAGACTGGCTTTAGTGTTTTTTGTGATCCATAAAGATATTGGAAGTCTCTTTGGGGTACTCGGTTGGAAATATATTCTTTCAAAGAAAATATCATGCGGAACAGTAAATTGCCCGGAAGCTATAAAAAATAATAGGTCTATATGATAATCAAGTATTTTTATTACCTTTGCTTCCTATAAAACCTAAGCTCTTTTAGAACTATGTTCAAGTAGGGGCATTTGCTTTTGTTAAGTCACGTCCGTAAATAAGCTTAATTGTTTTTGGGATATAAAATCAAAATATTTCCGTACATTTGCCGCTATTCAAACCAATTAAACAAGATTAATTATGAGCACGAACAATGACGAGCTACTTTATGACGAGGATGATTCCGTAAAATTTATCCAGAATTATCTTCCCCAAGAACTGAAAGGAAAGTTCAGTAATGACGATATCAACTATATCGTAGACTTGATCTACGACTTCTATGAATCTAATGGCATGCTAGATGATGATGGTGACGATGAGATCGAGATCGATGAGGAAGAGGTTGTAAATTATGTAATTAAGAACGCCCAGAAAGACGGCGTAGGCAAATTCGAACCGGAGGAAATCACTTTTATAGTACAAGGAGAACTTGAATATTGCGATTCGATCAACATGTTTGATTGATATTTGTTATATATATAAAGTTGTTTAAGTGAAATTGTAGAAGATGATGAGGAACATTAAATTATTATCTGTTTTACTGCTATGTATGGCAGTGGTGTTTACGAGTTGCGGAACGTGGAATAACACGGCGAAGGGTACGGCGATCGGTGTAGGCGGTGGTGCCGCTGTCGGAGCTGGTGTTGGTGCCTTGGCCGGAAATACCGCATTGGGTGCCGTGATTGGTGCGGCCGTAGGTGGTACAGCCGGTGCGTTAATCGGTAAGAAAATGGATAAGCAGAAGAAGGAGCTGGAAGCTACCCTGCCTGAGGACACGAAGATCGAGAGCGTGAACAATGGTGAGGCCTTGAAGGTTACTTTTGACTCCGGTATCTTGTTTGCCACGAACTCGAGTACGTTGAGCGACGCTTCCAAGAGTGCCTTGCGTAACTTCGCTACCAGTTTGAAGGCCAATCCGGATACGGATATCCGAATCATCGGCTTTACGGATAACACCGGTAAGGTGGATTATAACCAGACCTTGTCCGAGAAACGTGCGAAGAGCGTTTACGATTACCTGATGATGCAGGGGGTAAGTACGGATCGTATGGTTTATGAAGGCAAAGGTATACATGATCCTGTGGCTAGCAATGACACTCCCGAGGGTCGTTCGTTGAACCGTCGTGTTGAGATCGTGATCTTGGCTAATCAGAAGATGATCCAAGAGGCTCAACAAGGAACGCTTCGATAAGTTTTTTAAAGCTATCCCTGCCGGAAGCGGACAGGTTATAGTGTATGAATTGGGGGACTGTCTTTTCCGGATAGTCCCTTTTTTGTTTAAATCGCAGGATAGGAAGGATGAAGAAGTTGATATATATTTTATTTGTGTTGATTACGATCGCTTTTGCCGTGGCAGCCATAGCCGGATTCGCTACCGGACGTATGAATCCGGAAGGGAAGGAGTGGATCTCGTTTCCCGGATTGGTGTTATTACCGGTATTGGCGGTCAATCTATGTCTTTTCTTGATGTGGTGTGTCTTTAGGAGCCATTGGTGCTGGGTACCTTTGGCGGCGTTATTGTTGAACTGGGAGTTTTTGATATCGATGTTCCAGATACGGGTCTTCCCTAAAGAGATTCCGATAGGGAAAGAAGCGGTTAAGGTGATTACCTATAACGTGAATAATTTCAATACGGACGGAAAGAAACAGCTTCCTAATATAGCGGATTGGCTGAGAAAGGAGGACCCGGATATCGTTTGCCTCCAAGAATGCCCTGTTGAATCGGCCCTGCGGATGGATTCTGTCGCCAAGACCTTATCGTTCCTACCGTATTATTGCTCTACCCGTTCGGCTACGAAAGCGGCGGGCAACGCTATTTTCAGTAAATATCCGATCCTTCGTTTTGAGTCTATCCTATACCCGGAGTCTAGCAATAAATCCTTGTTTGCCGTCATGGATATCCAAGGGGATAGTGTTCGTGTATTTAATAACCATTTCCAAACGACTAGCGTGAATGCCGTAAAGCCTCGTCTTTACCAAGCCCATGCCGAGGGTAAACAATTGGAGGAAACCGAGGCCGCCTTCCATATGGCTTTTCAGATGAAGAAGAATTTCGTGAAACGGGCTACTCAGGCGGATTATATCCGTCAGATGTTGGATGCCGGGGAGGGGCCCGTGATTCTTTGCGGTGATTTTAATGATACACCGGCCTCTTATACGTACCGTACCGTGAAAGGTGATTTAACGGATGGGTTTCGTGACTGTGGCTCCGGTTTCGGGTACACCTTTCGTCAATTAAAGCGTATATTTCGAATTGATTACATAATTTATTCTCCTGATTTTAAGGGTGTAACTTATGATTCTCCTAATTTAGACTACAGTGACCATAAGCCCGTCGTATGGTTAGGATATGTTAATTAACACACCCAAAAGGATAGTTTTAGAACCTTTTTCAACTCATGCTGTTTTAATAGTGACTTATATATAAGCACAAATAATAGTATAAACTGTTTTAAACGTTAAAATGAGATGAAAAAGATTTTTCCTTTTTTTCTGTTAGTTCTTCTGCTGGCTTCTTGCCAAAAGGACCCGGACATGTCGAAATTGGACAATGATTTTCTGGTGTTCACGAATCATGATAAGGACGCGAAATTCGAATCGTTCACTACGTTCTACATTCCGGATAGTGTATTGGTTATCGGCACAAGCGAGAAACCTCAGTTCTGGACAGCCAATGAAGCAGACGATATTATCACTACGTTGGTGAATAATATGGAAAGCCGCGGTTTCAAACGCACGCTAGACAAAGATAACGCCGACTTAGGTCTGCAAGTTTCTTACGTACAAAGTACTCAATATTTCGCTGACTACAACGATGGCTACAACTACCCGTACTGGTGGTGGAACTATCCGGGATATTGGAGTCCGGGTTACTGGGGACCGGGTTGGGGAAATTGGTATTACCCGTATCCTGTAGTGTATAGCTATAGTGTAGGTTCCTTGTTGACAGAGTTAGTGGATTTGGATACTCCTGCCGCTTCTAAGGCAGACGCTAAACTTCCGGTTCTTTGGACTGCTTACATGAGTGGCTTGTTGTCTGGTTCCGATAAATTCGATACTCAGCTGGCTGTTCGTGCTATCGAGCAAGCATTTGTACAATCTCCGTACGTAAAGAAATAATAATTCGAATGATTAAAAGTTTGAGATTCTATGAAAAAGATAAATAAATCAATCAAGTTAATCGCTTTACTCGTAGTTTGTATGGCGATGCCTACTCTGGCTGGCGCCCAGGTTTTGAAAAACGCGTATTTCAATGTAGACTGGCAAATCAACTCTCCGTTCGGTCAAGACTTTTCTAAGAAGACCAGCGGTTGGGGTGCTCACGCTGAGGGTGGTTACTATGTGATTCCTAATTTCGCTATAGGTGCGTTCATCTCTTATCATACAAATAATGAGTATGTGGACCGCCAGACGATTCCGGTAAACTCAACATCCGTAATCACTTCCGATCAACAGCATTCTATCTTCCAGTTGCCTTTTGGTGCGGCTTTCCGTTATAACTTCGCTCCGGAAGGACAATTCCAACCGTATGTTGGCGCTCAGTTAGGTGCTAGCTATAGTGAGATGTCTACCTACATGAACGTGTTGAAGGTTTACGATCGTAACTGGGGATTCTATGTAGCTCCCGAGATCGGTATGACCGTGTACTTCACACCTCAGAAACAGATCGGCGTACATATGGCCGCTTATTATAACTACGCTACCAACAAGGGTGATGTCCTCAGCTATCATATCGATGGTTTGAATAACTGGGGTATCCGCTTAGGTCTAGCGTTCTGATAGACAACGTTTGTTCTTTTAAGTGTTTTATGTAGTTTAGGGAAACGGAGGGCAGTGAATGTCTTCCGTTTCTTGCTTTTATAAGATCTGTAGTTTCACCCCGAATGAAAGGCTTAAATAATCTTTTGGCTTCAAGTAGCTGTTGCCGATAGCGTTTATTATATACAAATCGCAAGTGCTTAACTCATAGAAGAAGCTGATGGATTTATGCCAGCTACTATTTGGATTCAGTTTGAGTGTGATCCGCTCCCCGATAAAGATATGGTTACGGATGCGGGTGGAGAACCAATAATATCCCGGGGGATACTTATTCGGTTGCTTGGCCCAGAAATCCCGGTCAAATAGGAAATTTACGTAGATACCGCAACAAAGAGGCTCGAAAGATACTTTTTCTCCCAGATCGATATTCCAAGGAAAATAGTTTTGTTTCAAGGTGAAAGTCACGTTTGCGTGATCATTTGCGTTGCGGGGGACGATACCCAGCAACATATCCGTTTCCCAATGATTCCGGTAATAATTCCAACCGGTACCCACGGATAGCATCGCCATGGAACCTGCGAATTGTACTTTTGTATAGCGGGGGATGACCCGTTGCCATGCGTTCTCGTACCGTTGCACTCGTTTCGTGTATTTATCCTCTTGCGCATGGAGTGTAAGGGAAAAGACACAAGTTAAGAGGAGAAGCTTAAAAATTGACCACTTCATACATATAATCGTCAGGGGTTAAGGTAAAAAGAAGATAACTTCGTTTGGCGATATTGGCGCAACCGTAGTAGATAATGCCATCCTCAAACAAATCAGCTGCCGATACGCAATGATTATGTGCATGCAAGCAGAACATTAAAGATGGTAATGTCTTGATATAAAGTTGGAACACGTCTTTCACGTTATTGTCGAACTGTTCGTTCCCGGGAGGGGCGTGCATGACTACGATCGTGCGTTTATTACGGGTACTATCCGCTATCTCATTCTTTAGGAAATTAAAATCGGGTACCGGATGGGAATAATCATACTCGATAGCGTTCGTATTGAGGCATACGAATTTCACGTCGCTCACGACAAACGAGAAGTTCTCATTCCCAAAGATTTTACGAAATACTTGGTCGCCATTACCGATCACGTCGTGATTACCGATCAACCCTACGTAAGGCACTTTTAGTTTGGACAAGATATCATCGTTCCACTCGAATTCCTTCTTTAAGCCGAACTCCGTATAATCTCCTCCATGGATAATGAAATCGATGCTATCTAATTGATTAACGTACTTGACGAAATCTTCCGTCTCATTATAACTCCGCTGGGTATCGCCCATAAAAATAAAACGGATCGTGTCCTTCCCTTCGCAGACTTTCTCGATACGCTCGATATTGGTCGGGTTGATCTCCCGGGAAGTATCGGAATCCAGACGACCGTCATACGGATGATAGTCGATTAAGTCGCAAGCCGTGAGGAGTGTAGCGGCAGAAAGCCATATGTATTTCTTTAAAAACATAGCATCCTAACTTTTTTATATGCAAAGTTAGGATGCTATCAGTACCAAAAAAGGTCATTTCTGAGCTTATACTGGTCTAAAATGTATATTCTATAAAGCGAATACTTGCTTTATTTCCGTGAAGTCGGATAATACGATATCGGCAGTCTCATTTCCTTTATAAGCGCTCCAACCAATACTTTTTAGCCAGATTGTCTGGCATCCGATCCGGGTGGCGGGGACGATATCCTTATCATAGGAATCACCTACGACAACAATCTCGTCGGCGGGAAATCCCAGTTTATCCACTCCTAATCGGAAGATCGCCGGGTCCGGCTTACGGATACCTACGACCGCCGATTCCACGATAGCGCCGAATAAATGATCCAAACCGAAATCTTTCAACACGGATTCTATGTTCCCATAAAAGTTCGATACCAATACCAATGGGTAACGTTCCGCTAATTGCTCCAGAATGGGGCGGGCGCTATCGATTGCCTTCCGGGCGTATTCGTAACACCAATCCGCTAATTGTTCCGGTAACTCCGGGGTAACCGCCTCGGCGGATAAATGCCCATTCTCTTTCAGCCATTGGATTTGTAAATCGCTTTTCAAGCGCAGCATATCCAGAAACGTATGATGAGGCTTCACGATCGGATTCTTTCCAAGCGTTCTTTCTCCATGTACATAAGCATCACGGAAGACCGCTTTGGATACGGGAACCTTCAAGGCCTCATACGCCATCCAGATCACCTCAGCCCAGTGCATGCCGTTACTGTCTATCGTTCCGCCGTAATCAAAGAGGATTCCTTTTACTTTGTCTAATTTGAACATAATCGAATGGGATAAAAACGTTATAATTGTTTGCTGAAATCTTCACAAATATGCTCATGCTTTTTGATCATATAGAGCAACATCGAGTTTAATACGGTCAGCTCGAATACGAAATACAGCCAAGGCATGTCGATGAAAAGGCTGACAAACAAAGCGATCACCCGGGTATTGAATGATAGCATATTTGTATATTTCATCAACGGCAGACTCTTTGTTCGAAAAGCCTTACGGAACCATTCCGGCGCTTGTCCGTTGTATTTCTCACGGATGATGTTCATCATGTGTTGGAATTTAGGTGTCCATGCTTCTTGACCTACCGTATAATTAATGTAGAAGGTCTCGAACAATTTATAGATAAAGTCATGTTTCCAACTCATCTTCTTATAATTCTCCTTCAATTGGGGAGAGTGGGAGAGCTCGCTACCCGATTTACCTTTCAAGAACAACAAGTGAATATTGCGATAATAATCCGCCATGGCCGCTTGCTTGCTATGGAAGAATCCCGTCGTAGCCGCCAATAGCCAGATCCATATTCCCCATTCCGGCGTGAGGCGTAAGCAGATTGCCGCGTAGATAGCGATAAACCAGAAATCGCCGGCGGCACCGTCCAAGATACGTCCCAAGGCACTTTTCTGTCCGGTCATACGGGCCAATTGTCCGTCTGCGCTATCATATGAGTTTGCCCAGATTAACAGTAACATGCCGATCACGTTGATAGCGAGGCTCTGGAAATAGAAACAGATACCTGCCGTTATGCCGATAAAGATGCTGGCGATCGTGATACTATTGGGCGATACCCCCAATTTATTAAAGAACAAAGCCCATTGGTAGCCAATAGGACGATAGAAATGAATATCGATAAACTCCTCGGTGTCCAAAGATTTTAAGGTTGACTCCAGACTGGGAGTAGACTTAGTCTCACTCATGATTGATTTTGTTAAAACGATTTAGATGTGTTCTCGCATAAGATCCCAGATACGACGTGCGATGTTTGGAGCCGCTTCTTCCCGGCAAGGGGCGAAACTAGGCCAATCATTGAAATCGATAATCCGCATGACACCATCCTCGGAGACGATGCAATCTCCCCCGTAAATATGTATGTTCAATACCTCCGCAGCCTTGTGGCAAAGTAGACGAAGCTGCGCTTCGTCGAAGGGGATCCCCTTCGCTGTACCATTGATAACTTCTAAACCAAATTTACTATGATGCATGTTCGATGGATAGAACCAATAAAAGAAATCAGTCCCCGCTACCCCATAAAATTTCACCAAGTCGCCTACCAGATGCTCATTGATTACCGCCGACGGGATACCACGGATGGCGTATTCCTTCAGTATGCTTCTCGCCTCTTCCGGATTTCTTACGTAGGTGACGTCTTCCCTATGAATGGCGTGGAAATCTCCCCGTTTGATCCAGCAATTAAAGAAACCGGCTTTCTCAAGGGCTTCTGTCGGATCCTCATCTGTCCGTAAGATTAAGCTTGCCGGATGGGAGATATGGTTGGATAATAGGAGGCGGGTCATTTTCTCACGAGTACAATTCTCGATCCCGTAACCCGAGTTCACCACGAAATAATTTTTATCCTCTAGTTCTTGCAGCTTATGGATGGACTTCCAGTCTCTTACCATATTAAAGATACCCTTTTCCTTCGGGTCTTGTAGCAGCAGATCCGATTCGATATATTCGTTTACATCGCATCCCAATTTTCGTAAATGCTGGGCTGTCAAGGCGAAGATCGCCGCGTCGTTGCCGATATGATTGGGGGAGAATTGATTTCCTCTGCGGATACCTGCTAAAGTTAATTTACTCATTGTTAGACAGTATTCTTTATGACTTTAAAAATGATTCGGCTTTCAAAATGTCATCGGCGTGATCCACGTCGATGATCTTGCTGAAAGGATAGGCCTTTAGCCTCAACCCCTCGGCGATGAGCTGCCGTTGATAATTGCGCATTCTCGACATTCCCTGCGAGATGGCGTTGTTCAATACACCCAGAGCCGGACGCCTCAAGCAATAGATACCTCCCGATATGTAACGGCAATCACCGTCTGCCTGATCTAGGAAATTCCGGATGTAAAGTTCGTTGTCTGTTTCTACATATAAGGGTTTCTCGTCATCAATAAAATCAGTGACGGCCATCAATCCGTCCAGTTTATCCTCTTGGATGAACTGTTGGATATAGCCGCTGAACTCTTCTTCCTTGAAGATCGTGTCTACAGTAGTTAAACAAATCTTATCACCGTCCAGATAATGACTCAGCTCGTAGAAGCTGTGCATAGAGCTGGGGGTGGATTTTACCAATAGGTAAAAGGGTATAGGTAGTCGCAGGGCCTTCAGGTAATCCTGTACCTCGGTCATCTCCTCGTTTACGATGATACTGATAGAGGTTGCGTTATTTTTCAAAAAAACGTCTATCAACCGGTCTATCAGAGCGACACCGTTGAGTCTAACCAGAGGCTTTGGCCACTTAACACCTTCTTGCGCCAAGCGGGAGCCTTCGCCGGCGGCAATGATCGCGTAATCCATAACTTTTATTAGTTCAAATAATAATTTTGCAAAGTTACGAGATTTCTGAGATAGTTTTAGGCTATATCGTTGATATAATTGGTCAAAATTTCTATAAATTAGGACTATTTGACTAGAACAACAAAGACGTTATAAAGAGCTTGAATGTTTTTTTGAAAATAATTATCGTTTTATAGTTGCTAATTCAAATAGAATGCTTTCCTTTGTGCCATGAACAAAAGATAGTTTGTATAGCTCTTTTATCTTTTAGCATTTATTCATCAGCGATGATAATACTTTCTTTTAGAGATTGACTTCACCAACCATCCTTGTTTTATTATTAATTTTTATTTTTTTATATCATTTTCGTATGAATATTTACATTGGAAACCTGAATTATCGGGTAAGAGAATCAGACTTACAACAGATTCTGGAAGAGTATGGTGTTGTAGACTCAGTTAAAATCATTGTTGACCGTGACACAAAACGTTCTAAGGGCTTCGCTTTCGCTGAGATGCCTAACGCTGCAGAGGCTCAAAAAGCTATCGAGGAGTTGAACCAAGCTGAGTACGAAGGTCGTCAGATGGTTGTTAAAGAAGCTATCCCTAGACGTTAAATTTTAGAAGAAAGAGATTTTTAAAATAAGACGAAAAAGCGGGGAAACGAGGTGAAAACTTCCGTTTCCCCGCTTTCTTTTTTCAGTGTATTTTGTTTATGTTCGCGAGAAATTTTAAGAGTGATGAAGAATATAGGTGTTAGGAGTTTCATTGTGGGTCTTTGCTTGATGGGATTGGGGAGTTGGTCTCCCTCGCTGAAGGCGCAGATCGCGGATCGTGTCTATAAGACGGATTATCATATCGACCCGGAGAAGGCCCGGGAGTTGTCCGTAGAGTTGGATAATATTAGCTTCTTCAAGGATAACGAGTATACGGGTAAATTTACCAAAGGGTATTCGTTGCCGGGGCTTTGGGTACAAGGCAAAGCGGTTTATTATCCCTTGCGGAATATCAAGTTGGAGGCGGGTGTCCATATGTTGATCTATCATGGGGCGAATAAATATCCGAGCATGGCTTATCAGGATATCGCTTATTGGAAGGGAGACCAATACCAAAAAGGGGTACATGTGTTGCCCTATTTCCGGGCGCAGATGGCTCTCTCGGATCATGTGAACATCGTGCTGGGAAATATTTACGGCGCTTCCAACCATAATTTGATAGAGCCTCTTTATAATCCGGAGTTGAATTTGACCTGCGATCCCGAGGCGGGCTTGCAGTTGTTGTATGACTCGAAGGCTTTCGACTTGGATGTGTGGGTGAACTGGCAGAGCTTTATTTTCCGGGAGGATGTGCATCAAGAGGCGTTTACCGTCGGGATCTCTTCACGGGTAAAGTACAACGACCCGGCTTCCCGTTTCCATTTCTATACGCCGGTGCAAGGATTGGTGCAGCATAGGGGAGGCGAGATCGACACGATCTTCAACAATTCCGTGCAAACCTTGATGAATGGTGCGATCGGTGTCGGAGGTGTATGGAATACCGGACATCGTATTTTCAAGAACTTGAACGTGGAACTGGATGCTACCGGTTATTATCAGCAAGCGGGAGAGATATGGCCTTTTGACAGCGGATATGGCTTGTATGCCCGTGCTTCCGCCGATATCTATGATTTCCGGGTGAAAACGTCGTATTGGACCTGCGAGGATTTCATCTCTATGTTTGGTAGCCCGTTTTTCGGGGCGGCCTCGATGATTGATGAGGGGGTTACGTTCGACCGTCCGCAAATGATCTATCTGGGGGTGGAATATTCCCGGCAACTAGCGAAGGGTTTCTCGATAGGGGTAGATGTGGACGTTTTTCATCATCTCTCCGGAGATATGAATGATGCGGATGGAGTAAAACAACCGATGGGAAGCGCCACGAGTTTTACGGCAGGGGTTTACATGCGTATCAATCCGTCTTTCTTGATTAAAAAATTCTGATCATTACCTTCATACATAAACACAGTAGTATTCGATTGTGAATACTACTGTGTTTTTCTATGAATACTATTGTGTTCAGCCGTGAATACAATAGTGTTTTTATTCAATTACTAAATCAATCTTTTTCAGTGTCTTATCGTCCGAGGAACCTCCATATAGGATTTGGTATTTACCCGGGCGAACCTCCATGGTCTGTGTATTGTCATTGAAGGATTGGAAAGCTTTCGGTTCCAATTGGATGCTAACCGGTTGTGCGCTGCCAGCCTTCACGTTCACACGTTTGAATGCTTTCATCGCTTTTAGCGGTCCGGCGGGATCGTTCGGGTTCTTGATGTAGATCTGAGCGACCTCGTCACCATCCATCTTGCCTGTATTGGCGATATCGAAGGAGAGGGTAACCGATTCGTTGGAAGCGATCTTATCCTTTGACAACTTAGCGTTCTTATAATCGAATGTTGTATAGCTCAAGCCATAACCGAACGGATAAAGCGGAGTCTGCGTCATGTAACGATAGGTACGGCCTTTCATGCTGTAATCTTGGAAGTCCGGAAGCTGGTCTACGGATTTATAGAACGTGATTGGCAAGCGTCCGGCCGGGTTATAGTCTCCGAATAAAACGTCGGCCACGGCTGTTCCACCTTCTTGTCCGCCATACCAAGCGTTCAAGATAGCGTTTACATGATCGTTCTCCCAGTTCAATGCCAATGCGCTACCCGTACATACTACGTATACTACAGGCTTTCCGGTGGCTACCAAGGCTTTGACCATCTCCTTCTGTACGGCCGGGATCTCGATATTCGTGCGGTCGCCTTTCCGGAAACCTTCAGCGTCTACCGGCATTTCCTCACCTTCCAGACGTGGAGATATACCACCTACGAATACGATGACATCAGCGTCTTTAACCTTGCTGGCCGTAGCTTGGAAATCTACGGGTGTGCGTACGCCTACCGTAAAGTTCAGGTCAGCGCTACCCGTGCGTTGCATATATTCGATCTTTATGGGATATTTCTCACCTTTCTTAGCGTTTAGCGTATAGAGTTTTTCCGCTCCATATTCGTTTTCCCATACTTCGGCGACTTTAGCCGTATCGATATACAGGCGGAATGCGTCGTTTCCGGATAGTTTGAACTCGACCGGACCATCTATCGGAGACTCGAACTCGCCCGTAAAGCGAGCCGTGAAGTTTGTCAAGTTTACGTTCGGGGCGAATTGGGTGTTACCTCCGGTGGTATAATGAAGCTCTTTCGCTAATCCCTTGTAGGCGGGGGTACCCTCGAACTCGGTATTGTTGAAGAATTCGGAGGCGAAGCCTTGTCCCGCCGTGGAAGATACGTGGCTACCTAGGTCTGTCACGACAAAATCGGCGGTATGGTTGCAACCCAGCTCGTAGATAACCTCTGCGTTCGGGACTTTATTGCGGATACCTTCCACGATCGTGACGGTCTTGGTCGGGAAGCCGTTGTAGTTGGCCCATAGCATGGTCGAGTCCGCTGCGTTCGGTCCGACTACGGCGATCTTCTTGATATTCTTGTCCAGAGGAAGCATATTATTCTTGTTCTTCAACAAAACGATACTTTTACGTGCCATATCCAGTGCCTTGGCGATATGCTCCGGGCTCTCGACTACGCTGTAAGGTATTTTAGAATAAGGAACCCGCTCGTCCGGATCGAACATACCTAGCTCGAAGCGACCTTTCAGCAGGCGGCGTAAGGATACGTCCAGATCTTTCTCCGAGATCTTACCGTCGGCCAAGGCTTTGTTTAGCGCACGGTAGCTACCGCCACATTCTAGGTCGGTACCGTTCAATACGGCGTCGGCGGATGCGCTCTCAGCGTCCGGGTGCGTCTCATGGCGAGGCGTATTTTTGTCTTTTCTCCAGAAATCATCGATAGCACCGCAGTCGGAGAGGATGATATTGTCGTATCCCCAGCTATTACGCAAGATATCGATCAATAATTTGTCGCTGCTACAGCAAGGTTTGCCCTCAAAACGGTTATAGGCGCACATTACCTCTTGTACATCGCCCTCCTTAACCAATGCCTCGAAAGCTGGAAGATACGTCTCGTACAGATCACGAGGAGTAGCCTCTACGTCAAACTCATGACGGTTCCATTCCGGACCGCTGTGTACGGCGTAATGCTTGGCGCAAGCGTGTGTCTTGTAATAATTCGGATCATCACCTTGCAATCCACGGGTTACGGCTACACCCATCTTCTCGGTCAAGTAAGGGTCCTCTCCATAAGTTTCCATACCCCGTCCCCAGCGAGGGTCACGAAAGATATTGATATTCGGGGTCCAGAAAGTAAGACCTTTGTAACGGTCGTACTCCTTGTCCTTTTGGTATTGATGGTATTTGGCACGGGCCTCATCGCTGACCATCGTGAAGGTCTCGTGAACGGCGTTATCATCGAAGGTAGCCGCCATGGCGATCGCTTGCGGGAATACGGTCGCACGTCCGGCACGAGCCACGCCGTGAAGAGCCTCGTTCCACCAGTCGTAAGTCGGGATTCCCAAACGCTCGATGGCGGGGGTTACGTTCATCATTTGGCCGATTTTCTCCTCCGGTGTCAGTCGGGATAGTAAGTCGTCGATACGTTCTTCCAAGGGAAGATCCGGATTCCGGAAAGGGTAATCTTGTTGTTTTTCACTACAAGAGGCGGTGAGTAGGAGGGTGATCATCGCTACTGTCAGTTGTTTCATTTTCATGTTATTAAATTTTAGATATTGTTTATCTTACATTATTACTTATTGTAAACTATTTTAAGATAGATCGTTATCTTTGATATTGATGGAGCAAAACTACGATTTTAGAAGCATTTTTTCAAACAGGAACACTTAAAATAGGTTACTTTAGTGGTTATTCATTTAAAAGCCCTATTTTTGCCGTAACAGATTAAAACACGAAAGAATGATGAAGAAGTATCTATTTTTGTTACTAATAGGGGCCGCTAGCCTGACGGCCTGCGGAGACGATGACGATCCCGTTGTTCCGGAATTGAATAAGCTAACGAAAGTTTCTTGTTATAAAGACGGAGCTTCAAGCCCGCTTTTTACCGCTGATATCAATTATACGAGCGATGGCAAGATCTCAAATATAAATTTGGGAGTGGATAAGTTATTGTTCATTTATTCGGATGGTAAATTCTCTGTCACAGGCATTCATTCCGGTGAGGTTATAGAGGAATATACGTTAAGCGGAAATGTAATTACAAGTAAGAAGATCTCTCAAGAGAATCCATACGCCAGCAACGAGATCTATGTAAGCGATGAATATTCCTATCGTTATTCAGGCTCGAATTGGGTGTTGACTTCTTGGAATGCCCGTTGGCCGAAAGAGTTTGGGACGGGATACGAGGAGAGAAGTTATCCGGAGTACGAGAAATATACATGGGAGAACGGCAACGTGGTTCTATATGCCCAGTCATTGGATAGCCGGGAGATGAGGTACGAGTATAGCGTGGCGGAGGCTCCTAAGAACTTCCCTCTGCGAGTGATCGGTTCTTTCTCGCCGGTTGGCTTTGAGTCTGTAACACCTCTGAACTTGTTATATGGTATCCAAAACCGGAATCTTCCGATCCGTGCCTACACCTATACGATCCCTAACCAGAGCGAGGTGAAAGCTGAGTACAAATACACCTATACCACCGTGGGAGATTATATAACGGGTATGACTATCGATGAGAATGACGGAGGAACCGCAAGCTCTTATAAGTATACTTTCGAGTATAATTTCGCCGTGAAGTAAGGAGACATGCCTTGTTTGGTTTAATTAACATACACATATGCAGCATTTCCGCCCTAAAACGCATTTCTAATTTTATAGAATTAAAAGGTTGATTAGTTTAATTGATAAACTTAGAAAGGAAGTATTATGAACGGATTCTTTAATTTTAGGAAATTAGTTGTAGGTGTAATGGCGGCTACTTGTTTTATGGGGTTTCAATCTTGCTTGGACGATGATGATGATTATCCTTACAGTAAAGTGTTGCCGAATGCGTTGGTGACGGTTAAGCCGGTCGATGATGGTTCATATTTTCTTCAATTGGATGATAGCACGACCTTGTTGCCTGTCAATATGACCTCTTCTCCCTTCGGGCAGAAGGAGGTGAGAGCGTTGGTGAATTTTGACGAGACGAACGAGTCTAGCGGAATTTACAGCAAGGCCGTAAATATTAATTGGATCGACAGTATCCTTACAAAACCAATCGCTCCGGATTTGGGGGTGACTAGCAACGATTCGATCTATGGCTCCGACCCTGTGGAGATCGTGAACGATTGGGTTACCATCGCCGAGGACGGATATCTGACACTCCGTTTCAGGACGATCTGGGGAGACCGCAATAAGGCTCATTTTGTAAACCTACTGACAGGCAAGGACCCGGAGAATCCTTATGAGGTAGAGTTCCGCCATAACGCTTATGGCGATGTATATGGCGCATATGCGGATGGACTGGTCGCTTTTAAATTGGATAGCCTTCCGGATACGAATGGTAAGACGGTTAAGTTGAAATTAAAATGGAAGTCATTCGATGGCGATAAGTCTGTGGAATTCAATTATTGTTCCCGCAAGTCTACTCCGGCAAAAGCATCTATAGCTGCCGAGAGAAGCGCCTTAAATTTGAAATAGGTCGGTTTGA
Source organism: Parabacteroides sp. CT06 (assembly GCF_002257605.1). Lineage (GTDB taxonomy): Bacteria > Bacteroidota > Bacteroidia > Bacteroidales > Tannerellaceae > Parabacteroides > Parabacteroides distasonis. The sequence continues at coordinate 2,251,592 of NZ_CP022754.1, read as the reverse complement.
TCGTTTAAATAGATGGGGATTTGGCAGGGAGTGAATCTCCTTTGCTTTTTGAAAGTTCTTTCCTAGTGATAGGGAAGGACTTTTTTTATGGATAGAAACAAAAAAGGACTCTAAGAAGAGTCCTTTTTATTCGTGGGCAGTGATGGATTCGAACCACCGAAGGCGAAAGCCAGCTGAGTTACAGTCAGCCCCATTTGGCCACTCTGGTAACTGCCCATTCCAATATGTTTTCTTGAGCCTCTTGTCGGATTCGAACCAACGACCCCGAGATTACAAATCACGTGCTCTGGCCAACTGAGCTAAAGAGGCATCTGTTATTCGTTTGCGGGTGCAAAGGTAGTAATAATATCTTACGATGCAATAGCTGGAGGCATTTTTTTTCAAAAGGGAACGAAAAAAACCGTCCGGGAAAACTCTCGGGCGGCTCTTCTCTACACGTAACTTACATCAAATTAAATCAATATCTCTTACCAACGGTTTCCCAGTCGATAATCCTCCACAATGCGTTCAAATGATCCGCACGGCGGTTCTGGTAATCCAGATAGTAAGAATGCTCCCATACATCGAATCCCATGATCGGAGTCAATCCCTTAACGACCGGGTTACTACCGTTGGGTTCTTTGGTAATTGAAAGTTTGCCGTCTTTATCTTTAGCCAACCATACCCATCCTGAGCCGAACAAGCCTGTACCGGCGGCCACGAACTCTTTCTGGAAGTTCTCGAACGATCCCCACGTAGACTTGATAGCCTCGGCTAGCTTACCCGTAGGTTCGCCACCTCCGTTCGGGGAGAATTGGGTAAAATATAGATTGTGATTCAATACTTGGCCGGCATTGTTGAAAATGGCTCCGTCAGACTCACGAACGATCTGCTCCAGCGGAGCGTTCTCGAATTTCGTGCCCTCAATCAGCTTATTAAGGGTATTTACATAGTTCAATAAATGTTTTCCGTAATGGAAATCAATTGTTTGTTTGCTGATAACTGGTTCTAAACCGTCGTTTGCGTACGGTAACTGGATTAACTCGAATTTCATAACTTCTTCTTTTTTATCTGTTATTTGACTATTTGTGATCATTAATAATAAACTTAAACATAATGTAAGCATTGTCTTCTAGTTTTTTATGTTGATTTACTATATAAACAGAGCCGAGGGGATGAAAGTTCTGGGTTCGGTGATGATTTTTTAGTGAAAATATGTTTGCGGCTAAAGTTTTATAGGGAAAACTATGTGTTATATATCGCAAAAGTTTCTATTTTTGTGCGCTCTTAAGCTTTTATTAATAAGTAAAACATATTTGTAGATGGTAAAGAAAGTTGGGAATTTAATTCCAAACACCTTTTTTATTACAAAAGGAAGTGGCGAATCAGACTTGGAGAAACACGCTGGTTCTTACCACATGGCTCTTTATGACGCCGGTATCTCTGATTTTAATATCATGACGTATTCGTCGGTGATACCCGCTACGGCACATCTGGCAACCATGGATGAACTAGACCTTCCTCCATTTGGTTCGGAAATGAAAACGATCATGGCTGTATCCCATGGATATCAGGATGAGTTCGTGTCTGCTGGTGTGGTTTACGCATGGATGTATAAGGATGAGAACTTTGATGAGAAGGTTGGTGGCCTTGTGTGTGAGGTCAGCGGACGTTACCGCATCGAGGAGCTTGAGTCTCGTCTGATCCGTGTTATTAACGATCTTCATCAGAAGACGTATGGGAAGTATTATCTTGGAGAGCTTAACTTTATCACCGAGGGAATTACGATCGAGAAACGCTATGGAACGGCGTTGGCCGCCCTTTGCTTCGTGGATTTCCTTCAACCGGAGATCGAGGAATAAGTCGTGTTGAGTATTTTTTGTGATATTTATAGAGCCGGTTCCTTTCAAGAGCCGGCTTTTTTGTTAACTTTGAGCAACAAAAAACATATAAATATTGTTTTCGTGATATGAAAAAGATAATTAATCCGTGGGAAGGGCTGGACGGTTATATGTGTTTCGGTTGCGCTCCGAACAATCCGCTGGGGCTGCATATGGAGTTTTTTGAGGATGGTGACGATATCGTGGCGTTCTGGAAGCCGCAAGGTACTTACCAAGGATGGCTACGTACGTTGCACGGAGGTATACAGACTACGCTGATGGATGAGTTGGCCGGCTGGGTGGTCTTGAGGAAGTTGCAGACCTCCGGGGTGACCTCACGCCTCGACGCCAAGTTTATGAAGAGTATCTCTACGGACGAGCCCCAACTGACGATACGGGGACGGATGACAGACCGGAAACGGAACGCCATCTTCATAGAGACCGAGATCTATAACTCGGCGAATGAGTTGTGTACCCGTGCCGAGATGGTTTATTTCATCACCCCGCAAGAACGTGCGATGGAGGAGTTTGGTTTTTGCGGGTGTAAGACTGAGGATGAACATTAGTATAAATAAAAAGAAAAGTTAGGTTATTATGAAGTATGTTGGGGCTCACGTGAGTGCGGTCGGTGGGGTTGAGAATGCCCCCGTTAATGCCCATGAGATCGGTGCGAAGGCTTTTGCCCTTTTCACCCGGAATCAGAGGCAATGGAAGTCGCAGCCGTTGAAGGCGGACAGTATCCATTTATTTAAGGAGCGGTGTGAAGCGTACGGTTACGATCCGGGATGTATCTTGCCGCACGATAGCTATTTGATCAATCTGGGGAACCCAGACGCCGAGGGATTGCAGAAATCCCGTGACGCTTTTCTGGACGAGATGACACGCTGCGAGCAACTGGGACTGAAAATGCTGAATTTCCATCCCGGAAGCCATTTGGGGAAGATGGAGGTGGATACCTGCCTGTCTCGCATCGCCGAGTCGATCAATATCACGTTGGCTCAGACGAGTGGCGTATGTGCCGTGATAGAGAATACGGCGGGGCAAGGCTCGAACTTGGGATATACCTTCGAGCAGATCGCCTATATTATAAATGAGGTAGAGGATAAGAGCCGGGTAGGAGTATGCCTCGATACGGCGCACACGCTTGCCGCCGGTTACGATATAAAGACACCGGAGGGGTTTGCCGAGACATTCCGTCATTTCGACGAGGTGATCGGCTTTTCTTATTTAAGAGGTATGCATCTGAACGATTCCAAAAAAGATTTGGGATCGCGTGTGGACCGGCACGAGAGTATCGGTAAAGGCTTGATGGGCCTTGATACCTTCCGCATGATCATGGCGGACCCCCGTTTCGACAATATGCCCTTAATCCTAGAGACCCCGGACGAGGCGCTTTGGCCGGAGGAGATACAGCTTCTATATAAACAATTAAAATCTTGATTATATGTTCATTTTAATGCCTGTCATTTTTGTCTTAGGAATCCTCGCTATTGCCTTGGAGGATAAGATCAAAATAAATAAAGCGGCCATAGCGTTGTTCATGGCTATCTCTATGTGGATGATATTGATGTTCGATGCCTACAATATTTTCGTCGAACGCTCCAGTACGATCTTTCAAGAGTTCTTGACCCAGAATCCGGAGATGGCCAGCTTGCCCCCGCATGAGCAATTTATTAATTTTATATCGAACCGTGCGATTGTTTATCATTTAGGAAACGTCTCCGAGACGCTTTTCTTCGTGATGTGTTCCATGTTGATCGTGGATATCGTGGATAAGCATGGTGGTTTTAGGGCCGTGACCGGGTATATCCGTACGCCGAATAAACGTAAGCTGTTGTGGTATATAAGTTTCGCTACTTTTTTCTTCTCTGCCTTGTTGGATAACTTGGCGGCCGCTATCGTGATCATGGCGGTGTTGCGTAAGCTGGTACCGGATCGTACGGATCGTTTGAAATATGCCTGTATGGTGATTATAGCGGCGAACGCCGGTGGCTCATGGTCGCCGATTGGTGATGTGACGACCATCTTGCTTTGGGTCGGAAAGAATATCTCGGCGATGCACCAGATCTCTCACGTATTTATCCCCGCTTTGGTTAATATGTTGGTGCCGTTGACGATCGCCCATTTCTGGTTGTTCAAGAAAGGATCTACCTTGCGTGTGTTGAGCGAGGAGGAGCAAGGCGACGAGTACATACCAGAGATACCGAACCGCTCACGTCGGATGATCTTTGTGATCGGCGTGCTTTCCTTGGCGTTGGTGCCTGTCTTCCAGATGGTGACGAACTTGCCGCCGTTCTTGGGCGTCTTGCTGGGATTGGTGATCCTTTGGTTCTATACGGATTTGATGTATAGCAAGCTGCACATGCATGAGTCCCAGAAACTCCGTATTTCCCAATTGTTGCCGAATATCGATTTGGCTACGATTTTCTTTTTCTTGGGTATCTTGATGGCCGTGGGAGCGCTGGAGACCTCCGGGCAGTTGGGTATCATGTCCGCTTTCTTGGATAAGCATGTACATGAGCCGTATCTGATCAGCTTCGTGATCGGTGCCTTGTCCTCCTGCGTGGATAACGTAGCCTTGGTAGCTGCTACGATGGGTATGTACCCGATCGTGGAGCAGGTGGCCGACTTATCGCCTTACGCACAGTTCTTTGTATCGGACGGTGGTTTCTGGACCTTCTTGGCTTATTGTGCCGTGACGGGGGGTAGCATCTTGATCATTGGTTCGGCCACGGGCGTTACGGTAATGGGATTGGAGAAGATCGATTTTATGTATTATACGAAACGGTTCTCTATCTTGGCGTTGATCGGCTATTGTTGCGGCGCCGGTGTATATATGCTTTTATTTGCTTAAAACTTTATTTATATGAAGAAGAGTTGGATTTTATTAACCGCTTGCGCCGCCCTGTTATCTGGGGTGGAGGCTATCGCCTGTACCGGTTTGCTGGTGGGCAAGAAGGCTTCGACAGACGGTTCGGTAATGATTAGTTATGCGGCGGACTCGCATTCCCTGTATGGGGAGATGTATCGTTGGCCCGCCGCTACATGGCCGAAGGGCGCCATGTTGGAAGTGAAGGAATGGGATACGGGAAAACCGCTGGGCAAGATCGCCCAAGTGGAGAATACCTATTCCGTAGTGGGTAACATGAACGAGCATCAGGTGGCTATCACGGAGAGTACGTTCGGCGGACGCCATGAATTGGTGGATACGACGGGTATCATGGATTACGGTAGCTTGATCTACATCGCTTTGCAACGTTCCAAGTCGGCCCGTGAGGCGATCAAGGTCATGACGGACTTAGTAAAGGAATATGGCTATTACAGCAGTGGCGAGACGTTCTCTATCGCCGATAAGAACGAGGCTTGGGTGATGGAGATGATCGGTAAGGGACCGGGTAACAAAGGTGCCGTTTGGGTAGCGATCCGCATCCCGGACGATTGTATCTCGGCGCATGCCAACCAGTCCCGTATCCAGCAGATACCGTTTGACGATAAGGAGAATTGCATATACTCGCCGGATGTGGTTTCTTTCGCCCGTGAGAAAGGATATTTCAAGGGAAAGGACGCTGATTTCAGTTTCGCCAAGGCTTATTGCCCGTATGATTTCAGCGCCTTGCGTGGATGCGAGGCTCGTGTATGGTCTTTCTTCCGTAAATATGATACCACGATGGATCAGTATACGGATTTTATCAAGGGTGATCCTTCCAAGGAGCCGATGCCTCTGTATGTCAAGCCGAATCGTAAGCTTTCCGTTCAAGATGTACAGAATGGCATGCGCGACCATTACGAGGGAACGGATCTGGATATGACGAAAGATGCCGGTGCCGGCTCGTATAAGGTTCCTTACCGTTGGCGGCCGATGACGTTCGAGGTAGACGGGCAGGAATATACGAATGAACGTGCCATAGCGACGCAACAAACGGGCTTCGTGATTGTTCCACAAATGCGTAACTGGTTGCCGGACGCTATCGGTGGTATCTTGTGGTTTGCCGTGGACGACGCTGATATGGCGGTCTTCACTCCTGTATATGCGTCGGTAACGGATGTTCCGGAGTGCTATCGGGTGGGAAACGGCGATTTGCTGAACTTCTCTTGGACTTCCGCTTTCTGGATTCATAACTGGGTGGCTAATATGGCTTACCACAAATATAGCTTCATGATTCAGGATATCCGTAAGGTACAGCAGGAGTTGGAGAATGGTTATCAAGAGACCGTACCGGCTATCGATAAGGCGGCTCAGGAGTTGTATGCCAAGGACCCGGCGGAGGCTGTCAAGTTCTTGACGTGGTATAGCACGACTAATTCAGACTCCGCTACCGCCCGCTGGAAGCAATTGGGTGAGTATTTGCTGGTAAAATACATCGATGGAAACGTGAAGAAAGAGGTGAACGGACAGTTCAAGCGTAATCCGTACGGCCAGCCCGCATCTCCCGATTTTCCCGGATATGACGAGGACTATTACCGTAGCATCGTGAAGAGTGCCGGCGATCGACTGAAAGTAAAATAAATACCAATAATAATCTAATGTTGAACTAAACGAAAGAAAGCGTATGAAAAAGTTTGTAATGATGCTGATGTTAGCAGTCTTTAGTCTGGGAGCTTATGCGCAGACGCAGCAAGGACAATCTGCCGTGGGATTTAACATCGGTTATGGATTCGATTCGAAGAATGCCACGTTAGGAGTTGATTACCGCTATTGTATCACGGATGCGGTACGTTTGAGCCCGTCTCTTACTTATTTCGTAAAGAATGACAATCACAGCACTTGGGCGATCGACTTGAATGCTCATTATGTAGTGAAGTTAAGTGAGATGTTCGGTTTTTATCCATTAGCGGGGCTTAGTCTGTCCTTTTGGAATTGGGATGCGGGCCATGGCCTTTCTCATAACGAGACTCGTCTGGGAGCCAATATCGGTTTAGGCGGTGAGGTTTATGCTACCGACAATCTTTCGATAGGATTGGAGGTGAAGTATAATATCATCAAGGATTTCGATCAGGCCATGCTGGGCGTTCGCGTAGGATATAGTTTCTGATCCCAATATAGTCACAGCCCCACGGCAGTACTGCCGTGGGGTTACACCAGTATTGCTTCCGGCTCTCGCCGATACTGGTGTAGCCCATTGCCAGTACAGGCGTTTCCTTTATTCCTTCATTCCTTCACCGGCTCCTACACACACACGCACGTATACGCATACGCGAATTATTAATGTACGCATACATGTGTGTGGGTGTGTGTAAAGGGGTAGGTGAAGGAATGAAGGAAATAATCATTTCCTTTTTCTCGATTGCTTACCATCTCAAATAATCCTCGAACGTGACTTTCTCGAAATTGGGGATTACCTCATATACTTTATCTCTTAAAGATTCCGCCGGATTCGTCGTACTTAACCCGATGACACGCATCCCTGCGTCCTTCCCGGACTGTATGCCGTTGAAAGAATCCTCGAATACGATACAATCCTCGGGAGATACGTTCAAGTCTTTCGCCGCCAATAGATAACACATCGGATCGGGCTTACCTTGCGTGATGCGGTCGGCGGTCACTAGGGTATCGAATAGATTGTCCAGATGTAGAAGCCCGAAAGCCCGTTTCACCTTCGCGTTATCCGAGCTGGTAACCAAGCCTATCTGTACGCCGTGCTCCTTCAGCATACGGATGAACTCGATGGAGCCGGGCATGGGAGGCAAGGGCATCGTCTTCTCATACTCTGTAGATTCTTTGGTCACCATTTGGCGGAACTCCTCCGTATATCCGGAAAAATACTTCTCCAGAATATACGGTAGGGTCGTACCCTTTATAATATCAGCGAAATTATCGATACCTAAGCCATAACGTTTAGCGGCATCGTTCCAGAATAAATCGTAAATAGGTTCCGTATCTACTACTACGCCGTCAAAATCGAACAAGGCGGTCTTTAGTTGTTTCATATAAATAATCATTTAATATTTATATCGCGAAGATACGTCTATTTTTTATGAAATCGATTATCTTTGTGGACGCACACATAGCTTGATTATATATATTAAAATAAATAAGACATGAAGACACTAGTAATTTGTACCGCCATGAGCGCTATGATCCTTTGCGCCTGCGGTGGAAAAAACACGCAAAGCACGGAAGAGACAGCTAAGGTAGTACCGATGGCCGTAATTACACCGGCGATCAATCAATTGACCGACCAAGAGAAAGCCGAGGGTTGGGCGCTCCTTTTTGATGGTAAGACAACGAAAGGCTGGCGTGGAGCGCACAAAGACGCTTTCCCGGATCACGGATGGATGGTGAAAGATGGCGAATTGATCGTGCAGAAATCCGACGGTAGCGAGTCTACGAACGGAGGCGATATCGTTACGGAGGGTGAATATTCCGCTTTTGAGTTCAGCGTGGATTTTAAGATCACCGAAGGGGCCAACAGCGGTATTAAATACTTCGTGACCGAGCAAGAGAAGCAAAAAGGCTCCGCTTACGGCTTGGAGTTCCAGCTATTGGATGACGCTAAGCACCCGGATGCCAAGCTTTACACGACTTTCCCCGGTAGTCGTACCCTTGGAAGCTTGTATGATCTGAAGAAAAGCGAGAACATCCATTTCAACGGCGTAGGAGAGTGGAATACGGCCGTGGTGAAGGTATTCCCGAACAACCACGTAGAGCACTGGCTGAATGGTGTGAAGGTATTGGAGTACGAGCGTGGCAGCAAGGAGTTCCGTGATTTGGTGAAGGGCAGTAAATACGCTGATCCATCTTATAATGCGGGTGGTGCTTTCGGCGAGGCTCCGAAAGGACACATCCTTTTGCAGGATCATGGGGATGAGGTAGCGTTCCGCAATATCAAGGTGAAGGAGTTGAAATGATCGCCTCGTGACTAATTTTTCGTAACAAAAGGGTGCCGATTTAAAAAAAGTTGTTACTTTGCGGCGGATTTAGACTACTAACTTTAAAAGATAACAGACAAATACCATGATTTGGAACGAAACTATTGAATGTATGGACCGTGAGGAAATGCGGAAACTACAGAGCCTACGGTTGAAAAGAGTTGTTGAACATGCTTACCATAACTCCCCGTTTTATCGCAAGAAAATGCAGGAGATGGGCATTGCTCCCGACGATATACAGACAATAGATGATATAACGAAATTACCGTTCACGGTAAAACAAGACTTGCGTGATAACTATCCTTTCGGCTTGATGGCCGTGCCGATGTCCGAGATCGTCCGTCTGCATGCCTCTTCCGGTACGACAGGTAAGCCTATCGTCGTGGGATATACCCGTAAGGACTTGGGTATTTGGGCCGAGGTGGTGGCTCGTTGCCTGACCGCCTATGGTTTGACAAAGAACGATTCCGTGCAAGTATCCTATGGTTACGGAATGTTTACCGGAGGCTTGGGTGCCCATGCCGGAGTGGAGAATATCGGTGGTACGGTGATCCCGATGAGTAGCGGTAATACCCAGAAACAAATCCAGTTGATGCACGACTTCGGGGCGAAGGGTTTGGCTTGTACGCCTTCTTACGCTTTGTATCTGGCGGAGACTATCCACCAGTCCGGTATTCCCTTGGAGGAATTCCAGCTACGTGTCGGAGCGTTCGGTGCCGAGCCTTGGACGGAGAATATGCGTAAGGAATTAGAGACGAAACTAAATATCAAAGCTTACGATATCTATGGCTTGACGGAAATCTGCGGGCCGGGCGTCGGTGGCGAGTGTGAGTGCCAGAACGGTACCCACCTGTGGGAAGACCATTTCTTCCCGGAGATCGTGGACCCGAATACCTTACAACCGGTGGAACCGGGACAAGTAGGAGAGTTGGTCTTCACCACGCTTACGAAGGAGGGTATGCCGATGCTTCGTTACCGTACACGTGATTTGACCTCGCTGACTTACGAGAAGTGCGCCTGTGGACGTACGGCAGTTCGTATGGGACGTATTTTAGGTAGAAGTGACGATATGTTGATTATTCGTGGCGTAAATGTTTTCCCGTCTCAGGTAGAATCCGTAATTTTGGAGCTGCCGGAGTTCGAGGCGCATTACCTGATCGTGGTGGATCGTATGAACAATACCGATACCTTCCAGATACAGGTGGAGGTTCGCCAAGAATACTACTCGGACGAGATGAACAAGATGATCGCCTTGAAAAAGAAGATCGCCGCCCGCATGCAGAGCGTGATCGGTTTGCAACCGGACATCAAGATCGTGGAGCCGCGTAGTATCGAACGTAGTATGGGTAAGGCAAAACACGTGATCGATAAACGTAAGTTAGTATAACCTCTAAAAGATTAAGTACTATGTTAATAAAACAATTATCAATCTTTCTGGAAAACAAGAAAGGCCGTTTTACGGAAGTCGCCAAGATATTAGGGGAGGCAGGGGTCAATATGTCCGCTTTCACGGTAGCCGAGAATTCCGATTTCGGTATCCTTCGCCTAATCGTATCCGATACGGAGAAAGCGATATCCGTGCTTCGTGAAAAGTTATACGCTGTAAGCGTGGCCGACGTGGTATGCTTGCATTGTCCCAACCAGCCGGGAGCCTTGGCAAAGGCGATGGATATCATTACCTCGGCCGGGATCTTCATTGAATATATGTACGCTTTTTCTCAAGGCGACGCTGCTAACGTGATCATCCGTCCGGACGATGTCAATAAGTGCGCGGAGGTTTTGAAAGCGAATAAATTGGAATTGATCGCTGCTAGCGATTTATATAAGTTGTAAATATTAACGTTTTGGGTTTCATTTATTCGCCTAAAAGCACTAATTTTGCACGCTAAAAGTATGTGAATGAAAAAGGTTGTATTTTTACTGATGATGATGACAGTACTATTATCCTCTTGTGGAGAGTATAATAAGATACTGAAGAGCACGGATTACGAATTGAAATATTCGTACGCGAAGAAATACTTCAACGCGAAGCAATACTCGAAATCCGCTACTCTGCTGGATGAACTGGTTACAATCTTTAAAGGAACAGCTTATGCCGAGGAGTCCTTGTACTTGTTGGCGCAAAGCTATTACGGTCAGAAAGATTATCAGACGGCTTCGCAATACTTCGAGACCTATTATACGACCTATCCGAAAGGGGAGTTTACGGAATTATCCCGTTTCTATTCCGGTTATGGTTTGTATCTGGACTCTCCGGATCCCCGGTTAGACCAGTCGCAGACGTATAAGGCGATCGAGCAGTTGCAACTTTATTTGGAGTATTATCCGCAAAGTGAACGGGCCGAGGAAGCGCAGAACATCATGTTCGAGCTTCAGGAGAAGTTGGCTTACAAGGAATTGATGGCCACCCGCTTGTATTTCAATCTAGGTACCTATATGGGGAATAACTTCCAGTCTTGCGTGATCACGGCGCAGAACGCCTTGAAGAATTACCCGTATTCCAAGTATCGTGAGGAATTCATGTTCCTTATCATCCGTGCGAAGTACGAGTTGGCGCTAGTATCCGTAGAGGAGAAGTTGCAGGGCCGTTACCGGGATGTGGTTGACGAGTATTACAACTACATGAACGAGTATCCGGAAGGTAACTACGTAAAGCAGGTAACGAAGTTCTACGACTATGCCAGCAAGCGAATTACAGATGCATATTAAGCGAATTTAATCAATAAAACGAAAATGGATTACAGAAAATCAAACGCTCCTACCAATACGGTAACCCGTGACATGATGAAGTTAAGTGAAGAAACGGGTAACGTATATGAGACAGTCGCTATCATTTCAAAACGGGCGAATCAGATTAGTGTTGAGATGAAACAAGATCTGGAAAAGAAACTTCAAGAGTTCGCTTCTTACAATGACAACTTGGAGGAAGTCTTTGAAAACCGTGAGCAGATCGAGATTTCACGCTACTATGAGAAACTTCCGAAATCAACGTTGATCGCCGCTCAAGAGTATGAGGATGGCAAGGTTTATTACAAGAATCCTGCTAAAGAGAAGAATAACTTCTAAGAAGAAATATTTTTGAACATCGGAAAGGCTGACCCTCAAATGAGTCGGCCTTTCCATTTAAAACGAACTAATTACCATGTTACAAAGAATACAAACTGTTTACCTGCTAATTATCGTGGTGCTTACGGTCGCTACCTTATTCTTGCCGTTGGCCGTGTTGCAACAAGGAGACGCTCTCTTCTCGTTCGATGCTAGCGGGTTGAGCACGATGATCGGTGAGCCGGAATTACTATACCCGGCGTGGGGCTTATTTGCCTTGACCGCTATCATCGCTATCATTGCCTTGGTGACGATCTTCTTATATAGGAAAAGAATCCTGCAAATCCGTCTTTGCGTATTCAACGCATTGCTGATATTGGGCTTTTATGGTTTCTTCGCCTTCTTGATCTATTCCTTGAAGGGGGATATGGAAGGTGCCAGCGTAAGTGTTAAGATCGCTCTTTCCTTCCCGTTGGTCAATCTGATCTTGGATTATCTGGCGATCCGTAATATCGGGGCCGATGAGGCGCTGGTACGTTCTTTGGATCGTTTGCGTTAAGGCTTTCCAGATAAATCATTGGGTATAAGATATTAGGTAAGGGACTCTTTTTGTCAAGGGCCCCTTATTTTATGTCCGGAAAAGTATAATACATAAGACAATATTATTTTGTATATGAAACAATATTGTTTTTCGGTGAAATATATCTACTTTCGTAGAATACAAATATCCGTTGCCAATCATGAAGAAGACTCAGCTTATCCCCATCGCTTTATTGTCGGTATCGGCGGTAGTGAACGCCCAGAATGCCAGTCGTCCCCCGAATATCATCTTGTTCTTGGTGGATGATATGGGATGGGAGGATACGTCCTTGCCTTTCTGGACTCAAAAGACGCATTATAATGAAGTATATGAGACCCCGAACATGGAACGATTGGCGAAAGAGGGTATGATGTTTACCCAAGCCTACGCTAGCAGTATCAGCTCGCCTACTCGTTGTAGCTTGATCACGGGGACGAATGCCGCCCGTCACCGGGTTACGAACTGGACACTTTTTAAGGATAAGACGACCGACCGGGAGAGTGATGTGCTTACCCTGCCGGATTGGAATTATAACGGCGTGGCTCAAGTGAGCGGGACGAATAATACGTTTGTGGGTACTTCATTCGTGCAGATATTGAAGAATAACGGATATCATACGATCCATTGCGGCAAGGCGCACTTTGGGGCGATCGATACCCCGGGGGAGGACCCGCATCATTGGGGATTCGAGGTCAATATAGCCGGGCATGCCGCCGGAGGTCTCGCCAGTTACCTCGGCGAGAATAATTACGGGCATACCAAGGATGGTAAACCTTACGCTCCGAACGCTATCCCCGGATTGGAAAAGTATTGGGGAAGCGACACCTTCGCTACGGAGGCCTTGACGCAGGAGGCGATCAAGGCGTTGGACAAGGCTAAGAAATATAACCAGCCGTTCTACCTATATATGTCACATTATGCGATCCATATCCCGATTGATAAGGACAAGCGTTTCTACCAGAAATATATCGATAAGGGGTTAACGGCTAAAGAGGCGGCTTACGCTGCCTTGATAGAGGGTATGGATAAGAGTCTGGGCGATTTGATGAACTGGTTGGAGAAGAATGGCGAGGCGGATAACACGGTCGTGATCTTCATGAGCGATAACGGCGGTCTTTCCAGCGAGCCCGGATGGCGTGACGGAGAGATCCATACGCAAAACTATCCCTTGAACAGTGGTAAAGGCTCCGCCTATGAGGGAGGAGTCCGTGAGCCTATGATCGTGCGTTGGCCGGGGGTGGTGAAGCCGGGAAGCAAATGTGATAAATACTTGATTATCGAGGATTTCTATCCAACTATCTTGGAGATGGCAGGCATAAAGGGGTATAAGACTGTACAGCCGATAGATGGCGTCAGTTTCATGCCTTTATTAAAAGGTACGGGAGATCCTTCCGTGGGACGTAGCTTATTCTGGAACTGCCCGAATATATGGGGTAATGACGGGCCGGGAATCGGTCCGACTTGCTCGGTTCGTAATGGAGACTGGAAACTGATCTATTATTACGAGACGGGGAGGAAGGAATTGTTTAATATCCCGGAGGATATAGGGGAACATAATGATGTGGCAAGGCAGCATCCCGATATCGTAAAGCGTCTGTCCGGGGAATTGGGTACGTATTTACGGAAAGTGGACGGGCAACGTCCGTCGTTTAAGGCGACAGGTAAACCGGTTCCTTGGCCGGATGAGATATAATAATTAAAAAAAGAAAGAGCATATGGAGTTTTACAAAGCGGAAGAGAATCGCTATGCGGATATGGTATATCGGCGGTGCGGACGGAGCGGTATCTTATTGCCGGCCGTTTCCTTGGGATTGTGGCACAACTTTGGTAGTGTGGATGTGTTCAGTAATTTTATCCAGATCGCTCACGCCGCATTCGATCATGGCGTGACTCATTTCGACTTGGCGAATAATTATGGCCCGGCCTACGGATCGGCGGAGGAGAATTTTGGCCGGATATTGAAGAAGGGCTTGGGCGCTTATCGGGATGAGATGATTATTTCTACGAAGGCGGGCTACGATATGTGGCCGGGACCGTATGGGAATTGGGGAAGCCGTAAATATTTAATGGCTAGCTTGGATCAGAGCTTGAAACGGATGGGACTGGAATATGTGGATATCTTTTACTCCCATCGTCCGGACCCGGAGACTCCGATCGAGGAGACGATGGGGGCCTTGGCCGATATTGTCCGGCAAGGAAAGGCTTTGTATGTAGGTATCTCCAACTATGACGCAGACCAGACCCGTAAGGCTTTGGCCGTACTGAAAGAGCATAAGGTGCCTTGCTTGATTCACCAAGCCCGCTATTCGATGTTCGATCGTTGGACGGAACCGGATTTATTGCCTGTATTGAAGGAAGAGGGTGTGGGTATGATAGCGTTCTCGCCGTTGGCGCAAGGCTTGCTTACGGATAAGTATTTGCGTGGAATTCCGGAGAATTCCCGTGCGGCGAAATCGACCGGTCATTTGCAGACCTCTCAAGTTACCCCGGAGGCCGTGGAAAAGGCCCGTAAGCTAAACGAGGTAGCCGCCCGCCGTGGACAGACCTTGGCGGAGATGGCGCTCGCTTGGTTATTAAAGGACGAACGGGTAACTAGCGTATTAATTGGCGCTAGCTCTGTCGCCCAATTGATGGATAACCTGAAAGCGTTAGATAATATCTCTTTCTCCGGGGAAGAATTGCAGGAGATAGAGAACATCTTAATATAACGTGAATCGTATCCGATTGTAGAGACGGGGCGTGCCCCGTCTCTACAGCCTGTACAAATTTTTGAATAAATGAAACCGTTCTTATATCAAGTAGCGTCTCTTTTTTACGAGAAATGGGGGGCGGAGGTCAGTCGTCTGGCCTTTGTTTTCCCAAACCGGCGTACGGGGCTTTTCTTCCAGAAATATCTCTCGGAGGTAGCCGATATTCCCCTTTTCTCTCCGACAATCCTTACGATCAACGATCTCTTTATCCAGTTGAGCGGAAAACAATCCGCCGACCGGATCAGTATGCTTTTTACCCTGTACGACATCTACATCCGCCAAAGCGGTTCCACCGAGACTTTCGATGAATTCCTGTATTGGGGCGAGATGTTGCTCAACGACTTCGACGATATCGATAAGTACATGGCAAATGCCCGCATGCTATTCAGTAACGTGACGGACCTACGGGAGATAGAGAATGATTTCGATTTCTTAAGTGATGAGCAGATCGCCGCTATCCGTAGTTTCTGGTCCAGTTTTTATCCCCGGGGCGATACGCCGAACCAGCAACAGTTCTTGGCGGTCTGGCAAGTGCTATACGATCTCTATGAGGAATTCCGTGCGACCTTGGCCGCCGAGGGAAAAGGTTACGAGGGCATGATCTTCCGGGAGGTCGTGGAAAGCATGGAACGGGGCGAGTCTCCGGATTTACCTTACGAGCGAATTGTCTTCGTCGGTTTGAACGCCTTGTCCGTATCGGAAGAACGTTTCTTAGCCCAGTTGCAGAAGCGGGAGATAGCGGATTTCTATTGGGATTATGTATCCGATAAGGTAACCGATCCGGATAATAAGGCTTCTTACTTCGTCTCCCGTAACCTGAAGAGCTTCCCTTCCTCGATGAAATTACCCCCCGAGGAGAAGGTAAAGACCGAGATCGAGGTGATCGGCATCCCTTCCGGTATCGGGCAGGCCAAGTACGTCTACACCCTGTTGAGCGATTGGTGCAAGGAAGCGGAGATGAGCTCGGAAGAAGCCCTGCGTACGGCGGTGATCTTGCCCGATGAGCATCTGCTGATCCCGGTGCTGAACGCCATACCGGAGCAAATCCGGCGCATCAACGTCACGATGGGTTATCCCTTGGCGGGAACCCCGGTCGCTTCGTTGATCGAGTATATCTTGGCGTTGCAGAAGAACGTACGCTACATAGACCGGAATCCGCTGTTCTATTTCCGTGACGTGCTGCCGGTATTGAACCATCGTTACATCCTCTCCACCTCATCGGAGATTATTTCCTCCTTGGTGAAAGAGATCACGGAGAACAACAAGATCTATATCTCGCATACGGAGTTAGGGAAAACGCCTTTGCTAGAAATCCTGTTCACGCCGGTGACCGGGGTGGAGGCCTTCTCGGACTATCTGATCAAGGTGTTGGAAGAGCTGAACAAGGTTATGTCCGCCCTTTCCGATGAGGAAGAGGAGGACGCACCCCAGCGGACGAACGATTTGGAGCAAGAGTTCATCTTCCATTATTTCACCACGGTAAACCGCATGAAAGAGGTAATGAAAGACGCTCGTATAGAGATGAAAATAGATACCTTCTTCCGCCTATTGAAGCGGGTGACTGATACCATTACGATCCCCTTCCACGGTGAGCCGCTTTCCGGCCTCCAGATTATGGGTGTGCTCGAGACCCGTGCCTTGGATTTCGACCGTCTGATTATCTTATCCATGAACGAGGGTATTTTCCCGCAGCGGAAAGCGGCGAACTCCTTTATCCCTTATAACCTACGCAGGGGTTTCGGGTTGCCTACCTACGAGCATCAAGATAGCGTATGGGCCTACCATTTCTATCGTTTGATAGAGCGTGCCAGCCACGTGAGCCTTTTATACGATACCCGCAGCAACGGATTGCAGACGGGAGAGGTAAGTCGCTTTGTCCACCAGCTGCATTATCATTATGAGGTTCCGATGCGAGATAAATTGGTGGTCTATAACGTATCTTCCTCCGAGACTCCGCCATTGGCCGTGCCGAAAAGGGAGGATATCATGCGCCGTTTAGACGCTTACCGGAAAGGGGGGAGCAAGGCGATCTCGGCGAGCGCTATCAATACGTATCTGGATTGCCCGTTGAAATTCTATTTTTCCGTCGTGGAAGGTATCCGAGAAGAAGAGGAGGTGAGCGAGACGATCGAGAGCGATGTATTCGGAAGCATCTTACATAAAGTGATGGAGGAGCTTTACAAGCCGTTCCAAGGGAAGATGGTTACCGTGGATTTGCTGAAAGCGATCCGTAAGGATACGGCCTTGCTTACCGGAGCTATCGCTCGGGCTTTCGCCAGCGAGTTTTTCAAGACAGAGGTGGTTCGCTCCCTTACCGGACAAAACTACCTGATCGGCGAGATGATCCGCAAATACGTGGAGAAAATCTTGGAGCGTGACGGCAAGCTGACCCCTTTCGTTTACATCGAGTCCGAGCGTAAGATAAACGGCTTGATCAGCCTTTCCGACCATTCTGAGATCCGGTTGAAAGGCTTTATCGATCGTGTGGACGAGGTTCTCGACGCTATCCGTATCATCGATTACAAGAGCGGTAGCGGAACTACGACTTTCAGTAGTATCGAGAGCCTATTCAACAAGGAGGAGAAAGATCGTGCGAAAGCCGTGATGCAGGTATTCATGTATTGCTGGATGTACGCCCATCTCGCCGAGAACAAGGGAAAGACGATACAACCGGGCATTTATTACGTCCGTTCCCTTTTCGCCGATCCGTTCGACCCATCTGTCTACCACCGTATCGAACGGGGGAAGTCGGAGAAGGTAGAGGATTTCTCCGGTTATGCCCAAGCGTTCGAGGAGGGGTTGCGGGGCTGCTTGGACGAGATCTTCAATCCGGAAATTCCCTTTACGCAAACCCCTACGGGGAAGGCTTGTTCTTATTGTCCATTTAAGGGTATTTGCGGTAAGTAGCATTTGTCCCGGTACTTCAGGGAGAGTACCGGAGTACTCCTTGCGAAGTACTGTGGTATTTCTTCGGAGAGTACTGGAGTACTCCTTACAAAGTACTGCGGTACCTCTTAGGCAGTACTACAGTACTTCTTGGGAAGTACTGAGGCGAGGCTTACTGATGAGGAAGCAATTCCACTATCTTTTCCAAAAAGATCTGATCAGTCTCATCGAAACTATCCGGTTGATCACTGTCTATATCAAGGACAGCGATTACCTTATCCGCCCATATCACGGGAACTACGATCTCAGAGCGTGACGCCGAGCTACAAGCGATATGTCCCGGGAAAGCGTCTACGTCCGGTACGATGATCGTACGAGCCTCCTTCCAGGCCGTGCCGCATACCCCTTTTCCGTATTTTATACGTGTACAGGCGATAGGGCCTTGAAAAGGCGCTAATACCAACTGATTGTCTATGACCCGGTAGAAACCTACCCAAAAGAAACCGAAAGTCTGCTTGAGTGCTGCGGCGATGTTCGCCATGTTAGCGATTAGGTCGGTCTCGTTACCTACCAATGAGGCGATTTGCGGGAGCAATGTCTCATACATCTCCTGTTTATCACCGTTTTTAATCCGTAGTTCCTCTGCCATATTTAAACTATTATAAGGTCGCGAATATACGAAACTTGTTTACATATGAATGATTTTTGCAGAAATAACTAAGCGAAATTATATGTCAGAGTCAGTGACTTTAAAAAGTTATTTTTACGAAGTACTAATCCCTTCGTCGCAGAAGAACACTTCAAGTCCCATAGAAGATATACTTCATCACGTAAGTATATCTTTTATGAAAAAGCTTGCGCTTTACAAATGTTTCAATCCACGCACCCACACGGGGTGCGACAGTCTCAAATTGAGTTTTACGTTGAGCTTACCAAAGTTTCAATCCACGCACCCACACGGGGTGCGACTCATCCGGAGTTTCAAAAAAACGTGGATGACTTGGTTTCAATCCACGCACCCACACGGGGTGCGACGGTCTTGTCAAGATCGGGTATTCGACCAATGGTAAGTTTCAATCCACGCACCCACACGGGGTGCGACTTAGGTAATACTCATAAACGCTTTGGGTATTGTGTTTCAATCCACGCACCCACACGGGGTGCGACAAAGCCTAAGACCTTCCGCTACTTTGTTCCACGTGGTTTCAATCCACGCACCCACACGGGGTGCGACTAGCCATGATTGTTATTCTCCGTTTTCAGTATCCTGTTTCAATCCACGCACCCACACGGGGTGCGACTTGGTGGTATTAACTTCCTCCAATAATCTCATAATCGTTTCAATCCACGCACCCACACGGGGTGCGACTAACGTATAACGATGTAATACAAAGGGGGTGGATATGTTTCAATCCACGCACCCACACGGGGTGCGACATCATCTACGTGCAAGGTCATGATCTCCATGTTTGTTTCAATCCACGCACCCACACGGGGTGCGACTGGTGGTATTAACTTCCTCCAATAATCTCATAATCGTTTCAATCCACGCACCCACACGGGGTGCGACGTTATGTAATCCGTCGTATCTTGCGGCGTGCTGTTGTTTCAATCCACGCACCCACACGGGGTGCGACGCATAGGTAGCGGTATAATCATTATACTGTAAACTGTTTCAATCCACGCACCCACACGGGGTGCGACGTAGAGAATCCGATCATCTTCAAGTTCGGTACGGTTTCAATCCACGCACCCACACGGGGTGCGACTGGGGCTGTAGGATCCGAATTTCTCATCGATGGCGTGTTTCAATCCACGCACCCACACGGGGTGCGACACATGGAGATTAAGTACAGCGACGCTAAAATCGGGGTTTCAATCCACGCACCCACACGGGGTGCGACGGTGCTATTTATTTCGGAACGACTGTTAATATTGGTTTCAATCCACGCACCCACACGGGGTGCGACAGTGTGCAAAGTTACATATTATAAGTCAATAAATTAGACCTATTAATATGCGAATTCTCATTTTTATTTCAGCTTAATGGCTGCAATCGCCTTAAAGACGGGTTAATCTGCTAATTATTAAGGGGTGCGAAAATACTACTTTTTTCGTAATACTCCACATTCGCATAAATTATATGATAAGAGCATTATTAACTTTGTAAGCAGTTTCAACACCTATCACTTTTACCCTTTTATTCTCGTTTTTATTGAGAATATAAAATCTAACGCTATCAAGAGACATATCAATAATACGCTTGATTCGTTCAATCAAGAGACAATATTGTGCTTCTGTCACCTCACACTCAAAGACAGAATTCTGTACCCTTTGGCCATAATCTATGCAAGCCTTAGCCACATGTCGTAGGCGGCGAGCTCCTTCTTTGCTCGTAGTATCCACATCATAAGTCACAAGAATATGCATAATCGTAAATCATTTTATTAGAAATACCGGATAATTATCAATATCTTGCCTGATATATCTTGCCATCAACATGGCCTGTACATAAGGCAGAAGCCCTATCTCTATTTTTTCATTAAGATAAGGATGGATTATCACCTCCCTTTTCCTTGCCTGCCATGCGGAAATAAATGTCTTTTTCCCTTTATCCGTCATAACAACCCCATTATCACCTTGAAACAAAAAATCCTTGGATGTTATCTGTCTTTTATTAATCAACGACAAGACAAAACGATCACCAAGATAGGCTCGCAATTCTTCCATCATATCCAATGCTAAGGATGTACGTCCCGGACGAAGTGTATGGAGAAATCCTACGTATGGATCAAGGCCAACTGTTTCGAGTGCGGCAGATGTATCATTAGCAATCAAAGTATAAGCAAAAGACAACATGGCATTCACTGCATCTTTAGGAGGACGGCGATTCCGGCCATGAAACGGGAAATCAGCCTTCTGATTAAGTATCAAAACAGGCAACACTTCAAAATAGGCATTTGAAGCCATGCCTTCATACCCTATTAGGGTCGTCTTATCTTGGGTCGCCAAAGCTTCACGCTTGGCATGTTCCAACACTTGTACCGCCCGATTAATGTTTTCATTCTCTCCATAATCACGAATATATCTCTTTAATATATTACGATAGTTTTGAATCTTACCACCAATCATCAGTCGTGCCACATGTAATGACCAGGATTCATCATCCGACAATTGATATTGTCTCTTGCGTAACAGTACATTCCCTTTCGTTGCGCTCTGTACCCTGCTGATAAATCTGCCATGAGGAGATAGGAATGTAAGTGATATGCTATTGTCACTGCACAATTTCATCACGCCCGGACTTGCGCCCATATATCCGAACGTCACAATGCCTTCTATGTTTATCGCAGGAATACGGAACACTTCCTCTTGCTTGACTGATACTACGACATTCTGCCCATCCTTACTCAGATAGGCTTCAGGTGTCGTCACATACAAAGTATTCAACAATTTTCTCATGTATATAAGTGTTTATTGAGGTAAGTATCTACCGTGGTACAATTCTTGGCTATCGTCGGCATACAGATTTCTTTCAATGAGCATTTGTCGCAATGTCGTTCATATTTTGCTTTTGGGATAACAGCCTTACTGAATATTTCATGCATATCCCTGGCGCATTGTCTGACGATATTGCGCAACTCATCTGTTATAGCCACCTCTATCCGATGACGAAGTTCTCCATAAAAGAACACACCGTAGGGTATATGGATTGCGTACATTTCTTCAAGACACATTGTTTGTGCCGCCAACTGCACTTCATCCACTTCATCCTTTTTGGGTCTGCCATGCTTATACTCCACAGCCACCGGTCGCCAACGTCCTGGATATTTAGGATGCAAGATCGTATCTTCCAAAGATGGAGAAGGTAGCAACTCTATGGCATCGGAAATGCCATAGAGCCCCAACTCACGCGAAGCGATATTCACTGCACGCAATGTTATTTGATCTCCACATTTCTGTCTATAGAACGGGTCATCCACATGTTTATGCAGAATCTGTCCCTCTATGGTGAGACGGTTATCATCCCATTGCTGCTCAATGTGAATCAAAGCCCATTGCCGGGGACAGAACCTGAAGTGCTGAATCCCCGACAACATGAGCATATCGTCTTCTTCGTACTGCATGAGGTGCGGGTTAAATTAGTTCTTTAACAGTAACGTTAGGAAATCTATTTTTTAAAACTGCTTCTATTTCCTCTTTGGATGTTACTTTGTAGTCACCAAAGGAACGAGGAAATTCCACTCCTTCTTTTTTATTGACTTGTATGAGGTCGAATAGCTGTCCAGCTCTTGCATTGCCCAACGGAGATTCATGTTTGAAGACAATCAATGCTCTTGGGTTCATTTCTCCTCTTGCTGCTGCATGATCATTCTCAAATGCGTTAATTATTGCATTAAACAGAATTTCTTTATCCTCTTCTGAAAACCTCGTCTTAGCAGCATCTGTTGCAGAAATGAAGCCATGCATACGGTACAAACCGTAACTTACTGTATTCTTATTTCCGATAGTATTAGTGTGACCGTTTTTATTTTCATCTTTAGTTGTAACACAACAGCGAGTCAAACTATGAGATTTTGCGTCAACAGGATCGATAGAACGAGCAAATGTCAGTTGAACAGGACCGCGTACCACACTAAGTCCCTTAATCTTCTTCTTTGAGTCTTTTTTCTTGGATTTTTTCCCTTTACCACCCTCTTCTGCCTTTTCTTCACTTGAATCATCATCCGCTTTCATATCGCTGGTACTCATTACTGCACCAAAGGTCCGAATATCAAAATATTGATTACACATTTCATCACGACCTAACTTGACTGCTTTTTTCTCATCTTCTTCTTTCTTATCGGTTTCTGCTCTTTTTCCATCAATTATGGTATTCAAAACATTACCCTCTCGAATGAAAATATCATAAGGAGATTTAAGACCTTTGAGTAACTGCACATAATTACGAATCTTACGCTTGATGCATACATCTGTTACTAATCCATGATTGGTTTCCTCATCAGTACGAGGCATGTTGTCAAAATCGGGGTCACCATTAGGATTTCCATCTTTTACATCAAAGAGGAAAACAAAATCATAACGATTCTTAATTGTTGTCATAATTATATCTGTTTTTATTGTTAATTATTATTATTGTTATTCTCGTTTTGCTTGACGGCATATTGGTAGTAATAGCCCAAAGCGAATTCTCCTCGTTGAGTGAGGGTGAGTTTATCTGGAAAATTGCCAATGCGTACTGCTATCTCCGTGATGGATTTACTATATGCTCCCTTAGTCTTTTTCTGATATACAGGGACATATTGAGTCAACAATATACCCATCACCCTGCTTGGCGTTTTAGATGCTGAGGCGAAGAATCTGTCCTTAATGGAGCTATTGACTTCACCTTGGGCCTTGAACTGTAATTTGCAAATAAAAGCAAATAAGCGTCCGCAAAGATATGCTTTGCTTTCATTTTGTTCGTCTAGTTCTTTATTCATATAATATGTATTTTTAATGTTCCTATTTAATACCAATCGGATAACTGTTGATTTCTCAACGCTGAATGTTTTGTTAAATTTTGTCGTCTTTTCGTGTTCAATTTGATCGAGAACACTTTGCAGAATCATTAGAGGCAAAGATGTATTAGTCAATGCTGCATGCCATAGGATAGCTCCTATCCTTGCTTTGGCTTTTGCATCACTCTGTGTCTGCTTCGTTTTCTTTTTGATGCAACTGTTTAGAATGCTGTTTATTCCCGGATAGGATATTTCGCCATCTTTAACTGTTTCGATATCATCGAACCATTGCTTCAGGTTCTTTTGATACTGAGAAACACTTATCGCCATCCAATCCCTTACAGCAATACGTGCAGCAGCAGAGGATATGGTACAACTATAGAAATAGTTCTCAACTTCGGTATTGACTCTTTGATACTCTCCTGTTGCTATTGATGAGAAGAGTTTTCTTACTCTTTCTTCGGTAGGCTGACAGATATCTGAGAAAGGATCAATATCTTCATTTGGTTCTTTTGTCCAAAACAAGGCAATAGTATCATCACTTATTTTTTGTCGATTTGAAAACCTAAATATTTTTTCTCCTTTTTCTGTTGTTATTTCATGTCCATTCCCAACGAGGTATTGAAGCCCTTCAATATAGTTTCTTGCACAATTGGTACATATGCCAGAATTCAAATTACCTTTGAGATTGTATGATTCAAAGGCATTATTATTGTATGAGACCAACATACTACCTGATGTTTGTCCTTTGGGCAACTTAACCGATCCATGAGACTCATCAAGAATAGGATATGTATTTGTGCCACAAACAGCGCACAGATTTTCTTGTTTTTTTGAACATAAGGTATCTTCGTACTTTTTCTTTACTGCATCTTTAACGCATTCAAGAGAAACCAGAAGAGTTGAATCGATCATAAAAGTCATATTACCCTTTTGCTTAGCAGGGGACAAATTCGAAAATGCTTTTAGGGCCTTTTCAATCTCTTCAGGTTTATTGTAAAAAGAAAAAATAGGAGAGAGTTCTTGAACTTCTTTATAGTCTTCCAACTTTGCGAGATACTTTTCATACTTATCCTTAGAACCTTTAAATCCTAAAGTCTCTTCCGGTTTATCTAATAATAATCGTGCTCTTCCCTTTTTTGCTGGCAGTTTTTCTGCCTCTATAGTGACATCACAAGGAGTTAGACCCAAAAAGGTTCCATATTTATTTATAACAATATACCAACTGCATTTTTCTTCTTTCAATGCATCATGCCCTTTTCGGATTCTTTTCCCAAGTTCAACTAATTCTGCAATCATACTAATCTTCCTTTTTGCTAAATTCGAACAATATGCTATTTACAAACTCTCCTTGTTTTGCACGCAAATGAGAAGTGGAAAGCATCTGTTCATTAAGTTCACTAGGACAAATTAATGTACTATTCTGAACAACAGCTTCCTGCATGTAGATAGGTTTAGTATTATGGTCTCTGTCATACCAGATATCAAATAACATGCTACCTATCGGGTATGTCAGATTCAGCTCGTTTGCTCGGTCTTCATCCTCTTGCGTAACTGGAAAGAATTCGCATGAGAATTCACGTGTTCCCAGATATGGCTGATGCCAACATTGACCCTTATTCAAACGTCGTAGAAACATATTTCGATATTTCACTATTGGTTCACAGGACTTTCCGCCTTCGCTTTTGTCTCTGTTCTTCACCTTCTGGATATTTGCTTCGGACATATAGATATTTGCTTCTATGATGTATTCAACATCACGTAGTACAATACTATTTCTTTGAGCTCGATTCCCAGAGTTGGAAATATCAATTGGTCTGCCACTTTGTATATAGTTAAGTTCATTCCTCTTAAAAGAAGAGAAAACAATGGGCTTCAATATCTTGATGCTCTTTACCACCCATTGAAACTCTGGTTTCCATAGGATACACTCCAGCACACCTCTTGCAGCAGAGGGTGTCATACAGGGATAAGTTATTCGCTCTACTTTCAGAGCAGGCTGGGTAAAACAGGCGTATTCACCCTTTACCCTTACTTTTACAGAATTTGTGTCAATCATATATAGTAAATTTCATCTTCGTTACTTAATCCTATTTCTTTAGAATATGCCCCAAACCAAATTTTAACTCCATTTGATATCTCGCTAATTTTGTTAGCATTAGCTTTTGTAAACCATTCATAAACTTGAACGCAATACTGAGCAATCTTCTGATAATCTTTTCGACTTAGATATTCTTTATCCTTTATTTCGTTGTACAAGTGTTTGCTCTCATTATCATATTGATAAATAAATAATGTTGTTGTATTACTATTTATAATATGGTACATATCTGCTACGTCCTGAAACATCAGCTTTTCTCGCTTTGGAGTCACATTGTCCTTTAATGAATAATTTTTTATGATATTTGTATAATAATCCGTATAGAAATCTGCATCTGACAATCTGTCTTCATTACCTCGATAACATAACTGTGCAAATTGTGCAAATGCTATATATTGACGTGAAGGCTGACCTTGATCCTCTAATTGGAACAAATAGACTTGACCTTCTTTCAGGTTACCCTCTCTATTGCAGCGGCCTGCCGATTGAATGATTGATTCCAAAGGTGCCAGTTCTCTGAATACCACAGGGAAATCCATATCAACTCCAACCTCAATAAGTTGAGTAGAACACAGAATAAGCTTTTCTCCTTCTTTCAATTTTATCCGAACCCTTTTGATGATCTCTATTCTATGCGCTTGGCACATATTGGTCGAAAGATGGAGTACTGGTATCTCGCTTCTTGTTTTCAAGCACTCAAACAAAGCCATTGCCTTTTTCTTTGTATTACATACAATGAGTACTGAGCCATTTTGTTCCACCACGCAATCTGCAATGCTTTCGAACGATTGGGCTTTGTAATCATCAATGGAGATGTACTTGACTCGTTTGGTGGAAGCAAAGACAGATGCAGGATTCTCGACAAGCGGTGTAATATGATCTATTCCGCAGAAGTCCTTTCTCGTCTGGAAATTAGGTTGTGTGGCAGTACAAAACAAAAAACTACATCGGCAAAGATGCAACAAGTCATTCAGCATCTTCATTGTACATTCGGCAAGGTTTACTGGCAATGTTTGAATCTCATCGAAGATCACAATTGAATCTTGCAGATTGTGTAACTTGCGGCATTTGGAACGTTGATTAGAGAATAGAGACTCAAAAAATTGAACTGCAGTAGTGATTACTATAGGATAATCCCAGTTTTCTGTTGCCAAATATTTGGAATCTTTGCAATAGCTTTCTTCTTCATCGGCTTCTTCATAGTTCACATTTGAATGATGTTCAAGTATCACATCATAATCTTTGAATATGGTTTTAAGTTCATTTGCAGTCTGATCAATGATGCTGATGAATGGCAGAACAATCACTATTCGTTTGATGTTAGGATGTGCTTCAGCATGATAGAGAGCCCAGTTTAGGCTGGTCAAAGTTTTTCCCATTCCCGTTGGCAATGTCATGGAGAAACACCCTTGGTCTGCATTTGCAAGACTTTGGGCATAAAGCCTTACATTTGTCCTCAACTCGTTCAGAGGAGTAACCTGTTTGAAAGAATCGAACCGCTTGTTCAAGGCTGCCAAGAGCGCATCCACATCAAGAATTTTGCATGAACGTGCATCATACTGTTCTTTTTGGAAATGTCGCTCCGTATCAAGACTATCCGCATCAACAAGTGCGCTATAAAGCAATCGTACAAATAGTTCCTTTTGAAAAACATTTCCTATTTTATTAAATGAACTATTGTCACACATTGATATAATGAAATAATCTTCTTCCATAGCCTGCTGGATATTCTTCCACCTGTTTTCATCTTTCGCACATAGTCCTAATGTTTCAACCATAGCATCTCTATTGGGAAGTCCTGCATGATGTCCTATTACAGGAAATGCAATATTGACAAGTTTATTCATTAGAGCTATATAAGCCCCCCATTTTGCATGAGGTTCCTTTTCTTCTCTTGATCTTATATAATTTTGAAATCCCTTGCTGTATTTGCCAATATCATGCAGCAAGCCACAATACGAATATATCTCGGCAAAATCATCCGCCAAAGCAAAAGACCTCATCAATTCTGCGACACTTTCACTATGTTGCTTCATTGACTGCTCTGCACCATTACTATTTTCAGAATGTGCAATATATTTATATTTACTTTGTTTCATTATATATATCCACTCACTGGTGTCCCGTTAAATTTTCATTCATGTTATTTTCGAATAGGATTATAAAGATAATGTTTCATATCCTTATCGTCAAACGTGTTTTTCCTGCAATACAACTGATAAAAATACTCTGTCATCGTAGAAGGGTCAAACCAATCACTATTTGCAGGCAAATTCAATCGTGCATTGTTTGCAGCCTTCATTGCCCCAAATGGAATACGTTTCTCTGCGGCGAGACTGAACACAAATGTGGTACCAACAGTATTTCTTCCTTCACGGTTACAACGCCCCGCTGCCTGTAAAATAGAGTCAAGACCTGATTCCTGTCGAAATACAACAGGGAAATCTATATCCACCCCTGCCTCTACAAGCTGGGTAGCTATCACTCTGACAATCGGATGTGATTTATCTTTCAGCAATGCCTTGACCTTCCGTATGGTTTCACTGATATGGGCGGGACACATCATTCTCGATAGATGGAGCTTTATTCCTTCATTAGGTAAACGGTCATACAGTTCCTTGGCATCCTTTCGGGTATTTACGATACATAATACTTTATTATATATAGCAACTTCGGCGGCAATCTCATCGTATGTCTTTCCTGTGTTGTCTATTACTAACTTCACACGACGAAGCTTGTCATGCAAAGCAAACTCATTCGGTATGATTTCAATAATACGGTCTATTCCCTCAAAATTGGCCTTAGGATTAGTTCCTTCTATCAGTCCGCTAAGTACCGGCTGACTGGCAGTGGTAAACAGTACCGACACTCCGAATATTTTCTGATATGCTTTAAGTGCATCCACTATCGGTTGTAAGAAATCAGTCGGCAATGTCTGCGCTTCATCCAAAATAAGAACTGAATTCACGATATTGTGCAATTTACGGCAATCGGACGGTTTGTTGCTAAACATTGACTCAAACAGCTGAACATTGGTCGTAACGATAATCGGATAATCCCAGTTTTCCGTGGCTAGCTTTGCCTTCTCACGTACCTCTTCATTCTTTATCTCATCAGGATTAAAGTTACTATGATGCTCCAGTACGTGCTCTTCGCCGAAGATTTCTTTCAAGAGGCCTGCCGTCTGCACAATAATACTAGTGTATGGGATGGCAATGATAATACGATTCATACCGTGATTTACAGCATGCTTCATGGCCCACAACAACGATGAAAGAGTCTTGCCGCCTCCCGTTGGTACCGTAAGGCTATAGAATCCTTTCTCTTCAGAAGAAGCTTTACGGCATCGTTCCTGTACTTTCTTGCGAATGTGGTTCACTTCTGTATCGGGTGCATACAATTGCAGTTCACGTAAATGCGCCTCCAATTTTGGCAATAAGTCAGTGAGTGTAGACGAGCATCCCCGTTTTTCCCACGATTCTACATCCATAAATTGCTCTGTATTGAGTCTGTCGGCATCCACAAGACAGGAAAAAAGCATGCGGGAAAGGTGATGAAAATGCTTCATGTCCACCTTAAGTTTAGAAAAAGGAGATTCAAGAAGTTCTTTTCTCAACTGGGGTATATTCAGAGCTATGTCCCCTTTGTTTATCTCTTCGGGAAGTTGCCTTTTCTCTATGACGCTCTCCGCATCTACATAATCATGTAGGCCTGTATGATGAGAGATTATCTGGTTGGCAAGAAGATTGAATACACTCTTCCCCATAAGGTTCGTTACCAATATTCCACCTACAAACGCATGATGATGCTCTCCATACGATTTTTCGTCAGTCACAGGTAGACCGCTTGTCGTACGGATATATTGCTGAAATGCATCACGCTCTTTTCCTTTGTCGTGAAGCATTCCAAGCGTATGCCCCCAAGATGGAAGTCCGAACAGTCCAGAAAAGGAGGTTGCCATTTCTGCAACACCCCTTTGATGTTCATCGTTGGTTTGTATTATCCATTTTCCATTTTCTTTGTTTTGGTATAAATGGGATATCAACTGTTTCTCTGTTTCCATTTGATTAGATTCATAAGGTTATACCTTACAAAAGTAGGAAAATAAATCGAAATATCCGTATCTTTGCGGCATGGCAAAACAAAATTCTCCATTGGTATTAGGGACCGAGCCTATCGGTAAATTACTTACGCAATATGCGATTCCTGCGATTATCGCTATGACAGCTTCTTCTTTATATAATATGGCCGATAGTATTTTTATTGGCCATGGAGTGGGGGCGTTAGCGATTTCCGGCCTAGCCTTGACCTTTCCGTTGATGAACTTGGCGGCCGCCTTCGGTTCGTTGGTGGGAGTCGGTGCCTCTACGTTGGTTGCCGTGAAGCTGGGGCAGAAAGATTATGAGGGGGCGAATAAGGTATTGGGGAATGTGTTGATCTTGAATGTGGTTCTGGGCGTCGCTTTCACGATCGCTTTCTTGTTCTTGCTTGATCCCGTGCTGTACTTTTTCGGTGCTAGTGAGAACACGATCTCATATGCCCGTGATTATATGCGGATTATTCTGTATGGCAATGTGGTTACGCATATGTATCTGGGATTAAATGCGGTCTTGCGCTCCTCTGGGTTCCCGAAGATGGCGATGTATGCTACGTTGGCGTCGGTCGTTATCAATTGCGCCTTGAATCCGTTGTTTATCTTTGGGTTTGGATGGGGTATAAAGGGGTCGGCTTGGGCGACGGTGATCTCGCAGGTAATCTCGCTTACCGGACAGTTGATCCATTTCTCGAGACCGAAGCAACTCCTTCATTTCAAGAAAGGTATTTATAGGCTGCGCTCGGAGATCGTGAAAGGTATCTTGTCGATCGGTTTATCTCCGTTCTTGATGAACCTTTGTTCCTGCTTGATCGTGATCCTTATCAACCGGGGATTGAAAGAGCATGGGGGAGATATGGCGATTGGCGCTTATGGTATCGTGAACCGTATCGCTTTTCTTTTCGTGATGATCATCATGGGATTTAATCAGGGTATGCAACCGATAGCCGGTTATAATTATGGTGCCCGACTCTATTCCCGGGTGACGGACGTGACCCGGCTGACGATGCGCTGGGCGGTAGGAGTGGCTACGCTGGGGTTCTTGCTTTGCCAGTTGGTGCCGTCGTGGATCGTCCGTATGTTTACGAGTGACGGGGAGTTGATCAGTGCCGCCTCTTATGGCCTGCATATCGTCTTCGCCGTATTCCCGATCGTGGGCTTCCAGATGGTGGCGACTAACTTCTTCCTTTCCATCGGCATGTCTAAGAAAGCGATCTTTCTCTCCTTGACCCGGCAGATGCTTTTCTTGATACCCTGTTTAATCCTCCTCCCCCCGTTATTCGGAACTCTCGGTGTCTGGATCAGTATGCCTATCGCCGATACGGTGGCGGCGATCGTGACGGCGATCGTGCTTGTGAAACAATTTAAACAATTCAAATATGGAACATAACGTGATATTACCTGCGGAATGGTATCCGCAAAGTGCCGTGCAGCTTACGTGGCCGCATGAGAATACGGATTGGGCCCCGATATTGGACGAGGTGATTCCTTGCTTCGTGGCTATCGCCAAGGAAGTGATCAAGCGAGAGAAGTTATTGATTGTCTGTCCGGACGAGACCGCCGTACGTGAACAATTGGGTGAGGTTGATTACGACCGTGTCATTTTCCGTGAGATGGATACGAACGATACGTGGGCACGGGATCACGGGGGAATTTCCGTCTTCGATGAGGGAACGCCCATGCTTTATGATTTCGTGTTCAATGGCTGGGGAATGAAGTTCGCCGCCAATCATGATAATCTGATTACCCGTAACCTTTGTCATATGAAGACCTTCTCCGGTGAGGTGGTGCCCGCTAATATGCAACCTTTCGTGCTGGAAGGCGGTAGTATCGAATCGGATGGGAAAGGTACGTTGATGACTACCGTTGAGTGTCTGGCATCCGTAAACCGTAATGAGTATTTGCAACAGGAGGAATTGGAACGTTATTTGAAAGACGTATTTGGCTTGGATCGTATCCTTTGGATTACCAGCGGTTATTTAGCCGGAGACGATACGGATAGCCACGTGGATACGCTCGCCCGTTTCTGTAGCGAGGATACGATCGCTTATGTCCGTTGCGAGGATGAGGAAGACGAGCATTATGAGGAATTGAAGGCGATGGAGGAGGAGATCAAGGAGTTTACTAGGGCGAATGGGGAGCCTTATCGTCTGATTCCACTTCCGATGGCCGATAAGGTGGAATGGGAAGGGGAGCGCTTGCCCGCTACCTACGCTAATTTCCTGATCATGAATGGGGCCGTATTGGTTCCGTTCTATGACTCACCGAAAGATGAGATCGCTAAAGCGGCTTTGCGGGAAGCGTTCCCGGACCGTGAGATCGTGGGTATCAATTGCCTTCCGCTTATCAAGCAACACGGTTCCCTGCATTGCGTGACGATGCAATATCCGGAAAGCTTTATCGAATAATAACTACAACCAATTAAATATGAAAGTAGGATTAATACAACAAAAGAATACCGCTGACAGAGCGGCGAATATAGAGAAGCTAAAGGTAAATATCCGTAAGGCTGCCCGGGAGGGAGCGGAATTGGTCGTCTTGCAAGAACTGCATAACGGCCTGTATTTCTGCCAGACGGAAGATACGAGCATGTTTGACTTGGCAGAGACGATCCCCGGCCCATCGACGGAAACCTTCGGTGCCTTGGCGAAAGAATTGGGTATCGTCTTGGTGCTTTCCCTTTTCGAGAAGCGTGCCCCGGGCCTGTACCATAACACGGCCGTCGTCTTGGAGAAAGACGGTACGATCGCCGGGAAATACCGCAAGATGCATATCCCGGATGACCCCGCTTATTACGAGAAATTCTATTTTACCCCCGGTGATTTAGGCTTTGAGCCTATCGATACCTCTGTGGGGCGTCTTGGTGTGTTGGTTTGCTGGGATCAATGGTATCCGGAAGCAGCCCGTTTGATGGCTATGCGTGGCGCCGAGATGTTGATCTATCCGACCGCTATCGGCTGGGAAAGTAGCGATACGCAGGAAGAGAAGGACCGTCAGCTGGGTGCGTGGGTGACCATACAGCGGGGACATGCCGTGGCGAACGGACTCCCGGTCATTTCCGTAAATCGTACCGGGCATGAGCCGGACCCTTCGGGGCAAACGGGCGGTATCCGGTTTTGGGGAAACAGTTTTGCGGCCGGTCCCCAAGGTGAGCTATTAACCGTATTCCCGAATGACGAAGAGGAGGTACGTGTGATAGAGATCGACAAGACCCGTAGTGAGAACGTGCGTCGTTGGTGGCCTTTCTTCCGGGATCGCCGTATCGATGCGTTTGGTGGTTTGACAGAACGATTTTTAGTATAATGACCGAATACACGCAAGAAGAGGCCGTCTTCCGCATGAACGAAATGGGGAAAGCGGGACGGCCTTTTCTTTTTATCATTGATTATAAACGAGAGCGGATCTATGTGGAGAGTCCGGAAGAGATCGCTCCCTCCGAGTTATTGTACGATTTGAACGGCTTTACGAATACAAATCACGAATGTAACTTGCGGGATTCCTCTCATCTTATATCCGGAGAACCTGTTGAATGGCAGCCCTCGTATGTTTCTTTCGAGGAGTATGTCCATTCATTCGAGACCGTTTCCCGGCATATCCATGCGGGTAATTCTTATTTGGTAAACTTGACATGCGCTACTCCGGTATATACGAACCTCTCCTTGAAAGATATCTTTTACCATTCCAAGGCGATGTATAAGCTTTGGATGCGGGATCGTTTCGTGGTATTCTCGCCCGAGATATTCGTGCGGACGCGGGATGGTCTCATCTATTCGTATCCCATGAAAGGTACGATTGACGCTACGCTGCCCGATGCCCGGAGACGTATCCTCGATGATCCCAAGGAAGCAGCGGAGCATGCCACGATCGTGGACTTGATCCGGAATGACTTGAGTATCGTAGCCTCCGAGGTTTGTGTTCCCCGGTATCGTTATATCGATGAACTGCGTACGCATAACGGAAGTTTGTTGCAGGTCAGCTCTGAGATAAGAGGCCGGTTGCCGGAAGGATGGAACGGCCATGTCGGGGAGATTTTGTTCAGCCTCTTGCCTGCCGGCTCCATCACGGGCGCTCCCAAGAAAAAGACCTTGGAGATCATCGCCGAGGCGGAAACCTATGAGCGGGGCTTCTATACGGGGGTGATGGGGTATTTTGACGGCCAAGATTTAGACAGCGCCGTGATGATCCGTTTTATGGAACAAGTCTCTCCCCATTCGTTTGTTTTCAAGAGCGGTGGGGGAATCACCTCTAAAAGTGATGTGAGATCGGAGTATAACGAAATGAAACAAAAAGTATATGTGCCCATCTATTGAGACCTTATCAGGGAGTCCGTTTGTGGAGACGATCCGTATCGAGAAGGGACGGATACATAACCTTCCGTACCATAATGCCCGGATGAACCGTACCCGCAGGGAGCTATTCGGAGCGAGAGAAGAAATTGATCTCGCAGGTTATATTCATCCGGGGCCTCATCAAGAACGTACCAAATGCCGGGTGGAATATACCCGCGAGGTCTTACAGGTAGAATACGTTCCTTACCGTATGCGTCCGGTTCATTCCTTGCGATTGGTTACATGCGATGAGATCGATTATTCCTATAAGAGTACGGATCGCCAATGCTTAAATGATTTATTCGCCCAACGAGGGGGACATGACGATATCCTGATCATCCGTGACGGTTTGCTGACCGATACTTCCATTTGCAATGTCGCCCTTTGGAATGGCACCTCTTGGATCACTCCCGCACGCCCTTTGTTATGTGGTACGATGCGTGCTTACTTATTGGATAAAGGCTTGGTACAGGCCGGGGATATCCCGGTAGAGGATCTGCCTAAGTATACCCGGATCCGTCTGTTTAACGCCTTGATCGGGTTCGGCGAAATCGATGAGATCACACGTATATACGTATGACACTACGCGAGTATCGGCGTGGCCCAGTGCCTATACAGGTAAGGGGTTACGCCGATATCTGTGTGGTCTCTTACCTGTATAGGCATGAATCAAGGTGTTTCCTAGAACAATATATCCACCTCCATATTGCTGATCCATTCTACGGGACGGCCGGCCACCTTATTGCAAGTGACGGCGAATTTCAAGGGGAGGATAATTCCCAACGGGATGCGTAACCATCCCGGCATATTGAAATTATGGACACCGATCAGGGAACCTAGCTGGATACCGACCGAGGGAGCTACCAAGAAACGGGTCTCGTCATTACGGCGGTCTATACCCATCTCGAAATAACTATACAGGCCGAGGAAACGTTTCGGGGAAACGAATATATCCATGTTATAATTGGCGCCCGCCTTCACGTTCCAGTTCTTGATCGTGTAGGAGGAGGAAGGGGCGTGCATATAATAACCGGAGATCGTAGGGGATACCCAATGAGCGATGTCGCCCAGCTCCATGATCATGCCTTTCCCTTTCCCGAACTTATGCCAATTGATCATGCTGACGTTCAAGCGACCGCCATACGTCATGACACCATCCCGGTTGCTATGGATCGGCGTGCCGATCAGGAACATGAAGGAGTTGGCTACCCTCGACCGGATAAAGTTGCGGGTAAAAGGCTCTTGTACGATCAGCTGTAGCTCATCCTTGCGGTCGGCGACGGAAGCTTCCAAGGGGACGTCATCCAAATTCGTCCCGAAGGGGATCGGGAAATCCTTGATTACCGGGAAACGATCGTAGACGAACTGAGGTAGGTCGTCTCGTTCGGAAGGGATCTCGTTCAAGATATTCTCGTCTGATCCTTCCAAGGCATTCTGGTAGGCTTTCCAGACTTCTACGATAGACTCGCAGGTGGCGGTCACGACTTGGTAGAATACCTTCGTCTCCCGCTCGTAGCTATCGCCTTTCTCCAAGGAATAAGGATGTTTCTCCGTTACCCGGATATGCCGGTAATCATCGGCCTCGTTGTACTCCATCATGTTTTGGTTCAGACGTTTATCGCCGTAAGCACTCCATGTCTCGCCTTTTAGGTTAGCGGTCTGTACGGGGATGGTATTGTAGAAATCGTGCAGGCTCTTATTGTTGGATACGGCGGAGGCGGAGAAGCCCCTACGTACCATTTGGTGTCCGGAGGCGAAGGAGTCTTGTAGGAAATGCTCGGCGAAAGCCTCGTACATCGTGGCGTAGAACATAAGGTTGCTCGCCATTCGCGTATCTCCTTTACACATCTCTTTGCCTGCCTCTTGTGCTAGATAGATGGCGAAGATGTGGATGCAGAAATACTTGCTCATGGAGGGCAACTGATTTAATTTATCGAAGACCTTGTTTACTTCCGAGGGGCGTTGAAGGCGGCGGATCAGCTCGGGGTCGATCATCTTCAGATGCTCGTTCAATCCCTTGCCATAGGCGTAGAAGTGGGAGAGGTCCTTGATTGCTAGGATACCGTAAGCCAGATTGATGTCGAGCAACTCCTTGCTGTTGGCTCCGGTGAGGAACTCGTTCATGGCTTGTGTCTCCAAAGCCAGCGTACGGTTCGTCTTGGAGAAATGGGTCTGCAGGCCTGTCTCCAAGAGCATGGGATTTTCCACATGGTCGCCGGCCAATCCGCAAAGCGTACCGTAGGTCACGATATTCGGCAACTGCGTCAGCTCATTCATGGCGTAGGCGTTCGAGCCGGGCATATGCGACATGTTGAGGATCTGCAGCAAGGCGCTATCAGCGACGGCCTCGTTGGGGAAGATCCCATTTTCCACCAGATAACGTGGGAGAAGGCTCATGGCACGGTCGCCGATCTTACGATGCTCGGCGAAATCCCATGCGAAGGCCGAACTTGTTATTGCGCTGATACCCATAAGTAGGCATCCGCGGTGAAGAAGTTGTTTAATAGTGTTTCTCTTGTTCATATCTATACTTGTTTATAATTATCTGAATAACTCAAGCGCGAACTTCAATCCGACGCTTTGATACTTGAACTTCTCGAAGCCTAGGAAAAGCGCTATATGAAAAAGGTCGCTACCGATACCATACCCGAGCTCGCTGTAATTCGGCAATACGGGAGTCCATAGCTGGCTGAGGTAGAAACGTTCGGACACGAGGTATTTATGCGCCTTGGGATTGGGCTTGAGGAATCGCAATAGAATGAATGGGCTCTCGTACATGAGGTGCCCTTGAATATATTTGTCGGAGGCATTGCACCAATCCCCACCTAGATTATGAAAGATCCCGCCAAACCGGTCGCCCCAAGGCTCGGGGAAATAACGTTTGGCGAAATAGCTGAAATCGGCGAAGTACATGTTATGCTGGTTAAAAAAGAGTCCACCGCTTAGATTGTAACTCAGTCGTTCGGATAAGCCCAGCCGTACGGTCTGGTTCATGCCGGCCTCCATCCGCCAATAATTTCCCGTACAGCCGAGCAGGTCCGGTATGCTTCGTGCCAGCTCGATCCGGAAGGTCGGGTAATGGGAATGCAGGTACTCTTTCCGGTAGCCGTCCATCCAGTAATATTGCCGGGGCGTGTAGGTAAGGCCGATAACCGGGGTGAACTCATTATGATCCTTAATATCCAATCCGGTATCCTTGCTCTTTTTCACGGGCGTACGATGGTGGTATGCGAGTCCGGCCGAGAGCCGGAAGCCGTTCATCAGTTCTATCTGGTTCATCAGCTTGGCATAGTAGTGCTGGAAATACTTCAAGTTGAGATCGTCGAAACGGATTGGGGTATCTTTTAGGATCTCGTTGATCTGGTGGATCACTTCGGAGGAATAGCTTTGGTTGTCATTGGCTATCGTGAGGTTGAGGATGCCTTGACGCTCGGGGTGATACTCCCAGTCGGTTGTTAGCCGTAGGCGTAGCTCTTTCTCCTTGAATAGGAAACCGATCTCGGGGTGGAAGCGTAGCTGACGGTCATGCTCGAATGTCTTACTGATACGTGCTTCTTGCTTATAGGTGATCCCGTTGCTTCCGAAAGATAGCTGGAACGGGTTGAGAAGGCCGGAATACTTCACACGAGTACTCTTGTAATCCCTGTTGACCGTGCTGGTGAGCCGCTCGCCGAGTTGGAGGTAGCGAGTGAGAGCGCTGCTGTCCGCTTCCGTCCTCACCACGTTCGTTCCGGTGGTGTACAAGGCTTTCTCATCGGTAGTGAGCGGCTTGTCCCTCCGGCTGTTCCAATAAGTGCTGTCTTGGGTAAAGGAGAGTGTGTCGGAGGTGATCGTATAGTATTGGGTTTGATCGAGCGAGTATAATTTCCTGCTCTCATGGTCTTCCTCTACCCAAGAGATCGATTTATAGCGGAAAGCGGCGTGGATGTCGCTCTCTATCCGGTTGCCTAGGGCATGGTAGCAGACTTGCAGGTCAGCCTCTTCCGGGAGGATGAAATGCTTCTCGTCACGGTTGAAACGTATGCTTAGGTTGAACTCGGAGAAAGAGGAGTGCCCTTGTATCTCGATACGGTCGATGGTCCAGAGTTCGTCGGTTACGTACAGGTTTCCGGATAGTAGTTTCTGGCTCCATTGGCGAGGGGTGAAACGGATGTTATACACAGGGATGCCGGAGATCGTGTCCGTGCCTTCCTGCCGAAACGTGTAATATTTGAAAGCATCGGGCGAGAGTGGCATGATCATTCCCTTATTGTAGATCGTGGGGGAGTAGACGTTCAAGTTGACGAACGAGGCTATCTCCTTGTAATGCCTTCCGGCGGCGAGATGGCTGCTGTTGATGGCTACAATCTCGTTGCGATAATGGTTGGGAGCGTCGTAGCGGGTGAGGCCACTCATCTCGAAGAAGGCATCGCGGGGATGACGCTCTATCGGGAAGACCAGAT
This sequence comes from Parabacteroides sp. CT06, assembly GCF_002257605.1. Taxonomy (GTDB): domain Bacteria; phylum Bacteroidota; class Bacteroidia; order Bacteroidales; family Tannerellaceae; genus Parabacteroides; species Parabacteroides distasonis. The sequence continues at coordinate 2,213,137 of NZ_CP022754.1, read as the reverse complement.
AGGCGTATCGTAGCAGCTTGTTCTTCCGGGGAACGTGCGTACGGCCTTTCACGTAGGTCTCCGCTTCATAGCTCTCGAGGACGTGCTCGTAGATGGGGGCTTGATGGATTACCTGCCGCATGATGGAGTCGGCTCGTGTGACGGGTGTCTTCTTTTGTGCCCGCAGGTCTGAATGGACTAGCGGGCACAGAAGAAGTATGGATAGTAGAATAAGGTGTCCCGTCTCGATCCTCATCCTGTCAATGTATGGCGAAGGTTGGGCATACTAATGCGCAAAGATGGCAGCCGACACATTTTTGCTCGTCTATCACCGGTTTGCGCATAGAGGTGAAACGGATAGCTTGATGTCCACCGTCGTTACAGGAAACGAAACAGCGTCCGCAGCCGAGGCATAGGCTGTTATCTACTGTCGGGCGGTGTATCTGCGTACGTTCCAGTTTCTCGGGGGGTACGATGTTCGGTAAAGCGATACCTATGAGGTCGGATAGGGTTTTATATCCGTTCTCTTGCATGAACAGTCGTAACCCTTCGCATAGATCGTCGATGATCCGGAAGCCGTATTGCATCACGGCGGTACATATCTGTAGGTTCGTGCAGCCTAGTAGCAGGAAATCGAGGGCATCCCGCCAAGTCTCTATACCGCCTATCCCGCTGATAGGCATCTTGCCGGCAGAAGGATCGCTCGCCAGCTCATGTATGAACCGGAGAGCGATAGGGCGCACGGCTTTCCCCGAATAGCCGGACACGCTGCTCAGTCCGCAGACAACGGGCCGGGCCGTAAGTGCTTTCTCATCGATACGGGTGATACATTTGATGGTGTTGATGGCGGCTATCCCGGTGGCTCCTCCTTCGTGGGCGGCGAGCGCCACGGGTGTCATCTGCCCGATATTCGGTGTCATCTTCGCTAGTATCGGCAGATGGGTACCCCGGCGTGTGGCGGCGGTGAACCGGCGTACCAGTTCCGGGCTTTGTCCTACGTCGCTGCCCATCCCTTCTTGCGTCATTTGTGGGCAAGAGAAGTTGCACTCAATGATATCGGCCCCAGCCTGCGTGGAATATTGGGCAAGCCGTGTCCACTCATCGTCTGTCCGTCCCATAATGGAGGAGATGATTAATTTGTCAGGATAGCGTTGCTTGAGGCGATAGAGAGTATCGAAATTCTCTTCGACAGAGGCTTCCGACAATTGTTCCATGTTCTTGAATCCGATGAAAGGCACGCCATCCACCTCCATTTGGTCGAAGCGGGGGGATACCTCATGGCTCGGATAGAATGATATCGTCTTGAAGCAGATACCGGCCCAACCGGCTTCGAGGGCCCGGACGCACATCTCGTAATTATGGGCTACGGGCGAGGAGGCCAGTATAAAGGGGTTGGCGCAGCGGACACCACAAAAGTCGATCGCCAAGTCCGGAGACGAAGTGAGGGGAGAACTATCCGTCGGGTTTGGCATATCTTGTAATTGCCGTACGATCTGGGTGATGGATATCGCCCGGTCGGTTCGTCCGCGGAGGCAGGCCTTCTCGCAAGGATGCCCGTCGCAATCCTTGCAGGCTTCCATCCGGTAGGCCCGGAGGATAGCTCCCGCTAGGTTGTCCATTTTACAGGCCCGCAGCAAGCGGCCCGGATCTAGTCCGGGCTTGCATGCCTTCGTGCAGACAGGGGCATCGCACAGATAACAGCGATTCGATTCTTCCGTTAGGAGGCGTTTTCTCTGGAGGAGGTTTGTCTTCATGGCTTCTAACTGTATTATCTCACTACTTTCTGTACTTTCCGGTAACGTTCGGTCACGACCTCCACGGTGTACAGGTGTCCGGGCAGGCTGAAGATTGCTTTTCCGGATACCGCTTGCTGGTGACCAGCCAACGTGCCGTTCATGCTGTAGACGTTGACGGTGGCTCCCGGCAGGCAGTCTACCGTAAGCATGCCGTTGAGAAAGCGGATAGATAGGGGCTCGTCGGCCGTTACCACCTCATTTCCGGTGATGCTCACGTCACCTCGTACATAGGTGATGTTGTTGATGTCCCACGCCAATACGAAGGGTTTGTCGCTGTTTACCATGAAGGGAAAGGTGTCGGTGCCGAAGCTAATCTTCCGTTCGAGTAGCTTGGGGTAGTACTGGTCACGGAGCGTGTTCGACTTCTCGGCAGTGAGCAGATAGAGGGTGGATGAGAAGGACTCGGCTGTCTCTTCCGGCCTGACGTGCTTGTCCGTGCGTCGTATCTTCGAATAGGATGCGCTGATACCCTGCGAGGTTGTCGCCGTGGTCTGGTCTGTCCATTCCCAAGAACTTTGGTTCTCCAGTTGAAAGAAGGGGAATTTCAAATCCATAAGGCTGATGGCACCTTTGGTCTGACTGTCGGAGATTGTGCCGCTGGTTTCCAGCGTCATGTCGATCCGTTCGGAGTTGAGGCTGAAGTTGACGGACTTGCTGACATTTGGCTCGCTGGCGGTCATGGTGAGGATCTCACGGGCCTCCCAGTCTCCAAGTTTGCTTGGATTGTCTATGCGGAAAGGCTCTAGGTCGAGAGGCACTTCTACTTGTTTGATACTCTGTCGTGTCATGTAAGTATAGCTGAATATGGGCATTCGTACACTCTGTCTCCGGGTGGGGGAGAGGTATTCTAGGTCGCAACGGGTCAGAATGGGTACAGAGTAGAGGGCGATGGCCCGGTAGTCTGCTGTGTCGTTTGCTTCGAAGGTAACGGTGATGGACTCGGACTGGCTTGTTACTTCCTCGTGTTGTTTCTGGAAGGAGTATCCGCCGCCGAATGCTGCCGTGAGTTTATCCGTATGCGGTCCGAAGGAGCATTTTAGATCACTTTTATAGAGTCGGCTCACGGAGTTGCTGGTGCCCGATCCCATGGTGAAGGCAAGGCTTGAGGCTACGCCGAGGTCGCCGAACCACTCGTTATTATCCACTACCGTTGGAGGTGGTCCTTCGATGATGCCGACGAGGCGCACGAGATTGCGTAACTCGCTGTTGCCGAATAAGGCCTTCTCGTCGTTGAAAGAACTACGTCTCTCCACGATCTCGTTAGATCGGATGGAGGCGACGTAGGAGTGCTTGAACCAGTGGTATGGTTGCTGGTTACCCCGCAGTAGATAGATATATTGCTTGTAGTAGAGTCCTCCGCCGGGAGCTGTCTCAGTGGTAGGATCTGCTGCGGTGGCTACGGCCGTGTAGCCGTAGGGCAGGTCAGTGTAGATGGGTGCGTCGGCGGCGAAGCTGTTGCTGCCGGGGTAGAATTTCTTTAGGAAGTGTTCACCCGTCCCTTTGCCATCATAGGAACAGTAGCTGAAGATTAGGGGATTTGAGGACGCTTTGTAGCCATTGGTATTGTCGGCCGCATAGCCTTCGATGTCAGCTTGGATGAGCTTGAGTGAGAAGGTCTTCGAGCGGCCTATGTCGTGGTGTGCGTATTCTTCCCACTTGGAGGGCCATGTGTTATCCTTGCCATATTCGCCGCTGTAGCTGAATGCCTCGAATGCACCGCTCTTGAGTCGGCCTACGATGAGTTTTTCCACGTTCTTTTTCTCGGTGTCGTCGTAGCCGTACCACGAGGTGGCGTCCCAGTGGTCGTCGGGATCGTATTCCATTGATATGCCTGTTGAGCCTTTTAGCTCGATATTATCGTGTCCGGCGTTGCGCACGGTGCCGCACCAGTCCCAGCCGCTGTTCAGCTCGGGGTCGCCGTATTGGTAGACTTGCAGTTTCTTGTTGGTGCGGCGGTGTAGGATGACGCAGATCTTGTCACGGTAGATGGTGGCGGCGAAGTTGGCGTAAGTTTTCCCGTCATCGAGCATACGGGTTTTCTTGTATTCTCCCTTTTTCATATCCACCTCGCCGATCCATATCTGGCCATTGGTATTATTCTTCCAGAGCACATAGAAGCGATTACGGTATACGATGATCTCGGCATCTTGGTATACGCCGAACTCATTGAGACGGATCTCTTTTTTATTGGTTTCACCAATGGTAGATTGCTTCATTGTCTGGGTCTCGCCGTTCACCTCGAAAGCCGTGAGGCATACGGCTGAAGGTCCGTTATTATTTATGTAGACCCCGTAGAGCTTCCCTTGGTAGTATTGTGCATCGGTGAAGCAGTAATAGGCACCTCCGTCTGATTCGTAATTGTGGAATTCTTTCACCTTATACAGTTCGGGATGTTGGCTGATCTGTGCCTTGACGGTGGTGGTAGAGGCGGTGATAAGCAAAAATACGGCGATCAGCCGTATAGCTTGTGCTTTGAGTGTCGTTCTCATGTATATATCTGTTTAAGAGGTTTAGAAACTGATATTGAATTGTAACTGTACGGACTGCCTCTTGCCGAAGCTCCCGTTTACTCCGAGCGAGATGTTGTCAGCGAGGAAATAGTTCACCCCGGCCAAAGCGTACAGCTTGTGACGGGCGTGGAAGGTCTCGTCGATACGAACGGTATAGTCCTCGCCGGCATATGTCTTGGTGAACTCGTACCGGTCTTTCATCGTGTAGTCCTTGTAGAGGATGCCGGCATAGAGCACGAAATTGCCCAGTGCGTATCCGGCCACCACGGGCACGGCCCACTCTAGGTAACGGCGGTTGAGGCTGAGGTCTCGCAAGGGGATGGTCTTGCCTTGGTAATACACCTCGGTGGTCATGTTATCGCTGTTGGCATAGCGCACGCCGGGTTGGGTAGACATGAAAAAGCGGTCGGTAAAGGCATAGCCGTAACCTAACCCTCCGCTGTAGATGGGTACCATGTTCTTGCTGAAGATGGTACTGCTTAGGTCGTCATCATCTCGGAAAGTCTCCTCGTGGGTGAAGTTGGTGGTACCGATGCCTGCCCACAGGCTGAGATTGTCCCATACACGATAGGAGAGGCGCAGGGAAATACTGTTCATGATGAGTCGGTGACTTACCGAGTGATTGTCCTCGTCGATTTGTTCGGAAGTCCAATTCTCCGGGTTTCCCATCTGCCCATCTTCATCCACGCCAAATGACGTGGTGGAGAGCCAAGGGGTACTGGTATCGTGACTTCCGTTGATCTGTAAGTTGAAACGTTTTTCCCCCGTAGGATATTTGTCTAAGGGGATCAATATATCCACTTTGGCTTGATAGACAGTAAAAACGGATAAGAGTAGAAGTGTAAGATGTCTCATATCGCTACTTATTTAGTTGAATGATTTACGTTGTCGTAATATAGGTTGGCGAAGTACTCAATGGGGGTATTACCCGTCACCTCCTTAAACTGGCGATAAAAAGAGGTACGGGAGGTAAAACCTGCTTTCTTGTATAGCTCCTTAGGTTCCTGTGTGAGACATTTGGAGAACTCCTGTATAAGATGCTTTACCCGATAGTTGGCTAGCCAGCGACTGAAGTTCATACCCGTCTGATTGTTCAAGGTGGAGGATAGCCGGGTACGGTTCGTGCAAGCGAGGTTGGCCAACTGGCACAAATTGAACTGTGGATCGAGATAAGGCTTCTTATCCTCCATGATTTGTAAGATACGGGCATATAGCCTGCGTTCGATTAGGGATGGCTTTTGCTTTTCTTCCATATTGGTACTGTCTTAAGTAACCCGCATAAGAGGGACTTGCGAGGTCAAATATAGACAGTCCCATTTGGTATACCAAAGGAAGGGAAAAGATGCGAACGTATTGAAACTTAATCCGAACGATCTGGTACACCAAGGGCCGTAAAGACCTTGCGTCAAAGGTAAGGCCGGTACTTTAACAGATTATTTGCCGGTCTCTTTTCGTACGTTTCTGTATTGGTTGGGCGTAAGTCCGGTGACTTGCCGGAACTGCCGGAAGAAGGAGGTTCGGGAGGTGAAGCCTGATTCGGAGGCTAGTGCGGTGATGTCGCTGTCGGGACGTAGGGCGACGAGCGAAAGGAGGTGGTGTACCCTGTATTCAGCCAGCCAACGACTAAAGTTCATTCCCGTCTGCTTATTGAGGGTGGTGGATAGTTGTGTTCGGTTAGTACCCACTAGACGGGAGAGGGTCACAAGGTCGAGATTAGGATTTAAGAAAGGCTTTTGCTCTTTCATAACTGATAGGATTCGTTGATATAGGAGATTATCAGCTTTTGTTGTGACCTCGGTGTTTGCCTCTGAATGATCTGGTAACTTTATTTGTGGCCGGGAGATTAGCGGAAGTGGATCGTGTATTAGCAACCAAGCTGCATGATGGCTTATCAATAAATCGAATAACTGGCGTAGGCGACGGCGATGATTTCTCCACCAAAGATATCCTCCGGTTAGGATAGCCATGAGTAAAATAATGATTCCGGTTAGGATATACTGGATGAGCCGTGCCTGTTCCGCCTCCACCTTCTGACTTTTTAAGCGGGTGGATAATAGTTCGTTTTGTAGGCTTTCGCTGATCATCTTTCTGCGTATGTTCATTTGCTCTTGGGCATAATGGGATTGTAGGGAGTCAGCCCGGTTTGCCTGTTGGATGGCTTCCGATTGATTTCCGGTCGTATAATAGCATTCGGACAACATACGTGCCACACGCACCTTATATTCCTCGATATTGTCTTTGTTCCTCAAGAGAGGCGTGGCGACATTATTGAATGAGACTTTGTCTAATTCCTCCAATACGGATAGTGCCTCTTTGTTTTTTCCATGTTTCCGGAGAGAGACGGCGTATTCCATGAAGAGTTGATATTGCAGATAGCTGATCGTGTGTATTTGGTGTTTCGCCTGAAAGTGGCGGATATCGGTAATGCATCGTTGGGTCCATTCCTCCGCTTCGGCGGTCTTTCCCGTACGGCTTAATGCTATAGCTTTTACTAAGTGAGGAGAGCTTATCACTTTATATTTCAAGTTCACCAATGCTGAATCCGCATAGATGAGTGCTTGGGGATATAATCCACATTCAAGACAAGCGTTAGCCGCCGTGATATACCAGTTTTGAGGATTTATATATGCATATTTTCGTGCCTCGTTTATCCATCGCTCGCATTCTGCGGGTTGGCGTGTCTGTGCGTGAAGAAATGCCATACGCAGGTGATTCATGAGAAGGTGCTTGTCTTTTATGCGGATGGCGTAAGGTTTCATGCGGTCGAGTAGCATTCTCGCATGAGCCGTGTCCTGTAATCTGCAATAGCGAGTGTATATGATTTGGCGGGTTGCCAGCAAAAGCGAGTCATTCCCTATTTCTTGGGCATGGGTTTCTATCTCTTCGCATAGCTGGTCGTTCAAGGGACCGCTCAACAAAGAATAATCATTCAGTTGCGCTATTTGCTGATCCAATTGCTGCTTGGGTGGAAGAAGAGAGTGGGAGTCGCAGGCGTAAAGGACTGACAGTAGGAATATGTAAAGTATGCTTGTTTTCATGATGTCATAGTTTTATTTGTAATTCCAGACCGAAAAAAGGCTGGGTATTTTGTTGAAGGTAAGATCTCGTGCTGGCTGAATAGCGAGTGGGGCGTAAATCGGCGAGGTTGTTGGCAAAGAATGCCAGCGTGATGTGCTCTCCGAAAGCTTTGTTTACCCGAATATTCAGCATACCATATGGTTTATAAGAGTTTGGTAGGAATCGTTCCGGTGCGGTGGTGGAGAGTAAAGGCGCAAAGGCTGGATCCTCTTTCTGTGCCTCGGTGAACGGATGTATGATTCCGTCTGTTCCACACCAATATAGGGGCCATACATTCTCGCCAGTGCTACCGTTGTAGAGCGTACGATATTTATAGAGCCATATCATTTGCCACGTAAGGGTAGTGACCAGTCCGATTCTGGGGATGCGGGTGATGAAACGGAAGTTCGTGGAGATGATCTCCGAACGACTTTCATTTCCCGGTCCGCCTTGCCTGTCGTAAAAACCTACGTAGGGGTATTCTGTTTTATCTGTGTACTGGATCGGCCAGATCCCGTTAAGGGCCGTATTCTTTTCTCGTACATATAACCAAATCCCGTCTACGATTAGGGAGGTACGCAAGGGTGAGAAAGTCCCGAGGTCCGCTACCATCTCAATCCCATGTTTCTTCCTATGGAGTGTATTGACTGGTACAGATACCGGCGTGTAACTATATTTCTCTTGATAAGGGACAGCCTTACCGTTCACCCATACCTGTCCATCTTTGTATTCAGGACGAAGTTGGGCGGTTGATAGATAATCATATTCCCGATAGCTGAACGGAATATATTGCGCCGAGGAGGAAAAGCCATCCGTTTGTTTCTCGAAAAAAACGGTCATGTCTAGTCGGATGGCCGGAGTCTTCCCTATAAGGCCAACCTCTATCTTTCGATTTACGGTAGGTTTTAATTTCATATTTCGTTCCATTCCGGGGGCATGTGTCGTGAGAATACCAAGGGTGTTTCCACTTTCATTGCTATCATTATAATAGAAAGAGACCTTATCATTATAAATAGCTTCCGGGTAGAGTTTTTCCAATGTCGGCATGAAACTGATCCATCCGACCCCGGCTTTTAAACTCAATGTATAGCCGGAGGGAGAGGAGCAGAGAGACCATAAGAGATTCAGGCGAGGTTCTGTCTGATAGATTAAGGCATAATCCCGGCTTTTCAATCCTTGATTTCTTAATCCGGCTTTTACATGGAGGTTGGGAGTCCGGTATGTGGCCTCAATGAAGCCACCGAACGTATGCAAGGATGGGATTTCCCGGAATGAGCGGGGACGGATAGATGTAGAAGGAGGCCTTTGCCGATCGAAATCCCTGCCTCGCCCTTCGTTGCCCTCACCACGCCATGAGAATCCGGCGGCTAAGCTGATTTCACGTCTCTGCCGTAGCGGAAATGAGGTAGACGCCAGCATCTCGGTTTCTACATAAAAAGGTCGGCTTTCATTGACTAATGTGTACATGTAGTTTGAGGATAAAACATTGGCTTCCCATTCGCCGCTCTCTTTCTGGTCTGTATAAAGCTGGCTAGAGGCATTGTTGACCTGACTCTTTGTTTGTTTGCTTTTTTGAAGGGAACCGTCTATTCTCAGAGACAGTTTCTTGAGCCAACGTCGGTCGGGTTGCCATTCCCCTTGTATGGAAAATCGCTGATCCAATCGTTGTCTTTGTGTATGATTCTGCTCGTTGACGAATTGCTTTTCCTTTCCTATGCGAGAGGTGTAAGTAAGGCTTAATTCTAGTTTTTTCCCTGCGGGCAACCAATGGTAAAGGTTTGCCAAGCGTATGCCGCCGGTATGGAAATCGCCTTGGCTGGTATAGTCCGCTAACAGGTTGAGCGTATGGCCTTGTGGGGAGATACAGAAGCCTTTTCCAAGCATATATTGTTTCAGTTTCGGATTGTAACGTATGCTGGTGGAGAGAGGCATTCTACCTTGATGAGTCTTGAGTAATAATACGCTATTTGTTAAGTTTCCGTACCGGGCAGAAGGTATTCCCCGGATGATTTCCGCCTCTTTCACTTGGTTGAGAGATAGAAAACGGGCATCATATCCTTCGTAAGGCTCGTTGATGCCGGTGTTGAAATGAAGAGGAGAGCCGTCTACCCATATTTGGGCACCCATAGCTGCGTTTTTATGAAATTGGTTTACCCCGTTCTTTAAAGAAACCTCCCGCACTGAGAAATATTGTGCGTCTGTCACCCCAGAATTATTGGTGAGACCTCCTGGTAATAACTGTGTCAGATCAGCGATCGTGATAGGTTGCGTGTGTTCCAATGTTGATGCAGGAAGCAAGGAAACCGTACCCGGAGTCTTAGACTCGATGGCTGTTACCAAAATGTTGGGTAAATAGAAGGACAGAGTATCCGGTTGCTCTTGCCCGTGAAGGTAATTGCCCGGATGAAGTGATGATAATAAGAGAAATATCGTCACGATCCTTATTGGTATTTTGTACAAAGTTGAGTAACGCATAGTATTAGACCTATTTATAGCCAGATGACAATACTGAAGTTTCCACCCCCTCCGAGGGTCGATTGAGGACTTGTCGTTTGTTCGAGACTACCCTTTAAACGAAATCCCGCTGATAAGGCGGAATGAATGGGATGCCGATATTCCATTTCCGTACCGATACCCAGACGGGTTGCCGTGCGAGCAATAAAATCCTCGTTCACTTTTTGCATGTTCTGCTCTAGCTTGATTTCTGCTGAGCCATTCTCATCCTTCTGCGTTTCCTTCTCCCATTTGATCTCGGTACCATAGCCCGATACGATATACACGGACGGGCGGATACTTAGCTTGTTTTCTTTAGGTAGGCGGATTTGTCGAAAAAACGCAATCTCTCCGTGGAAGAGCCCTGTATATTGTTTGACCGTAAAAGGATATATGTAGAAATCATTTTCCAAACGATTCCATCCGACAGTCATTTGCCATGTGGATGCCTTTCCGCCCGAAGTATCATTCTTTGTCGCCTCGTAACTTAGTTGGGTAGATAACATCCGTTGCCTTGCTAGGCGATAGGTGGCGAATGTAGTCCATATGGCAGACGAGCTTGTGGTGGGATTCCGTTGTAATATGCGGTTGGCCGTAGTTTGGTTGAATCGGGCTGTGGGCGACCAGATATGCGTCCGCGATTTATTCGTTCGGGTAAAACGACCTTGGTAACTGATTTGATGCAGCCGTTCTTCCCAGCCTCTCAAGTTGCCGGAGTTATTTGGATTGTCCGCTAATTGCTGGGTCTCGTAGAAGAGATCATGGAAAAGACTCCAATGCTCTTTTAGGGTTTCCGTTTGCAAGGAAACACCTAGGCGTTTTCCTTGGCTGCGAAACAGGAAACTTCCCGATAATTCTTGCATCGGAAGCCAATAACCCAGAGGAAATGTATAAAGTTTATCTTTACTATCCGTATCATACGTTAATTCCTCTGTACGATGGGTATAATGGATCGAGGCTCCAAAGCGTCTGCGTACTTGTTCGTAAACGATACCTCCTGATATCCGGATTAAGTGTGCCATCCCATGGTAGATATGGTAAGAGGAGCGATCTTCGTTGCTTGTAGCTGTATAGTCTCCATCTATCCCGACCTTGATTTTCGGGGATAAGACGTAAGCCGCTTGTCCATAGATCCTGTATTTCTCGATGCGTTGTGGCTCTCCCAAGGAATCGCCGGCCGTAATCAGATAGTCCGGTTGCGATAATAAATTCCATTTTCTCCCTTCCAGTAGGCTTTGCGACCAATCGATACCACCCGCCAGCCAAAGCAGACCCAGCTTTCGGTTACCGGATACATAAGCCCTATAGGTCTGTGTTTGATCCGGCTGGTCGCTGGCAGGTAAGGCAGCTTGATGGATCAAATAACTTAAACCAGCTTCCATAGCGCTGCCCTTAGGCACATAGCTGATGCTGACAGGATTGGCGGATAAAGCCCATGCGCTCTCTTGTTGAGCCCATGACCGTGAGGCATAGACAGATAGTGATATCATATATAGAATGATAGTGATCTTCATAGAGGCTTACCGTTTTAAGGAAGGTGGAGTTTTCTCGAAATCCTCGGCGGTGTTATTGGAATCTTTCCAGCGGAAGCGTTTCCCCTCTTGCTCATATTTCCGACGCATTGCCAGGCCGGAACCGCCGGACGTGGCTATACCCGGACTCACATCCATAGAAGATGGGATACGTGTGTAAGCTACCGTAGAGGTTGAAGAGACGAAATTCGCGATATCCAGCACCCAATCAGCGGGTATATGGAGGTATTTTAGCGTATTGAAACTCTCTGGTTCTTTTTGGATGTGATCCGGATTGGCGATCCATTCTCTTAAGTCCGTTTTGGGACGGAACAAGAGGATCGTCGGGCCGTTCATGGAAAACAGATAGGAGAAACCGGTGCCACGCCATACCAAGTTTAGAGGTTTTACACCGGCGGAGATTTGGCTTCCGGTCAAGATAGGATCCCAAAAAGCCCATTCCACGCTGGATAAATCGAGCGAGGCCGGAACTCCCACTTCGCTATTGGTATGGTTTATGGCGTTAATCGCTATTGTTTGTCGCTCCCCCGGTTGAATGGGATATTCGGTTCCCGTTCCCGGAAACTCCCAGCACATCATGAATAAAGGTATTTCTTTCATATCGGTATGGAGCATCCATCCGGAAGGCTTTGTCACGCTTACGGGTCCTGCTTGTGCGATACATAGGCCATCTAGGAAAATCAAGTCATCGGAGTTATTGACCAACGTGAGGTATTGATCTTTGTTATAGACATTTTTCCCGTCAGGCCAGAGACAACCGCTGAAATAAATCTCGCTAATCAGTAGACGGCCTCGTTCGGACACTTCCAAAGGTATTTCCACGGATCGTTCTTCTCCATTGGCCTCGAACTGGATATTGGAGAGGCTACCACTCAATATATAATCCCTGTTGCCAGTCGTGGTTTCCTGATTTGCGGAGATTGCGCATATGCCAGCGGTTAGTTCAAATAGAGCTAGTCCATTTGTGTCGGTGGTCGTGGTGTAGACACAGCCTATACTTTGATTGATTAGTGTGACCGGGATATTCGCCAAGGAGATATCTACGTATCCGGAAGGTTTCTTCAATTGGATATGGATACTCCCCGTTTTGAAATACTCATTCTCGCATCCTGCCAGAAAACACAGACAGAGCAGGTGGGTGAGGAGAGAAAAATGTTTGTCTATCATGAATATGAGGCATTGTGCTTAATAATTGTAGACAAATATATGTGATTTTTTTATATTTCCATTTAGGAGCTAAAAACATTAACATGTGTTCTTCTTATTTCGGTAGCTTCAGCACGAACCGGATCAAGGCCACGAACACCTTCCCATACCGGTCCAGCTTGATTTGCCCCACGCCCCGGATGTCGCTGAACTGGTCCAAGGTGACCGGTTTCTTCTCCACCATGTCTTCCAAAGAATCGTCGGAGAAGATGATATAAGCCGGCGTATGCTCTCGCTCGGCGATTTGCTTGCGAAGTTGGCGGAGGGAGTCCAGCAAGGTCTCGTCCGTAGAGGCGGACCGGATCGGCCGGATCGGCTGGGCCTTGAAGGAGGATTTCCGCTCGCCTCTCCGGACGGGGCGTGTCAGCTCATCCGGTTCCCGATAGATGACGAGCTGGGCCTTTTGCTCCCCGTACAGGACACGCCTGCCTAGCGGGGTCATCCGCAAGACACGCTCGGCGGCGTAGTCGATCTCCATGTACCCGAGTTGGATCATCTGGTAAATGTACTCCTTCCATTCTTTATAAGAGAGATCCCGTCCGGCTCCGTACGTCTTTAGCTTATCGTATCCTCTCTCCAGCAGCTCCGCGCGGGCGGAGGCACGGAGTATGTCGATCAGCATCTGCATGCCCACGTGCTCGCCGGTCCGGATAACGGCGCTCAGCGCCTTTTGTATCAAGACACTGCCGTCGAAACGTTGCGGAGGGTTCTTGCACACGTCGCAGTTGCCGCAATCATGGTCCGCCTCCTCGCCGAAGTAACTGAGCAGGACACGGCGGCGGCACATATCGGACTCGCAATACCGTCTCATCCGGTTTAGCTTCTCCAAGTTCACCTCGCTTTGGCCACTCTCCTCGGCGAAACGGCGAAGTACGATCAAGTCGCTCAAGGAATAGAACAGGAGGGCATCGCTTTTCATCCCGTCCCTTCCGGCACGGCCGATCTCTTGGTAGTAGTTCTCGATACTCCCCGGCATGCTGTAATGCACGACCCAGCGGACATTGCTCTTGTCGATACCCATCCCGAAAGCTACCGTGGCGCACACCACGTCCACCCGGTCGTTGATGAAATCGTTTTGGGCCTGTTCCCGTTGGGCGGGCAGGAGGCCGGCGTGGTAGGCGATCGCCTTGATATTATACATCGCCAACTCATCGGCCAGCTCGGTCGTATCGTTGCGGCGCATGCAATAGATGATACCGCTCTGCTCCCGGTGCCCCCGGATGAAATGGACGATGGCGGCGATCTTCTCTTTCTTGTTAAGCCCTCGGCGTACCGTGAGGGAGATGTTCGGGCGGTCGAACGATGATATGAACGTTTGGGGCGTACGAAGCCGTAACTGCTCTAGGATATCCTTCCGGGTGATTTTATCGGCGGTAGCGGTCAGGGCCACGACCGGGACTTTCGGGAAACGTTCCTTCAATATCGCCAGTTGCGTGTATTCCGGACGGAAGTCATGTCCCCAATGCGATACGCAATGTGCCTCGTCGATAGCGATGAGCGAGATGTCCAGCCGGGGCAGGAACCAGTCCGCCTCCATCTTGATCCGTTCCGGGGAGATATACAATAATTTGATCTTGCCCTGCACGCAAAGTTGCTTCACCTGTTGTTGCTCCTCTTCCGGCATCATACTGTTCAACGCCGCCGCAGGGATGCCGTTGGCGATCAACCCCTCTACTTGATCCTTCATCAAGGCGATCAAGGGGGACACCACCAAAGCCGTACCCGGCAGATAGATAGCCGGTAGCTGAAAACAGATCGACTTGCCTCCACCCGTGGGCATCAGCACCAACGAGTCCTCTTTCTGTAAGATACGCTGTATGATGTCCGCCTGCAAGGGACGGAAGGAGGTATATCCGAAGAACTTTTTCAGTAGTAGTAATAATTCTTTCATATCGCTTTACGGGCATAAAAAGCGCAAAGATAGTTTATATCATAAAGTTTTACTACCTTTGCCCACATTATTTACATAACGAGCCGTGATGGCTCACCCTATTTTAGAATGACATTTGAAGATTTAGATTTGATAGAGCCGATACGTAAGGCTCTCGTGCAAGAAGGTTATACGACTCCAACACCTATACAATCAGAAGCGATTCCCATCGTTTCGCAAGGTTATGATTTATTGGGTTGCGCCCAGACAGGAACCGGTAAGACGGCGGCCTTCTCCATCCCGATTATCCAGCGGTTATATCTCCAGAAGAAGAAAGGTTACAAACGGGGTATCAAGGCATTGATCCTTACGCCTACCCGTGAGCTTGCCATCCAGATCGGAGAGAGCTTTGCCGCTTACGGCCGTTTCGCTGGATTACGCCATACGGTGATATTCGGGGGAGTAGGGCAAAAGCCCCAGACGGAAGCCTTGGAAAGAGGCATCGATATATTAATCGCTACGCCGGGACGTCTGCTGGACTTGATTGGACAAGGATTCATCCACTTGGATACCTTGGAGTATTTCGTCTTAGACGAAGCGGACCGTATGTTGGACATGGGCTTTATCCATGACATCAAGCGTATTTTACCGCTATTGCCCAAGAAACGCCAGTCCTTGTTCTTCTCCGCTACCATGCCCCCTGAGATCGAGCGCTTGGCAGGTACGATCTTGAGCGAGCCGCAAAAGGTGGAAGTAACCCCGGCCTCATCGACCGTGGACGCGATCGACCAATCCGTTTATTTCGTCGAGAAGGCCGAGAAGATCAACTTGCTGAAAAGCTTGTTGGAGAACCCGGAACTGGAATCCGTATTGATCTTTACCCGTACGAAACACGGGGCGGACAAGGTGGCCCGTGTCTTGTCGAAAGCGGAGATAGGGGCGGAGGCGATCCATGGCAACAAGAGCCAGACTGCCCGCCAGCGTGCCTTGACGAATTTCAAGGATCATACGACCCGTGTGCTGATCGCTACGGATATCGCCGCCCGTGGAATCGACGTGGATCATCTGACACACGTCATTAACTATGAGCTTCCTAACGTACCCGAGACTTATGTACATCGGATCGGGCGTACGGGTCGTGCGGGCCGTGAAGGTGTGGCGTTCTCTTTCTGCGACGCCGAGGAGGTACCTTTGTTGAAAGATATCCAGAAACTGATCGGCAAGGAAGTCCCCATAGCCGGTGGCCATATGTATGAGACCAAGGAGGTGAAAGCCGCCGTAGCCGAGAAGAAAGAAGCGATCAAGCAAGAGTCGAAACGCCGTAATATGTTCGGAAGCAAACGTGACGGTAGTTACTGGCGTAACAAGAAGCGTGCCGCCAATTCTTCTAAGTAATCTAAGTTGTTGTATTGTAACGACGTATAGTGTCAGTCCTTTCCATAGCATTGGCACAGTCGTGCCACGCCGGTGGCATAGCAGTGCCACAAGGATAGCAAGGGCGTGCCACAAGGATGGCACAGCTATGCCACCCGTATGGCATCCGGTTCGTCACCTAAGTATCCAAACAGTCCGCTTTAGCGAGCTGTTTGGCGCTATTACCCTATACTTTCTTTTAAAATGAGGTAATCTCTGGAATATTTCATTATTTTTGTGATTCAATTGTGAGTGAAACTTAAGGGTTGACGTTTGTGCTGATTGTAAAGGAGGACATAATATCTCGGATCAATAATGGCGATGCCAAAGCATTTGAACAATTATATACGACCTTCTACGTGTACTTGTGCGCCGTAGCGACTAAATATGTCTATAATTCGGAGGCGGCACGTGAGATCGTTAATGATGTTTTTATGAATGTATGGAATCACCATTCGGCGTTAATACATCCGGTAAACGCTTATTTAATTCGCTCGGTACGTAATTATTGCCTGAATTATTTAAGAGATAAACGTCAGCAAGAAGTCCCTTTATCAGATGTACAAGAAAGCTTATTGTCGATACAAGAGTTGCAAATCGACGCGGACCCCCATCCGTTGGCTTATCTGGAGAATAAGGAATTCGAGGAGAAAATCTATCGTGCCGTGGATTCCTTGCCCGCTAAATGCCGGGATATCTTCGTGCAATATCTTTACCATAACAAGACCTATGAGGAAATAGCGATAACAAATCATATCAGTTCCAGTACGGTACGAGTACAGATCAAGATCGGTTTGGCGAAGTTGCGTGAACTTTTAGGCGATCTTTACCCTCTTTTCTTACTTATATTTAATTTTTTCGAAAAATAATTGGAATCTCCTTAAACGGAATCTCTAAAACAGGTGTATATAATAGAAACCGGGTTGAAAACCGGCTCCTTTGTTAATATCATGGAAATAGAGAATAAACACATAGAAGATTTAATTTATAGCTACCTCATGGGAGATATATCCGAGGAGGGGCGAAATGAATTACTACAATGGTTGGAAACGGATGACGCTCATAAACAGTGCCTTTCCGAGATGGCAGATTGTTGGGCGACGGCGCATGTACCTTTGTTTGCCTCTGATATGAAAGCCGATTTCCAAAAACATTTCGGGGCACTTATCGATCCCGCTATTCCTTCTGAAAAGAATCATTGGCTAAATTTTCGGTTTTTAGGAAAAGTTGCCGCCTCGGTCTTGATCGTGGTATCGGTGGGAACTGCCTCTTATTATATAGGTACGAGACATAATCAGCCGAAATCTGCCGCCTTGGCTTATTTTGAGACGACAACTCCTATGGGAGCCCAAACGAAAGTCGTTTTGCCGGATCAATCCGTGGTTTGGGTCAACGCAGGTTCCACGTTGAGATATGGCAGTGATTTCAATACGAACGGACGTAGCGTACAATTGGATGGTGAGGCTTACTTCGAGATTACCCGGGATTCCCTTAAGCCTTTTATCGTAAAATCAAAGAAGTTGGATATCAAGGTTCTAGGAACTAGATTTAACGTAAAGGCTTACGGAATGGATGAAATGACCGATGTCACTCTGGTGTCGGGAAAAGTAAACGTGAGCTTGCGGGATGAGGTTGCCCATGCGGGCGATGTGACCTTGACTCCAAACCGGAAACTAAGCTTTAATAAGCAGACCAATAAGGTAAGAGTCAGTGAGGTGGATGCCAAGGATGCTCTCTCTTGGATGGACGGTAGCCTGAAATTCTCCGAGCAACCTTTCATGAGTATCGCCAAGGATTTGGAACGTAAGTTCAACGTGCGTATTCGTGTCGAGAGCGATCTTTTGAGAAAGGAAATCTTCTCCGGTAGCTTTACGAAAGATTATTCGTTGGATAAGATCCTTCGTGAGGTGGACGTGGATCATAAATATGTGTGGACTCGTTCGGGAGATGAGATTATTATAAAAGATAAGTAAAAACAAAAATACAAACCTTAATCCTAAGGTGTAAGTGTGGAAAATAGTATAAACGAGAAAATTATTTATTAAATCTAACTTTAATGGAAATGAACTATTTCAAGAAGACCGGTAAGATGATGGTAGCCGCATGTATGCTTGCGGGACTGCCGTTTATTCCCGGTACGGTTTCAGCGTCCGAACTTCAGACACAAATGATGTCTGTTCAAATGGAAAGTACGACATTAAAAGAACTTTTCGATTTGATCGAGGAAAAATTCAATTACACGTTCCTTATCCGTAACAATGACATCAATCTGAATGAGCGTATCTCAATCGACATGTCGAACCGCTCGGTCGAGGAGATTTTGACGACGGCGCTGAAAAATCAGCATGCTGATTTTGTTGTAAACAACAATAGGATTGTTGTTTACAAGTCATCTTCTAATCCAAATGAATTGAGAAACACGGAGAGAATGGTGGCGCAGCAGACGATTACGATTTCAGGTACCATTGTTGACGCGGTGACGGGTGAGCCGGTAATCGGCGCGAACGTGCTTGTGAAAGGCACTACGAACGGTACCAGTACCGATTTCGATGGAAAGTTTAGTTTGGAAGCTCCGGCCGGAGCTACTTTGGTCGTTTCTTACATCGGTTATGTGAACCATGAGGTTAAAGCGACTAGTGCTCCGATGACTATCCGTATCAAGGAAGACACTCAGAACCTTGAGGAGGTGGTTGTTGTTGGTTACGGCGTGCAAAAAAAGGAAAGCTTGACGGGTGCCATGCAGGTGGTGAGCAACGAGAAATTGTTGGATGCCACTAGCCCTACGGTCGAGAACTTATTGTCTGGTAAGGCTCCGGGCGTGCAGGTTACTTCGGGTGGTGGTCAGCCGGGCGCTGCCGGTAAGGTGGTGATCCGTGGTAAGTCTACGGTAAACGGTAGCACGGACCCTCTTTGGATCGTGGATGGCGTAATCGTCGGTACGGATGCGGGTAGCTTGAACCCGGCTGATATCGAATCCATGTCTATCTTGAAGGATGCCGCTTCAACCGCTATCTATGGTTCTCAAGGAGCGAACGGTGTTATCGTGGTGACTACGAAGAAAGGTAAGATCGGAAAAGCTACGATCAACGCTTCCGTAAAGATGGGTGTGAACCAGTTGCACCGTGGAAACATGAATATGATGAACGGCGAGGAATTATATGATTATTATAAATCTTTCGCTAATCAAGACGCCCTTCCGAGTTATTTTACGGAGGATTTGCGCAACCGTAACTTCGACTGGTGGAAAGAGGGTACGCATCTGGGCTTCGCTCAAGACTATAACGTATCTGTTTCCGGTGGCTCAGAGAAGATCAAGACGTATACATCCGTTGGTTACTATAATGAGGATGGTGCCGTGAAAGGATATGACTACAAGCGTTATAACTTGCGTTTCAATGTGGATTACCAAGCGACGGATTGGTTGACTATCAAACCTAAAGTATGGGCTACCCGTAGCGACGTGATGGACCAGCAGCAAGATCTAGGCGCTATCATGTACGTTAATTTCCCTTGGGACTCCCCGTATGACGAGAATGGCGACTTGATCCAGCAATACAGGCCGACCGATTGGGTGAATAGCGATGCTACAAATTACTTGTATGACCTGCAATGGAATTATGAGAAGAAAACTTCCTATGAGTTTATGGGAAACTTTGACTTCGATATCAAGTTTACCGATTGGTTGACTTTTGCGTCCGTGAATAGCTATAAATATAATAACATTCTTTTCAAAGGCTATAACGATCCTCGCTCTAAGGCAGGAGAGGCCGACAATGGATTGTTGCAAGATAAGACCACAACTTCTTATCGGGTATATAGCAACCAATTGCTTCGTTTTAATAAGGTGTTCGATAAACATTCCATCAATGCGATATTGGCTTATGAGTGGAACTCTTATACCCGGGAAATCAAGGATCAGACAGCGGCTAGTTTCGCTCCGGGTTTCTCCGTGGCAGATGTAGCGACAACTCCTAAGACAATAAAAGGATCGCAAGAGGAATGGGCTGTACAATCCTATTTGTTCAATGCCAATTATGCGTATGACAATCGTTATTTATTGTCTTTCTCTTTCCGCCGAGATGGTGCCTCAAACTTTGGTGAGGATGCTAAATATGGTAATTTCTTCTCTGTTAGTGGTGGTTGGAATATCCATCAGGAGGAATTTTTCAAGGCAAAGGATTGGGTACAGCAATTGAAGTTGCGCGCTAGCTATGGTTCTGTAGGTAATCGTCCTACTGAGCTGTATTCGCAGTATACTTTGTATGCTATGTCTACGGGATACAACGGTGATCCGGGTGCGGTAATTGCTCAAAAAGAAAATAAGAACTTGACATGGGAGAAAACCTATACGGCGGGTGTAGGTATCGACGCTATCTTGTTCGATCGTCTGACTATTAATTTGGATTATTACAATAAGAAAACAACCGATTTGCTTTATAAAGTGCCTCTGCCCGGTGTGACAGGTATCACGGGTATCTATCGTAACGTTGGTTCTGTTAAGAATAATGGTTTCGAGGTTTCATTAGGTGTGGACATCTTGAAAGGTGGTGATTGGAATTGGAGCGTTGCCGCTAACTTGGGCTTGAACCGTAATAAGATCACAGAATTGTATGGTGGTAAGAGCGAGATTATTACTGCCAACGCAGGAACAAGCTATTACATCTATATGGATAAGATCTTGACTCCGGGTCAGGATGTGGATACTTGGTATGGAACTGAATGGGCTGGCGTAGATCCGCAAACAGGAGCTCCGTTGTGGTATACAACAAATGAGAAAGGAGAACGCATAACAACTTCTGATTATAGCGAGGCTTCCAAGCACCAGACTATATTAGGAAAATTAAGCCCTGACTTCTACGGTGGTTTCTCTACAAATCTATCTTGGAAGAATATCGATTTATCCGCAGTCTTCGGTTATTCGGTAGGAGGTGAGATTTACAATTATGACCGTTCTATGTATGATAGTGATGGTGCTTATGTAAACTATAATCAAATGAATTTAAGGGATGATTGGAATCGCTGGGAAAAACCGGGCGATATCGCTACCCATCCAAAAGCTGAATATGGTAATAAGAGCCAATCCAGCAAGGGATCTTCCCGTTACTTGGAGGATGCGAGCTATTTACGTTTGCGTAGCTTGACATTAGGCTATACGTTACCTTGGAAGATCCAATATGTAGACAATGTCCGTCTTTCTTTCTCGGGTGAGAACTTGTTTGTTCTTTCGGGTTTCTCTGGAGTGGATCCGGAACTTCCTGCTGAGGTAGGAAGCCAATACAAGGCTGGTTCGGTTGGTGTGGCCATTTCTCCGTACCCACAAGCCCGTAAATTTATGTTTGGTTTAAATGTTACATTTTAATTAAAGGAATAAGAATGAAAAAAATAGCTATAGTGGCTCTTGCGGCAGCGGCCACATTTATAACAAGCTGTGATATCGAACGTATGCCTTATGATAAGTATACGGAGGACAAGATCATGGAAGATAAGGATGCTGCGGTTGATGTCTTATTAAACGGTTGCTACGCTAAATTGAAAACTGCATCTGAGCATTTACACTATTGTGGAGAGTTCCCCGGGGATAACGTTTGCAAGGATAAGCCGACCACAAATCCATTCGGTACTTACTTTACTTATCAGCATACCGTTAATAATGGTGGGCTTTCTACGGTTTGGAACAGTGCTTATAATATCATCTCGCAGACAAGTTCTTTAATGAAGATGATCAATGAGAATGAATCTCCAGAGTTGAACCAAAAGTTGGGTGAGGCCTATTATATGCGTGGCATGATGTATTTTTATCTGTGTCGTGTGTTTGGCCGTCCTTATTATCAAGAACCGGAGAAGAATCTGGGTGTACCTATTGTGAATGGTATGCCTGAGGATATGGATAACCTGGATCTTCCGGATCGTTCTTCCGTGAAAGATACGTATGAGCAAGTTCTGTCTGACTTGAAAAAGGCAGAAGAGTTGATGTCTGATTTTAAGTCGCCCGCCTATGCCTCAAAGTATGCGGCTCAAGCCTTGTTGGCCAAGGTTTATATGTATATGAGTGGTACTTTTGAGAATCCGAATAAGGAATACGCTCAATTATCTTATAATTATGCGAATGAGGTAATCGAGAGTAATCAATTCTCCTTATTGAGTCGTTCGACGTTTATGACATATAATGAGCTTGCTCCGGATGCGGCTTCTCAAACGGAGACTATTTTTGCCGTGAAATTCATTGCTTCGGATTGGGATGATTGGGGTAGCCCGTTAGGTAGTATGTATGCGGAGATTGATGGTCAAGGCTGGGGTGAGGTATACGCTAGCGCTAAATACATGGATTTGCTGCATGAGACAGGTAAAAATACGGATGCCCGCGAGGCTTTTATCCATCCACAATATAAGAAGAATGATGCGGGAGATCAAATTCCGGCTTTCCGTTTCGTCGCTAACTTGTATACGGACGGAAAGATTTCCGGTTATGTATATCGTCAGGGTGAGACAAAGGAAGTAGGTGGTAAGTTAATCGCTACCGTGGATGATGAAGAGTACACATTAACTCCCGTAGATGTGGATAATAAACGTTATTCTATTAGTTATAAGGGAAAAACTTATGTCGGTGATTATGATTACCTGATGTTAGAAAGCCAAGGTAATCCGAAATTCTATAGTTATAAATGCTCTAAGCAAGAAGGTTATCCCCACCTTTATTCACCGGTTATCTCTCGCTTAGGTGAGTTATACCTGATTCGCGCCGAGGCTAGCGCTAAATTAGGAAACTATACAAAAGCATTAGCCGATTTGAATACCGTTCGTACCCGTTCCTTACCTAACGCCGGATATAAATCTTTGGATGCGACAAACGCTCATGAGCTTATCATGAAAGAACGTCAGTTGGAATTAGCTTATGAGGCTGACCGTGGTTTTGATGTATATCGTGTAGGCGATACGATGAAACGTCATTACCCGGGATTCCATGACGGCGTGCCTGAATATCCTGCTACCAGCCCGTTGGCTATCCAGTATATTCCGCAGTCTGAGATTAACGCTTATCCGGGTACATTAACTCAGAATCCGTAATAAGCGATGAATAAGTATTGTATAATGAGTGTGTTGGCAGGGTTTTCCTTGCCAACAACTTTAATAGCTCAATCAGCTCCCCGGCAACCTAACGTGGTGATCATCGTGGCCGATGATCTCGGGTATGGTGATCTAAGCTGTTACGGGGCTCATCGCATACAGACTCCGGGAATGGATCGTATCGCAAATGAAGGCATACGCTTTACGCAAGGTTATTGTACGGCGGCTACTTCTACCCCCAGCCGGTATTCCTTGCTTACCGGATTATATCCTTGGACAAATAGGGATGCCAAAATACTTCCCGGCAATGCGGCTCTGATTATCAATACTCAACAGGTTACCTTGCCGAAGGTGATGAAGCAAGCGGGCTATGTCACCGGCTCGGTCGGCAAATGGCATCTAGGATTAGGTGACGGGGTGGTAGACTGGAACCAGCTGGTTTATCCCGGAGCGAAAGAGATCGGTTACGACTATTCTTTTATCCAAGCTGCTACTAATGACCGGGTTCCCTGTATCTTTATCGAGAATGGGAGAGGTGTAAACCTCGATCCGAACGATCCTCTCTATGTCAGTTATAAGGAGAATTTCCCCGGGGAACCGACTGGGAAGGATAATCCTGAATTACTGAGAATGCTCCCGAGTGTCGGGCATGCCGGCGCTATCGTAAACGGTGTACCTCGAATTGGTTTCCAGAAAGGAGGCAAGACCGCCCAATGGAAAGATGAGGATATGGCAGAGTTGTTCCTTGAGAAGGCGAAAGGTTTTATGAAAGAGAATAAGGATAAACCTTTCTTCCTGTACTATGGCTTGCATCAACCGCATGTACCTCGTGTTCCGAACGAGAGATTCGCGGGTAAGTCGGGGATGGGACCTCGTGGAGATGTTATCTTGGAAGCGGATTGGTGCGTGACCGAATTCTTGAAGGAAATGGATAAGTTGGGGCTAACGGAAAATACGTTAGTTGTTTTCACTAGCGATAACGGACCGGTTCTGGATGACGGTTATCAAGATCAAGCCGTGGAATTGGTAGGGGATCATAAGATGGCCGGACCGCTTCGTGGAGGAAAGACGAGCTTGTATGATGGTGGGACCTGTATCCCGTTCATGCTTCGTTGGCCTGCGGAAGTTAAGCCGGGCGCTGTGTCGGATGCCTTGGTTTGCCAGATGGATTTGTTAGCCTCGCTGTCGGCGTTGATCGGACAGACCTATTCTGATAAGGTAGATAGCCAAAACACCTTGCCTGTCTTTCTAGGAAAAGGTGGTAATGGGCGAAAGGAACTTGTCTTGGAAGGTTATTTCAATTATGCGCTACGTGATGGTGATTGGGTCATGATCCCGCCGTATCCGGATACCTATGGTGACGCGGAGGAGGCTGCCTTTGCCGGAAATAGTAACTGTTATCAATTATATAATGTAAAGGAAGACATCGGTCAGCAAGTTAATTTGGCGGAAAAAGAACCTAAAAGACTTCGACAGATGATGATGACCTTCGAGAGGCTAAAAAGGGAAACCGGAAAGATAACGAACTTTTAGTCTTGGACTCTTTATTTTTTCAAAATACTCAATAACGTTTTGATTGAAAAAATATTTTTTTAATTTTGTATCCTCAAAACACAAACTAATTTATAAAATATATGGAAAACACTCGTCGTTCATTCCTTAAGAAAGTATCTGCCGCTGGTATTGGTGCCGCAGGCTTGGCAATGGCTGGAAACGCCGGAGCTACAACAACTGCCGCTGAACCCCAAAAGAAAAAAACAGCCGGTAAAGATGATGGTAAATTACGTTTCGGTTTCATCGGAACGGGTTCTAGATGCCATGAGCATATTAATAATGTATTGGCGATCCCCGGTAATAAGATCGTAGCGATTTGCGATATCCAACAGGGCCCGATCGATAGTACCTTGAAACATATCGCTAAATTTAATGTCCCTGCTCCGAAAGTTTACAAAGGGGGTGAACGTGAATTTGAGAATATGTTGAACAACGAGGAGTTTGATTGCGTGATCATCGCAAGTCCTTGGGAATGGCACGTACCGATGTCTGTCGCCGCTATGAAGGCTGGTGTTCCTTATGTAGGCGTGGAGGTTTCTGCGGCTAACACGTTAGAGGAGTGCTGGGATTTGGTAAATGTTTCGGAAGCAACCGGAAGCCATTTGAATATCATGGAGAACGTATGTTATCGTCGTGACTGTATGGCTGCGTTGAATATGGTCCGCCAAGGTTTGTTCGGCGAGATCTTGCATGGTGGTTGTGGTTATGAGCATGACTTGCGTGAGGTGAAATTCAACGATGGAACTCATTACAACTATGTACCGGGCAGTGGTGATCTTCGTATGGGTCCGACGGCTTTCGCCGAGGCTCAATGGCGTACGAACCATTCCGTACATCGTAATGGCGATATCTATCCGACTCACGGTATCGGACCGATAGCTCATTGTATGGATATCAATCGTGGTAACCGTTTCCTTTCTTTATCCGCTATGGCTACTCAATCTCGTGGATTGCATAAGTTTATCGTGGATAATGGGGGTGAGAATCATCCGTTGGCGAAGGTCAACTTCAATTTGGGAGATATCGTGACTTCTATGATTAAGTGTTCTAATGGACAAACGATTATCGTAACCCATGATACCAATTCTCCTCGCCCTTATTCATTAGGTTTCCGTGTTCAGGGAACTGAGGGTTTATGGATGAACGATGGCGATCATGTATATGTACAAGGAAAGTCTAAGCCTCATCGTTGGGATGATTCCGATGAATGGTTCAAGAAATATGATCATAAATTGTGGGCTTCCTTAGAGTCTCAAGCTGCTGAGGCCGGACACGGTGGTATGGACTATATCATGATGTACGACTTGATCGACGCTATCCGTAATAAGAAACCGGCTCCAATGGACTGCTATGACGCTGCCGCTTGGAGCGCTATCTCCGGCTTGTCGGAGATGTCAATCGCTCGTGGCGGTGCTTTGGTAGACTTCCCGGATTTCACCCGTGGGCAATGGATTCACCGTCAACCGCAATTCGCTTTGTAATAGATTTTCATAAAATACTAGGGAAGGATGTCTTTGTTAAAGGCATCCTTTTCTTTTTTATATACATTTTTCTTGTCTCTTCGAGTATTATGATTATTTTTGTCACTCAAGTTAATCTATTCTATCTAAATTTTAAATTCGTACTATGAAGACAAACAGAAGAGACTTCCTGAAGACTCTTGGAGGAATCGCGGCATTTACGATTGTACCGCGCCACGTGTTGGGTAATGGATTCATCGCTCCAAGTGATCAATTAACAAAAGGAATTATCGGTACAGGTGGTATGGGCCGTGGACATGTGGACTATGCTGGGACTCGTCTTGTCGCTGTGTGTGACGTCGATAAGAATCATCTGGAGCTAGGTAAACAGTTGGTAAAGGATAAGATTGCCGCATACCATGATTTTCGTGATTTGATTCTAGATCCCAATGTAGATATCGTTCATATAGCTACGCCTCCTCACTGGCATGGTATCATGTCTGTCGAGGCCGCTAAAGCAGGAAAAGATATTTGGTGTGAGAAGCCTATGACCCGTACGATCGGGGAGGGTAAACGGGTAATGGAAGCGATGAAGCAATACGGACGTATGTTCCGCTTGAACACTTGGTTCCGTTTCGCTGACCCGTTCTATGGACTGGGCACTCCAGTGAAACCTTTGAAGAAACTGGTTCAAAGTGGTATGTTGGGCTGGCCGCTAAAGGTAACGATCAGCAAGCATACCGGTTTCGACTGGAAGTTCTATTGGGTTGGTAAAGAATATCTGGAACCACAATCGGTGCCTAGTGAGCTGGATTATGATTTCTGGTTGGGTCCGGCTCCTTACAAACCTTATAACCCGCATCGTGTGCATCAGACATTCCGTGGATACTGGGATTATGACGGCGGTGGTTTAGGGGATATGGGACAGCATTATATTGACCCTGTACAATATTTTTTAGGAAAAGATAATACCAGCCCGGTTAAGGTAGAGGTGGATGCTCCGCAACAACATCCGGACGCCGTGGGTACTTGGCGCTCGATTACGTATACCTATGAGGATGGTTGCCAGATCGTACTTTGGGGAGGTGATTACGGGGATCCGAACACACCTTATATTTCCGGACCAAACGGGAATGTTTATAAGAATTTCGTATGTGATATCCCGGATTGGGAGAAAAAGTTATCCGATTATCCCGAACCTGAGCCACAGGTTACCGACTTTATCGAGTGCGTAAAGACTCGTCAGCCTTTTGCCTTGAATGAACGTAATGGTTTCCGTTCCGCTACGATCGTGAATATGGGTGCCGTAGCCCTTCGTTTGAATCGTACGCTTCACTTTGATCCCGTAAAACTGGAATTTATTAATGATGAGGCCGCTAATCGTTTGTTGGATCAGCCGATGAGAGCACCTTGGAATATTTAAACACATACACATATGAAAAAAGTATATATATCAATTGCCAGCTTATTGTTGTGCGGTAGCATGTTAATGGCTCAAAGCCCGGCTAATCGTACATCGAAGACGATCGTTGCCGATGTACTGGCACAGATGCCGGCGGAGCAACAAGCTGAATATAACAAATTAATTAATGACCTAAGCTCCACTGGCGAGGAAGGGGTCTTGATGTTGATTAACAAGATTAACGCTCCGGGAAAAGGCAGTAACTCGAACGTGGATTATGCGTTGAGCGGATTGACTCACTACGTAATGGCAAAAGGTGAGGAGAACGCTCGTCTAGTAACAGCCAACGCATATTTGAAAGCCTTGGATAAGGTGAGCGACCGGGAGACAAAGGCTTTTATTATCCGGCAGCTTCAATTACTGGGAAAAGATGAGTGTGTGGATACGCTGGCTAGCTATTTGAACGATGAGAGCCTAAGCGGTCCTGCTGCCCGTGCGTTATCCGCAATCCGTACCGATAACGCTAAGAAGGTTTTGGTGGCTTCCTTGATGCGTCGTTCCGGTACTCCGAAGACGCAAAAGGATATTATCCGTGCGATCGCTGACGTGCAAATCGCTGATGCGGAAAATGTATTGAAAGCGATGCTTGGCTCCAGCGATGAGAATATGCAGAAGGAGGTTCTTTATGCGTTGAGCCGTGTAGGTTCTAAAGCTTCTCTGAGTGATTTAGCCGCCGTTGCCGAGAAAGCCGGTTATAAAATGGAAAAGACCGGGGCGAATGAGGCGTATATCGCTTTGATAAAACGTGTCCTTGAGCAAGGCGATACCAAAGATGCGGAGAAAGCAGCGAATGATTTATTGAAGAAGTCTACGAAAGCAGGTATGACACAGACCCGTGAGGCCGCTCTTCAGATTCTATTGGCCGCTAAGCCGGAAGCTGCTACGAAGAATTTATTATCGGCTTTGAAAGATACGGATAAGGGATACCGTAATGCGGCTTTGAACTTTGCTTCGGGTTTCGCTGATCAAAATGTTTATATTGAGGTCATGAAACACATGTTAAAGGCGAAGCCGGAAGTCAAGGTGGATATCTTGAACTGGATAGGCCGTGAAAGCAAATGCCCGTCTAAACATGACGTGATCAAGAATCTGGAACTTCGTTTTGATCTACCAGCGAGACAAGTTCTTTTGGACCAATTGAAAGATAAGGATTTCTATGTGCAACAGGCCGCTGTTTGGGCCTTGGTTAAAATCGGTGATAAGAGTGTCATTCCTGTGCTGGCGGATTTGTTGAAGAGCAATGACAAGCAAGTGATATTATTGGGTCAAGATGCTTTGATGGCATTTAACGGCGATATTGATCAAGCGGTCGCTAAAGTGATCCCGTCCGCTTCCGATGCGGGAAAGGTAGCCGGTCTGGAGCTGTTGGCGATACGTATGGCCGATGCGAATCTGAATACGGTATTGGATCAGATTAAATCCGGCTCTCCGGAGGTGAAGAAAGCCGCTTATACCGCATTGAAAGATGTAGTGTCTGAGAAAGATTTCACTTTATTGTGCGGAATGTTGGAGACGGCGGAGGCTTCCGCTATCGCCCCGCTTCAGGATGCGATCATTGCCGCTATCTCTAAACAACCGGCGGCAACTCAAGTATCTAACGTGAATCGCCGTATGATACAAGCGGGAGACAGCAAGAGATATCTTTATTATAAGGTCTTATCAGCGACTGGCGAGAAAGAGGCTTTGGCTACGATCGTGGAAGGATTGAATAAAGGGAATGGAGCGGCCAAGGATGCGGCTCTTGACGCTTTGTTGGCATGGAAGGGTATTGAGGCTGCCGATGAACTATTTAAGGTTTGCCAATCAGCCTCTTCCGATCAAGTATTCGACAGGGCGTTAAAGCGTTATGTGCAGTTGGTATCTAATCCGGCATTTACGAGAGAGAATCGTTTGTTGAGCTTGCGGAAAGTCATGGAGATCGCCCGGACGAGTGAGCAAAAGGCTCTTATTTTACGTCAGATCCAACGGGCGGATACCTTCTTGGCATTGATGTATGCGTCGGAATTCTTGGATTCAAGCGATGCGGCTGTTCGTTCTGCGGCTGTTTATGCGGTTTGGAATATCGCTCGTAACCATCCGGAATATAAGGGTGACAATGTGAAGGCAATCTTGAAACGTGTTTTGACCATGTTTGACGGGGAAGACGCTCGTTATGATATCGATGCCTTGAAGCAACATTTAGATGCGATGCCGGACGAGGTTGGATTTGTCTCTATCTTTAATGGTAAGGATTTAACGGGTTGGAAAGGTTTGGTTGAGAATCCGATCGCCCGTGCGAAAATGAAACCGGCTCAATTGGCGAAAGCGCAGGAGAAGGCGGATGAGAATATGCGTCGTGACTGGAAAGTGGAGAATGGCCTATTAGTATTTGACGGTACTGGGTACGATAACCTATGTACTGAAAAGCAATATGGTGATTTCGAGATGTATGTTGATTGGATGTTGGATCCGAAAGGACCTGAGGCTGATGCCGGTATTTATCTGCGTGGTACTCCTCAAGTCCAGATCTGGGATACTTCTCGGGTAAATGTTGGTGCGCAAGTAGGTTCCGGAGGCTTGTATAACAATCAGGTAAACGAGAGCAAGCCTTCGAAAGTGGCCGATAATAAACTCGGTGAATGGAATTCCTTCTATATTAAGATGGTTGGTGACCGTGTGACGGTTGTCTTGAACGGAGAAAAAGTGGTAGATAACGTGATTCTGGAAAACTATTGGGATCGCAAGCTTCCGATTTTCCCGGTAGAGCAAATCGAGATGCAAGCTCATGGCAGCAAGGTCTATTACCGTAATATCTACGTAAAGGAATTGGAAAAACAAGAACCGTTCAAATTATCGCCGGAAGAGGAAAAAGAAGGTTTCAAGGTTTTGTTTGACGGAACGAATATGCATGAATGGACTGGAAACACGGTTGATTATATCTTGGAAGATGGCTGTATCTCTATGGTCCCAAGCAGTAGTTTCGGAGGTAATCTGTACACCAAGAAGGAATACGGAAACTTTATCTATCGTTTTGACTTCCAGTTAACCCCGGGAGCTAATAACGGTGTCGGTATCCGTACGCCGATGGAAGGAGACGCAGCATATGTAGGTATGGAAGTGCAGGTCTTGGATTGTGAACATCCTATTTACCAAGGGAACATCACTCCGCTGCAACATCACGGTTCCGTATACGGTATCATTCCCGCCCGTGAGGATCATCCGAAAGCGTTCAAGCCGGTTGGAGAATGGAATACGGAAGAGATCATGGCAGATGGCGATCATATCCGTGTGACGGTGAATGGAGTCGTAATCTTGGATGGAAATATTCGGGATGCCGTGAAGAATGGTACGCCGGATGGAAAGGAGCATCCGGGTTTGTTTAACAAAAAAGGTCATATAGGTTTCTTAGGACATGGTTCCCCTGTCAAATTCCGCAATATTCGTATCAAGGAATTGAAATAATTTATATCAGGCTTTGAATATAGAAAGAGATTGTCTTGAGTGATTCGAGACAATCTCTTTTTTATTATAGGGGATTTATACTATTTAAATTATATCTTTGTGAAATCATAGTGTAATTTTATCGGAAGGGATATTTTTATGGAGGATATACAGACTCAATTGGATCAATGTAAATTGTTATTGGATAGAGCGGAAGTTGGCTTGTGGGAAGCCGATTTTGTTCAAAGAAGTTATATCTGTTCCGATTATTTAATGAGTATATTTGGGAAGAAGGGGAATAATCTCTCTTTTTTTGAATTTTACTATATAATCCGGGAAGACTTTAGGGATCTGATTACTACGGATTTTTTATCGATCCAATCTGTCGATACGTATGAGCAAATATTTCCGATAATAACACCGACTGGGGAAAAATGGGTACGCTCCAGATTATGTGAGCGTAAGTTGAATAATGGAGTGTGCGTAAAAGCGTTGGGCATATTACAGATTTTACCTAATTTCAAACTGAAAGAGGAAAAGATTAGTAAGATGATCGATCATAATGAGATGATCTTCCGAAAGCTGTATGTAAATTTACCTGTGGGGGTCGAGCTTTATGACAGGGACGGTTACTTGATTGACCTGAACGCAAAGGATATGGAGATATTCGGTATCCGGTCAAAGAAGGACGTTTTAGGAGTCAATATTTTTAGCAACCCGATTATGCCTAAAGATGTGATCAAGAAACTCAAGGAGAATAAATCCGTGAATTTCCGGCTGAATTATTCGTTTAAGAAGGTCGATGATTATTATAACACCTCGAAAGTAGGCGAGATGGATATCGTTACCAAGGCCAGTATTTTATATGACCAAAGAGGTGAACCTTCCAGCTATTTACTTATTAATTTGGATAATACGGAAAAGATGATCGCCTATAACCGTATTTCTGAGTTTGAGAATGTATTTACCTTGGTCAGCGTATACGCTAAAGTCGGTTATGCCCTTTATGACTTATATACCTTTGAGGGCTATGCCATTAAGCAATGGTATGAGAATATGGGAGAGAAGGATGGAACCCCCTTGTCCCAAATTATTGGGATTTATTCTTATATTCATCCGAACGACGCTGGATATATAAACTCATTCTTTGAGGAGGTAAAACAGGGCAAAGCGCATCATTTCCGTAGGGAAGTGCGTGTGAAGTCTGGTGACGGATGGAAATGGATTTGTGCCAATATCACCCGTAACCCTCAAAGCGTAGACCCGAATAAACCGGAGATGATCTGTATTAATTATGATATCACGGAGTTAAAGGACTCTCAATTGAAAAGGGAAAGGGCGGAAGAACTGGATCGTTTGAAGTCTGCCTTCCTAGCGAATATGAGTCATGAGATTCGTACGCCATTAAATGCCATTGTCGGTTTTTCTCAATTATTGGCGGAAACGGATGATCCCGAGGAGAGGCATGAGTTTGTGGAAATCATCGATAGCAATAATCGGATGTTGCTTCAATTGATCAGTGATATTCTAGATTTGGCAAAAATTGAATCTGGTACGATGGATTTCAAGTTCGCCGATATGAGCGTAAAAGAGGTGATCAATGAGATCGTGACCTCTTTCCGTATTAAGATGCCCGATAACGTAGCTCTGATCGCTCCCAAAGATTCACCGGAATGCCAAATCTATAGCGATCGTATGCGGCTGACGCAGGTAATTTCCAATTTCCTTAACAATGCGATCAAGTATACGAGCGAAGGTTGTATCACCTTAGCTTACGAGATCATAGGTGATGAGATAAAATTCTCCGTGACTGATACGGGGGATGGCATGAGCCAAGAGATACAAGCCCATATCTTTGATCGTTTCTATAAAGGAAATACGTTTAAACAAGGTACGGGCTTGGGGCTATCTATTTGCGAGACCATCGTAAATAGACTAGGTGGTCGGATCGGTGTAAATTCCGAGTTGGGCAAAGGCAGTACGTTTTGGTTTACACATCCCTATTCCTTCTCGCCGAACGCTAAATCTCCTGCATCGCCTAATCCGGGAACGATATAAGAATGATCGTCGAGGTCATTATCTAATGCGGCGATCCAGATTGTAGTCTTGTCATCCGGCATTTTCTTCTGCAAGTATTCCAAGGCTTGTTTGCTTGAGATGATGGAGGCTACGTGTACATGGTCGGGTACTCCTTTGGTCAGCAGGGCCTCATACGCCAATTCCATAGAGCTTCCGGTGGCCAACATCGGGTCGGATATGATCAAGGTTTTACCTTTTAAGCGAGGAGAGGCGATATATTCGATATGAATATCAAAATTCAAACGGTCTTTATATTTGCGGTAAGCGGATACGAAAGCGTTCTCCGCATTATCCAGATACCGAAGGAAACCTTGGTGGAATGGAAGCCCGGCACGCAAGATCGTACTAATCACGATTCGATCGTCCGGCGTATTCATCGGGGCTATACCTAGCGGGGACTGGATGTCTTTCGTACTGTAATGAAATTCCTTACTGATCTCGTAAGCCATGATTTCTCCGATACGTTCAACATTGCGACGGAAACGAAGGCTGTCTTTTTGTATGTCTACATCTCTAAGTTCTGCAACAAACTTGTTTAATATGGAATTTGTGTCTCCAAGATTGACGATTCTCATGAGTCTTTTTTTGAGCCCAAAAGTAATCATTTCCGGACACTAAAAATCATAAGTATGAAATTTTTCATTCATACTTATAAATGAAAGATTTCATACTTATGATTTTTTATCCCCTTACCGGGGATATTTTTACTACGTTTTCGGTTACTTTATTATTTCAGGTGGGCATTCATCGCCTCAAGGAGGAATTTACCCGGTTTGAATTTTACGGTCGTACGAGCGGGGATCATTACCGGAGTACCTGTTTTAGGATTTCTGGCAAGACGCTGTGTTTGCGGTCTTGGGATCAATGTTCCAAATCCGACAAGTACGATTTCTTCATTTTCGGACATACGCTCAGTTACGATCTCGATGTAAGCATCCAATACTTTCTTTGCTTCTTGCTTTTGTAACCCGGTCTTGTCTGCTAAAGCCTCTATAAGTTCTGCTTTGTTCATAAAATGCAAATTTTTTAAATTGTTAAACACTACAAATGTACACTTTGAAGCTGGTTTTATAGTTACGTTTTGCAAAGATACATTTGCATTTGAGTTTCTTATTAAACAAGGCCTACAGATGTTTGTTACATTTTTAAGAACAAAAAATGTTAATAATGTGTTAGTTTGCGAATTTCGAAACATTTATTGAATCTTGATATACCCGATTCGTGTGTACTTGATAGTACGGGATTCTATATGTTTTAAGACCTTAGCGGAAGTCAAAGTCAATTTTTCCCCTACTTGGAAAGCATGAGCGCCCGGTGGTAACGTTTGCGTGGTAAGACTACGATCTTTCGCTTTTATCCTCAATAAGAAATAATTTCCGGCGATGTCCACGGCCGTGAGCAATTGATCTACATAGAAATATTCGGTACCACGGATAATCTGTGTCTTGTAAGAATCGTCTTCTATGCGGACTTTTGTGATTGTTAACTTTAAATCGCTCAATTTTTCTCCCGGTGTTCCTACAAAGCGGCTTACAGGCATTTTATATTTCTTACGGGTCTGTAGGTCGAGATAGATTTTACTGTAGGTCACAGCTAACTCTTTAAAACGCATCTCGCTTTTTACGTGAGGCTCATATTTATCGGCTATCCAAACGACGTATCGGGGATCGATCGTATAGATGTCATGCAAATGGTATCCTCTGTATTTACCGAAAGAAATAATATCGTCTCCATTATCGGGAGAGTCTTTGATATCTGTCGTTATAAATAAAGGTAGAAAGGAGTTGCTTACCATCTTAATTGCCTTATTCACCGAGCTGATGGCATTCAAGTCGAGATTCGCCAAATAGACTGTCGGATGATAAGTGGCCGAAGGTGTAAAGAACCAAAGCGTATAATATAAGGTCTTTGAGGTAGGCAAAAGAATGTAATACCGCCCTTTGTCTGACGTTTTTCCTCGATTGAACGTGTTTAACTTGTCGAGGATCATCTTCTGTATTTCACCGGATATGCCGGATGTGTTCTCATCCATACGATCAACTCTATATACAAATCTACTGAAAAAATCCGGAACTACATAATTTGCGGATGAGTTATTTATGACTACTTTTGCCCTAAAAATAAAATAGACGATGAGAATAGAGCAGAATTATTCGTTGGAGAAACACAATACGTTCCATCTTCCGGTAAAGACACGTTGGTTCATGGAGTATGAGACGGAGGAGGAGTTGCGACGAATCTTACATGATGAATACTTTCAGGAATGTTTATCCTTGCATATAGGAGGCGGGAGCAATCTATTGTTCATCAACGATTATAATGGTATTATCATCCATTCCCGAATCAAGGGGATTTCTATCTCGGCGGAAACGGACGAGTATGTATCGCTTCGTGTCGGGGCTGCGGAGATCTGGGATGATGTCGTGGCATACGCCGTATCGAAAGGTTGGGGAGGTATAGAGAATCTTTCTTTAATACCCGGTGAGGCGGGCGCTGCCGCTATCCAGAACATCGGGGCTTATGGCATGGAGATCAAGGATGTGATCGAGAGCGTGGAGGCTTATAACCAGTTGACATTCGAGAAACGGACTTTTACGAATTCGGATTGTGAATATGGATATCGTAATAGTTATTTCAAGAATGAACATCATGACCCCCACATCATAACTTATATCACGCTTCGACTATCCAAGAACCCTGGTTTTTCAGTTAATTATGGGAACTTAAAGGAGGAGTTGACGAAATATCCGGAAGTTACTTTGGAAACGATCCGTGAGGCTGTCATAACAATTCGCAGGCAGAAGCTTCCCGATCCTGAAGTATTAGGCAACGCAGGCAGTTTCTTTATGAACCCGATAATTACGGCAGAGCATTTTGAGAAATTGAAAAAGCAATTCCCGGAAATCCCGTCTTATCCCGCTTCGGAAGGAAAGATCAAGGTTCCGGCCGGTTGGTTGATCGAGCAATGTGGGTTTAAGGGTAAAAACCATGGGTCGGTAGGTGTTTACGAGAAACAAGCGTTGGTATTAGTGAATTTAGGAGATGCCCGGGGGGATGAGATCGCGTTGGTCGCGGAGAGCATTCGTACCGCCGTAAAAGATCGTTTCGGTATAGAGCTTATGCCTGAGGTTAAATATGTCGGATAATGAAAATCGTTTTTTTAGGAACAGGAACGTCTACGGGCAATCCTGAGATAGGTTGCCAATGTGAGGTATGTACTAGTAAAGACCCCCGTGATTGGCGTCTACGGGCCTCGATCTTGGTAGAGACGGAAGGGAAACGGATATTGATCGATTGTGGTCCGGACTTCCGTTGGCAAATGATAACCAATAAGATTTACCATTTTGACGCCGTTTTAGTAACCCATGAGCACTACGATCATGTAGGTGGCTTAGATGATCTACGTCCTTTTGGTCGGTATAAAGATGTGGATATTTATGCGGAAGACAATGTCGTGGAGGCGATAAAAACTCGCATTCCTTATGTGTTCCGGGAGCATAAATATCCGGGAGTGCCTAATTTGGTATTGCATACGATCGGGACGAAACCGTTTGAGGCCGCCGGTGTCATGATCACTCCCATTCGTGTAATGCACGCTAAGCTGCCGATCTTAGGTTTCCGTATCGGCAATATGGCTTACTTGACCGACCTTAAATATCTTCCGGAAGAGGAGTACGCTAAGTTGGAAAACCTTGATGTATTGGTTATTGATGCTCTTCGGAAAGGAGAGCATCAATCGCATGAGAGTCTGGAGGAAGCCTTAGCGAATATATCCCGTATCCAGCCCAAGGAGGCCTATTTAATCCATATGAGTCATCGCATAGGGTTGCATGCGGTCGTTGAAAAAGAGTTGCCTCCGCATGTACATTACTCATATGATGGATTAACGGTGACTTTTTAAGCCATATATTAAAAAGATTCTTTATCTTTGCCAGCTGAAAATCTAGAGAATAGCTGCTTTTTTTAAGTTAGTCGCTTATAGCAGGGGTGGTATATAATAAAAAACAATAATAGACTGTATGAATTTATCGTTTAAGAACGTACTATGCGTATGTTGCTTATTGCTGTCGGGATCTGTGTATGCGCAGGTTCCGCAAGACTTGATTGACAAGGCGAAAGCCGCTGGAATGTCGGATACGCAGATACAGCAGGAATTAGCCAAGCGTATGAAACAAGAAGGGGGATCTGTCGGATCTCAAGCTACCGCTACCGATGCGAAGGTTAGCGACCGGGTAATGCCGGTAATCGATGAAGGACAATCCTTAGAAGCCCAACGTAGAAATAATCTTCCTGCTTCAGCCATGGAGAATACCGTATTCGGGCATGAAATCTTCTCAAACAAGAACTTATCTTTTGCCCCAGATTTAAACATCCCTACACCTAAGGATTATGTGCTTTCCGCTGGTGATGAGTTATTGATTAATGTATGGGGAGATTCCGAGCTAAACTTGAAATTAAAGATCTCTCCGGACGGTAC
Organism: Parabacteroides sp. CT06; assembly: GCF_002257605.1. Taxonomy (GTDB): domain Bacteria; phylum Bacteroidota; class Bacteroidia; order Bacteroidales; family Tannerellaceae; genus Parabacteroides; species Parabacteroides distasonis. The sequence continues at coordinate 2,175,764 of NZ_CP022754.1, read as the reverse complement.
GATCCTTGTACCAAATTTAGGTCCGGTGTCGGTCAGTGGATTGACGATCGCTGGCGCTGAGACTCGTCTGCGTCAGGAGTTGAGCCAGATTATGTCTACGCTGTCTGGTTCGGGAGAGGGGAATACCTTTGTTTCCGTCAGTTTGAGCCAGATTCGTAGCATGAAGGTGAATATTGTCGGCGAGGTAGTCGCTCCCGGTACGTATACATTACCTTCATTCGCCACATTATTTAATGCGTTGTATGCCGCCGGTGGTGTGAATAAGATTGGTTCTTTGCGTAGCATCAAGGTATATCGTAATAGCAAGGAAATCGCTAATCTCGACGTATATGATTATTTATTGAACGGAAAGTACACAACGAATGTCCGTTTGGAAGAGAACGATATGATTATGGTAGGCCCGTACGACCAGTTAGCGGTGGTTCGAGGTAAGGTGAAACGTAATCGTATTTTCGAGTTGCGCAAGGGCGAGACCTTGAAGCAATTGCTGGATATGGCCGGCGGATTTACCGGCGACGCTTATACGAAGGACGTACAAGTGAAGCGTAAATCAGATAGTCGTTACCAGATCTCTACGGTTTCGGAGGATAAGTTCGCTTCTTTCGTGATGCAGGATGGCGATTCTTTGCAGGTAGATTCCGTTATTCCTTTTTATGAGAATCGTTTGGTCGTGACGGGAGCTGTATGGCGTCCGGGAGAATATGAGTTAAGTCCGTCGGTTCGTACGGTAAAGCAATTGGTAAAACAGGCCGCGGGTCTTAAAGGAGACGAGTTCGCCGGCCGTGCCTTGATTACCCGTTTGAATCCGGATTTCACGACTACGATGATCGCCGTGGATATTCGTGGTATCTTGAACGGTACCGCTCCAGATGTGGAGTTGCAAGCGGAAGACCAATTAAGCATTCCTTCCCTATTCGATTTGCGCGAACCTTATACGATCAAGGTTGGCGGAGCCGTGAATTATCCGGATACGGTGCTTCCGTATCGTCATAATTTGACAATAGAAGACGCTATCATGATGGCAGGTGGTTTAAGAGAGTCCGCTTCTTCTATTAATGTAGAGGTAGCCCGTCGTGTGAAGGATCCTAGTTCCAATCAGAATGTCAACCGGATCGCCGATGTATATAACTTCTCGTTGAGTGAGGACTTCAAGTTGAATGCGGGAGATACGATCTTCACATTGGAGCCGTTCGATGAGGTTTATGTTCGTTTCTCCCCGGGGTATCATGAGCAACAGGTCGTGAAGGTGAACGGCGAGATCACTTTTGCCGGTAGCTATGTATTGGCTACGAAGAACGCTCGCTTGAGTGATATTATCGCGAAAGCGGGAGGAGTTACCCCAGAGTCTTATGTAAAAGGTGCTAGCTTGAAACGTCAGTTGACAGAAGATGAATTGAAACGCATGGAGACCCTTCTGGCTTTAAGTGAGGCGAATAAGCAAAGCCGGGATTCCATCGGTGTAGCGTTGATGAATGTGAAGGACTATTCCGTAGGTATTGATTTAGAGAAAGCGTTGGCAAATCCGGGTAGTATCGATGACGTTGTGCTTCGTGACGGCGATGAGCTTTATATCCCGCAGATGCAAAGTACGGTGAAGATGAGCGGAGCCGTGACTTATCCGAACAGCGTAACTTACACGAAAGGTATGTCGGTTATGGATTGCTTGTCTCAAGCCGGTGGTTATAATGATATCGCACGTAAGTATCCGATCGTAATATATATGAATGGTAAGGTCGCTACGACGAAGCGTACCGCTATCTTTTTCAAGCGTTATCCGAAAGTGGAGCCGGGCTGTGAGATCGTAGTTCCGACGAAAACGCAACGTGAGCGCCGAAGCTTGGCTGAGATCATGAGTATCAGTAGCTCCGCTACCTCTATGGCTGCGATGATTACCTCTATTGTTAACATGATTAAAAACTAATCAGGCATGGATACGATAAACGAGATAAAAAGACAAGAGTTACCTGAGGAGCAGGAGATCGATTTAATCGAACTGGCGCAAAAACTGTGGAAAGAGCGTAAGTTCTTATTGAAAGGCTGTGGTATTGCGGTGGTAGTAGGTTTGATTGTAGCTTTCAGTATTCCCAAGGAATATACAACTACGGTGAAATTGGCACCAGAGACACAGGATGCGGCAAAAAAATCTAGTCTTGGCGGTTTGGCTGCTATGGCTGGGATTAATCTGAATGCCGCTGCCGGTGCGGACGCGATCTCTCCGGATTTGTATCCGGATGTGGTGCAGAGTACCCCGTTTCTGTTGGAATTGTTTCCGGTAGAGGTTACCGATAAGGAAAAGGAGTTAAGCACTACATTGTATGATTATATGAGTGAACATCAACGTAAGGCTTGGTGGGGATATATTGTCTCCGCTCCATTCAAGGCGTTGGGTGCGGTAATGAGTTTAATCTCCGGTGACGAGGAAGAGTCTGAGGGCTTGAATCCTTACCATTTGACAAAGGATCAAGAAGAGGTGGTGAAGGCCTTGCAGGAGCGGGTTTCTGTTTCCGTGGACAAGAAGACCTTGGTTATCACGGCTTCCGTACAGATGCAGGACCCGGTTATTTCCGCTCAGATGACAAAGGTCGTTTTGGAAAACCTCCAGAATTATATTACGAATTATCGTACGCAGAAAGTAAAGCAAGATTTGGAATTTACCCAGAAGGTATTTGGCGAGTCACGTGACGCTTATTATAAAGCGCAACGTGCGTACGCTGCTTTCGAGGATGCCAACCGTAATATTATCTCTTCCAGCTACCGTACGGAGCAGGAACGTTTGAAGAATGAGATGACCCTTACGTTTAATGTTTACAATACGTTGGCGCAGAAGTTGGAGCAAGATAAATTGCGTGTACAGGAAGAAACTCCGGTGTATACCGTAATCGAGCCGGCTACCGTACCTTTGAAAGCATCTTCTCCTAAGAAGGCACTTATCTTGGTCGGTTTTGTCTTCCTCGCTTTATTCGGATGTATCGGATATTTATTCGTAAAAGATATGTTTGTGGCAGCTTTCAAGAAAGAAGAGACTGGAGCTTAATTCCCGCAAACCGTAAAATATGCCACGGCCTCGTCATGACTGACTTGTGTCGTGGTTTTTATTTGCGGGAATAGCCGATTGATCCGGGTGGTTATCGTATCGCATAAATTGGGGTAAAAGTTCTCCAAGGCTTTCTCATAGGGTTGCTCGTTGAAGCAGCAAAGGCTTCCTTCATTATAGAATAAATCCATTGCCAACCATTGATTTTTCATTCTCCACTCCGTCGAGTCATTCATTTGTACCCGTAAATGTAAAGGGGCGCTTTTGATGAAGAGATTCATTGCGCCACGCTTGCCTTTTTTACGAATCAGATCTGTTAGTTCCGGAATGACATGTGCGGGGTATGTCTGTTGCCTTTCCACCGTCTCTACCAATAATCTTCGGTTGTAGGACGCTACGAATATACCCTCGTGGTAGTAACAACCTAGAAAATGCTTATCAACATCAGGATAATATCTAACAGGAACGGAGGTTTCCTCTCGTTGCTGGGCCGGAAAAGTGAAAGAGACGTCCAGTTGCTTGAAAATACGCTCTGCCGTATGACTATCCATAGGGGCGTACAAGACATCCCCTTGTGGATAATAAGCGATTAGGAAAGACGATAATTCCAGATTTTGCCGTATTAAAGAAAGGAAAATAGCGGGGGTATGATCTGAGAACGCCTTGCGTATATTCTCCATGGGTAGTATCATCTTCTCGAATACAGGAGGACGATTGATGGCAAAAATTGCCGTGGGGCTTGGAACGACCAAACTATAGGGATCTACCGTAGCGACAAATTGCTCGTCGTTCATATGCTTGTAAAAGTACCTCACGCATACGATCGTACCCAGAAACAAGACAAAAAATGCCGTTATGTCTTTCTTGCTGATCCTCATGTTTGCTTTAGGAAGTGTTTACACCAAGGCTTTAATCCGCATTCCTCACATTTCGGTTTCCGGGCGAGGCAAACATATCTTCCATGCAATATCAACCAGTGATGGGCGATGGGGATCAATTCTTCCGGAATGTTCTTCACCAACTCCTTTTCCGTTTCCAAAGGTGTCTTGCTATTATTGGTCAAGCCGATCCGGTTGGAGACACGGAATACGTGCGTATCCACCGCCATGGCCGGCTTGTCATATACTACGGATGCGATTACGTTCGCTGTTTTTCTTCCTACGCCCGGCAGTTTTTGTAGCTCATCAATATCGGAGGGAACCACGCCTTTGAAATCCTCTATCAGCATTTTCGCCATACCTACCAGATGTTTAGCCTTATTGTTCGGGTAAGATACGCTTCGTATGTATTCAAAGACAACTTCCGGTGTGCTAGCCGCCATTACCTCAGGAGTCGGGAAAGCCTCGAACAGGGCAGGTGTGATCATATTCACTCGCTTATCCGTGCATTGTGCGGATAGGATTACCGCTATCAATAGTTGATAGGGGTCGTCATAATGTAGTTCAGTCTCGGCTACCGGTACGTTTTCCTTAAACCAGTTTAATACGCCTTTATACCTTTCTTCTTTTCGCATTGCTTTTTCGGTTTCTGTTTTTCGCATCCTAAAGGTATAACTTTTAATAGGAATATACAAGCGGAGATGTGCCAAAAATAAGATACACCCGAATTGTACGAATAAATAAAAAAGTACCGATCTCCTTCTTCCATCTAAGAGAGAAAGAAATCGGTACTTTTTTATTTATTATTCCCTAACGATCTGGTGGATATGTATAGATTCTTTTCCTATTGTGGTGATTTCTAAAGAAGAGAAATCCTCGAACATGGTTTTATTTAATTTGATGTAGCCTACGTTTCCTTGATAGACGATGTTTTTCTCGCCATCTTGGGAGAGGCCGGTGATGGATACCAGATTCTCGTTACTTCCGGAGAGGAAGAAAGATACGGCGTTGATATCATCACATTTTATATGAATCATTTCTCCCGGGTTCAAGTTCTTATACGTATCTAGGTTCATATCGTACATCATAAGAGCCTCATTGATTTGCGGGTCTTGTTTGGTTGTCGCCGTGAATCCTAGTACGTATAGCTCCATTTGCTGATCCGAGTTATTTCGCATACGGATATAACGGGCTTTCGGGTCGATGGTGCGGATCGTATCTTTAGCGTTTTCCGTGGAGACATGAGGGATTAGGCTCCAGCTCTTTCCGTCGGCGGACCACTCGAATACCCGTCCGGGTTGGTTGCTTTTCGGAAGATTGAAACAGAAGGATTCCGCTTCTTTCTGGATTTCCCAGCCGATACCCAGATATTGGTTAGGTTGTACCTTGACTACCTCGAATAGGGGAACGTAACCGACCGTATTGTCACCCTCGGCACAAGGCTGGCTCTTTAATTGGTCGATATTCGTGAATATGGAAGGGATGCTAACCTTCACCTCGTCCGGGGCGATACCGTCCGTAGATAGCAGGTTACGACCTGTCTGGCGGTATAAGTCTACGATGAAAGGGTGTAAGACTTTCGATCCGACTTTCACGCCTTTAGGCTGCGCCTTCTGGTTCAGCGTGCGGTTTATCAGTTTCATGCTATCTAGCAAAGCGGATGTTTCCAGATAGCGTTGCCACGTATAAGACCGGTCTTTCTCATACCAAGCGTGCGCCATATGCAGAGCGCTTGTTCCGGCTTTTCCTAAGAACTCGAATTGGATAAGCCATGGATTGATTTGCTCGATCAAGCGTTTATTGGGACTTTGGCTATAGATCATACTCGGGGAAGCCGTGATTTGAGCGAATAAGGTTCCCAGAAGATTCGCGCTTTGCTCCGGGAACGTGTTTTTCTTATATCCGGCGAGGAATGTCTGGATAGGAGCCACATAGTTAGCGGACTCTTCCCGGCGGTATTGATGTCCGTTCGGACCCGGATCGCAGTTATGCTCGCAGAAAATGCGGAAAGCCATGGAGGCCTCCGGCATGATGAAGTCGCAAGCGTCTTTCCATGCCTGTGTAGGATCGTAATTCTCGATATTCCAAGTGTACATTCCAACGCCGAATATAGCGACCTTGGAAGCCTCGGCGTATTCCATAGGATTGGATACGAATCCGGTCATGGTGCCGGCGGCTTGCGTATCTAGGCCGTAGGCGGGTCCCATCAACAAATGATCTTGGCAATAATCGCTTACGGGGAAGTTCCACCAGATATAGGCGGGACGACGGATACGGTTGTTTACCCACTCGACGCCTTCTTTCGTGATATCGGCTACGACACGGTCTCCGGTCCACATGATTTGGATAGCGGGGTCGAGTTGGGTACCGAGGATATCCAGATAATCGGTCTTAGCCCATGAGCGGTTGTATTCGGTAGGGCACATGATCAGGGGCTGCACGTCATTTTTCTTGGTAATAAACTCCTTATGGATGTAATTCAATAAGCCGGCTTGCTTTTCCGGGCGGGCTCCCTCTCCGGATATATCATCGAAGAAAACGGCGAAAGAGCGTACGCCCAAATCGTACATTTTCTCGAATTTGGAAAGGATGTTCATGCTATCTGTCAGGTTCCATTGAATATCTTGTCCCGGGTGGATGGCCCAAACGAAGTTTACTTTGTTATGGGTGGCCTCTTCCGCTAGTTCCTTGATATGCTCGGCTTCCTCGGCGGGATAAGGTTTGCGCCAGTTGGGGGAGCTGTGATAAGGATCATCTTTCGGACCATAGATATAGGTGTTCAGCTTGATCCTTCCGTAAAAGCGGATTTGCTCGATACGGTCGGCGTGGCTCCAAGGCTGTCCGTAGAATCCTTCCACGGTACCCCGGAATAATACGTCCGGATAGTCCTTGATCGAGCAGAGAGGCAGGATCTTCTTACCCTCGTCATATTTAGCTAATTGCTTGAGGGTTTGGGCGGCGTAAAACAAGGAATTATCGTCTACGATCCCGATCATGATACCTTTTTTAGTGATCGTCAGCGTATAGGCACCTGAGCGTTGCATTTCCGGAGTTTTGTCTTTTAGCTTCTTGATCTCTAAAGGGAGAGATTTGCCGGATTTAGCAAAAGGTAGCGCTTCTTTAAGTAGTTTGACCGCATCTGCGTCCGGATTATTTATACCCCGTAGGGTATATCCATGGGACGGTGCGTATGTTTGGCTGGAAATAGTCACCTCTTGGGGCTCGGGGAAGATTCCTAGGGATAGCTTTTGGCTATGCGTTAGGTTACAAACGCCTAGAAGGAGCATGGTGGCGAGTAAATACTTTAGTGTCTTCATATACGATATGATTTAATGTTAACGTTCGTAAATGTATGAAATAATTAAACACGGAGCACACGGAATACACAGATTTGTTCCGTGCCCTCCGTATTTAGATCTTATAGGGAGAATAGCAATACCCGGTTATCCGGATTTGTCCATTCATGGATCAAGCTACGCACGCCGCTGTATTCGGCGGGAGTGAACTGTTGCTTGTTCAACTCGATCGTACGTACCACCTCAATCGTATTTCCTTTCGGAGTGATCGTGCGGGTTACTTTACCAAAAGGCTTGCTTATCACTTGCTCTTTTGTGGAGGTCTGCAACTTCATGCCCTCGGCGGGAGTAACCGTGTATGTTACCTCTTCCCTGATTAGGGAGGGGAGTTCGAATAAGTTGGAACGCTTGCTGTTCAAGGCACTCATGCCCCAGCTATCGATTCCGGCGGAGATGGCTGGCAATACGCAGATGGCGAAACCGTCTTTTGCTTGATCGGCGGAGATGGCCACGGATCTACTTTCCTTAATCTGAATAGGTGTGGTCTCAATCTCAATGGAAGTTCCGGAGAGGGAGACTACCTTATCTAGTCCGCCACGATTTGTCAGCGGGGAGGCGGATAGGTATTGGTCTTTCCCATCGACAGTGGCTTTTACGGCTAGTGTCTGGATGGCAGCCAGCCCGCAAGCGTCCGTATCGAGATGGCCGGGATAGACGGCGAGGACTTCCGACGGGATTCCGGCGGCATTCAACATCACGTTCAAGAGCTGTGCGATCTCTAGCGGCGTACCGTAGGCACTGCGGAGAACGGTATCGATGTCACGGACGGTATAGCCGGTCATCGCCATGGGGATAGGACAGGTACTGAGATTGTTGAGTATATGGTCTCGGATGATGTTCACCTTCTCTTGTTCGTTACCGCTTTTATCGGTGAGGAATTGGGCGAAGGTTTTGCTCTCGTATCCCTGCGATTCCTTTAAGCGCTTATCCAAAGTGGCTAAGGCCGCTTTACCTGAAGGATAGGTAGAGGCTACCAAGTGGGGTGAAGCCTCACGGTTCTTTGGTTGGAAAGCCTCACGGGAGGAAGCGGGAATGTTCCGTAGTGTCCAGTGTACCTCCTTTATACCGTCATGGCTCTCTTCCACGGCTTTTACGGGGGAGCCGTATAGACCGCAAGCCAAGGGGGTCCCTTCCGGTACGGAAATAGAGACCTTGCATTCCTTCACGGGAGAGGTCTCTTGTAGTCGCTCGTTGATATCCAGAGCCGGATAGTAACCCGGTTTTGTGATAATAGAGTAATCCAAGTAAATCGTGGCCCCAAGTTCTAGGCCAGTGTGTACCACGACCATTTCCTTAAGTTGGTTATAGGCCGGAGCGTCGGCGGCGAAACGGGGCAGGACCTCCACGAAGGCGTTATCGGGTGTCTTTACGATCGTACCGTCTTTCTGCCTCGTATAGGATGAGTGAATCTTCAGTGTTTGGAAATCGGGATTGTAGACGATAAAACTCTCGCCATACGTGCTATTCATCGCGGTATGCGTGAAGAGCGTCAACTCCATGGAGGATCGATATTCTTGGCTGCCGTCGGCATGCAAGGTCCAAGCTTTCGATACTTTCCCGTACTCAGCCTCCGATGCGGCGAATGAAGTAACCGTCATCGCTAACAAGCTTAGGAGAAGAATCAGTTTATAGGTTATCTTAATCATTGTCTTTCTTTTTTTATTTCTTGATAATCAAATAGTCACCATAACTCTTATAGGCGTTCACGGCGGAACGGAAGCCTTTCCAGTCAGCCGCGTCGTAGACACGCTTCTTCAACGCTAGCTTCTGGCGCAAGACGATGTTCCGGTCGCCTTCCTGTGAAAGGGAACCTTCGAAATCGGCCGCATTGCTTCGCAGGGCGTCATTCTTCGGGGCGTTCAGGAGGGTATAGCCTTTGGGGAGACGGATGGTCTCATCTTGTTCTACCAAACGGGAGCAAGCGTCCTTGAATCCATACGCACGGTTTTCCGGTTTCGTATCGATACGCAAGAAACTCTTCACTTGATTGTAGAGGTTATTCATGACTAGCGGCTTGATAAGCATCTGGTCTCCGGCGATGATCGCATAATCGGGGATCTCATAAGAGAACGTGATCTTGATAGGGGCCGCTTGATAGTTCTTCGGGTCCTTACCGTAATCTACACGAAGCAGTTTGGCGTTGGGGGATACGGCCAGCAATTGCTTCTCCATCGTGTTCTGCCAGTCGGATTGCCATCCGGTGGTGAAGATGCGGCGGATATTGCTGTCGGACTGTCCCTCGGCGGTGATCGTGAATTGTCCGCGGAGCGTGCCTTTCTCGTCTAGGCGGTTGTCAGCGTGGATGCGGACGTAGTGGTTTTCTGGGGCGGAGACAGGGGTCAGGCAGAGGTCGGAGCCTTCGGGCACACCCGGGAGGTAGTTCTGCTGTTGCTCGGCGCTACTCCATAATTCCCGGCAGAAAGGAACCCAAGTCGGGTCGAGAGGCATATACGTGCCGCTAGCCAGTTTTACCACCGCCACGCAATGGTTGAAATGGTCGGCGGGGATGCTTTCTACACGGCTTCCCGCCATGGTCATCGCCGGGTAAGCCTCGAATCCGGCCATGCGGAGGAAGGCGATCAACGTACCGGCGATATCCTTGCAGACACCGCAACGATCGGTATAATTCATCTTTAGGTTGTGAAGCGTGAAACCCTCGCCTTTACCCATCGAGATCCCGGAGTAACGGATGTTATCGGCCACCCAGTGGGTCAGCACGGCTATCTTCTCCATTTCCGTCTTCTTGCCTTTGATCAGCTCGTCTACCTTCCTTTGGGCTTCCGGGATCGCGGTAAAGCTTCCGTAATCCTCGTTAACCTTATTGAACCATACGGATTTATCTTCCCAGCGGGGCGTGCTGGACATCATGAGCTTCGGGGCTGCGTCGAATAGGTCTACCATATTCGGTTCCTTGGCGAAAGGAAGGATATCGTCGGAGGCGAAGGTATATACTTTCCGTCCATCCTCATATCGCATGGAAGAGGTACATTCGCCTTGGTAGAACTGGAATTGCAACTCTTTCTCCATCGGCATGGATACCCGGTATACCTTACGCACGGTAGGCTCGGTAGCCCAGAAGGGGACGATATCGTAAAACTGTCCCCGCATAGGAGGGATGAAACGCTCGTCGTCGCCCGCCGTCAGCAAGGCGTAGGTGAAACCTTTCTTGGCGATCTCGTACTCCACGACATCTCCCGGTTGCAGGCGGCCCACTTCCAGCATGATCTGCCGGGCGCCCCAGTAGATGGCACGTGCGGGGGCGGCATAGTCGCAAGCCCCAGTCACGTCGAGATTGATCACGTCGCCATTCGCACGGTAGATCGTGGCGTAACGAAACTCGGCATGCGCCGTCAGCGGGTCGTAATCGTATTTGATGATACGGTTGGCGACGGCTCCCTTGGGAGTCTGTACCTTAAAAGCCTTGCATACGGCGAAAGCCCCCGAGCCGGTAGGTTGTACCGTGACGGCGGTGCTGTCCAGCAAGGTGACGCAGTCGTATCCTGCGTAGGCTTGCGATTTCTCCAAGGTAGGATCTTGCGGGTATCGGCAAGAATCCTGCCCGTACATAGGCGATAAGGCCAATAGGGAGACCGCGGTGATTGTTAGAATCCTTTTCATGTTTATAGTGTTTTTGTGATGATATTTCTCGCTAGCTCCCGGCAGGCGGCACGATCGATCTTGCCGCTTCCGGTTTGGGGAATCTCGCTTGCCTCTATGACGTGCCTTGGACGGAGGTACTTGGGCAGGCTGGCGAGAGCCACTGTCGATACCTCACATGATAGCTGCGCGGAGTCGTTCGTGATAGCTTTCATGAATCGCTCATGATAGCTTTCATTAGCGGTACATGATAGGTTCCATGAGTCGCTCATGATAGCTTTCATGTGTGGTGTCACCCGAGGGGGTGATACCGTTTCACATGACCTTGGGGCGATTAGTAAGACTACCGCCTCTCCCAACCGAGGGTCGGGGGCGGCGGTGATGGCATAGGGGAGGTCTAGGTAGGGCCGTAGCCGCTCTTCCACCTCCTCGATCTGTATCTTGATACCTCCGCTATTGATGATATTATCTTTCCTTCCGATAATGGCGAAACTCCCGTCCGGCAGCAGGCGGGCGACATCGTTCGTCACCAGCCGCTCGTCGCAAACCAATGGGGCGTCTATCACCAAGGTATTGTCCGGCGACAAGGATAACGTCACCGAGGAGAAGGGATGGTAATAGGGCGAGGCTTCCGGCCCGTTCAGCCGGCGCAGGGCGACGTGAGACAGCGTCTCCGTCATTCCGTAGGTGGAATAAACCGTGTTTGGCATCTGCCGTATCTCCTGTTCCAAGGCCGCGTCGATCGCCCCGCCGCCGATAATCAGGATATCCGTTTGCTCCAGCCGTTTACGTTCCTCGGGTACTCGCAACGTATTGTAAACCTGCAAGGGGATCATGGCGGCAAAGCGCAGGGGCGTATCCCCCCAATCCGCCAACGGGTGTCCGGAGGGCTCACGCACCTCCAGATCCAGTCCGGCGTATAGGGAGCGGACCACCATCATCTTTCCGGCTATATAGCGCAGGGGCATACATAACAGGGCCTTGTCGCCCTTCTTAAGACCCAGATAATCGCAGGTAAGCCGGGCGCTGTTCAGCATCCGGTCCTTGCGCACTCTCATCCGCTTGGGCGTACCGGTGGAGCCGGAGGTCTGGACTTCCAGAAAAGGGGAGGGATCGTGCCATTCAGCTAAGAATGCCTGTAAATCTTCTTGTATCGGCATAGGTCAAAGGTCGTTAGTGAACCAGATGGTGTCTCCTTTTCGTTGGATTAACCGATGTTTATCATCCTTGAAAATCTCGCCGGTTCCTAGACCTTGCGGTAGCGGGTTACCTAACGTGGCGCACCATTGGGCGATAGCGTTCAGTCCGATTTGCGATTCCAGAGCGGAGGTGACCCACCATTTGGGTCGCTCGGGGGTACTCCCTAAGATAGTTTCCGCTAAGTGAACCCATTCCGTACATCCGGCGATGCCTCCGTGGAGGGAAGGCTTTAATATAATGTATTGGGGATGGATCGTTTCCAACAACCGCCGTTTCTCGTCCGGGGCGTTACAGCCGATCAGTTCCTCGTCGAGAGCGATGGGAAGGGGTGACTCTGCCGCAAGGTGTGCCATTTCTTCCAACTGCCCGGCACGGATAGGCTGCTCGATGGAATGCAAGTCCATCTCGGCGAGCCGCTTCAGTTTGTCCATCGCCTCCGAGGGTGTGAAAGCGCCGTTGGCGTCTACCCGAAGCTCTATTTCCTTGGCAGAGAAATGCGCACGGATGTGTTTCAATAAAGAGAGTTCCCGGTCGAAATCGATAGCGCCGATCTTCAGCTTGACGCAGCGGAAGCCCTCCTTCATCTTTTCCTCTACCTGTTCCAACATGTACTTATAATCGCCCATCCAGATCAGTCCGTTGATGGGGATGCCCGCCTGCCCCCGCGAGAAGGGCGTGTCGTAATGCCGCCAACCGCCCTGTTCATAATGGCGCATGGCCGTCTCCAGCCCGAAAAGGATGGATGGGTAATGGCGCAAAGATTCGGTGTCAACATATCCCTCATGTTCCAGATCGAGGCAAGCCTTGGATAACGTGATCTCGTAATCCACTCCATAATAGCAACTGAGATCCGGCAGGGGGGCACATTCTCCGATACCAATAACCGAGGGTTCGTCTTCCTTGCGGATTCGGACCTCCCACAATTTCCGGGTCGTGTAAACACCCCGTGAGGTTCCTGCCGGTTGCTTGAAAGTCAAGCACCGGGGAACCACCTCTGTCTTATAAAACCTCTCCTTCACCATTCATTTTCAATTTTCAATTCTCAATTCTCAATTCCCTTTACGGGAACTTCGGGTAATCCTCGAAGCGTGGACGGCGTTTCTCCAAGAATGCCTTGCCGCCTTCCTGCGCCTCGTCCGTCATATAGTAAAGCATGGTAGCGTCTCCGGCCAACTCCTGTATACCGGCCTGTCCGTCCAACTCGGCGTTCAAGCCTGCCTTGATCATGCGCAAGGCCAACGGGCTAAGCAACATCATCTCCTCGGCCCATTGAACGTACTCGTCCTCTAATTTATCCAAGGGGACTACCTTATTTACCAGACCCATATCCAAAGCCTCCTGTGCATTGTACTTGCGGCATAGGAACCAGATCTCACGGGCCTTTTTTTGTCCGACCACACGGGCGAGGTAAGAAGAGCCGAACCCGGCGTCGAAGCTACCCACACGAGGGCCTGTCTGTCCGAAGATAGCGTTCTCGGAAGCGATCGTAAGGTCACAAACCACGTGCAATACGTGTCCGCCGCCGATAGCGAAACCGTTCACGGCTGCGATGACGGGTTTCGGGAGAGAGCGGATCTGCTTTTGTACGTCCAATACGTTCAAGCGAGGTACGCCGTCTTTACCCACGTAGCCGCCACGTCCTTTCACGTTCATATCGCCTCCCGCGCAAAACGCCGTATCTCCGGCTCCTGTCAGAACGACTACGTTAATGTCCGGACGTTCCCGGCAGATGTAAAAGGCGTCGCTCATCTCCGTGGTCGTAGTCGGGGTAAAAGCGTTGCGATACCGTTCCCGGTTTATCGTAATGCGGGCGATGCCGTTGTAGAAATCAAATAAGATCTCCTCGTATTCCTTGATGGTTGTCCATTCTCTTTTCGTTTCCATATATTATATGTTTTGTGCTTGGGATGAATTTTTTAGTTGATGATAATATTCCTTGAGCAATCGTACGTCTTCCGCTTTGTCCGTGAAAACCTCCATGAATAGGGGATGTTCGCTCGGTTGCTCCGTTTGGGTAAAGGCGCTCATCGCAGCTGCCAACTCCTCGGCGTTATGAACGGCGGAGTAGGAGAATCCCCTTTCCGTGGCCCATCCCTCCGCTGAGGTCTGGTGGGAGGCGGTGACGTAACGGTGCGTACGCTCGTTCATCTTGAATCCTGGCAAGGCTTGGAAGATCTCACCACCTCCGTTGTTCAAGAGCAGGATACGAAGGTTATTGTGCAAGTTTCCGTTCCACAACGCATTCATATCATAGAAGAAACTAAGATCGCCTATAACGATAAAGTTTAGTTTTTGCGAGGCCGAGGCGTATCCGATAGCCGTAGACAAGGAGCCTTCGATCCCGCTCGTACCTCGGTTACAACAAACCTCAACCGTCTCGGGTACGGTGTACAATTGTGCGTAACGTACGGTGGAGCTATTCCCCAGATGCAAGGCCGATTCAGCCGGAAGCGAACGTATCAAACCACCGATCGCCGCCATTTCGGAGTAAGCGAACTCCGGCTCCGGCAGATTCCGGGATTTATATTCCCAAGCCTTCGGATATTCAATCTGCCTATTCTCCAGCATATAAGCGATTTTCTCCAGAAACTCGAAAGCGTCCATCTCGATCACCGTGGTCAGGCTACCGAATAAATCCGCTACCTCCCCATCCAATGAGACATGCCAATGCTCCTTAGGCGGGTGTTTCCGCAAAAACTCTTTCAGCCGCTTGGAGACAATATGGCCGCCGTAGGTGATCACGAGCTCGGGAACCAGCTTCTCTTTTTCCTCCTCTGGGGTAGCGTACAGGATGGCGTCGAAATTCTTGATCGGCAATCCCGGTACGATACGGTTGCCGATGTGCTCGGAGAGCCAAGTGAAATGTTTGTATAGTAACTTACATATTTTCTTCTCGAAGAGATAGATCAAACTCATTTGTCCCGCTATCATCATTCGCTTGCTATATTTGTTCAAACGCTCGATCAGATCGTCATATTTCCGGTCGTACACGTTTAGGCCTTGATAACGGGTGATTACCCGTACCTTCGGCAATTCGGGTGTCGTGAACTGAAATAAAGGCTCGGAGATCGGGACGTTGATATGAACCGGCCCTTTGCCGTGATGGTTCAGTTCCAACAAAGCCTCGTTGATCAATCGATTACAATACCATTCATCTTGATCCGTATGTATTTCCGGTAGCTGTACCGATTTCTTCACCAGCGAGCCGAACACCCCGGGTTGCGGCAAGGTCTGTCCGTCCATTTGCCCGATCCATGCGGCGGGGCGGTCGGCGGATATCACGACAAGCGGAACTTTCTGATAGAAAGCCTCCGCTACCGCCGGATGTATATTCAGCAAGGCCGTGCCCGAGGTACAGCAAACAGCCGCCGGCTTACCTCCGTGCAACGCTAGCCCTACGGCAAAGAATCCCGCGCTTCGCTCATCCGTCACGGAATGGCAATTGAAGAACGAATGGTTTGCCAATGTGTGCACAATCGGAGAGTTCCGGCTCCCCGGACATAGCACGATATTACTTACGCCGTGCTCTATCAGCAAGGCTACCAATTGAAGGATGTTCTTTTTATCGCTATACATTATATGATATAAAATTATAAATTACCCACTATTCTCCGCATCGTATCTAATTTATCCTCTGTCTCCTGCCACTCATCCTCTAGCTGCGAGGCCGCCAACAGACCGCCTCCGGCATACAGCGTAAAGGTTTGGGGGAGGATATTCATGCAACGGAGGTTTACGTACAGATCTGTTTTGCCTTTGGGATCCAGCCAACCGATGAAACCGGAGTAATAGCTACGATCGTACCCCTCATTCTCGATGATGAAATGATAAGCCTCCTCCTTGGGAAGACCGCAAACGGCTGGAGTAGGGTGTAATAGTTGAAGGACATCACCCAGCTTCTCGGGATTCGGCAAGGAGAAGAAGAAATCGCTTTTCAAATGGGAAACCTCTCCGGCCCGGGCTGAATAAGGCCCCTTCTCCTCGGGAGTAATACCCAAGGTGGACAGCTGGCGGCGTATATAGGAGGCGACTAATTGCTGTTCTCTCCAATTCTTATGGTCCCAGCTTTTCGGTAATTTCCCGTCTCGTAAGGATTGGGTTCCGGCCAAAGCTACCGTTTGCCAGTCGCCTTTCTCGCCGGATAACAAGATTTCCGGTGTCCCACCCATCCAAGTTCCGGTTTCCGGGGTATGGCAAAGGTAGACATAGGAGCGGATATATCGTTCTACTGCGGCGAAGAATGCCTTGCCGGGTGAGAAAGAGGGATCTTTCCGGATCGTTTTGCTACGGGATAGGACTAGTTTATCTTGGCTTCCTTTTAGCAAAGGGCTGGTAAACAGGGAGAAATGGTAAGCGTATCGTTCCTTCTCCTCGGATTCGGATGGGATTTCGATTTCATTCGAAGGGAATTCGTTTTTCTCTCGAGAGAAATCCCAATCGGATTCGGAGGGGATTTCAAAGCAATCCGGTTGGATTAAAACGATAGGTCGTTCCGCTGTCACCTGAAACGGAGCGATTACAAAACCGCTCCGTTCATTTAAGTCTTTTATGTCGTATAATAGGCAAGGAGAGCCGGCGCTTTGCATCCTGAAATGGAGCCTATCCTCACCGGGAATACGCCAAATAGCGAAACTCCGGCCTTGCTTGATCAACGTGTCTATTATTTCGTAAGAATCTCTTGGAATCATTTCTTCTTTAGTATGCTATTGATTACCCGTACCGAGGAAACCAGTTTGTCGGTAGAGGTGAATATGTCTACGTTCCACACATGGGATGAACGGCCTTTGTGGATAATCGTCCCGACGGCACGTACCGTGTCTCCCTCGTGGGCGGACGACATATGGCTGCCGCTAACTTGCATGCCGACTACCATCTCGTCCGGTTTCGCCAGAATCATGGAACCTAGTCCGGCCACGGTCTCCGCCAAAGCCAGCGTAGCGCCTCCGTGCAAGATACCGAAAGGCTGGCGGGTCCGTTCGTCTACAGGCATGGTCGCTTCCACACGATCCTCCGACGCATAGGTATATTGAATGCCTAGATTACCCATTAAGGCATGTTTGGCCCGTGCGTTTAGTTGATCTAACGGAACCTCCGTGGGTTTGATCGTGGCAAGGATCGCTTTCTCGATCGCTACCGCCACACCATCCATATTATTAGATAAGGTCGTGAAATCGGCGCAAGCCTTTACGGAGTCGCGTGCGTTACCCATCGCCACGCCGGTACCGGCTAATTGAAGCATGGATACGTCGGCTACGCCATCACCAATAGCGACAACCTCTTCGGTCGTGATATTCAGCATCTCCATCAATACCGCCAACGTATTTCCCTTATTGATGAAATGAGGAGCTACCTCCAAGAAATAGTCCTCGGAGCGGAAAGCTTCCAATACCCCGTCCAGACGTTTCTTCCAATGATTTTCGAGACCCACTAGATTGTTCTCGTCATCGCTGGTAAGAATACACTTACAGGGTGCGAAATCCACCGCTTCCGGGAAATTCTCCACACCGATGATGCGCATCTTATTGAGTTCGGCCTCCTCTTGGACATGCTTGTTTTCCGGGCTATCGGTCAGGATATAGTCCTTGTGATACGTGAAGATAGCAAAACCGTTTTCCTTCGCCTTCCGGTTCAAATAAGGAATCATGGCCGGATCGATTCGTTTCTCGAACATCAATTCTCCGGTCTGGGCATTGATGATCTGACCTCCGTTATAAGATAATATGAAACCACCGTAATGATTCAATTCAAGAGCCTCCGCCAAGGGTTGAACCCCGTTGGTGGGTCGGCCGGATGCCAATACAACATGAACTCCCATCTGCTGAGCCTTTAACAGGGCGGCATGGGTCCGGGGAGTTATCTCTTTCTTGTCGTTAAGCAACGTCCCATCTACGTCTAAGACTAATAATTTGTACTTCATGGCGTCTTATTTTATGGTTTAGAATACAAATGTACATAAAATAGTTGATAGTTAGAAGACATTTCCATGAAAGGAATTTACGTATATCGGCGCAAGCTCACGCCTATATCGGTGTAGCCTTGCGGCGATATACGTACAGGCTTATGCCGATATAGGCATTGGCCTGTGTCGATACTGGTGTAAATGTCTCTGAAAAAACACGTACGTGTTCTCGCGAAAACATGTACGTGTTTCTCGGAAAATACGTACGTGTTTTTTTCAAAGCAATTCTTGGATGAAACGAGCCACTCCATCCTCATCGTTCGTGTATTGGGTGATGCGGTCGGCATTGGCCTTGACAGGGGGCTGGGCGTTGGCCATAGCGACTCCCAATCCGGCGAAATGGATCATGGATACATCGTTGAAACCATCGCCGATAGCGATCACTTCCTCCTGTTTTATCCGGGTTCGCTCTAGTAAGCGGGATAATGAGGCGGCTTTGTCGATACCTTTGGGGACAAGCTCCAGATAGAATGCCTCGGAACGATATACGTTGATACGTTTCCCTAATTCTTGGCGGAGCTTCTCTTCCAACGGTACCAACATCTCCGGTTCGCCTACCACCAAGCATTTATCGGCAGGTTGATGTAAATCCCGCAGGAAATCGTCGGTAGCCTTGATCTTCATCTTTGTTAGGAATGATTCGTATTGTACGTATTTATTTTCCGGGTGCTCGCTTAAGATATATTTACCGTTGTAGGAAAGGATAGCCAGTCCCGCTTCTTTGGAGCGGTTGTATAAAACAGGTACGATATCGGGTGGCAAAGCCTGTTCGAAAAGTACTTTGTCTGTCATCAAGTCGATCACCTTACCGCCGTTGAAGGAAAGGATAAAACCACCATATTGCTTTATGTTCAGTTCCTCGGCTAAAGGCACGATACCGTAGGTGGGCCGGCCGGAGGCTAAGACCAGATGCAATCCTTTTTCCTGCGCTTGCAGAAGGGTTTCCCTCGTAAACGGGGTGATCTCTTTTTTACTGTTTGTCAGTGTACCGTCTAAATCCAGTACCAATAATTTATAGTTCATGCTCTTGTTTCGTGTTGATCGTGATTATTTTACCTCTTTGGGAGATATAATTATAGAGTTCTTTATAAAATGCGTGCCGGGTAAGGGTGGAAGCGTCTCCCAAGATCATCAGTTTCATACGGGCACGGGTGATCGCTACGTTCATGCGCCGCAAGTCGTTCAAGAAGCCTATCTTTCCATCCTCGTTGGCCCTTACCAAACTGATCAAGATGACATCGCGTTCTTGCCCTTGGAAACCGTCTACGGTATGTACGGTAATCAGTCTGCGTAAAGGCTTGAAGAAAGCGTCCTGTTTGATTAATTTACGGATGTATTGTACCTGCGCCTTATAAGGGGAGATCAATCCGAAGTCGATATTCTCCTCCAGCACTCTCTCCTTGGATATTTTCTGTATATAGGAGCGTAATTGTTCCACGAGCAATTCCGCCTCTTGCCTGTTGACACGGCTCATGGTCTCCTCTCTCGTATTTTCCGTGAAATCGCACTCGGACGTATCGAACCATACGATGGGAGTGTCCAGTCGCAAGATTCCTCGCCCACTTACCTCGGGAGCGGATTCGAGTTCGTTATGATAGAACCATTGGGAGGAGAAGCGCATGATATCCTCGTGCATACGATATTGGATCTTCAGGAGAGAGACTGTTTCCGGTTTCGTGTGGGCTATCTTTTGCATCAAGGTACGTCCTAAGCCTTCTCGTTCCGCTTCTATACATTTAATAGTAGGGGGCAATTGGTGATGATCGCCCGCTAGTATGACCCGGTCCGCCTTGCCGATCGCTATCCAGCAAGCAGCTTCCAAGGCTTGGGCGGCCTCATCGATAAACAAGGTCGTGAAGTGCCGGTTCATCATGACCCGGTTTGCGGAGCCAACCAAGGTGCAAGCAACGACACGAGCCTCGTCGAACAGCTCTGTATCGATCTTGACTTCCAGTTCGGTCGCCCGGAATTTCAAACGGGAGAGGCGGTTTCGGATCGTATCCCGTTCCTCCCGGCTTTTCTTTCGCATATTGGATTGTATATCCCGTATCGCTTTCCGGATGCTCCATAATTCGGGATAATCCGGATGCGATTCGAAACGGCGTTCATATGTGAAAGAGAGCATCTTGTCATTGATACGAGTGGGGTTCCCGATGCGCAGGACGTTAATGCCTCTATCTACCAGTTTCTCCGAGATGCAGTCTACGGCGGTATTACTTTGGGCGCAAACGATCACTTGATTCTCCCGGTGAAGGGTCTCGTAAATGGCTTCCACCAAGGTGGTTGTTTTCCCAGTTCCGGGAGGGCCGTGTACGATAGATACTTGTTTCGCTCCCAATACCTTATTTACGGCTTCTTCCTGAGAACGGTTCAACCAAGGGAAGCGGATCGGGAATAATTCCCGCTGTCCCGGTTTTTCCTGTCCCAGCAATACGTCCCTTAGATGAGAGAGTTGGTTGTTTTTTGCCCGCATCACGTCCGAGAGAGCGGAAAACATCGTTTTATAGCTGGTCTCGTCGAAGTAGAGTTGCACGCCGAGATCATTGCTTTTTCCTTGTATATCCATCAAGGCGGAAGGAGTGGGGAGAACTACCACCATCCGGTCCTCTTGCACGTAGCTGATCGTGGCGGAGAAATCCAGATACTTAAATTTACCACTGATATCTGCCGTAAAGAAGCAAACCGGGCGCCCGTACTCAAAATTATGCTCGATCTCCCGGTTTTCTGTTCTTTCGATCTCGATCACCAATTGGTTTAAGGAGTTATAATAACTGCGTCCCGGAGTGACCGGATACCAACAGAGGCCCTGCGCCACTCGTTTTCGCAAACCCGTACGCTCGGATTGCTGTCGGTATGTTTCCTTCTCATATTCATATTCTTTCTGCAGGAGATCATATTGATGTTGCAAATCTACAAGCGGCGATGAAATTCCCATTCCTTTATCAATTCAATTAATCGGATAAATACAGCCCGGGCGTTCTAGGTCCCGAAGTAGGCGACAAAAGTACTAAAATTATCGTTCCGTACCCAAGTTGCGGTAAGTAAAGAAAAAGAATACCGCTAACGTTGGTAGTGTCTATAAAATTCCTAATTTTGTACGAAAACTAATATCATAAAAAAATGAATGAGAACGATGCTTTTTATAACGCATTAATAGATGTAGCTGCTTGGGATAAAGAGAATACCTTAGATCGTTTTATGAATAGTGATAGCCTCTTCAAAAAGTTTCTATATAAATTTATTACTACAGACGGTTCGTATGTGAAATTACGGAGCTCTTTAGTAGAGCGGGATTTGGAGAATGCCAAGCTATATTCGCATACCTTGAAAGGGATAGCCGCTAATTTAGGTCTGGTAAATCTATTCGATGTATCGAATAATATACTATCGCTGTTAAGAGAAGGGAATCTGGAAGAAGCGTTGCGTTATGAAGATGCATTGGGAAAACAATACGATGCCTTGCGAGATATCGTTGTTGAGTTTTGTTCTTAATCTATTGTATATTAACTATCTAATTCTAAATAAAGACTATCAGTATGGATACTATCATAAAAACTCAAATTATAGATTTGATTCACAGGGAGGTAATCCCTGCTATCGGATGTACGGAACCTATTGCCGTGGCTTTGGCGGCCGCAAAAGCGGCGGAAGTGCTGGGGCGTAAGCCAGAGAAGATAGAGGTTTATCTGAGCGCCAATATCCTGAAGAATGCCATGGGAGTAGGAATCCCGGGGACTGGCATGGTGGGGTTGCCTATCGCTATCGCCTTGGGATCGATCATCGGTAAGTCCGCTTATGGGCTAGAGGTGCTGAAAGACTTGACTCCGGAGGGATTGAAAGAAGGTAAGGAAATGGTCTGCAAGAAATGTATCGGTATAGACCTGAAAGAGAATGTAGATAAACTTTATATCGAAATTATAAGTTCAGCAGGGAACGATCGTTCAAGGGTGATCATTTGCTATGAGCATACCCATATAATATATGTAGAGAAAAACGGGGAGGTATTGACTGATTTACGTATGGCAAACGCTTCTGGCGAGGAAGTATGTGAGAATAAGGATTTACGTCTTTCCTTCTCTATGGTCTATGAGTTTGCCATGGAAATGCCATTGGATGAGATTCGTTTTATTTTAGAAACAGCTGAGTTGAATAAGAAAGCCGCCCAAGCTTCCATGAAAGGCAATTACGGACATACTGTAAGCAAGACGGTCTCGGGTGCTTTCGGCCGTAAGTTCATGGGAGATTCCGCTTATACGCATATGTTGATCATGACTTCCGCCGCTTGCGACGCTCGTATGGACGGCGCTATGATCCCGGTGATGAGTAATTCGGGAAGTGGTAACCAAGGAATCGCCGCTACGCTTCCGGTTCTTTCTTTCGCCGAGGATATCCAATGCTCGGAAGAGCAACTGATCCGTGCGTTGATGTTAAGCCATTTGATGGTGATCTATATCAAGCAAAGTCTGGGACGTTTGTCGGCCCTTTGTGGTTGTGTGGTTGCCGCTACGGGAGCGAGTTGCGCTATCACCTATTTGATGGGAGGAAATAAGACGCGGATTTCTTATGCGATCAAGAATATGATCGGTAATATTACCGGAATGATCTGTGACGGTGCCAAGCCGAGTTGTGCGATGAAAGTATCTAGTGGCGTATCCACGGCGATGCTTTCCGCTTTGATGGCCATGGAGGATAAGGTGGTGACTTCCGTGGAAGGTATCATCGATGAGGATGTGGATAAATCGATCGCTAACTTGACCGCTATCGGTTCTAAAGGAATGGAGGCGACGGATCGTCTGGTGTTGGACATCATGACCGGTAAATCTTGTTAATAGGATTCTATGGAAGAGGCACCAAAGGCGAGGAAAAAAGAGATTATGCGAGTGACACTTTTAGGGTCATTCGCTAATTTTGTTTTATTGGTATTCAAGTTCGTGGCGGGTATCTGGGGGCATAGTAGCGCTATGATCGCCGATGCGGTACATTCGTTATCTGATTTCGTAACGGATATAATCGTACTTCTTTTTGTCAATATATCTTCCAAGCCAAAGGACGAGAGCCATGATTACGGGCATGGTAAATACGAGACTTTGGCGACTTCAATTGTCGGTATCGTCTTGCTTTGTGTCGGTTTTGGCCTTTTCTGGGAGGGAGCGAACAAGATTTATGACTTTTATTTCAAGGGGATTCCGTTGGAAAGTCCGGGAATGATCGCTTTAGTTGCCGCTCTTATCTCCATCGTGATCAAGGAATTACTGTATCATATTACGGTTTGGGTAGGAAGGAAGCAGAATAGTCAAGTCGTTATCGCTAACGCTTGGCATCATCGCTCGGATGCCTTTTCCTCGATCGGTACGGCTTTAGGTATTGGAGGGGCGATTTTGTTGGGGGATAATTGGCGTGTGCTGGACCCGTTGGCGGCTGTGATTGTCAGCTTGTTTATCGTAAAAGTCGCCTTGCAACTGGTGATCCCCGCCATCAATGACTTATTGGAGAAATCTTTGCCGAAGGAGGTGGAGGATGAGATCTTGGCGATCATTAGTGAGATTCCCGAGGTAAAGAGCCCGCATAATTTACGTACCCGCCGCATCGGTAATAATTTTGCTATCGAGGCGCATATACGGGTGGACGGACAGATAACCGTGACTCGTGCCCATGACTTGACGAAAGAGATCGAACAGAATCTGCGTGATAAGTTCGGTCAGGCTACGCACATCGCTTTGCACGTGGAACCGATTAAATAAACGAATTGTTATTTGACCATGATGAAGAATTTATATAGGGGAGAAGTGTTCTATTTGATCGCTTCCCCGCTGGATCATGTGGAGGCTTACCGCTATTTTGAGGATGGAGGGCTGGCTGTTGTCGATGGAAAGATTGTAGAGGCAGGGCCGTTCGAGGAGATACGTTCCCATTACCCGGATTTTCCGGTGACAGACTATTCCGGTAAATTGATTACACCCGGCTTTATTGATTCCCATATCCATTTCTCCCAGTCGGAGATACAGGGAATGTATGGCAAGCAACTTCTGGATTGGCTGGACGAATATACGTTTCCCGCCGAGGAAGCTTTCTCTTCCATGGAATACGCTCAGGATATCGCCCGTTTTTTCGTGAAGGAACTAGTGAAGAACGGAACTACGACTTGTGCCGCTTATGCCACGGTTCATCCTGCTTCTGTAACTGCGTTATTCTCCGTGGCCTCGGATTATAATATGTGCATCTTGGCTGGAAAGGTGATGATGAACCGGAACGCTCCGGATTATCTGATGGATACCACGCGTCAGAGTGAGTTGGATTGCCGTCGCTTAATCGAGGATTGGGACGGGAAAGGACGGAATCACTATGTGATCACGCCCCGTTTCGCCATAACCAGTACGCCGGATCAATTAAAGTCTGCCGGTCGTTTACATGCCGAATATCCCAGTACCTATATACAGACACATCTTTCGGAGAATCTGGGAGAGATTGGATCTGTCTTATCGCTCTGTCCCGGTCATGCGGATTATCTGGAGGTCTATGAGCGTGCCGGATTGTTGACCGATCGTTCGATATTCGGGCATTGTGTCCATCTAACCGATCGGGAATATAAGCGGTTGGGAGAAACGGGAGGCATTATCGCCCATTGCCCGACCTCGAACCTTTTCCTTGGAAGCGGATTATTCGATATGAGGGAAGCGAACTGTTACGGCGTACGTACTACCTTGGCGACAGATGTCGGTGCGGGTACATCTTTCTCTATGTGGCGTACGATGGGAGAGGCCTATAAGGTACAACAGCTGAACGGTTATCCGATGACAGCTTTGGAGGCTATCTATAAATGTACGCTAGGCTCTGCACGGGCCTTATCATTGGACGATCGGATCGGAAGTTTCCTCCCCGGCCGTGACGCTGATTTCATTGTCGTGGATTATACCGCTACCTCTGTCCAGAAATTGCGCATGGAATATCTCCGGTCAAGAGATAAATGGACGATCGAGAATAAGCTGTTTGGCCTGCAAACCCTCGGAGATGACCGGAATACGGTATGTACTTATATAATGGGCAAGCAAGTATACGGCTCAGATTCGTGCGATCATCAAGAAGCAAGTATGTAATACGACCGTTACGACGATCCATAGACGTTCGGCAGTAGCCGGGCGTAATCCCGGGAAATGATATTCTATAGCCCCGTGCTTGCAAGCGGAAAGACAATCTCCGCAATAGGTACAGGTGTAACCGATCTTCCCCTTCTCTATCTCTTCTTTATGCAGGGCATCATACCGGCAAATGTTTGTGCAAGCCATGCAATGGCAACAATCCATGGTCAGTCGTACCCGGAAAGGAGAGAGGTACTTGAGGAAAGACACCAAAGCTCCGATCGGGCAATAGCTACTGCAATGTACCATCTTCCGTCTCTTTCTGGAAAACAATAGCATGACAAGTAGCCCGATAACTCCGACCGCTATTCCAAAAGCGGTGGCTATCTTGCCGCTCGCTCCGAATATCCGTAGCAAGATGGCTCCCAGCATGACCAGAAATAATACGCTGTGTCGCATTTGCTTGTGGTAGGGGAACCTTTCTCGTTCCAATTTTCCCCGGGCACTCCATGCGTCGAACGCTCCGAAGTAACAGAGCTGGCTACACCAAGCGGGACCGGATAGTAATAAGGTGCTGATAAATAGTATGGGCATGAATAGTCCCTCGAAGCGATAAAGCGGTCCGGCCAAGATTACCGCAGGGATCGGCAAATGCAGTTTTCCGGTCATAAGGAAAATGGGATCGGCAAAAATCCCTAAGGCGAGTTGCCCGAAGAAAACGATCGAGAATAACAACCACGCTCGTTTTCTCCATTTAGGGCGTTCTTGACGATCTTGCATCTTATGGCAAAGCCAACCGCTATATAGCATGGCAAGTATCACCTGTATCCATCCTCCGTACGGAAATAACCTTTCGCCTATTAACAGTGGATTTTTAGGCATGATTTGAACGATCGAGAGAAGTCCCCCGACTAACAATACGGTACTGATAACAATACGTCTCGCTTTCATGCTCAATTATTTTATGCGTAAAAGTATGCCTTTTACGCGAATAATTATAGCACAGGCATTGTATTTCTGATACTTGTTACACCGATTAAACGATCATACCGTGCTCCCATCGGGCAATAATATACATAAATGCTATATTCGTTCTCCGTCTGGAAAAAATTACCCTCGATGGGTCCGGTTTGTCCTACGGTCTGTCCGTTAGGGACAAAGAGGTACTGATAGTTGTAACTGCCTTGTTTCAGTAAGACGGATTTCTCGTATTGATGCGTCTCCGGATTATAGCCCATCTTACTTTTCTCGTCTAATACATTATTATATAATTCACCGTTCAAATATACGTTTCCATCGGGAATTAAGTCCATGGCAAGGGTAAAGTGAACAATGTAATAGTCCGCTTCCGTATCCGGGTCGTTACAATTACTG
Organism: Parabacteroides sp. CT06; assembly: GCF_002257605.1. GTDB lineage: Bacteria > Bacteroidota > Bacteroidia > Bacteroidales > Tannerellaceae > Parabacteroides > Parabacteroides distasonis. The sequence goes on along the minus strand of NZ_CP022754.1, from coordinate 2,149,290 downwards.
CAACGGATGAAGAAACGGCCGTCTTGGTCTTGATCGTATTGATACGATAATTGGTCACGCCGATAGTCCGTCATCAACTCTACATGGTAGTATGGATTATGGAACGAGATACTTTCTACGTGCATGCCATTGTATTTGTTGCTCAAAAATTCCATACGGCGATATTCGTTTCCTGCGGGAAAGATCAAGTTCTGATTGTTCGTATAAGAGATCTGGTTTTCTAAAATAGTCATAGGCTGAAGACCTGTCACGGCATTATCCCTGCGGTTATTCTGATAAACCCAGATTTTCAAGTCGGTCTGAGGATAGGTGATGGGGAAATTCTTGTTATTGATCGCAAAGCTGACTTGTTGGTGTGACTGATTGGTATCGATATCCGTATTTCCGCTTACCGTCGCGGCGACACTAACCATCGGCTCGAAAATAGAAAAGCAAGCGGTAAATACGATCTGGGAGGGATCATCCTCGTTATACACCTGCAAGGCATAATTCCCCGAGACCTTCGGTTGGACATCATCATTCGGGAAAAGTAACCGGTAGTTGGTGTATTGCACCGTAGTACCCATCGCATTGGCGAAATCCTCGATCGTGCTCCCTTGGAAACCATTCATATACTCAATCGGGGAAAGATTCGATTGCGTCCAATCGGCGTTACAGTGAACCAGATTATAGGCGTATCGCCCGAAGCCCGGGTTAAACGCGTCGAAATTAACCTCGATACGATTCTCGCCGCCCAATTCGATAAAAGGATCGGAGAACATCTCGCCGGCAACCTTCACTTGGAGGGTCTTTATTTGCTTATCGCTAACGTTGGTGAAGTAAGTCACTTGAGCGTTCAACGGTACTAAAACCGTGATAAGCAGCAGAAATAGGATTTTAAAAACTTTCATTTTCTTATTACTTTCTTTAACGACGCAAAATTATGGAATTATTTCTCTAATTATTTGCCTTTCCCTGCTCTAAAGCATGAAAAAATGTTTACTTTTGCAGGAAAATTACATATAAACAATTTTAGTTGTATCATGGCAAATGTGATTAAGATTAAAAAGGGTTTAGACATTAATCTGAAGGGCAAAGCTTCGGATGTACTGTTAAACGGCGGCAAGAGCGAGTCTTACGCGATCGTCCCCGATTATTATAACGGTATTCTCCCCAAAGTTGTTGCGAAAGTAGGAGAAAAAGTCAAAGCCGGTTCTGTACTGATGATTGACAAGAACCGCCCCGAGATCAAGTTTGTTTCGCCGGTCAGTGGCGAGGTAACTGCCGTAAACCGAGGAGAGAAGCGTAAGGTGCTAAGCATCGTTGTGAAGCCGGATGCGCAGATCGAGTATGAGGAGTTCGGTAAGAAGAACGTGTCATCCCTACAGGGGGCAGAGGTGAAAGAGGCACTTCTGAATGCCGGTATGTGGCCGTTTATCAAGCAACGCCCATACGATATCATCGCCGCTCCATTAGATACTCCGCGTGATATCTTCGTTTCGGCTTTTTACTCCGCTCCGTTGGCTCCAAACTTCGATTTTATCGTAAAAGGTCAGGAGGCTGATTTCCAGACTGGATTAAACGCCCTAGCTAAATTAACGAATGGAAAAGTGTATGTGGGTGTAAGAAGTGGTTCTGTCGTGAGCGGAATGAAAGGTGTGGAGATCGTGGAAGTAGAAGGTCCGCATCCCGCGGCGAACGTTGGCGTGCAGATCAATCATATCAAGCCCGTTAACAAGGGTGAGGTAGTTTGGACGGTTAATCCGGCGGATGTGATCGTAATCGGACGCTTATTCAACAAGGGTGTCGCCGATTTCAGCCGTATGGTTGCTATTACTGGTTCCGAGACTACCGAGAGAGGTTATGTTAAGACAATTTCAGGTTGTACGATTAAGAGCTTGGTTAACGGTAAAGTGTTAGGACAAGAGCATATTCGTATTATCAGCGGTAATGTTTTGACAGGTACCAAGGTGAATATGGATGGTTACCTAGGGGCTTATGACAACCAGATCACCGTGATTCCGGAAGGCGATGAGACACATGAGTTCTTAGGTTTCGCTATGCCTCGTTTTAATCAGTTCAGCGCTAGCCATAGTTACTTTAGCTGGTTAGGTACTAGTAAGGAATATGTGATTGACGCCCGTATCAAAGGTGGTAAACGTGCCATGATCATGTCTAATGAATACGATAAGGTGTTCCCGATGGATATCTATCCGGAATATTTGTTGAAAGCGATCATTGCGTTCGATATCGACAAGATGGAGAACTTAGGTATCTATGAGGTGGCTCCCGAGGATTTCGCTCTTTGCGAGTTCGTGGACACTTCCAAGATCGAGTTGCAAAAGATCGTTCGCGACGGATTGAACCTGTTGTATAAGGAAATGAATTAATAACATAAAAAACTTATAATACATTGAAAGCGTTAAGGAATTATCTCGACAAGATTAAGCCTAACTTTGAGGAAGGCGGAAAGCTGGCGATGTTCCGTTCTGTTTTTGACGGTTTCGAAACATTCTTATTTGTTCCGAACGAGACCTCTAAAACGGGCGTACATATTCATGACTGTATTGATTCAAAGCGTGCCATGACCGTGGTTATCATCGCTTTGTTGCCTGCTTTGCTTTTTGGTATGTATAATGTCGGTTATCAGCACAATTTAGCTGTGGGGGCTGATCCGGGATTTTTGATGACTTTTATTTTCGGATTCTTGGCGGTATTGCCTAAGATCATTGTTTCGTATGTGGTAGGTTTGGGTATAGAGTTCGCTGTCGCCCAAGTGAAGAAGGAAGAGATTCAGGAAGGATTCTTGGTTTCAGGTATCTTGATCCCGATGATCGTTCCGGTCGATACTCCGTTATGGATGATCGCCGTAGCTACTGCTTTCGCTGTTATTTTCGCGAAAGAGGTATTTGGTGGTACGGGATATAATATATTTAATGTAGCATTGGTTACACGTGCGTTCTTATTCTTCGCTTACCCGGCAGCAATGTCTGGTGATCAAGTGTTCGTTCGTACGGCTGATACGTTTGGTATTGGGGCTGGCCAAGTGGTTGACGGCTTTTCCGGAGCTACTCCGCTGGGACAAGTCGCTATCGCCGGTAAGGAGATGATCGGTTCTTTCCAAGCTGTTGACGTATTAGGTAACCCGATCTCTACTTGGGACGCGTTTATTGGTTTGATCCCGGGCTCTATCGGTGAGACTTCCGTATTGGCTATTTTGATCGGTGCGGTTATCTTGTTGGTTACGGGTATCGCGAGTTGGAAGACAATGGTTTCCGTGTTCGTGGGTGGTGCTTTCATGTCATTGATCTTTAATATGGTCGGTACAACGGTCGCTATGTGCGTATCTCCGCTGGATCACTTGTTCTTAGGTGGTTTCGCTTTTGGTGCCGTGTTCATGGCTACAGATCCTGTGACTTCCGCTCGTACGGAGACAGGTAAATATATCTATGGTTTCCTTGTAGGTGCTATGGCCATTATTATTCGTGCGTTGAACCCGGGTTATCCAGAGGGTATGATGCTCGCTATCCTGTTGATGAACGTGTTCGCTCCGCTGATCGACTATTATGTTGTGGAAGCTAACATTTCTCGCAGATTGAAACGTGTAATAAAATAAAGTAAGAAGGAATATGGCTAAATATAAATGTAAGGTATGTGGCTATGTCCACGAGGGAAATAAGGCTCCTGACACTTGCCCGGTATGTTCCGCTCCTGCTTCCGAATTTGAGGAAATCAAGGAGGAGGGTGCCGCTAAGAAAGGCATAAACCGGGATAGCAATGTTTATACGGTTGTTTATGCGGCTGTGATGGTTGTGCTAGTGGCTGTCGTATTGGCGTTTACTTCACAGTCATTGAGAAGTTTCCAGAAACAGAACGAGGATAACGATAAGAGACAACAGATTCTGCGTTCTATCAACGTAAATGTTTCTTCTTCTGAGGCTGAGGCCAAGTACAACGAGTTGATCAAGGAAGCTTTCTTGGTAAATGAGAATGGTGAGAAGGTGGAAGGCGACGCTTTCGCTACGGATGTAGTTAAGGCTGCCGCTGAGCATCAATATCCGGTTTTCGTCGCGAATGTAGATGGTCAACCGAAATATATCATGGCTTTGCATGGAGCAGGTCTTTGGGGTCCGTTATGGGGGTATATCTCTGTAGATAGTGATAAGAATACTATTTATGGCGCCGACTTCAGTCACCAAGGTGAAACTCCGGGTCTGGGAGCTGAGATCTCTAAACCGGCGTTCAGCAATGAGTTCAAAGGTAAGAAGATCTTCATGAGTGGAGAATTCAAGTCTGTCGCTGTTGTAAAGCCGGGTAAGAGCGTAGCGGGACAGGATTATGTAGACGGCATCTCAGGTGGTACGATTACCAGTAAAGGTGTGGATGCGATGTTGTTCAACAGCTTGAGCGGTTATGTTAAATTTTTGACCTCACAAAATTAAGTAGAAGATGGGATTATTATCTGAAAAGAATAAAGAAGTTCTGTTAGGCCCGTTGAGCGCTAACAACCCGGTTGTCGTTCAGATGTTGGGTATTTGCTCTGCGTTGGCTGTAACATCAAAACTTGAGCCGGCCATCGTGATGGGTATCTCGGTGACGGCTGTCGTGGCTTTCGCTAACGTGATCATTTCATTGATGCGTAATACGATTCCGAATCGTATCCGTATTATCGTGCAATTGGTGGTAGTTGCTGCTTTGGTGACAATCGTAAGTGAGGTGTTGAAAGCTTTTGCTTATGACGTAAACAAACAGCTTTCCGTATTTGTCGGTTTGATCATTACGAACTGTATCTTGATGGGACGTCTGGAAGCGTTCGCTTTGGGTAACGGCCCATGGGAATCGTTCTTGGATGGTATTGGTAACGGTCTGGGATATGCGATTATTCTTATTATCGTAGGTTTCTTCCGTGAGTTGCTGGGTTCTGGTACCTTGTTGGGTTTCCAAGTGATTCCGCAGGCATTCTATGATCTGGGTTACGTGAACAATGGTTTGATGATCTTGCCTCCAATGGCGTTGATCGTGATCGCCGTTATTATTTGGGTTCATCGTGCTAAGAACAAGGAACTTCAAGAAAATTAATGTTAACGATTAAACGAATAATAGAATGGAACAATTATTAAGCACATTCGTCCGCTCGATCTTCGTTGACAACATGATCTTCGCATACTATTTGGGTATGTGCTCTTTCGTGGCTGTCTCAAAGAACGTGAAGACCGCTTTAGGATTAGGTATAGCAGTGACATTCGTACTTTTCTGTACACTGCCGATTAACTATATGCTTGAGAATTATGTATTGAAAGAAGGTGCGCTAAGCTGGTTAGGCCCGGAATATGCTGAGGTGAACCTTAGCTTCTTGGCGTTTATTATCTTTATCGCCGTTATCGCTTCTTTCGTGCAGTTGGTCGAGATGGTAGTCGAGAAATTCTCTCCGTCTTTGTATGCTTCCCTTGGTATCTTTTTGCCGCTGATCGCTGTAAACTGCGCTATCTTGGGTGGTTCTCTGTTTATGCAACAAAAGGCGTTCCCTAATGTAGGTGTCGCCACTGTTTATGGTTTAGGATCTGGTATCGGTTGGTTGCTGGCTATCGTAGGTATGGCGGCTATCCGTGAGAAATTGTCATATTCAAATGTCCCCAATGCTTTGAAAGGTTTGGGTATTACTTTCATCATCACGGGTTTGATGGGTATGGCATTCATGTGTTTCTCTGGTCTGAAGATTTAAGTATTAACGCATTAAACAAAATATAAAGATGACTTTATTAATGTCGGGCGGACTTACGATTGGTGTCAGCGCAATAGTATTCTTATTGATCACGCTGATCTTGGTCGGTTTGCTTTTGTTCGCCAAAGCAAAATTGGTGCCTTCAGGGAATGTAAGCTTGAAGGTTAACGGAGAGAAAGATATAGAGACCCCGATTGGTGGAACTCTGCTAGGTGCGCTACAGAGCGGTGGCATCTTCTTGTCTTCCGCTTGTGGTGGTGGTGGTAAATGCGGTCAGTGCCGTGCTCAAGTTATTGATGGCGGTGGCGAGATCCTACCTACTGAGAAAGGTTTCTTCTCTCGTAAACAAGTGAAAGATCATTGGCGTTTGGCTTGTCAATGCAAGGTGAAAGAGGATATGGTCGTTCAGGTACCAGACGAGGTATTTGGCGTTAAGGAATGGGAATGCGAGGTTATCAGTAACAAGAACGTCGCTACATTTATCAAGGAGTTTATCGTTGCGTTGCCTAAAGGTGAGCACATGGACTTTATTCCGGGTTCTTACGCTCAGATCAAGATTCCTACATACTCAATGGATTATAACAAGGATATCGATAAGAGCTTGATCGGCCCCGAGTATCTGCCGGCTTGGGAGAAATTCGGTTTATTCGGTTTGAAGTGTAAGAACGACTCACCGTCTATCCGTGCCTATTCTATGGCTAACTATCCTGCTGAAGGTGACCGTATCATGTTGACCGTGCGTATCGCTACACCTCCGTTCAAACCGAAACCACAAGTAGGTTTCATGGATGTGATGCCGGGTATCGCTTCTTCTTATATCTTTACGTTGAAACCGGGTGATAAGGTGACTATGAGTGGTCCTTATGGTGATTTCCACCCAATTTTCGATTCTAAGAGAGAGATGATGTGGATTGGTGGTGGTGCTGGTATGGCTCCATTGCGTGCCCAAATCATGCACATGACGAAGACGTTGAAGACTACGGATCGTAAGATGTCTTACTTCTATGGCGCGCGTGCCTTGAACGAAGTGTTCTATTTGGAAGATTTCTTGGAAATAGAGAAAGAATTCCCAAACTTTACGTTCCACTTGGCGCTTGACCGTCCTGATCCTGCCGCTGATGCTGCGGGTGTTAAATATACGGCTGGATTCGTTCATCAAGTAATCCATGATACTTACTTGAAGGATCACGAGGCTCCGGAAGATATCGAATACTACATGTGTGGTCCGGGCCCGATGTCAAAGGCCGTGGAAAATATGCTGGATAACTTGGGTGTACCTCGTGAGATGTTGCACTTCGATGATTTCGGTGGATAAAATAGGATTTCTATATCTACAGATAGAAGGCGGGGGTTAAGATCCTCGCCTTTTTTATTTTGGCCTTGAAACTCCTCTTTACGAAGATATACTTCAAATGCTATAGGATATATACTGCATGTGTCATAGGATATATACTTCATTAACGAAATAAGTCGTACTTCTATGTCGGCACATTAAAAATGTAATTATTTTGAAATAATATGCAGCGTTTATCGTTTTATAAGCATCTAAGCTTATATAGTCATAAAAACAAGTTAGACATGAAGCCATTGATTTTATCTTTTTTTGCGGTTTTATTAGGATACTCATTCTTTTTCGATAAAGATGATGAAATAAAATTGCGTAATGTTGACCAGATATCGTTGGAATCTAATTCTACGATGCCTGAGAGGGGTGATTCTGTCACTTTGTATGCGAAAAGGCTCCCTAATACTCCGGAATATATTTTACGAATCGCAAAACCGGAGGATTATCTCTTTACGAAATAAAATTTTCGTGTTAAAATATTTGTTTGTTTGACGAATATTGCTATGTTTGTGCCCATGTAACTTTTAATACGTGGGATATGGATTTGAAATCTACTCAATATATAGAAAAAACAGGAAGTGTCGCAAAGGCATTCCTGTTTCTTTTTCTTCTCTTTCTATCAAGCATATATAATCTGTTTAAGTTTGCCAGCCTTGAAAATGAGGAGGTAGAAGTATCAGATATGGTGCTACCTTCTAAGACTTCCGGTGATGTCGAGTATATAGAACAAGATGACTTATCTGCAAACTGTAAATTCCTAATCGATAGAACTACTCACTGGTTGGGCTGAGTAAGCCCTTATCTGATCCGTGCGAGTGCATAGAAGGATAAGGGGAACTTATTTTAGGTAATTAAACGATTTTCTCTAATATATTGTATTCCGGTATATCTTCGAGGAAAGCATATGTCTGTTTCTCATAGTCGATTTTACAACAAAAATGACGGATGCCGTTGCTTACGGTTAAGTATTTTACGTGTAAGACCATGTTATAACGTACGATTTGATCGAATACGGCGCTTGTTATCTCGATGTGTGGAGCTTTATATTCAATAATCATTAGAGGTGCTAGAAACCGATTGTATGCAACGGTATCGCATCGTTTGGATGTTCCGTTTAGTTTCACCGCTACTTCATTCGCTAAAAGTTCTTGAGGATAGTTTTTTTCCGTGACCAAATAGTTCACGAAATGTTGTCGTACCCATTCCTCTGGCGTTAATGCGACAAATTTTCGGCGTACAGGATCCCAAATAGAAGGCTTTCCTGCTTTCTCCGTAACTTTGACTGAGAATTTTGGTAGATTTAATGGGAGCATTTGCTATATTTGCTATTTATATTCTAACTAAAATGCACCTCAAAGGTAGTTATTTATGAGAACAAAACAAGAAATCGTAGAAAATTGGCTGCCTCGTTATACCGAGCGAAAGCTAGAAGACTTCACTAAGCACATATTACTCACTAACTTTACTAAATATGTCGAGATATTTGCGGATCATTTTAATGTCCCGATTTTGGGATTGAAAAGTTCGATGCCCAATGCCTCGGCAGAAGGGATTACCATTATCAATTTTGGGATGGGAAGTGCGAACGCTGCTACAATCATGGATTTATTATCAGCAGTCATGCCCAAAGCGGTGCTTTTCCTCGGTAAATGTGGAGGATTAAAAAGAGCGAATGTATTAGGGGATTATGTATTGCCAATAGCGGCGATCCGAGGTGAGGGAACGTCGAATGAGTATTTACCACCTGAGGTACCTTCATTGCCCGCTTTTTCAATGCTTCGTGCCATTTCTTCCGCCATACGTGATCATGGAAAAGATTATTGGACAGGTACGATTTACACGACAAATCGCAGGGTTTGGGAATACGATAATGCTTTCAAGGAATATCTTCGTAGTACGCATGCCACTGGTATCGATATGGAAACCGCAACCTTGCTTACTGCCGGTTTCGCTAACCAAATACCTACGGGTGCATTGTTGATGATATCGGATAAACCGATGGAAGAAGATGGTGTAAAAACAGAAGCGAGTGACCGGAAGGTAACTCAACAATTTGTAGGAGAACAGGTAATGTTGGGAGTTGAAGCTCTTCAACAGATTTTGGATGGTAAGAAAACCATCCGTCATATCCGTTTTAGTTGGTAATAGCGAAACCTCATAATTTATGGCAAAAAAAGAAATTACTTTCGAGGAGATTTGTAGGGATATAACAGCAAGGAAGTTTCAGCCTGTTTATGTGTTAATGGGCGAAGAGCCTTTCTTCATCGATCAAATAACAGATTTGTTATTAAAAAGCGTATTAGAGGAATCTGAGAGAGATTTCAATCAGATTATTCTATACGGCGCAGATACAGATGCTATTTCTATTATCAATGCGGCACGTCGTTTTCCGATGATGTCCGAATATCAATTGATCGTTGTTCGAGAGGCTCAATTAGTGAGAGATATAGAGTTGCTGAGCAGTTATGTGAAGAATCCTTTGTCATCAACTATTTTGGTCATAAATTACAAATATAAGACTTTAGATCGCCGTCGTGCGTTAGCGGCCGCAACCGATAAAAACGGTATTTTATATGAGTCAAAAAAGATCCCGGATTATAAAATGCCGAGTTTTATCACCTCTTTGATGCAACAGCGTTCTATCGGTATCGATCCAAAAGCCGCTCAAATGCTCTCAGATTTCCTTGGAAACGATTTAAACCGTCTCAATAAGGAATTAGATAAGCTGGCAATTATCTTGGCTGAAAAGGCCTCAAAACGCATCACACCGGAATTGATCGAGCAAAATATAGGGATTAGTAAAGAATACAATAACTTTGAGCTGATAAAGGCACTTGCCATGAAGGATATATTAAAGGCTAACCGGATCGCTCAGTATTTTGAGAAAAACCCTAAAAGTAATCCGATACAGATGACACTTCCTGTATTATTTAACTATTTTTCAAACTTGCTGATTTGTTATTATTCAAAGGATCGATCGGAATCAGGATTGATGACCGCACTTGGTTTACGGGGAACTTATCAAGTAAAGGACTATCTTTTGGGGATGAAAAATTATCCAGCGATGAAAGTTTTTAATTTGATCAGCGATATCCGAACGACTGACGCAAGATCTAAGGGAGTGGAAAACTCTTCAGCGACAGATGCAGATTTACTAAAAGAATTACTTTACAAAATTTTACATTAAACAGAAATCATAGACTTAGTGCAGGCAAAAGGGCCTTTTTTCCTAGAATGATGAAAAAGTCAAACTGGAAAAAGAGGCCTTTTTGTTTATTTATCAATTAATTACGCATATTTTATCTCTCTGAGATTTTAAAATTTATTCAATCACGTACTTCTTTCCTCAAAAATTCCAAGAAATCCATACTTAAAGCTATAATCGGTATAGCCATAGATTGCCTTCATTATCCGTTAAAGGAAAAATAGACAAGTTGGCAGTAAAATAAATAGAGTAAAATTATATTGTATACAAATATAACCGAGGAATGGATGTTTACAATCATATATACAATAAAAGTATTTGAGTAGATTACAAATGTTGGTGGTTTTTGTAATCATTATATAGACGTTACAAATGTATCATGTTTACATTACTAATATAAATCATGGATTACTATATATTTCTTTATCCACGTAAGATTTGCTATAAATTATAAATAACCAGTTTTTTATATAGAAATATTGATTGTTTACATTAACTAAACATGTTTTTTCGTCTACAAACGTATAAAAACCCCCTAACTATACATTATATGTATTATTATATTTACATATAGATCAGATATATATGCTATTTTTCTAAAGTTTTTCTAAATACTCTATACCTCCTTCTTGAACACGGTTTACAGTTCTACCCATCACATATGTATCGGTGTGACACATATGTATCAATTTAGTTTTATAAAAATAAATTGCACAAATGGAAATATTGATTTATCTTTGTATCCAGTTTGCTTTATGGACATTTATCTTAGTAAACGGTCATAATGGCAGTATTCTAGTAAGAATTTAAGATATATATGAATATGAGAGATCGTATTTTAAAAATAATGGAACGTGAAGGACTTACCCCTTCTAAATTTGCCGAATCGATCGGTATACAGCGTTCGGCAATGTCACATATTATATCTGGGAGAAATAATCCGAGTTTGGATGTTCTGCTAAAAATACTGGAACGGTTCACTTATGTTGATTCTGACTGGCTATTGTTTGGCAAAGGCGAAATGATCCGAGAACATGTGTTAACTGAACCTAATTTGTTTACAAATATGCTTGAAAATCGTCCCAATGTACAAGTTGTTGCCGAAAATCGCAAGGAAATTGGGGTTGAGACACCTGTAAACATCCAGAAACAACCTGTTGTAGAGCAAGTTATATGCCAAGAAAAGCCTTCTAAAAATGTTAGTAAAATAATGATATTTTACTCCGACAATACGTTTGATACTTTCGTCCCTGAAAAAAACAAGAAAGACTAAGGTAAACTGTTCGGTATATACGTTATATTCATGTATCTTTGCGGATAAATTGAGTAATCGTGTATATGAAGAAGTACATCTTAGACATGAAGGTGACTGAAAACTGTCACCTTCATAAAAATTATTGCCTGCTAAAGTTAACCTCGGATGGGAATCTTCCAGAGATGCTTCCCGGACAATTTGTAGAGGTTCATGTAGAAAACTCTCCTACAACATTCTTACGTCGTCCGATTTCTGTCAACTATGTAGATAAGTCTAAAAATGAGTTGTGGTTATTGATTCAACTTGTTGGTGATGGCACGAGAAAAATGGCAGAATTCCGTCCCGGTGATATTGTAAACATAATGCTACCACTGGGTAATAGTTTTACAATTCCTTCCAAGGAACAGGAGAACAAAAGACTTTTGCTGATTGGTGGTGGTGTTGGAACCGCTCCGATGTTATATCTAGGAGCTTGTTTAAAAGAAGCCGGTTTTGAGCCTACTTTTCTACTTGGAGCTCGTTCTAAGGATGATGTATTGCAATTAGATGAATTCCAGAGATTTGGTAAGGTTTATATCACAACCGAAGATGGTTCGCTAGGCGAGAAAGGGTATGTGACTAACCATACGATCCTTAAAGAGGTCCGATTTGACCAGATTTATACTTGTGGTCCTAAACCAATGATGGTGGCGGTAGCGAAATACGCAGGTGCGGAAGCTATTTCTTGCGAGGTTTCTCTTGAGAACACGATGGCTTGTGGCATAGGTGCTTGTTTGTGCTGCGTAGAGAAAAACAAGGAAGGTCATAATGTGTGTGTATGTACAGAAGGTCCCGTATTTAATATTGAGAAATTGTCATGGCTGAATTAAATGTAAACATTGGGAATTTACCGTTGAAAAATCCGGTAATGACAGCATCCGGCACGTTCGGATATGGTATAGAATATGCTGATTTCATGGATATTTCACGTTTGGGGGGTATTTTCGTGAAAGGTACCACTATCCAACCTCGTGAAGGTAATGATTATCCAAGAATGGCGGAGAGTCCTTCCGGAATGTTGAATGCCGTGGGGCTTCAGAATAAAGGCGCCGATTATTTCGCTGAGCATATTTATCCGGAGATCAAGGACATCAATACGAATATGATCGTAAACGTGAGTGGGTCTTCGGTTGAAACGTATGTCGAGTGTGCGGAAAAGATCGCAGAGTTAGATAGGATTCCCGCTATCGAACTGAACATTTCTTGTCCGAACGTAAAGCAAGGTGGTATGGCTTTCGGCGTTACTACGTGTGGTGCAGGAGAGGTTGTTAAGGCTGTTCGTAGGGTTTATCCAAAGACACTTATTGTAAAACTTTCTCCTAATGTAACTGATATTACGGAGATCGCTAAAGCTGTTGAAGCGGAGGGTGCGGATTCTGTTTCGTTAATTAATACGATGCTTGGAATGGCCATCGACGCAGAGAAACGTAAACCTATATTATCTACAATAACTGGAGGTCTTTCCGGGCCTTGCGTAAAACCTGTAGCTCTACGTATGGTATGGCAAACGTATCATGCGGTAAAGATTCCAATTATAGGTTTGGGAGGTATTTCAAATTGGAAAGATGCCGTGGAGTTCATGTTAGCTGGGGCTAGTGCTATCCAGATCGGAACTTATAACTTTGTAGATCCAACTGTTTCTATCAAGGTTATTGATGGATTGAATGACTATTGTGACCGACATGGTTTTAAATCAGTAAAAGAGTTGATCGGAGCATTGGATATTCAGAGATAATCTAAGTTCATTTATAGACTTTATTTCCATTTTTTCAATAATAAAAAAGGATGTGTTCGCTTACGCAAAAAGAACACATCCTTTCTTTTTATTATGAAAAATTATTCGATCTCTAATACGGCCGGACAATGATCAGAATGTACGGCATCGTTTAATATATAAGCGGCTTTAACTTTCGGCTTCATATTGTCGCTAACCATACAATAATCAATACGCCATCCTTTATTTTTAGATCTGGAATTGAAGCGATAACTCCACCATGTATATTCTTGCTTATCCGGGTTCAAGAAGCGAAATGTATCCGTAAAACCTGCGGATAAGAAGCGAGTCATCCATTCCCGTTCTTCCGGAAGGAAACCACTGTTCTTTGCGTTCCTGATCGGATCATGAATATCTATCGGCTCGTGGCAAATGTTGTAATCGCCACAGAGAATTAAGTTCGGACGGGATTTCTGTAACTCAACGACATATTTCTGGAAATCTTCCAGCCATATCATCTTAAAATCCTGCCGTTCATCCCCACTAGTCCCGGAAGGATGATAGACACTTACGATCGATACATCCCCGAAATCAGCACGGAGGAAACGTCCCTCATTATCATACTTCTCGATTCCCATTCCATACTCGATATGATCCGGTTCCTGTTTCGTAAGAATGGCCACGCCACTATATCCCTTCTTTTGGGCACTAAACAAATAAGACTTATATCCTAAAGTCTCGAATGTTTCTGACGGGAACTGGTCTGGTTGCAACTTTGTCTCTTGGATACATAACACGTCCGGCTGTTCTTGAGCCAACCATTCGGGCAAGCCTTTACCTACGGCAGCCCTTAATCCATTTGTATTGTACGTTATTATTTTCAATTTTTCTAAGTTTAGAGGTGAATGACTTTTATTCTGTCTCAAAGATACAACTTTTGACGATTTTACATTGTTTTCATTCCATAATCGGTACATAGAAATTTTCTATATTTGTATAACTTAGAATGAATGACAGACTATGCTGGAACATTTGAACGATATTTTAGAGAATACTCAGATAACGGCCTCGACCGCCGCCGTACGATTAGCTATCAGCTTCGTGCTTGGCGCTATTATCGGTGTAGAAAGACAATTTCGCCGTAGGGACGCTGGTATGCGGACCTTTACCTTGATCTGTATGGGATCTGCCGCCGCCATGTTGATATCTATCTGGATACCACAAACCTATCCGAATTTCTTGAATGGAGATCCGGGGCGTATCGCCGCCCAAGTCCTTACAGGTATTGGTTTCTTGGGAGCAGGAGCTATTATTCAAAGTCATGGAAGCGTGCATGGACTCACTACGGCGGCTTGTATTTGGGTAATGGCTGTAGTCGGTTTGGCCGCTGGTGCCGGCATGTTCTTGGCCGCTTCTATCACTACGGCATTTACCTTGTTCGTATTGGTTTCTTTAGAAAGGCTGGAGCGACGTATGTATTTGGATGGTGTTAATAAAATACTTACGATAAATTGCTCAACCTCGACTCCCGATCTTAAAGGTATCCGGAAAATCTTGGAAAATAGGAGCATATTTATCGTAAGTCTTTCTTATGAGCATAATTACGACAAGAATACGTCGACAATTACCTATAAAGTCAATGTGAAATCCAAGTCCTCTTACAGTGAGTTATTCACTGAGATTCGAAAACTTGGTTATATTTCACAAATACGTCTTCTAGCTTGACAATGCCGTTTATTCAAGTTCACCCTTTAGCATATGCCCGGCGATACGAGCCGCTTCCTTAACGTATTTACCGCAAGGACGTTTGGCATAATACTGTTGCGTGCGTGCGGAAGGAGAGGGATTCGTCGATGTCTCTTCCGGAGGAAGAAGGCTACGGCAAATGATCGTCCCATGCTTCTCCTTGAATAAAGCCGCCATTTTTTGTACCATGCCATAGTTGCGGGCACGCGCCTCTTGATCTAGCGGATCAAATACCGGATACTTAAATCCGGCTAACATCGCCATTGCGTTTACGGTACCACAAACCTCACGCATGCGTCCGACACCTCCTCCAAAAGATACAGACATCTTTTTCGCCAGCTCTAAATCCAACTCGAAGACATCCGAATAAGCGAGGAATACAGATTGAGCGCAATTATATCCGGACTCGAAGTTGTGGACCGCTTGGTTCACACGCTCCTCTATATCAAAGGATTTCATAGTCAACACAAGCTCTGTCCGCCTTTACCGGGCCAATAATTCCTTTAGCGACCGCTACATGTTCCGGATGATTAGCGTACGTATTTACATCTTCCAAGGTAGGCAATTCAGTAGTTAAAATAATATCCCAAGTCTCCGCCGGATTACAATTAAAATCTACACGGATCATTTTCAATACGTCTATCTTATTGATTAAGGCTTCCAGTTTATCCTTAATTTCTTGCATTTTGGCTTGCTTCTCAGCCGGAGTTTGAAACTCCTTCAACTTAAACATTACAATATGTCTGATCATAATCGCTATACATTAATTATATATATTACATCTGTTCATCCAAATACGAATCCTTGTATCCAAGGAAATATAAGATACCATCGAGGCCAATCGTAGAGATAGATTGCTTGGCGGTCGCCTTTACCTTCGGTTTGGCATGGAAGGCGATACCTAGACCGGCGATACTAATCATCGGCAAGTCGTTCGCCCCGTCGCCAACCGCTACGGTCTGGCGAATATCCACGTTCTCCACTTGCGCGATCAGGCGTAATAATTCCGCTTTCCGCTTCCCATCTACGATATCGCCCACATGATTACCCGTTAGCTTGCCATTCTCGATCTCAAGCTCGTTGGCGTATACATAGTCGATATTATATTTTTGTTTAAGGAAATTACCGAAATAAGTGAAACCTCCGGAAAGGATAGCGATCTTGAAGCCCACCTTTTTCAAGATACGCATCAAACGGTCTACACCTTCTGTGATCGGTAGATTCTCGGCGATCTCCTGCATCACGGATACGTCCAACCCCTTTAATAAGGCACAACGCTGGCGGAAGCTCTCGCAGAAATCGATCTCTCCACGCATGGCTGCCTCTGTAATCGCTTTTACTTGATCGCCAACTCCGGCACGTATCGCCAACTCGTCGATAACCTCCGTCTCTATCAAGGTAGAGTCCATATCGAAACAAATCAGACGGCGCATACGGCGATACATGCTATCCTCTTGGAAAGAGATATCCATCTCAAGCTCCGTGGAAAGTTTCATGAACTCCGCTTTCATGCACTCCTTGTTTTTCGGGGTACCACGTACGGAAAACTCCACGCTCGCCTTGGGGGTACGGGCATTCTCGTCCAACGGGATACGTCCCGTGAGCCGCTTGATATCATCAATATTCATATCTTGCTCCGCTACGATCCGGGAAACACCCGCGATTTGCTTGGCTGTAAGCTTTCGGCTTAATATCGTGATGATATATCGGTTCTTGCCCTGCATACCTACCCATTTACTATATTCTTGCTCTGTAATGGGATTGAAACGGATATTGACGTCTAATTCGTAACTCTTGAACAGTAGTTCTTTCAATATATCGCCGGAATTTCCTTCCGTGCTTTGAAACAAGATACCCAATGATAAATGGTTATGGATATCCGCTTGACCGATATCGAGGATAACAGCGTTGTTCTTGGCTAGAATCTCCGTAAGAGCCGCCGTTACACCCGGACGATCCGCTCCATTGATATTTATCAGTATTATTTCGTCGTTTTGTGCCATATTTGTCATTCTATTAGGCAAAAGTACGTAAGAATTATCGAAAAAGAGTATAATATATTAAACATTTTTGCTTATATTTGTTTTATCGTATTAACGACAAAATGTTTAATGAGAACCTGGCAACCTTAAAAAGTCCTGACCGGCAGGCGAAATGTATGAGAATCCAATTTGAAATCAAGGAAAAGTTGCCCGACATTATTTCTGAAATACTTCATTCAGATAAGTGGCTGACTTTAGTGAGAGATGAGAATCATGGATTACGACGTGTGACGATTAAAGATCCCTACTTTGATTCAGAGGCATCCGTCGATATCTGGGAGCATGAGATTCATGTAACGACAGCTTGGTCTAACTACACCTATCGGATCTATCAAAAAGGTAATTCTGTTTGGTGCGAATACATTGGCGCTTATAGAGGATTGCTGGAGCAAAACCTTTTGCCTACAATGACTCCGAAAGAAAACATTCTGGATTCGGAGGTATTGAACAGCTCTTTGTTTGGTGACAGGAAAGAGACCTTGAGAAATTACAGCGTGGAAAACCTTAAGCTGAAGAATTTTAGGCGGGATAATTTCACCGCGGAATATCAACTGGCTTCTCCGCAAGACCATCCTAAGATCGTATATGATGAGTTTATTAAAGAAGGGGTTCCAATTCCCCCTCCTGAAGATTGAAAAGAAAAGTCTGGTAATTAATACCGGACTTTTCTTTTTGAGGATCATCGCATGATACCCGAATCCTCGTCGCTATTCCAAAGTTTCTTCTTGCCTTCCTTAAACTTGCGGCCGAAATCGAAGTTCCAAGAGAAGGTTAGCATCAACATCCGGGAGAAGTCGTTCGCATACATGTTCGTATGGCTGGGAGCGTAAGCGTTCCAGTTTTCCTCTACCCGTTTGTACTGGCTGGAGAAAGGCATCATCAGTCCGGCTCCAACGGCGAATTTACCTTGATTGTACCGGAACATAAACATGTGGATATTCTCGCCACCTTTTAATAACTCTCCGATAAACCGGTTGTAGCTGCTTTGTATCTGGAACATAGCCATGAACTTCTTGTACATAGCCATGACGGAAGCCCGGTAATACCAATTGGTATAGGTATGCGAATAACTATTTCCTTCGCTAATATAACGATTAACGCCACCTGTCACGGATAGGCTTACGATCCGCTTGATGATAGGGCCGACACGTAATGTCAAGTCACCGCTTAGTTTCTGCCATCCTTTTTGGTTATCGGTAATGCGAATGAACTTATTGTTTTCCCGTATCACTTCCTCCATGATCCGGTTCGGGCTATTGCTGTAATAAAAGTTTAAGTCTCCGGTGAATATTCCTTTTTTATATAGATAATTGGCTTGCATGTCATAACTCTTATAGGGTTTCAGATAAGGATTTCCCCGGCGTATCTGGAGCGTATCGATGTATTGCTCGATGGCGCTTAGCTCCGATAGGCTAGGTGAGACATTATTTACGCTACCGTTCACCCGGAAATACATATTATCCGTAAAGTTATATTGTAAGGATACCTTTGGGCGGAACGTATAATATTGATAATCTTCCTCACCTTCTTGCTTGAACCATGAGCGGGAAACACCTATTCCGGCGGTATAATTCAACTTCTTGAC
Source organism: Parabacteroides sp. CT06 (assembly GCF_002257605.1). Lineage (GTDB taxonomy): Bacteria > Bacteroidota > Bacteroidia > Bacteroidales > Tannerellaceae > Parabacteroides > Parabacteroides distasonis. The sequence goes on along the minus strand of NZ_CP022754.1, from coordinate 2,130,658 downwards.
ACGTCCGCTGAATTCCGTATAGAGGTACGTCTCCGATTGTTTCATCTTGGTTCGTCCTCCAACCGTTCCGCCGTAGGTGTTATCCGTCCACGATTGGGTATGTTTCAACCCTCCGCCCAATCGACCGGCCTCGAATTGCCGTTCGTAGATTCCCTCGCCGATAATGGAATATTTGTCTCCGTCCACGTTCGACAAGATATCCGACAAGAGGATATCGTTTTTCCATTCTTGATACATTTGGTTTGCGTTCGTATTTATGTACGTGCCTACCATATTAAATATCAATGTCTGCTTATGTGGTAAGGAGCGTTGGTAATAAAGGTCGAGGGAAGGACGTTTGGTTGAGTTGCTATTCGGATTCCAAGCGTATGTCTTATCCTCGGGATGATTGTTTGCATACAGGTTCTTACCGTTACTACCTTTATCCTCGTCCGATAAGAAATAACGTAGCGTGGCATTGAAATAATAGTGGTCATTATCTACCAGATTATAATTAAGGGAGAGGTTATGGGAGGTCTCGGACATTCTTCCCGGAAGACCTTCCGAGGTGCGTTCCAGCGTTTCGCCATTCTCAAAGCGGAAGGTCTCGGTTCCTTCCGTCCAGATATGATACGGATTCCGGTAACGGACGGCGTATTGCAATCCGAACTCCGATTTCTTATGATTGAACTTCGCCGATACCTGATCGTCTCCAAAAGAGGTGGTCGGTGAATTACTAAGGTCTAGATTAACAGAACCACCGCTCGTTTCTCTCCGTACAATGTAATCGAGTACGACAGAGGCATTACCGTAGCGTAAGCCCGGATTATCATGATATTCTACCCGGATTACCTCCTGTGGCGATAAGCCCCGGATATCAGACAGCTCCACCTTGATACCGTTGATGCAGAATTGAATAGTCCCTTCATTCGATAGCGATACGCTATTCCGGATCGGGTCCACTTCCAAACGGGGAAGCATCAAGGCGTTCAATAGATTGATGCCATTGCTGGAAGCCGCTTTTTGCTCAGAGGTAGGGAACGTGATCTTACGGTCCGCCGTATTGCGGATAGCGGAAGCGTTGACCGTGACTTCATCTAAGGATATAGAGGAGGATGCCAATGAGATCGTACCGAGATCTATAGGCTGGGAAAGTCCCAGCACGGAGACTACCGAGGTCTTGTAACCTATGGAGGAAACAGATACTTGATAATCTCCGGCCTTGACTTTCTCGATCCGGAAAAGTCCTTTACTATCCGTCGTCGTCCCTGTGATGAATGCGGAATCGGCTGTTTGAAGCGTGATATTCGCAAACTCAAGAGGAGACTTGTCGGATAGATCAATGACTTTCCCCCGGATCTGTAATTGTTGTGCCCGAATACCCCAAGAAAAGGATATAAGAAGGGCTGCCATAATGATTTGTTTCATTATAGTACGATTTAATGATTAAGAAATAATGTGTGTATGTGCTTGTTACTTAGTCCAAATCTCTTCTCCGTTCAGACGGATCTTCTGGATATTGTTGATACGGATATGCAACGTGAGATTTTTATCTTGCCCGGCGTCCCTCGCCCCGCTAACCAATAATAGAGAATCGTGGCGGCTGACTTCCGGCAAATACCGTTTCATTCCCTCGTAATAGAGTAACGACCGGTCCTTTGCTTCCAGTATTTGCCCCCGGGGAAATTCGGAGGCGGTTCTCGTATCGACTTTTATGTTTTCCGCTTTCAACTCCGGATTATCTATCTGGATAATCTGAAACTTTTGCGTGAAACCTGTAAGGCATTTTTCCGACGTAAACTGGGCAGCGCCGAAAGTGAGGGCTGGAACGATATATAATGTCGCTATCAAGGCGATAAACACGCGATTACTTTTTTTCATGATTGTCTTTATTTAATGGTAGATATATATAATGTATAGGCTTTCGTAAGCTCGTCGATACCTACATCTAGCAGGTGCATCTCCTTGAAGACGGCGGGAAGTACCTCTTCCACGAACTGGTTATGGCGCATCTCACGGATTTTTTGCTCGGCGTCGGAAGCGACGAAGTAGCCGATCCCACGCTTGTTGTAAATAATATCGTTGGCTTGCAGACGTTCGAAGGAACGCATGACCGTGTTCGGATTCACTTCCATCTCTACTGCCAGTTCCCGTACGGACGGAATACGGCTATCGGCTTTGTAATTACCACTCAATACCCGGTCGCAAATCCGCTCGGCTATCTGGATAAATATGGATTGATTCGTATTGTAGTTCATCTTAGTTCCTTTTCTTTAAGTTTTAGATAAGCGACGTATAAGACCACGAGGGTCGCGATGAGAAATGCGGGTGTAAAGGCAAAGCTCAGCCAATACACGGCGGTATAAAGCGGGGAAGATTCATAACAAAAACTATTCATACCCGGCTGGATATTCAAGATGTTTATGCATAGATAAACAATCCCTATGATAGAAGCGATTATCAATATATATCCACCACAAGCGATTCCTAAAGCATACTTCTTGAATGTGACGTAAGAGAGGAACATCAAGGAACCGACAAACGCCAGCATGGTGAAATCTTGCAAGGTCATGATAATGTCCTTGAATGCTACAGGCTGTATATGAATGAGCATTGAGGCTATTCCCGTCCCAGTCCAGAACGTGACTTGGTATGCTAAGAATACCACGATGCCTTCGATTAGGATAGCGGCATATTTCTCTTGGTTGCTCGCGGGAAGCGTTAAGAACAATCCTCTAGGGCGGTGTATCATTAAGTTTACGTAGCTACAGAAAGCGATAAAAGTTCCTAATGATCCCAATACATATAATGTAAAGGTACGGAATCTCGTATCCCATAAAATGGAGGATAACAGGAAAAAGAAGAGGACTCCGAGGATGACCAACACCCCATAAGCTAATTTCTTCTTATTCTCTATCCAATCTTTGCGAAGTAAAAGATTGATGCGTTGTATACTGAAATCTGTTTTCATAACTATGTGTATTTAGGAGTTCATGATTCTTTGGATCTCTTTGGGATACGTTATCGCCGCGTTAAAGAGCAACTCTAAGGATACGGCTGTCTCTTCCTTGTCCTCCCGTGCGGTGACGCCTATTGTCCCTTGCGGGGTAGGCTCGGAATAAAGAGCTTTCTCTTCCGGCAGGAGTGGTCCGAAATAAAGTTTCTCGCCGATCTCGTTCAACGTCTTATTCAATAGGATTTGCCTTTGGTCTAAGATCAATACCGTGTCGATCAAGCTTTCCAGATCCCTGACCTGATGCGTGGAGATAATAACCGTCTGATTGTCATCTATCAAAGAGGCTACCAGTCTGCGGAATGTCGCTTTCGAGGGAATGTCCAGCCCATTTGTTGGTTCATCCATTAGAAGCAGGGGCGTATGAGCGGCCAGCGCCAAGGTTATCGCCACCTTTTTCCGTTGTCCTTGAGACATTTTCGACAGGCGATCGGATAGATTGATCTCAAACGATTCTACGCAAGCCTTGCAGATATCGTCTCTAAATGTCGGATAAAAAGCCGCGTACATCTTTATATATTCTATGGCGGTGACCTCAGGCATGGAGATTTCCTCCGGCAATAAGAATATCTGCTGCAAGAAACGAGCGTTTCTCTCGGAAGGAATTTCCTCCAATACGAGGCAAGAACCTTGATCCGGAAAGATCTGTCCGCTTAGAAGGTTTAGAAGCGTAGTCTTTCCTTCACCGTTCTTTCCCAATAAGCCACAGATGTGTCCCGATCCAACCTCAAGATTGATACGATCAAGTACCTCTTTTTTGCGGCTATAGCTGAATGAGAGTTCTTTTAATGTAATCATATGTTTTGCTGCTTTAGTGTATTAGTTTAATAGTACACTGCAAATGTAGTGGAAGTTTTTGAATAAACAAGAGGGAAGGGTATTTTTTTCCTTTTATTTTTCAAGATGGCAGTACAAGGTGATTAAAGGGAATCTCTTAATGCTATTAGCCTCTTTTCCAAGAAGGATTAGCGGTTTGCTCTTGAAGCATTGCTAATTTTTCAGTTGGTGCATGATCTTCTAACGGCTGTTGGAAGATCATGCACCAACTGTTAGATGATTATGCAACAGCCGTTGGATAATCTATACTTAAAGATGAAATCGCTAAGGATTCCCTGTTATCGGTCTAAAGGTAGGGGAGCGGGAAGCTAATGATTCTTGATGATTTTGCGGTTCTCTCGGGGAGAAAAAGGTACTCTACTTCTAAATTTATGTTGCAAAACAGTTAATTTTTTATCGATGTGTGCGCTAAAACATATAAAAAAGCTTGCTAATTTGCAGAAAATCGCTATATAATTTGGTGGAAAGAAGTATTTGGCTTTATATTTGCACCCGTTAAAGACAAGTAAGTGTCTCTTTAGCGAAAGAAACATGCTTGTTTACGATCCTGAAAATCAGGAGTCGGGAGTTTATCCCCCGGGAGATTCCCCCGATTAAGTTTAACGTAAAATTGAAAATATGAAGGTAAGAGCTTATGTTCTCATCGCATCGGTAGCGTTATTAGGAATGTCTGCCGGTTCGAAAAAGGCGAAACTTACCGAGGGTGTGAACCCCGGTGATCTAGCTCCGAGAATAGAGTTTTTGGGAAACGACGCTAAAGCCAGTTTCCACAACCAATTAGGACGTTATACATTGCTCAACTTTTGGGCGGCTTACGATGCGGAATCGCGGGCTCGTAACGTGCAATTGGCGAATGAGGTTAACAAGTTTGGTCCGGACAAAATCGCGATGTGTTCGATCTCTATGGATGAGAAAGAATCTATTTTTACCGAGACGGTAAAGATTGACAAGTTGGATCTGTCAACGCAATTTCACGAAGGACTGGGTAAAGAGTCAGAGTTGTACAAGAAGTATGATTTAAGAAAAGGTTTCAAGAACTTCTTGATTAACGACGAAGGAGTGATAATCGCCGCCAACGTCACCCCGGAAAAACTGACCGAGATTCTGAAAGCAATTTAATCAGTATTATTTAGCAAAGAGGGCTGTTCCACTTCAAGATGGGACAGCCTTTTTTTATCGATTCACAAGTTTTCGTTTCGAGATGATGAAATAGCATGTATAGTCTGAGAAGGAAATGTACGCTTTCTTTTTAAGTCCGTGTTTATTATTAACTCTTTTTGATTTATTAACCCTAATGGATAGGGTGATTGAGAAGGTCCTCTGTCTTTACTGTAAATGAACAACTAACATCCTATAAATAATGAGATCTATACTTTTCTTTATTTGTTTGATCTTTACCTTTGAGGGACAGGCGCAAGAGGTAGAAAAATCCCATATGTGGAAAGTAGAACTCTCCGGTGCCTTGAATAATAATTCAGCATGGGAGGTAGAGCCATCTGTTACTTATCTACCGATTCCTTATGTGGGAATTACTATGGGGTTGCTTTTCTGTAATACGATTGAGAAAGATAGTTATACGGGGTTTTCAAGAGATAATCAGTGGTTCTGGGATTCAGATGAGAGTAATCCGGGCTGTCATTTCTTTGCGTTACGTCCGGCCATCCAGTTAGTAACTCCCGCTTTTAAATTCGGGAAAGACAAGGATACGGGACTCTCTTTGGTCGTTTCACCCGGATTAACCATTCCTTTGCCTGTCAATCAAGAGTTTAATATAAGCTATGTTCCAAACACTCCCGGGGTATGGATACCTCAAAAATTCGATCATATAAAGAACAAGGGAGGTAAATCGTTATTTTATCATATTAAAAGTATGTTGAGCCTCGATATAGACCAGCGGTATATATTCTCTTTGGGGTATATATTTTCGAATTTTGATTTATATAGTGGAGGGCGAAACTTCATTGTAGAGGGGAAAAGGCTTAGTATGCCTCGGATTCGTTTTATGCATTCATTCTTTCTAAGTATCGGATATCGGTTTTAAATCGTTTCATACATTGTCTTTCTCGTTTAGCCCAAAAAGGGAGAGCTGTTTTTAAGGCTCCCCCTTTTGCATAAGCTTATATATAATAATGTATAGGATTTATCGAATTGCTTCTACTTCTTCCGTACGCAAAGGGATCTTCTTTCCTAATAGACGAGCGCCGTTCTCGGTAATCAGATAGTCTTCCTCGTTACGTATGCCACTGAAATCCTTATATGTAAACAACTTCTCGTAATTGATGAATTCGGTGAACTTGTTCTGGCCTCTCCATAAATCCATTAATTCAGGGATGAAGTATACACCCGGCTCGATGGTCAAGACAAAACCCGGTTCCAGCTTACGTCCCAAGCGCAATGACTTACGTCCGAATTCCGTACTCTTCGGCTGTCCGTCATAACCAACGTATACCTCTCCCAGATTCTCCATATCATGTACATCCAATCCCATCATGTGGCCTAGGCCACAAGGCATAAACATGGCGTGAGCACCGGCTTTTACGGCCTCCATCGGATCTCCTTTCACGAAACCAAGGTCCTTTAAACCCTCCATGATCACTTTACAAGACAACTCATATACATCCACGAAAGGAATACCCGGGCGCAAAGCCGCTACGGCAGCCTCATGGGCGGCTACTTGAATATCATAGATGTCTTTTTGACGGGTCGTGAACTTAGAGTCGGCTGGGATGGTGGACGACATATCTCCGGCATATCCCATCTCAGTCTCGGCACCGGCGTCCAATAATAGCATATCACCGCTCTTAATCATATGACTATGATCATGGTTGTGCAAGGTCTGCCCATTGATCGTGGCGATGATAGGGAAGGAGAGCTGGTAATTGTTGGCGAAAGCGACTTCCGCAACGGCAGCCGCTACATCCGACTCCCGGATTCCCGGACGTACGGTACGCATGGCAGTCAGGTGCATATCGGCGGTTACGATACAGGCTTTCTCGATCTCGGCAATTTCTTCCTCGCTCTTGTAATTCCGTTGGTTTACGACACCCATGATAAAAGGCACGGAAGGTTTCTCCGCGCCGGGTACGATACCCAACCATTGGAATAACTTGATCTGGTGTTCCGCACGATACGTCGGCAGATAATGGATTGGCTGGCCTTTTTGCTGGGCATTCTTCAAATAAGTCTCGATCTCCTTAAAAGGACGGACTTCCTTGATACCTGCGGCCTCGCTCTTCTCTTTTAGGGTGGGCTGCGTACCCATCCATACAATCGCGTCTATAGTCAACTCATCGCCAAAGATGATCTCCTTATCGTTATCGATATCGATGATAGCGGATAACCCGGCGTATGGCAATCCGAAGAAATACAAGAAGGTAGAGTCTTGACGGAAGTGATACGTATTATCGGCGTAGTTCATCCCACTCTCGTCGTTTCCAAGGAATAGCAACAAACCGGAACCTATGGTTTGTTTCAGCTTAGCCCGGCGGGCCATATAAGTTTCTTTACTGAACATAAGGATTATTTTTTGTTAGTGTACCAAAGATAGTAATTAATGTAATATACTAGGCCGACATTCGAAATTATTTCTTACATTAGCCCATGTAAAATGTAACCTCTGGTACCTTATGAAGATTCAAAGAATTCAAGAACTTACCGATGCCTCCATCGTCTGTGGCTCAGAGAAACGGGAGAATGATGTGCAGTGCGCTTTTGCCAGCGATCTGATGAGTGACGTGCTTACGCTGGATTGTGGTGATGTGCTGTTGGTGACAGGACTTTGTAATTTGCAAACGATCCGTACCGCGGAGATGGCGGAAGTTTCTTATATACTTTTCGTGCGGGGGAAGAAAGTAACCCCGGATATGCTGGAGCTGGCTCGTGAGAACAATATGGTTCTTCTGGAGACGGATCATTCTATGTATCATACGGTCGGAGAGCTTTATAGCGCGGGGCTCCTTCCTATATATTGAGAAAGGAGGTCGTGAGATATGCTATTTAAGTTTGAGTTGGAGGGCGGTAATTTCTCGAAGGCGGGTTATGCGTCTAGCCAGATAAAGAAGGTCTTGAAGCAATTGGCTATCGATCCCCGGATCATTAAGCGGGTGGTCGTGGCGCTTTATGAGGCGGAGGTGAATATCGTGGCTCACGCTTGGAGAGGAACGGTTGTCGCTGAATTGGACGCTGATAAAATATCTTTGGAACTGAAGGATGAAGGGCCCGGAATCCCGGATATATCGCTAGCTATGCGTGAAGGGTATTCGACGGCATCCGAGGCCGTGCGTGAGATGGGATTTGGTGCCGGAATGGGACTTCCAAATATGAAGAAGAACGTAGATGAATTAACGATCGAGAGCCAAGTAGACGTAGGTACCACGGTACGTATGGTCACATGGTTTAATAAAGAAGGAGCGTAGACCATGGAGGAAGCTAATTTTTATCATGCCTTGAAGATTGACAATGACCGCTGTATAGGCTGTACGCATTGCATGAAAGAGTGTCCTACGGGAGCGATCCGTATTCGGGATGGTAAGGCTTTGATCCATAAGGATTGGTGCGTGGATTGCGGCGAGTGCTTGAAATCGTGCCCGACAGAGGCTATCTATGTGGAGCAGGATGACTTCCAGCGTATATTTGATTATAAATGCAGGGTAGCGTTGATGCCCACGGTATTTATCGGGCAGTTCTCAAAGTATACGACCGAGAAGGAAATTATCAGCGCCGTTATGGAACTGGGCTTTACCCATGTTTTCCAAGTAGAGTTTACCGCCGATATGATCCATAAGGAAATGGTACGGCAGATGGAAAACGCCGAGGAAAAGCCGGTGATCAGTTCTTTTTGCCCCGCTATCGTCCGGTTGATACAAGTCCGTTTCCCTGCGCTGGTGGATAATATCTTATTGGTGAAAGCGCCGGTAAACGCCTCGGCCACTTATTATCATAAGATATTGGAAGGGCAAGGTGTTCCCTCGGAAGAGATCGGTATCTTTTATGTTACGCCTTGCGCGGCGAAAATTGCGGCGTTGAAGGGAGCGGAAGGTTACTCATCTACGATCAAAGGCGTGATAAATATGGATACCCTATATAATAAGGTATACCATATTCTTAAGAATCGCCCGAGAGGATATGAGCCGGAATGTGAGCTTCCTCCGCCATTAACGAAAAAAGAGATGCGATGGAGCCAGACAGGAGGGGAGGCCAAACATTTCTCCGGTCGTTGCCTCGCGATCGATGAGATCCATAATGTGATCGATTTCTTGGAACGAATGGAAACGACCAGCGAGGTACGTAACGTAGACTTTCTGGAACTGAGGGCTTGCGACCGTAGCTGTGCCGGAGGTGTATTAGCCGTAGCGAACCGTTTCCTCACGGCCGAGCGTATCATGAAGCGATCCATGAACCGGGATAAAGTACCGATGATATACGCCGCCGATAATTTCGAGGCTTTATCCTATTTGAGGCAGCATATTACGATCCGTCCGGTGCAACCGAATCCCAAACGGTTGTACGATGGAACGATCGATGAGATGCTGAAGAAAATGGAGCAAGTGCGGAAATTGATGTGCTACCTACCGGGAATCGATTGTGGCGCTTGCGGCAGCCCGAACTGTCAAAGCTTGGCCGAGGATATCGTACGCCACGAGGCTCAATTCAGTGATTGCGTATTTATGCAACGTAATATGGAGAAGCACGGTAAACTAGACCAAGAGCATGCCTTCCGTATCGTTGAGAAGACATGGGGGAAAGATCGTTTAAATAAGGATTGTTATAAGAAAGGAGCTAAATATGAAGGTTTGTGATTTAGTGAAGATGTTGAATCTTACTGTATTTTGTGGAGAAGAGGGCCTTGATACAGAGATAACCGGAGGCTATACGAGCGATTTATTAAGTGATGTCATGGGACATATCGAGGAGGGTATGCTATGGATTACCATGCAAACCCATCAGAATATACTGGCCGTGGCTACTTTAAAAGACGCCTCCGCTGTATTGATCGTGAACGGAACCTCTCCGGATGATGAGACCTTACAAAAAGGTAGGGAAGAGGCTGTCCCTCTTTTAGGAACTACACGCTCCGCGTTCGAGGCTTCCGGTATGATTTACCGCTTATTACAGAATGAGAATGGATGAAACAGTATTTAGCTGATTTACATATCCATACTTGCCTGTCGCCATGTGGCAGTCTGGAAATGAGTCCATCGGAGATCGTGCGTCGTTCCTTAGCGAAAGGTTTGGATGCTATTGCCATTACGGACCATAATACGACCTTACAATGCCCGGAGATTCAATCCCTTGGCGAGAGATTCGGACTGAGGGTCTTTGCGGGCGTAGAAGTTACGCCCCGTGAGGAAGCGCATTGTCTGGTTTATTTCCCGACCGATGAATCCCGTAAGCGATTCCAACGATATTTAGAAGAGCATCTCCCTCCGATTCCAAATGATCCGGAACGTTTTGGCGATCAAGTTTGGGTGAATGCGGAGAATGAGATTCTAGGAGAAGTACCCTATCTTTTGCTCTCCGCCTTGGATCAAAGCGTAAACCAAATAGCCGCTCAAGCACGTAAGGTGGATGCTCTATTTGTAGCCGCCCATGTAGAACGTCCGTCATTCAGCTTGATCAGTCAATTAGGTTTTATAGACCCCTGCTTATCTTTAGATGCTATTGAATATAATAATCAGCAAAGATACAGTAAGTTATTGTCTATTCACGGGTATTTGAAAGAGCAGACTCAATACTCAGCCTCGGATGCTCATTACCCCGAACAAATAGGTACTCAGCCCTCCATTTGGCAAACGGAGGAATTAACCTTCGATGGCTTACGAAAGGCTTTTGATCAAAAAGACAATCACTTAATTTTCGCCTCTCATGGATAATCTCTCGTTTCATATCACGGATATAACCGCTAATAGTATCAGAGCAAAAGCTTTTGATATAGAGATAGATATACAGATAAAGGACACATCCATATGTATTCGTATCGCGGATAATGGCTGTGGTATGGATCCGGAAACAGTCTCTCTGATCCGTAATCCGTTTTATACGACTCGCACGACACGAAAAGTGGGTCTAGGCTTACCTTTCTTGATACAAAACGCGGAGCAAACAGGCGGGAATGTGGAAATATCTTCCATACAGGGAAAAGGTACGGTAGTTGTTGCTTGTTTTGTCTCATCTCATATTGATTGTCCGCCTTGGGGAGATTTGGCGGGTACAATGGCTATGCTTATAGGCAGTAATCCGGACATAAACATTCATTTCTCATATCATTCAGATCTGGTTTCATTTGATATCAGTACGCGAGAGCTTAAAGAAATCCTAGAGGACATGCCATTAAGTCATCCGAAAGTCATGCTTTATTTGAAGGAGTTAATAGCGAATCAAATAGTTGCGTCAAGCTTGAATTAATCTTTTCATATAGGTGATCTGATCTTTTCACAGCTGTGATACGATCTTTTCACATCCATGAAACAAACGTTTCACAGCCGTGAAAAGATCTGTGTCTTTACTCAAAGCAGCTACAAGCTTTGCTTGAATGCACTAATTTATCCTTATCTTGCTATTAATTTTATAATTCCCATTATGTTTAATAGTATTATGAACGATCAAAAAATGACTACTCCGATACATGATACACAAATAAAAAACCGCCTAGTAACCTTATATTACTAGACGGTTCCATTTATTCTGAAAGAAGAAATTACTTATTCATCTCTGCTTCAATAGCATCGAATTTATCACCCATATTCAAGTTGTAGTAAATACCTCTTAAAGCAGTCATATATTCTCTTTCTTCTGGTTTCATTTGGTGAGCTTTCTCAAAGTAAGGAAGAGCTTGCTTAAAAAATTCCTTAGCTTTGCCTAATTCCTCTTGATATTGTTTTGCGTCGTTGATCATATTAGCCTCACCTTGCTTGTTTACACCTTGGTTGTAATATACACGACCTAAGTTAGAGAGAGATTCGATATAGTCCGGATTGATCGCCAATGCTTTCTTGAAATACTCTTCAGCTTTAGCGTAATCTTTCAAACCAGTCTCATAAACACGGCCCATTACATCGTAAAGCTGTGGATTGTTGGAATCCTTAGCGATAGCTGTGTTCAAATATTCAATAGCTTTCTCATTTCTATTAGAATAGATGTAATTGTTTATAAGGCTCATTAAGAAATACTGTTCCTCGGGGAATTTATTCAAACCTTCTTCCAAAGTCTTCTCTAAATTCACGGTATCCTTAGCTTGCTCATACTCATAGCATAAGTATTGATATACCTCGCTTGCTCTATAATCCGTATTTTTAGCACGCTCTAACGCTGCGATAGCTTTTTGAGAATCGCCAAGTTGGGTCGCTGCTACAGCGGCATAGAACTGAACTGTCATGAAGTTTGAATCTCTTTCAGCGACAGCCTCACCTTTAAACATCGGCATATCAGATATTTTCAGGTATTGCTCGAAGAAATCGTAAGCTTTGTTATAATCTTTCTGATCGAAATAGTAAGCACCACCATTGATGTAATATACGTGGTTTGCTCCTAGGATACCTTTGATATCTTTCGTGAACTTAGGTTTAACTTTTCCTTTTTCATTAGGAAGTTGATCTAACTCATATGCTTTCTCAAAGTATGGCAAAATACTACCCAATGCCTCGTACATAACAGGCTCGTCCGGTTGTTGGCCCAAGACTTGTTTAGTTCTTTCGTTGCTGAACTGTTGATCCTCGATAAAACCGGCAACATACCAAGTTTTAGCGTCATCCTTTGTTTCTGGATTTTCCAAAGCTCCTTTAATAAGAGTTCTGGCTTCCGAGAAATCAGGAGTTGAACCCTTAGCTATACTTTGAGCCTCATTTACAGCTTTTTTCTGTGCAAAAGAGACCGATGCTGCGACACATAGTGCCACTGTTAATAATACTCGTTTCATTGTGATAGTAATTTTGAGATTAATATTTCTATTTGTTTAAAATTATTCAGTTATTTCTTCGTTATCATTTTGTTCGTTATCCTCCTCTGATTCCGGTAGATCAACATCAGTACCTAGACTAGCTTGATTCTCACTGAACTCTCTTCCCTCATTCTCTTGTCTGGCTTCTTGTTCCGCTTTTTGCTCGGCTATCTCCTCTTCACTCTCAGACAATACTTTACATACAGAAGCGATTTCGTCGTTGCGCTTTTCTAGATTAATCAAACGAACACCTTGAGTAGCACGTCCTATTACGTTTAAATCGGCCACTTTCATACGGATAGCGATACCCGACTTATTGATAATCATTAAATCGTTCTCGTCCGTAACATTCTTGATGGCAACTAATTTACCGGTCTTCTCCGTGATATTAATGGTTTTTACGCCTTTACCGCCACGATTCGTTATACGATAATCCTCGATAGAGGAACGTTTTCCATATCCCTGCTCTGATACGACGAGTACGGTCTCTTTTTCCTTGTCCTTGATACAGATCATACCAACGACTTCATCGGTATTATCCTCGTCCAAAGTCATACCTTTCACTCCGGAAGCCGTACGGCCCATTACACGTACCGCGCTTTCATGGAAACGGATCGCCCGGCCGTTACGGTTCGCTATGATCACCTCGTTGTTACCATTCGTCATACATACTTGGATCAAGCCATCGTCTTCACGCAATGTAATAGCGTTCACACCGTTTTGACGAGGACGGGAATAGGCCTCCAACAAGGTCTTTTTGATCACACCTTTTTTCGTACAGAATAATAGGTAATGAGAATTAATGAATTCCGTATCGGTGGTTAATTTCTTAACACGTATAAAGGCTTGTACCTTATCATCCGGCTCGATATTCAGAAGATTCTGGATCGCACGCCCTTTAGCGTTCTTAGCTCCTTCCGGAATCTCGAATACCTTCAACCAATAACATTTACCTTTTGCCGTGAAGAATAATAAGGTCGCGTGCATGGATGCCGGATAGATATACTCAACGAAATCCTCGTCTCTAGTCTCGGAACCCTTCGCTCCTACACCACCACGGCCTTGGGCACGGAACTCGCTTAACGGGGTACGTTTGATATATCCCATATGAGATACGGTAATGATCATCTCATCATCCGCGTAGAAATCCTCCGGATTTAATTCCTCAGAGGCGTAAACGATATCCGTCTTACGTTCGTCGCCAAATTTATCCTTGATTTCTAATAATTCATCTTTGATAACCTTCATGCAAAGGTCCTCATTCTCCAGAATCTCATTCAAATAAGCGATCAACTTCTCGATCTCCTCATATTCCGCACGCAATTTATCTTGTTCCAGACCTGTCAACTGACGAAGTCTCATCTCGACAATCGCACGTGCTTGAAGCTCAGATAAAGAGAAACGTTCGATCAAACGCTCGATAGCCTCTTGCGGGCTCTTGGAAGACTTGATAATCGCGATTACCTCGTCTATATTATCGGAAGCGATGATCAAGCCTTCCAATATATGGGCTCTCTCTTCCGCTTTCCTCAATTCATATTTTGTACGCCGGATAACGACCTCATGACGGTGCTCAACAAACGCCTTGATTAAGTCTTTTAAGTTAAGCAACCTCGGACGGCCGTTCACCAAAGCGATATTATTAACGCTGAATGAGGATTGCAGAGCCGTAAGCTTATACAATTTATTTAGTACGACACTCGAGTTCGCGTCACGTTTCACGTCAACTACGATACGCATACCGCTACGGTCGGACTCGTCATTGACATTGGAAATGCCATCGATACGCTTCTCGTTTACCAGGTCAGCGATATACTTGATCAACTCAGCCTTATTTACCAAATAAGGAATCTCGGTAATAATAATCTTCTCATGATTATTCTCCACCTCAATCTCGGCTTTACCGCGAAGGATGATACGTCCCCTACCCGTCTCGAAAGCGTCTTTCACGCCTGCGTAGCCATAAATTGTAGCGCCTGTAGGGAAGTCCGGAGCCTTGATATATTGCATTAAGCCCTCTACCTCGATATCTCCCTTGGCATCGATATAAGCGATACAACCATCTAATACCTCGCTCAAGTTATGAGTTGGCATATTCGTAGCCATACCAACGGCGATACCCGATCCACCATTTACAAGTAAGTTAGGAACACGAGTCGGTAATACGGTCGGCTCCTTCAACGTATCATCGAAGTTAAGCTGGAAATCTACCGTGTCCTTATCGATATCCCGGAGCATTTCTTCGGCGAGTTTACTCAGTCGTGCCTCTGTATAACGCATAGCGGCAGGACTATCACCGTCCACTGAACCGAAGTTACCTTGTCCGTCTACTAACGGATAACGCATAGACCATGTCTGGGCCATACGAACCATGGCGAAATATACAGACAAGTCGCCATGTGGATGATATTTACCTAAAACTTCACCAACTATTCTCGCAGATTTTTTATAAGGTTTGTCGGATGTGTTACCCAGTTCATTCATTCCAAATAAAATACGGCGGTGAACCGGCTTAAAGCCATCCCTAACATCAGGAAGAGCACGTGAAACAATGACAGACATTGAATAATCAATGTATGCCGATTTCATTTCCTCTTCGATGTTAATCTTAATAATTCTGTCTTGATCAACCATTTAGTTTTATATTAATTACACTCAATATCTCACCTCTGAAAAATTGCACTAAGGTAAGGTTTTTCCGTATACTACGAAAGAATTTGTCTTGAAATTTTGAGCCTCCGGGCTTTTCAAGGCTTATTAAGGAATAATGGCACGAAATTTGATGATAGTTGGAATAGATTATGTAACTTTGCGTAATCAGTACATATATAATATAGTATGAAAAATTATTCGAAAAGATTGATTGACGTGATTGAGTATAGCCGTGAAGAAGCGGCTAGGCTCCAGAATAGCTATATCGGGCCGGAACATTTGATGCTAGGCATCATCCGGGAAGGCGAAGGCGAGGCAATGCGTGTCTTGCGAGAGCTACATACCGATCCGATGGATATTAAACGCAAGATTGAGCAAGAAATAAAGAACACATTCGATTCTGAGGATTCTGTCCAGCATGAGATCGCTATAAGTAAGACTACAGAACGTGTCTTGCGTATGAGTATGCTGGAATCTCGTTTATTCAAGGAAGATGAGACCGATACGGAACATCTTCTATTGGCGATATTGAAAGAGGAGTTTAATGTTGCTGCCAAGGTGTTGAACGACGCGGGTATTACTTATCGTTCCGCATATAATATATTAGTAAGCGGAACCGGTTTGAACAATATGGAGGAATTCGACGAGATCAGCGACGGATATACGGATGATGACGAAGATGACGAGGACGAAGGTTTCTCCTCTCGTCGTGAGGCATCTCGCCCCTCTTCCGGTACTGGAGCGGGAGCCGCTCAACCGAAATCCCCTAATGATACACCTGTTCTGGATAACTTCGGAACGGATATGACACGTGCCGCCGCAGAAAACCGTCTAGATCCGATTGTGGGACGTGAGAAGGAAATTGAGCGTTTGGCCCAGATATTAAGCCGTAGGAAGAAAAATAATCCGGTATTGATTGGTGAGCCGGGTGTGGGTAAGTCAGCTATCGTAGAGGGATTGGCTTTACGCATTATTCAGCGTAAGGTTTCCCGGGTGTTATTCGATAAGCGTGTGATTAGCTTGGATATGGCTTCTATTGTCGCCGGTACAAAATACCGCGGACAATTCGAGGAACGTATTAAGGCTATCTTGAATGAGTTATCGAAGAACCCGAATATCATCCTCTTTATCGATGAGATTCATACGATTGTTGGCGCTGGTTCCGCTTCCGGATCTATGGATGCGGCGAATATGCTGAAACCTGCGTTGGCTCGTGGTGAGATTCAATGCATTGGCGCTACTACTTTGGATGAATATCGTAAGAATATCGAGAAAGACGGTGCGTTGGAACGTCGTTTCCAGAAAGTGATCGTTGATCCGACTACGGCGGAAGAAACTTTGCAGATCTTGCGTAATATCAAACCTCGTTATGAGGAGCACCATAACGTGATCTATACTGAAGATGCTTTACAAGCGTGTGTAAAATTGACAGAAAGATATATCAGTGACCGTAATTTCCCAGATAAGGCGATCGATGCTTTAGACGAGGCCGGTTCCCGTGTACATATATCTAATATCATTGTTCCGAAAAGTATCGAAGAGCTTGAGGCAAAGATCGAGGATACGAAGAATGAGAAATTAGCGGCCGTGAAATCTCAGAACTTTGAGTTAGCCGCAAGTTTCCGCGATAAGGAGCGTCAGTATTTATTGCAACTGGAGGCTGCGAAAGCTAAATGGGAACAAGAGCTTCAAGAACATCGGGAGACCGTTGATGAAGAGAAGGTCGCTGAAGTTGTTGCCATGATGTCCGGTGTACCTGTTCAACGTATCGCTAAGGCAGAGAATGTCAAGCTTCTGGAAATGGCGGACGTATTGAAAAGTAAGGTGGTTGGGCAGGATGATGCTGTTCAAAAGATCGTAAAGGCAATTCAACGTAACCGTGTCGGCTTGAAAGATCCGAATAAGCCGATCGGAACTTTTATGTTCCTAGGACCGACGGGTGTAGGTAAGACTCACTTGGCCAAGAAGCTTGCTGAATATCTATTTGATTCGGCGGATTCTTTGGTACGTATCGATATGAGTGAATACTTGGAGAAATTCGCTGTTTCCCGTTTGATCGGAGCGCCTCCCGGATACGTTGGTTACGAGGAAGGTGGTCAGTTAACGGAGAAAGTACGTCGCAAGCCCTATTCGGTGGTCTTATTGGACGAAATCGAGAAAGCGCATCCGGATGTATTTAACTTGCTGTTGCAAGTCTTGGATGAAGGCCGTTTGACGGATAGTCTGGGTAGACGTATTGACTTCAAGAATACGATCTTGATCATGACTTCCAATATCGGTACCCGGCAATTGAAAGATTTTGGTCGTGGCGTTGGTTTCAATACCCAGATGGCCGGTGAGCCGGATAAGGATTTCTCCCGTAGCGTGATCCAGAAAGCGTTGAATAAAGCGTTTGCTCCAGAGTTCTTGAACCGTGTGGATGATATCATTATGTTCGATCAGCTTGATAAAGCCGCTATTCATAAGATTATCGATATTGAGTTACAGGGTCTGTATCAGCGTGTATCAAATCTGGGTTATGAGTTGTCGATCACAGACGAGGCAAAAGATTTCATTGCCACAAAAGGCTACGATGTCCAATTCGGTGCCCGTCCGTTGAAGCGTGCGATCCAGAAGTATCTGGAAGATGAGATGGCGGAGATGATTATCCGTGCTTCAGTAGGTGAAGGCGATACGATTATCGTAGACTTTGATAAGGAAGAGCAGAAAATCACGACTTCGATAAAAAAGAAAGATGCTGAATAAGTTTGTCTATGAATATAGAAGCCGGGCGTGAGTCCGGCTTTTTTTATGTTCGTCCATCTTATTCGTCTGTCATTTTGACACGCAAAAAAAGCATGACCTAATTGAATAGATCATGCTCTTATTTCTTTTTTTACTTAAGTACGCAGGATGAGACTTGAACTCACACGCCGTAACCGGCACTACCCCCTCAAAGTAGCGTGTCTACCAATTCCACCACCTGCGCATTTTAGAAAGGGTGCCCAGAACAGGACTCGAACCTGCACGATCGCAAAACCACTCGCACCTGAAACGAGCGCGTCTACCAATTCCGCCACCTGGGCAATCAATACGAGAAAGAGCGGAAGACGGGACTCGAACCCGCGACCCTAACCTTGGCAAGGTTATGCTCTACCAACTGAGCTACTTCCGCATATGCAACCGCTTTGTTCTCGATTGCGAGTGCAAAGGTAGTGATTTCATTGAAACCACCAAGCCTTTGCGCTACTTTTTTATTAGATTTTTTTGACCAATTCTCTAAATAGTTGTGTCATAACAGATGCTGCTTTATTAGCCGCTACGATAACATCGGCACCATCATTTACAAAGTCGTCAGCGAAGTGATAACCTTCGTTCGTGATGACAGACATACCGAATACACGCAAGCCCGCATGACGTGCCACGATTACTTCCGGTACCGTACTCATACCGATCGCATCTCCCCCGACTTTTCCATAGAAAGCATACTCGGAAGGAGTCTCGAAGGAAGGGCCTGTCAAACCTACATATACACCTTTCTTTAACGGGATAGATCGGGAGGCGGCTATTTCTTCCACATAGCGGATAAATTCACGATCATAAGCACGGGTCATATCCGGGAAACGAGTGCCGAAATCCTCATTGTTCGGACCGATCAGCGGGTTCGGCATCATATTGATATGATCCCGGATGATCATCAGATCACCTACCTTGAACGTATTATTGATACCTCCGGCGGCGTTCGAGACCAAAAGGTTCTTGATTCCTAAGAGCTTCATTACACGTACGGGAAAAGTGACCTGTTGCATTGTGTAGCCCTCATAGTAGTGAAAACGGCCTTGCATAGCCAAGACTTGCTTATCCCCTAGTTTGCCACAAATAAAATTCCCCTTATGCCCGGTAGCGGTAGATTTCATAAAATGTGGGATCTCCACATAAGGTATCACTATAGGGTCTATTATTTGATCGGCTAAAGAGCCTAAGCCACTACCAAGGATAATGGCGGTCTCCGGGTTACCTTCGATCCGGCTAGCTAAATAGGCGGCCGCTTCCCGATATTGTTCGGTTTTAATCATTTCCATATTTAATCAATTTAACGTTTCATCAAGTTATAAGCTATCTCTGCCGCTTTCTCCATAATCTCGTCCTCTCCCGGTACCTTCTTATTCTCCATCAATATTTTACCATCACAGATAACGGTATCCACGCAACTGCCGTTGGCGGCGTATACAAGATTTGAGACGAAATTGAAGTTTGGGGTAAAAGCGGGGGTGTTGAGATCTATCAAACATAGATCGGCTAAATACCCTTCCTTGATCTGCCCGGCTTTTAAACCGAACATAACGGCTCCTTCCGCAGTAGCGGCTTGCAGCATCTCATTTGCGGTCAAGGCTTCGGGATCCTTTCGCCAAGCTTTTCCTAACAGGGAAGCCAGCTTCATCGCCTCGATCATATCCAAGTTATTGGAAGAGGAACAACCGTCCGTTCCCAATCCCACGGTAATACCCAATTGGCGCATTTCCTTGAACTTAAAATGCATGCCGGAAGCCAGTTTCATGTTTGAGGCCGGGTTATGTACGACTTTCACCTCGTGATCGGCCAACATACGAAGCTCGTCATCATCGATGTAAATTCCATGAGCGATGATCAAACGTGGAGAAAGCACACCTAACTCATATAAATAACGTACGGGAGTGAGTCCGAATCTATCGAGAGAGTCTTTCACTTCCCCCTCTGTCTCTGCCAGATGCAGATGGATAGGGATTTGGTGTTCCATGGCGAACTGATGCGCCCATTTCAGAAGCTCACCGGAAACGGTATAGATAGCGTGCGGCCCGATCGAGAAGCGAACCCGTTTGCTGTAGTTATCCACATCTTGGATCAGTCGTTCGTTATGGCGTTTGCATTTCTCCGCCTCTTCTTTATCAAAACCATCGAAGCAAACGCCGGCTATGATACCTCGCAATCCCATCTCTTCCGTCACATCGGCCGTGACACGAGGGCGTTGATACATGTCGAAGAAAGTGGTCGTGCCACTTTTTATCATTTCCAAGCACGCTAATTTCGCTCCCCAATATACATCCTCACGGGTCATTTTCGCCTCATTCGGCCAGATCTTTTGCTCAAGCCATGGCATAAGCGGCATATCATCGCCGAAGCCGCGGAACAAAGTCATGGCAGCATGTGTATGAGCGTTCACGAAACCGGGAATGACGGCTTTACGGCTACCATCCAGTATCTTATCGGCAGGAAAAGACAAGCCCTCTCCTATTTGCTTGATCTCTTTTCCTTCGATATAGATATCAATCGTCCTATCGTTAAACAGGACATTCTTTATTAATATACTCATCTTCTTCCTTCTTATTTATATAAACGGTAGAATTCCGCTACCGACTCGATTCCCTTGAAGAAGATATCCAACTCCTGACTCTCGTTGGGCGAATGGATCGCATTTTGCTCCAAGCCGAATCCCATCAGTACGGTCTTGATACCTAATACCTGCTCGAATGTAGAGATAATAGGAATGCTACCTCCGCGACGAACCGCCAACGGTTTCTTCCCGAATGCGATGCCAACAGCCTTTTCTGCCGCTTGATAAGCTGGCAAGTCTATCGGACAAACATATCCTTGCCCGCCATGGCTGGGCGTAACTTTCACTTTAACATAAGGTGGGGTCACACGAGCTATATACTCCTCAAACATTTGGGAGATCTTGGCATGATCTTGGTGTGGAACCAAACGAGTGGAAACCTTGGCATAAGCCTTTGAAGGCAATACAGTTTTGCTTCCTTCCCCCGTATATCCGCCCCAAATACCACAGATATCGAAAGAAGGCCGACAACTATTACGTTCTAGCGTAGAATAGCCTTTCTCTCCGAAAAGAACGTCTACCCCGATCGCTTTCTTATATTTTTCCTCGTCGAATGGGATTTGGGCGATCATCTCCCGTTCTGCGGGAGATACATCCTCCACGTCGTCATAAAAACCCGGGATCGTGATGCGTCCATCCACGTCGGTGATATCTGCCATCAATTTGCAAAGTACATTGATCGGATTCGCTACGGCTCCGCCAAAATGACCGGAATGCAAATCGCGGTTCGGTCCGGTTACTTCTATTTCCCAGTAAGCCAAACCACGTAAGCCTGTCGTGAGCGACGGTGTTTCAGCGCTGACCATGCTTGTATCGGAAACGAGGATTACATCCGCTTTCAATAATTCTTTATGTTCCCGGCAAAAATCTTCCAAGCTAGGAGAACCTATCTCCTCCTCTCCTTCGAAAATAAACTTCACGTTACACTGTAACAAACCTTCTTTAATCGCTGTCTCAAAACCTTTTACTTGAATCATACCCTGTCCCTTATCATCGTCTGCTCCACGGGCCCAAATGCGTCCGTCCCGGATCACCGGCTCGAAAGGTTCACTCTTCCACAGTTCTAGTGGTTCGGCAGGCATCACGTCGTAATGAGCGTAAACCAATACGGTCGGAGCATTGGGAGATACCATTTTCTCGGCGTATACGACAGGATTGCCTTTCGTAGGCATTACCTCGGCCTTATCCGCACCAGAAGACAACAGCACCTCAGTCCAACGCTGGGCACATGTCAACATGTCCGGCTTATTCTCATGCTTGGCGCTGATTGACGGAATGCGGATTAAAGAGAACAATTCCTCAAGAAAACGATCCTTATTGGATTCGATATAAGATTTTACTGACATAGCGTTTTATTTTATCAAGTTTATAAATTGTAGCAAATATAACGAAACAGATGGGGATTGCAAGGAGTTTTATGGTATTTTAGCCGTGTTACTACAATAGGCGTGCAGTAACACGGCAAGGCGGGTTGCAGTATACGAAAGAGTTTCATCCCATGATCCATTTAGCTCGTTCACCTAATATACGGTACATGAACCAAGTAAACGCCCATGAGATTATGAAAATCAAAAGTGCCATTATGGGTACTTGCAAAGGTATCGGTAAATCAAACTTCCCGATCAAGATAAAGATCGGACCTACGACAAAATAATGTACGATATAGATTCCGAAACCATATTTGGATATTTTCGATAGTTTTTTAGCTATGAGAGTATTATGAATACGTACCTTTTGAAGAAAAATAAATACAGCCGCCGTCATTAAGACTACATTCGGACTACAGAAGGTGAAAAATAACTCCATATCCAATTCTGTTGCCTCGGGATTCGCTGCGGCCGAACTGAATCCACTATAGGTTATGGCATAACCAACCACAAACATGGCTGCGCAAATAGCGAAGGTTTTCCAAATATTCCAATTATTACCTTGTTTTAAGTAATGTCCTAATAGGAGATATCCGTTGAATCCTGCGAAATAATAAAACATGCCGAATTGATTCCACGTCGCTTCCCCGTATAAATATTTGCTGATATAGGCAGACATATAAGGCAAGAAAAGAGATACGAACCATATCCCTAAATAGACCCTCTCTTTGGAACGATCCGCCTTCTCGATCCATGCGGAGAAGAATGGCATATACAGATACAATCCGATGAGTAAATAAATGTACCACATATGGTTTTCCTTAAAACTGAAATTGAACGGGATCATGGCGATGTCTTTCAATGCGTCGGATAAGGATTGTGACTCATTTCCTTGCACATAGCAGAAAAACTCACCGATTATCTCTTTCGGCAAACCTAATAGCCCTGTAACCCAAGGGAATATATTGTATAATACAGACCATATCAAAAAAGGAAATAATACCCTATATATTCTCTTTTTATAGAAAACACCTAAAGATTGTTCCCGTATAGGCAATAGTAAAAGTCCCGTCATCATAACGAAAAGAGGAACAGAGGGCCGTAAAAGAGAGCCGTAAACAGCGGCCCAATGTTTATATTCCGGTAAACTTCCGAGTGTAGGTGAGATATAAAAAGGATCTATACAATGTACTCCGATAACCATCAGCATAGCTACGGTTCGTATTACATCGAGCCACACGATATGTGACTGTGTTGTTGCGTTGCTCATGGATTTATGTGTTAAATTTAAAAGATGGGTGACAAAGATAGAGCTTAGTATGAGAATTTTGTTTATCTTTATTGTTAATTTATTGTATCAAGTATTATGGTCAAACGAATTATCATTATTGGCGCTACCTCCGGTATCGGCTATGAGGTTGCTAAGATTTATTGGAAACGAGGATATCAACTGGGATTGGCTGGTCGTCGGGTTGATCGGTTGGAGGAGTTTCGTAAGCAAGATCCGGAGCATATCCAGATAAAGCAGTTGGACGTGACCGCCGAGGATGCCGCTGATCGTTTAGACGAATTAATCCGTGATTTGGGAGGAATGGACATCTTCCTGCTTAGTTCAGGGATCGGCAACCAGAATAAATACTTAGATACTTCCATTGAACAAGCTACGATACAGACGAATGTGACAGGCTTTACGCGTATGGTACTAGCAGCCTATCGTTATTTTTCTAGTCAAGGTGGCGGGCATATATCTGTAATCAGCTCTATTGCCGGAACCAAAGGATTAGGTGTCGCTCCCTCCTACTCGGCTACCAAACGATACCAAAATATTTATATAGACGCTTTAGCCCAACTTTCCCGTATGGAGAAACAGCCTATTACATTTACGGATATCCGTCCGGGATTTGTCCGTACGGATTTATTGAAAGACGGCAGGAATTATCCTATGCTGATGTCTCCCCAATACGCCGCCTTGCGTATCGCTAACGCTATAGACCGGAAAAAGAGAAGGGCGATCATCGATTGGAAATACGCTATCCTTGTCTTTCTCTGGAGACTGATCCCTGAATGGCTTTGGGAACGGCTGCCGATACGGAATTAGGATCGGATATGTTAGAGGTTCATCTTTTTTGCTTCTACATTAGATTTTCTCTTGCGCCGGGAGCATGCTGAAGGACTGCGCCGACTATCTGGCAACTATCCAATTCATCACAATCGCCACATGTATTAAAGCCTTTTCCGGATACACATTTGCGTATTTCACAATAATCACTGCAATACGCAAATTTCATTCCGTCCGTACGACACCCCATACAGTTTATAGTTGCGGCTGTAATTTCGGGCGCATTGTTCATGGCGCTCCACTTTTGGGCGGTTTTTTCTCTTAGCTCATCATCATTCTTAACTGTGGCTATGCGGGCATCGCAACTTTCGCAATCTAATCCGCAACAGGCTATCAATTGTTTCATTATTTAGTTGTCTATTTATTTTCTTGTTTGTTTCTGTCCTTGCTTTTACTTTTCGGCAAACATAATAAAAATTCCTACCTTTACGCCCAATTACTAATTTTTTAATCTATACAGATGGGTTTATTTATTAAGAAGCCTTTAGCGGATTTGATGACCGAGGCAAATGATTCGGGCAGTAAATCGCTGAAGCGTATCCTTGGCCCGTGGAGTTTGATCGCCTTAGGTGTCGGTGTTATTATCGGTGCCGGATTGTTCTCCATTACGGGTGCGGTGGCCGCCGGGTATACGGGGCCTGCCATTACTTTATCTTTCGCTATCGCCGCCTTGGGCTGTTGTTTCGCCGGGTTATGTTACGCCGAGTTCGCATCCATGATCCCGGTGGCAGGTAGCGCATATACCTACTCGTATGCCACGATGGGTGAGTTGGTCGCTTGGATTATCGGTTGGGATTTGGTGCTCGAGTATTGCGTGGCCGCTACGACCGTTAGCATAAGTTGGAGTCGGTATTTGGTCGTTTTTCTGGAAGGATTCGGAGTACATTTACCGCAAGCCTTGACGGCTTGCCCTTGGGATGGCGGTATCGTGAATATCCCGGCTTTCGTGATCGTGGTGTTAATGAGTATTTTGTTGATACGAGGGACGGAAGGCAGTTCTATTTTCAATGGGATTATCGTATTCTTGAAAGTCTCCGTAGTCTTGGTGTTCGTAGTCTTGGGATGGAAATATATCCGTATGGAGAATTATACGCCTTATATACCCGCTAATACGGGGACCCTAGGCGAGTTCGGTTTCTCCGGTATCCTACGAGGGGCGGCTATCGTATTCTTTGCTTTCCTCGGTTTCGACGCTGTAAGTACGGCGGCACAGGAAACCAAGAACCCGAAACGGAATATGCCGATCGGGATCTTGATGTCATTAGTGGTTTGTACTATATTATATATGTTGTTTGCCCACGTGATGACCGGAGTCGTACATTACTCAGCGTTTGCTGGCCAGAATGGAATCGCTCCTGTGGCAATAGCTATCGATCATATGGGGCAAATGGATGCTTCTGGTGTGATTCGTCCGGATTACCCTTGGATGAACCGGGCGATCGTAATAGCTATTTTACTGGGGTATTGCTCGGTTATCATGGTAACGTTATTAGGACAGAGTCGTGTATTCTTGAGTATGAGCCGGGATGGGCTGCTCCCTCCCCTATTTTCCCATATCCATGAGAAATTCCGCACGCCGGCACGAAGTAATTTCCTGTTTATGTTATTGGTCGGTGCATTGGCAGCTTTCGTTCCGGCGAGCGTAGCGGGCGAGATGTGTAGTATCGGGACTTTGTTCGCCTTTACGCTAGTTTGCGCCGGGGTATTGATTGTCCGTAAGGCAATGCCGGACGCTCCCCGGTCTTTCAAGACCCCGTTGGTTCCGTTCGTGCCTATCGCCGGTATCATAACTTGTCTGGTAATGATGCTTTTTCTCCCGGCTGATACATGGATTCGTTTGGTATTATGGATGTTAATCGGTCTGGATATATATGTCTGCTATGGCATCAAACATAGCAAACTGGAACATATGCAGAAACATCGCTCGGGACAGACCACATTGGATATGATCGGTATTACCCTATCCGTGCTTTGCGTGATCACGGGGCTTTGGCACCAGCAAACCGTGGGATGGGGCGAGAGCAAAATCTTATTGATTATCTCATTCGTATTCGCTTTTACGCATCTAGCTTTCTATCTTTACAGACTCGGGAAGCAGTTTACGAGCCTTACCCGTTAGCGATTCAGCACGATTATGTCTCGATGGCTCACGCGACTAGTCCCGATGGTCAATACCAGTAGTGGTGAAGGCTTATGCGAGTAGTCGCGTTGACCTTCACCACTACTGGCGTACTATACCACTTCCTTTAATACGATTTATCGGATTCTAGCTCTTAAAAGTAAGCCTCTTATTCATCATAAAATTAACGGCTCCGTAAACGAAAAGTCCAAGGAACTGACCCAGATATTCATTTAGATCGATCACCTCCACCATTAAAAGCAAGAATATGAATTGAGTAGCGTAAGCGCAACCAAAAGCGATTAGGAATAAAGGAATCTCCTTCCAGAAATTACCTTTCCCGGAAGAAAATACCCAGTATTTACTCCAAAAGAAGTTATTCACCAAGGCAGCCACATATCCAGCCATGTTCGACCACAAGTAATTACAATCCAGAATATCCATTAATATCCAGATTACCAATGCGGTGATCAAAGCGTTAGAAGAACCTACAATGGCGAAACGAAGAATACGAACAGATTCCTTCATGCTGTTAATTATACGTTTCGAATGACAAATATACGGGTTTATTTCTATATTTGTGCTGTACTTTTGATCAAGTATGTAACATTCTTAAAACAATTATGAGTATGATTAGACTAAATGTATTTATTCAAGTAAGTGAGGAGAATCGTCCCGCCGCATTGGAGACTGCGAAAGAATTGGTTGAAAAGTCTTTGAAAGACAATGGCTGTATAGCTTATGATATTTTCGAGAGCTCTACTCGTAGTGATGTATTGATGATTTGTGAGACGTGGAAAGACGCTGAATCCTTATCAGCTCACGAAAAAGCTGAGCATTTCGTAACGTTGGTTCCTAAATTGCAAGGATTAGGTGCGATGAAACTTGAGAAATTTACATTTTAAGGGTTTTATGTAGGCTTATTATTATAAGCTTGAGCATGCTAAAAAATCATAGTTATGAATCCTTCAACTTATAACTATGAATGAAAGAAAACATAACTATGATTTTTTTAGTGTTATCGCTCGTTGATTGAGATATATTCCCTATCGTCCAAAACGTTCTTGTAAGCCGGACGGATGATGCGTTTTCCGTCAAAGTTCAACTCCTCGATACGGTGAGCGGTCCAACCCACGATTCGGGCCATGGCGAATAAAGGCGTATAGATTTCCTGTGGCAAACCGATCATCTCATAAACGAATCCAGAATAGAAGTCCACGTTCGAGGAAACCCGTTTCTTAGTTCCTTTATGCTTGGCGAAACATTCGATCGCTCTTTCCTCTAATAACTCAAGGAAGGCGAATTCCTCAGAGCGACCTTTCTCTTTTGCCAGATCACGAGCCAGTTCCTTTAATACGACCGCACGGGGATCGGAAATCGTATAGACCGCATGGCCGATACCATAGATCAAGCCTGTCTTGTTATAAGCCTCTTTGTTAAGCATCCGCATGAAATAAGTATCGATCTCGTCCACGTTCTTCCAATCCGCGATATTCTCTTTCAAATGATGGAACATATCTACTACCTGAATATTGGCACCTCCGTGCAACGGGCCTTTCAATGAGCCGATACCAGCTGCGATAGATGAGTACGTATCCGTTCCCGTAGAACTAGTGACGCGTACCGTGAACGTAGAGTTATTACCACCACCATGTTCTGCTTGCAATACCAAGAGCAAATCCAACGTACGTGCGTCCAGATCCGTGAAATCACGTTTCAGCATGTGAAGGAAATTTTCTGCGATCGATAAGTTCTCGTGCGGATGACGGATGTGTAAAGAACGCCCCTGTGTGCTATGACGATAAATATTGTAGGCATAAGCGATAATCGTCGGGAACTTAGAGATCAATTCAATAGATTGGCGCATTAAGTTATCTCGGGAGGTGTCGTCCGGGTTTGCGTCGAAGGTATACATCTCCAATACGCTACGAGCCAATATATTCATGATGTTCTGTCCTTCCAGATCCAGAATATTCATCTTGGTCTTTTGCTCCAAGGGCATATTATCGTTCAACAGTTCTTTAAAGGCTGATAATTCCTCTTTATCGGGGAGTTTACCAGAAAGTAATAAATAAGCCACTTCCTCAAAACCGAACCGTTTTTCCTTGATGAAATCACGCGCTAAATCCTCTACGTCGTAACCTCTATAGAATAACTTACCGGGGATCGCTTTAAGACCGCCCTCTGGCAAGCGTTCGTATCCTACTACATTACCGACTTGGGTCAATCCTACTAACACGCCACTACCATCCTCGTTACGAAGGCCACGTTTCACATTATACATCGGGAAAAGTTCGTTGTCGATCTTGCAAGCCTCTCTGGCAGCCTCGGACAATTTGTAAATTAAATATTCTTTCTTCAACATGACTATACTAATTTAATTGTTTCGATAATAGAGATGATACGATCACCAAATTCTTTGGTGCCGAGAGATTTGCCGTTCGGCATAAAACGAGCCAAGTCATGAGTGGCCTCTCCAGCGGAGAAAGCTTGCTCCATAGCGGATGTAATCAGGTTAGCCGCATCACTCCATCCCATATATTCCAGCATCATCACGGATGATAATAATAAGGAAGAGGGGTTTACGAGATTCTTTCCCGCAATATTCGGAGCGGTTCCATGTGTTGCCTCGAAGATCGCATGACCACTGTTATAGTTGATATTAGCACCGGGAGCAATGCCAATGCCACCTACCATCGCCGCTAATTGATCGGAGATATAATCGCCGTTCAGGTTCAAGGTAGCGATCACGGAATATTCTTCCGGAATTAATAGAGTGTTTTGCAAGAAAGCATCGGCTATGACATCCTTGATAATGATTTTACCGGCCTTTGAAGCTTCCACTAAGGCGGTATTGGCCGCTTCCTCGCCTTGCTCTTTCTTGATCTTCTCATATTGAGGCCATGTGAAAGTGAGATCCGCAAACTCCCGTTCCGCTAAAGCGTATCCCCATAGTTTGAAACCACCTTCCGTGAATTTCATGATGTTACCTTTGTGTACCAAAGTCACGCTCGGTAACTGATGCAATATCGCGTATTCGATAGCGGCACGCACCAGACGCTCCGTACCTTCCACAGAAACCGGCTTGATGCCGAAAGAGGAAGTTTCCGGGAAACGTATTTTCTTCACTCCCATTTCCTCGGTGAGGAACTTCAATAACTTTTGTGCCTCCGGAGTCCCTTGTTGCCATTCGATTCCGGCATAGATATCTTCCGTATTCTCACGGAAGATATACATATTCACTTTCTGCGGCTCCTTTACCGGAGATACGACTCCTTTGAACCAACGAACCGGACGGAGACAAACATATAAATCCAACGTCTGACGGAGGGCCACATTTAATGAACGGATACCTCCACCAATTGGAGTCGTCAGCGGTCCCTTAATACCGACGATGTATTCACGGAATGCTTCCATAGTCTCATCGGGAAGCCAACTTCCGGTTTGCTTAAACGCCTTTTCGCCGGCTAAGACCTCTTTCCATTCAATGGAACGGGTTCCGTTGTAAGCTTGCTTGATGGCAGCGTTTACTATCTTTTGGCTAACGGGAGTGATCTCATGCCCCACGCCATCTCCTTCAATATAAGGGATCGTCACGTGATCCGGAACGAAAATATGATTACCTTTCTTTGTTATCTTACTCATGATATCAAGATTTTTTTGTTTGTCTTAGTGAGCTGTATTTAAAGCGGAACCCGCCTTGAACCATTTAATTTGTAAATCATTATACGTATGGTTAACCGGGAATGATTCTTGCGTACCATCCGCATGAAGAAGAACGGCCGTCAACGGTTTGCCCGGCTGAAAATCTTTCAATCCGATGATCGAGATATGGTCATTCTCGCGGATCTTGCTGTAATCCTCCTTATTGGCAAAAGTCAGTGCTAACATTCCTTGTTTCTTCAAGTTTGTCTCGTGGATACGGGCGAAACTCTTGGCTAGGATCACTTTTACATTTAGGAAGCGGGGCTCCATGGCTGCATGTTCCCGGGAAGAGCCTTCACCGTAGTTTTCTTCCGCTACGACGATCGAGGAAATACTATTTGCCTTGTATTGTTTCGCTACGGCAGAAACTGCTTCATATTCATTGTTCAGTTGATTCAATACAGAGTTTGTCTTCCCGTTGAAAGCGTTTACGGCTCCCATCAACATATTATCCGATATATTTTCCAAATGCCCACGGAAACGTAACCATGGACCGGCCATCGAGATATGATCCGTCGTACATTTACCTTCAGCCTTGATAAGAAGGGGCATATCCGTGAAATCCTCTCCATTCCAAGGAGCGAAAGGCTTTAATGCTTGTAGGCGGTTGGATTCCGGATCGATGTTCACCACTACGTTCTTACCCGTAGGTGCCAGATAGCCGTTATCCTTTACCTCGAAACCTTTCGGCGGAAAATCCGAGCCTTTCGGTTCTTTCAGTTTCACAACCTTACCATCCTCTGTCTTCAAGGTATCGGTCAAAGGATTGAAACATAGATCACCTGCGATGGTCAAGGCCAGTGTCAGTTCCGGAGAAGCGACAAAAGCATGTGTATTCGGATTACCGTCCGCACGTTTAGCGAAGTTACGATTGAATGAAGTAACGATCGAATTCTTACGGGTATTATCATCCGTATGACGTTTCCATTGTCCGATACAAGGACCACAGGCATTCGCCATAATGGTTGCGCCAATCCGTTCAAAATCACCGATAATACCATCTCTTTCTGCCGTATAACGGATTTGCTCGGAACCCGGGTTGATGATCAAGGGTGCCGCTACCGGTATTTTATCCTCATAAGCTTGGCGAGCAATAGATGCCGCACGGCTTAGATCTTGATAAGAAGAGTTGGTACAGGAACCGATTAATCCGACCTCCATCTTTCGGGGATAGCCATTCGCTTTTACTTTTGCGGCAAACTCCGAGATAGGCGTAGCTGCATCCGGCGTGAACGGACCGTTGATATGCGGCTCCAATTCGGAAAGGTTAATAACGATTACACGATCGTAAAACTTATCTGGCTCGGCACGAACGTCCATATCCGCTTCCAGATATTCACCGATAGCTTCGGCCCAGCTCGCTACCTCGTCACGTCCCGTGGCACGAAGATATTGAGCCATTGTATTATCGAATGGGAATAAAGAAGTAGTCGCTCCTACCTCGGCACCCATATTACAGATCGTAGCTTTTCCGGTCGCTGAGATGGAGGCGGTGCCCGGACCGAAATATTCGATGATAGCGTTCGTTCCACCTTTTACGGTTAAGATGCCCGCTAGCTTAAGAATCACGTCCTTCGGCGAGGCCCAACCATTCAAACTACCAGTTAACTTAACACCAATTAGTTTCGGCATCTTCAGTTCCCATTCCATTCCGGTCATGACATCCACGGCGTCGGCTCCTCCTACTCCGATAGCGACCATTCCAAGTCCTCCGGCATTCGGGGTATGTGAATCAGTTCCTACCATCATACCGCCGGGAAACGCATAATTTTCCAATACCACTTGATGGATAATGCCTGCTCCGGGTTTCCAAAAACCGATTCCATATTTATCGGAGACCGATTTCAAGAAATCATAGACCTCGCTATTGCTTTTGGTAGCCGTATCGATATCCGTCTTGGCTCCCATATTCGCTTGGATCAAATGGTCGCAATGCACGGTAGCCGGTACTGCGGATTTTTCTTTTCCGGCGTTCATGAATTGTAAAAGCGCCATCTGAGCGGTGGCATCTTGCATAGCCACACGGTCGGGACGGAAATTCACATAATCCTCACCTCTTTTGAAAAGGCGAGTCGAGTTTTCATCGTATAGATGCGCATATAAGATTTTCTCGGCCAAGGTCATCGGGCGACCACCGATACGTTCGCGGGCTGTGTCCACTCTTCTGGGGAAATTCGCATAGAAATTTCTAAGCATGTCAATGTCGTACACCATATTCATATTCGTTTTTTATTGTAAGCCTTTTCGCAAATATATTTATCTATAACCAGCTAAAATGTAATAAATAAGACATCTGCCAATGAGTCTTTGTTTTTATTATCAACAAATATATAATATAATGAAATACAATTTGTTCGATAATTTCTATGAGGTTATAGAGGTTATTTATAATTTCCCGGATAACTTAGAAAAACGGGCTAATCGCACGTTTATTAATAAAACGTACCATTAGCCCGTTTTGTTCAAGCCTTGGAGCTGTTTTTTCTACTTATCGAGACTTTCTTTCCATCTTTGGGCATAACTATGCAAAATAGATGCGATACCCTTTCCGATCCGGACATAATCTTCCCGTTTAA
Source organism: Parabacteroides sp. CT06 (assembly GCF_002257605.1). GTDB lineage: Bacteria > Bacteroidota > Bacteroidia > Bacteroidales > Tannerellaceae > Parabacteroides > Parabacteroides distasonis. Next base: position 2,098,006 of record NZ_CP022754.1, on the reverse strand, counting down.
GGTTGGCTAAAGATGTGCGGATAGACCACTCGGGAGCATCAAAACCTCCTCCGTTCAGTAAAACCAAGGAAGTTTCCTGTGCCAGACGGAAAACGACATCCAGAGGTTCGTAATTCTTTTTTAGATATTCCACGAAATCATCCCCATAGAATTTCTTAGCCCAGACAAGCATATCGATCTCACTATAATATCCCGCACGCAAAGGGTCGTCTAATAAGGTGAATCCGGTGCTTTCCCACAATGTGTGTAAACGCTCGTGGATCATATCCTGCATCCTTTTCTTATAGGTATTTTCCGCATCTAATAGAGCGAAAGACGCAAACAGAGACATTTGTGTTTGTTGTGGCAAGGAAAGACCGGCCGTATGATTCAAGGCTACTTGACGGCTATCGGCTACCATACGATCAATAAAGCGGATATCCTCGGGATGTAAGGATAGACTGCTATATCGTTTTTTTAGAAGCTCCTGTTTATCTCTTGGCAATTCACGGATCATCCGGTCGTAAATATTATCTTGATGTAAAGCGATTATCGCCAATCTCCATCCGGTTGCCCCGAAATATTTGGAGAAAGAATAGACACATAACGTATTCTTTGGTAATTCGGCCATCATCGAGCGAAAATGCGGAATAAATGTTGCATACACGTCATCCGTAATAATCATAAGGTTGGGATTGTCGTTCCGTACGATCTCAACGATCCTATTCATCAATGCTTTTGTCAATCCGTATGAAGGCGGGTTGCTCGGGTTTGTTATGAAAGCGGCTTTCACGCTAGGATCTTTTAGGACATCTAAATCCTTTTCTTGATATTGCCACGTGTGATAGCCGTCTTTTGTCATCTTCAAAGCTTTTATCTCTATGACATTAAAAAGATAACGGGCCTGTTCCGGAATCTCTATATAAGGAGTGAATACCGGAGCGAAAAGGACGATCTTGTCTCCCTTATTCAACAAGAAATTCTGCTGCAAGGAATCGAAGATGTAACACATGGCGGCAGTTCCGCCTTCGGTAGCGAAAAGGTCGAATACTCCCTCGGGGGGCCGGTTGTCACATAATTCTTGGTCTAAATAATCCCGCACGAGCATTTCCGTATATTTCAAGATACGATCGGGAACCGGATATTGATCACCAATGACACCTTCCGCCCATTCATATACAAGCTCATTCTCATCTACACCTTTTTCCGTGACCAGATATTCATAGGTACCCTTCAATAAAGTAGCGCCGGGAGATTGCGCATGTTTCTTTAGAAACTGTACGAAGCGAGACGCGATCCTTTTGCGGTTGGGAACCCCTGCGGCTCCGGCCATCTCATCTGCCAATTCGGTTTCCCGCTGGCATTCCTCCAAGGCGAACTGCCCTAATAGGAAGAATGCCTCCCGTGGAACCGTACTGATCCAGTTTGGATTTCCCCTTCCTGCGTTCAGCATGATGTGCGTACTTTTACGAGCGCTCTCATCCGCTAACTCTATCAAGATGTTCTTTAGCTCGAAAGGGCTAATCTCCGACATCTTTTTCTCATATTCTCTCGTGACATGTATTTTCTTCTTGTCCATACATTATATATATTACATGATTAGCACAATAACGACACCCCAGATGATTAATAAAGTATTACCCACCGCATAGGTAACGGTATAGCCTAAGGCTGGAGTCTCACTTCCTACGGCATCTTCCACCGCTCCTAATGCGGCAGTTGTCGTACGTGAACCCGCCGTACAACCTAAAGTAATAGCCGGGTGGAACTTAAAAACGTAACGTCCCATCAGAATACCGATGATAAGCGGGATAGATGTCGCTAAAGCACCGATAATAAATAAACTTATACCGACTTCCTTCAATCCGGTCACGAAACTGGGACCCGCCGTGATACCGACTACGGCGATAAACATATTCAATCCCAAATTATTTAATATCCAGACGGAAGGCTCCGGAATACGCCCGAAGGTCGGATGCTTAGAACGAAGCCATCCAAAGACGAGCCCGGCTATCAAAGCACCTCCACTCGTACTTAGGCTAATCGGGACACCCCCGAAATGAATCGCGAGCGAACCTAAAATTCCCCCTAAGAAAATACCGATACCCACGAAAATCAAATCGGTCTGATTGGTTGGGCGATCGGGATATCCTAAAGCCGTCGCCGCTTTATTTACCTCTGATTTCATGCCTACCAATTCCAGCATATCACCGGAATCTATCACCGTAGCGGCCAAGACCGGGATATTGATACCCGCACGCCTTACGGACTTGATGCTAACACCATGCATGAACGATTGATTGCGTAAATAGCAGATCTTTTTCCCCACGTATTCCTTATGGATCACTAGTACGGGTAACGTCTCTGCCGGAAAATCAAGCAATTCAATGTCATTGACCTCGTCGCCAATCCAGTTCTCCTCTCCGATCACGAATTCCCGGCGACCGCTTAGGACAACCTCATTTCCGGTATGTAAAACCAAATCCGGTTTAACATCGGTTACTACATTATTAATACGGACACGCTCCACGAACAAATGCCGTCCTAATTGGTCCAGATATTCCTCCAACTGCTTTACGCTTTTACCCTCCTTGAACCATTCATTACTAATCTTATAGGCCCGGAAAGTTACCGGACGGGCGGCAGGCATAAAGCCCGGTTGCTCGCTCTCGTCGTTATTTCCCATTTTAGCCTCTAGCTCTTTACAGGCTTTTTTCACGTAGTCGAGTCCTCCTAAAAGACGTGGCCCGATATCACTCACTAACCATGCGGATCCTGCCGTACCGAAAATATAAGTTACCGCATAGGCCACGGGCATCACGTTGACCATAGCGCTTTTATCCGTATCGCTAATATTCATCTGTCCGATCGTATCTTCGGCAACTCCTAATACTGCCGACATCGTCTGGGAGCCCGCCAATAATCCTGCGGCCTCGCCTGCGTTATATCCCATAAGTTTCGCCAGTAAAAAAGGAGCGATCAAGCAAAACACACACATGACGGCGGCGAAAAGCATTTGAGGAAGACCTTCCTTTTTCAATCCCCGGAAGAACTGTGGCCCAACACTATATCCTACAGCGAAGAGGAACATCAAGAAAAAGACGGACTTTAACGGTCCGCTTATATCGATTTTTAATTGCCCGATCAATACACCGACCAATAATACGCTGGTAACCGTTCCCAGCGTGAACTTCTTTATCTTAAACTTGCCAATCCAGAAACCGAGAGCTAAGGTTATGAAAATAGCTAGCTCCGGATAATGTTGAAGTAAATTAGTTATCCATTCCATATCTATTTATTTAATGTTAAACAAAAAAGATGCTATTGAAACAGGGATTCTTTGAAAGATGTTGTTACTTTTCGGGATTATTTATATAAATTTGCGACCGCTTAGGTGATAGAGTTTGTCTACCGACAATTCTATAAAAGGGAATCCGGTTAGAATCCGGAACAGTGCCCGCTACTGTGAAGCTCTTGAAAAGGAAAGCGTTCTGCTATGCCACTGTCTTAAGAAAGATGGGAAGGTTGCTTTCCGAGCCAGTCAGGAAACCTGCCAAGCGAAGTAATGATTAATTCCTCCCGGGGTTAGGAGTAATTAAGAGGATAGAAATATCACCTATATCTAAAAGATGTTGGAGACGGAATAATACGTTGTCTCCGTGGGATTGATATGTAATCTAATTATTAATATATTCATATGATGAGGAAACACTTACTATCTTTCTTCCTGCTGGTCATCAGCCTAGTTTGTCGTGCGCACGATGGCGAGAATTTTGTAGCATCCGATTTATTCGCCTCTTTACAACCGGGCGATAAGGCCGCTTTATTGATGGTACATTTTGGAACAACCCATGATGATACCCGTGCCTTGACAATCGACGCGATCAATCAAAAAGCGAAAGAAGCTTTCAAAGATGTTGAGTTGCGTGAGGCATGGACTTCTCGCATTGTAATGCGCCGCTTAAAAGCTCGTGGCGTAGAGAAACTGAACCCGATCGAGGCCTTGGAAAAATTAAAGACTGATGGTTATACACATGTCTTGATCCAATCCACGAATATAATCGAAGGTATCGAGATGGAATCCTTACGTAAGGATGTTGCCACCATGAAATCTTCTTTCAAGGAGATTCGTATCGGTAATCCTTTATTGTATACACCGGAGGATTATGAGGCGGTAATCGCCGCTATCATAAAAAATGGGGCGAAAGAAGGCGCTACTTTATTGGTAGGCCATGGCACTTATACACCGGCGACGGCCCAATATGCTATGTTGGATTATATGTTGAAGGAGAAGGGATTCAAGGATTATTCCGTAGGAACCATCGAGGGCTATCCTACTTTTGATACGATGGTAGCCCAAGTAAAGGCCAATGGAACGAAGAAAGTCTTGTTGATGCCATTTATGTTTGTTGCCGGAGACCATGCGAAAAACGATATCGCCGGTGATTGGAAAGAGGAATTGGAAAAGAAAGGCTACGAGGTAAGCGTATTTATGGAAGGTCTGGGACAGAATCCGGATATCCAGAAGATCTTCATCGAACATGCCCGTTTCATGGCTAAACATAAGATGATCGATATCGTTGATAAGAAGAAAGCTTATGCGGTAGAGAAGGACTAAAAAAGTTCACTACACAATGTTTTTTATTCCTTTCGGAAGAAAAAGTAATTCCTTCCGAAAGAAACTAAATTTTCATTCGAAGGAAAATGGAATTTCTTTCGAAAGGGATTTCACATGCATACAATAAACAGTTATAATGCTAAATATATGAAAAGAGTTTTGACAATCTTACCGTTGACAGCCTTATGTATCAGTACGATGCAGGCACAACACAAGAATGAGTACACGAATTTCGCCGATACGACATTCAATATTCAAGAAGTCGTAGCGACCGCCGCACGCAAGCCACGTCCACAAATCACGAAGTTGGACGTACCTATGAAATATCTTCCTATTTCAATTAATAGCATTACGGCGAGTAGTTTGGAGTTGCGAGGTATCCGTAATATCCAAGATGCGGTACGCTTTATGCCGGGCGTACGATTCCAAACATCTTATGGCGCATTTCAACAATTGTCGATCCGTGGTTTCGATCATTCTATCATGATGATAGACGGTATCCGCGATGAACGTTCGGCAATAAACAACTCTTATCCCGTACCCGATCTATCCTGTATCGAGTCTATTGAATTATTAAAGGGACCGGCTTCTGTACTTTACGGACATTCAGCCGTAGGTGGAACCTTGAATATCGTTCGTAAATCCCCGTCAGAGAAACAGAGCGTTAACGCCCGATTGGCCTATGGTAGTTACGAGAATAAAGAGGCGACGCTTGGCATGGGCGGTAAATTGGTCGGTCCGGTCAATTATTACGCCAATGTCAACTTTTCCGATCAAGAGGGCTGGCGTGATAATGGCAACCGTCGCTTTTCCGGTTATCTGGCATTGCAAGCTAAAATGACGGAACGTGACCTATTAGATGTTCGTGGAGGTTTTAACCGCGACTTCTATGGAACGGAGATTGGTCTTCCCGATTTAATGGCAAATGATGTATATAATGCGCAAACAGGACAGTTATATCTCCATAAAAATGATATGCTACCGGGACTTGACCGTGAGGCTCGCTACAATAACGAGTCCGACTTTATGAAGAATCACGCTTGGAACATATCGACGCAGTACACACATACTTTTTGGAACAGTGCGAAACTAACAGATCGCCTTTCTTACAATAACGACGATATCAACTATTTTGGGACGGAAGCCCTCGACTATCTCGAAAGTGATGATCCGATCTATGATCATTATTATATGAAAAATGGCCAGAAAAAATATATCTGTTTGGACAGTGTATATCTTTCTTTCCCGCTTCGCTTCTCCCATATAGCCAAGACGGTAGCCAATACGCTCGAGCTAAGCGGTAAATTCAGGACGGGTGAGATAAAGCATACGTATATGGGAGGTTACTCTTTCGTCGCCTTGAATCGTACCAGCTATTCGGGATATAATTTAGGAGATGATGTTCAGGGTCCCGGCCTTTATTCGCATGTATCCGTTTATGATCCGCATAGCATGGGATATATGACCAGTAAATTCTCGAAAGCAACGGTTACGCATCATTATTCCAACAGCCTTTATCTTCAAGATATGGTTGAGTTCAACGAGCAATGGAAGGTATTAGCCGCTCTACGTTACGACTTTTTCCGTTATATGTCCGCCAGCGCTACAACTCCTACCGGACGACGTGAGTATGAGGAACATTCAAGCTTCAATATGATAAAGAATAAGGCGTTGACTTATCGTTTCGGAGCGGTCTATCTGCCCCATCCGAATACATCCATTTATGCTTCTTTCGCTTCTTTCTTCAAACCGATCCGTACGTTCTATCAAGATAATGTCGTTTATGTAGGAGGTGATGGAAATCGTTTCGAGCCTGCTCGCAATGAGGAAGTATTTAAGCCGGAGAAAGGATACCAAGCCGAGGTGGGGCTTAAATATCAATTGAACAATATATTAAGCGCCAATGCCAGCTTGTTCTATATCCGGAAGATGAACAGTACGGCTACGTTGACCAACAACTATCAAGTGGAGGAAAACGGCGAGACTACCACGATGAGCGTAATCGGACAGGTGGGTGTACAAGATTCCAAGGGTTTTGATTTTGATGTCACTCTTTCTCCGGTAAGCACCTTAGCGCTGACGATCGGTTATGGATTGAACGACTCCAAGATCCGGGAGATGAAAGAAATAAAGGATCCGGAATTGATCGAGGCTATCTATGGCAATAACCCGGATGAGACAAAGCAACAATTGAATAGCCAAGAAGGAAACTGGCAGAGCAACGTACCGAACCAGACTTTCTACGCATACGGCAGTTATACCATCCCTCGGGGTGTCTTGAAGAATCTGGAATTTCACTTGAGTAGCAGTTATACCGGTAAAGTATACCGTAATACATCTAACAACTCTTGGTTCGATCCGTATTGGGTAACCGATTTCGGTATGTCTTATTTGTTGAACAACAATATTCACCTTACATTCAACTTGAATAACTTGTTTGACAACAATTATTATAACCAAGCGCTCGGACAACAGATGGTGCCAAGCATGCCTCGTAATTTCCAAGTGGCTATCTCCTATACATTATAATATATAGAACATACGCTCATGAATCTATTGACAAAGATCATGCAATTTATACACAGGATACTGGGCACGGCACTCAGTATCCTGTTCCTCGTTTGGTTCCTATCGGGATTGGTAATGATCTACCATACGTTCCCGCGAGCGGACCGGGCCGATAAACGGGCGAAGATGGATATTCTCTCTCCGGAGAATCTTCCTTCGTTAGACCAGATAGAGAAACGTTTACCGCAGAACGAGCGGATAAACCATGTTACCTTAAACAGCTATTTGGGACAAACTGTTTTTCATCTCCGGACGGAGAAAGGGAGCTATGATATTCCTGCCGACTCGACGGAAAGATTACCCGTAATCGACTGGAATCATATCCAACGTGTGGCATCACTATGGAATACCTCTTCCATAGCGAAGGTAGATTCCTTGTACACCTTGGACCAATGGATTCCATTCGGTCGTTTAAAAGAGGAATTTCCGATCTATAAATTCCATTTCGCCGATCCGGAACGACATGAATTATACATATCCTCTAAATCCGGGGAGGTTTTGCAATATACGGATAAAAACAGTCGTTTCTGGGCTTGGCTCGGGGCGATCCCTCATTGGGTCTATTTCACTTCCTTGCGGCAAGACGCTGAATTATGGATAAAGGTAGTTGTCTGGTTATCCGGAATCGGGTGCGTTATGTGTATCGCCGGGATCTATTTAGGAATACGGGATTTCCGGTTAGCGAGGAGACGTCATTTGATTTCCCCTTATAAGAAGTTCTGGTATAAATGGCATCATATTCTTGGGGTGTTATTCGGTTTATTCGTCCTCACCTTCTGCTTTAGTGGTATGATGTCTTTGGCTCGTGTACAGGATTGGGGGTTGAAAGCCAAGCTCGATATAAACCCGGTTCAAGAACTGCGGAAGATGGCTCCTTCCCCACTCGATTATCCGTTGGATTACAGGGCGGTCGTACAAGCCTATCCCGGCCAGATCCGTCAATTGGAATGGAGTAGTTTTGGTGATATACCCTTTTACATCGTACAAACAGACACGAAGGATATTGTCGTGAACGCAAATAAGAGTGACGGGATATCTTTATTGAACCTGCGACCGGAAGAAATCCGTTCCGTATTGTCTCAGATACATGGTATCGGGACCACGGCTGATATCAAACTGTTGGATGCTTATGATACGTATTATATCTCACGAAAAAGGAATTTAGAACTCCCGGTCTGGAAAGTATCTATTCAAGACGTGGATAATAGTTGTTATTACATTAATCCCCGTAATGGACAATACCGTTATGTAAATACGCCGTCTCGTTGGAACCATTGGATGTATCCGGCATTGCATAGCTTGAATCTGAAATTCTTGGTAGATCATCCGGTCTTATGGAATATCGTGATGTGGGGAACCATGTTGGGAGGCACGTTCGTTTCCTTATCCGGTGTATGGCTTGCGATAAAATATATCAGGCGAAAAGCGAGAAGAAAGAAGTAAAGCCTGTATATTTGTATTATATTTATTGAGAACATTGTATTATAAAATAGATTTGAATGAATAAAGGCAAGATTATAGTCGCCGGAATCGGCCCCGGTAGCGAGGCCGATATAACGCCTGCGGTTTTGGCCGCTATCCAAAGCTCGGATGTCATCATAGGATATAAATATTATTTCCGTTTTATCACCCACTTGCTTCGTGAGGGAACGGAATGTATAGATACAGGTATGAAACGTGAGCAAGCTCGTGCCGAGCAAGCTTTCGCTTATGCGAACGAGGGAAAGACGGTTTGCGTGATCAGTTCCGGTGACGCCGGTATTTATGGCATGACTCCTCTGATTTATGAGATGAAGAAAGAATCCGGAAGCGAGATCGAGATCGAGTCGTATCCGGGCATCAGCGCTTTCCAGAAAGCTGCGTCCTTGCTTGGCGCTCCTATCGGACATGATTTCTGTGTGATTTCCCTCTCAGACTTGATGACTCCTTGGGAACTGATCGAGAAACGGATTCACGCGGCGGCCATGGCCGATTTTGTTACGGCGATCTATAATCCAAAAAGCGAGGGACGTTATTGGCAACTCTATCGTTTAAAAGAATTGTTCCTGCAAGAACGCAAGCCGGAGACTCCGGTCGGTTATGTACGTCAGGCCGGACGGGAGGAGCAAGAAGTATTCGTCACTACGCTCGCAGATCTGGACCCCGAGCAGATCGATATGTTTACGGTAGTCTTGATCGGAAACTCACAAACATATCTTTCCGGGAATCATATGATCACTCCCCGGGGATATTATGGCGAGATCAAACAAAAGAAAATGGATACGGGTATCGGACAGGACATCATGATCCGTAGTTTCCGTACGATCGAGAAGGAATTGAAAAACCAAGAGATCCCGTTGGATAAGAAATGGGCGTTACTCCATGCCATTCATACGACGGCCGATTTCGATATGGAAAATATCCTTTATGCCGACCCGGATGCTGTCTCTACATTATATAATAAGATCAACGGCGGGGAAGTTCCTACGATCATCACCGATGTCACGATGGCTGCTTCCGGCATTCGTAAGGGAGCTCTGCAACGTCTGGGTGTCGAAGTGAAATGCTACCTTCAAGACGAGCAGGTCGCTGAGATGGCTTCGAGCAAAGGAATTACCCGTACTCAAGCCGGTATTCGTCGGGCCGTGGAAGAGCATCCGACCGCTCTGTTTGTCTTCGGGAACGCCCCGACCGCCCTTATGGAATTATGCGATTTAATACGTAAAGGTAAAGCCACTCCAGCTGGCATTATCGCGGCTCCGGTAGGTTTCGTACATGTGCAGGAATCCAAACATATGGTGAAACCTTTTATCGGTATACCGAAACTAATCGTGGAAGGTCGTAAAGGAGGTAGTAATTTAGCGGCTACGCTAGTGAATGCCATCCTTTGTTTTAATGACGCAGAACAATTAAAGCCGGGAAGAGACGTATGAACCGATTTTATGTCATAGGGCTGGATGATAATATGCGGCAATACTTTCCGCCGGAGGTATTGGAGATAATCTCGTCCCACCGGGTGTTCTCCGGAGGCGTGCGGCATCATGAGATCGTACGTTCGCTCTTGCCCGAGAAAGCGGACTGGATCGATATAAAAGTCCCGTTGGACGAGGTCTTCGATCGCTATCGTTCGTACGACGGTCGGGAAAGCATCGTTGTATTCGCTTCCGGAGATCCTTTGTTTTTCGGATTCGCCGTTACGATTCAAAACCGATTGCCGGATGCGCAAATCCGCCTGTACCCGTCATTTAATACCTTGCAACTCTTGGCACAAAATCTATTGATGCCTTACCACGATATGCGGATCGTCTCCCTTACCGGACGGCCTTGGCACGAGTTCGATCGTGCCTTGATCGAAAGTGCGTCTAAGATAGGCGTGCTCACGGATCGGGAACATACGCCTACGACTATCGCTCGCCGGATGCTGGAATACGGCTATGATAATTATACCATGTTCGTGGGAGAACGATTAGGAAATACCGAACGGCAGAGCATCCGCCAATTCAGTATACAAGCCGCAGCAATGAATAATTTCGTTCATCCGAATTGCTTGATTCTCCGGAAAGAGCGTGACGGGCATTCCCGTAAGTTCGGCCTGCCGGATTCCGCTTTCGAGCATTTGAACGGACGGGAGAAGATGATAACCAAAATGCCGATCCGTTTGTTATCTTTAAGCATGCTGGATCTGATAAACCGGGAACGTTTTTGGGATATCGGCTTTTGTACGGGTTCTGTCTCGATAGAGGCTAAATTGCTGTTCCCGCATTTGCATATCACGAGTTTTGAGATCCGGGAAGAGGGACGAAAGTTAATGACTGAGAATTGTCATCGTTTTGGGACTCCGGGTATCGAGGCTATAATCGGAGATTTCTTATCGGTGGATTTATCAGCGTTGGAGGCTCCGGATGCAATCTTTATCGGCGGACATGGCGGGAAATTAGTGGAGATCCTTATGGTAGTTTCCAAAAAGATGAAAGAGAGCGGTGTCATCGTCTTCAACTCCGTATCCGACGAAAGCAAAGCGCTTTTAGAGGAAGCGGTCCGCCAAACCGGTCTTCGGATATCCGCCCAAACCCGTATCACGATTGATGATTTTAATACGATTACCGTGAATGTTATTTATAAATTATGAGTACAATATCAATTATTCCAATATCCGATAGCAGCCGGGTGCTTGCTGAGCGAATTCTAGCCTCTTATCCCGAGGCGAAGATCTTACCATTCGGCTCTTTCTCAAAAGAGTTTTTTCACGAATCCAGTAGTTTGGTATTTATAGGAGCGATGGGAATTTGCGTACGCAGTATCGCTCCCTTCGCGGAAGATAAGCATACTGATCCTGCCGTGGTTTGTATAGATAGTACCGGCAAATACGTGATTCCTGTCTTATCCGGACATATCGGTGGAGCGAACGATCTTTCCAAAGAGTTAGCGAACCTATTAGGAGCCGAAGCGATTATTACGACACAAAGCGACAACGCAAACCTATGGGCGCTCGATACATTAGGGAAGAAATACGATTGGACCTTGATCGTCAAAGATAGCAATGCCGCCATCTCCACTTTTGTCAATGGAAAACCGACAGCGCTACTCCTTGATATACGAGATAAAGGAACGGATTATTTGGAGCGTACGGTCCCGTCTCATGTCTCTATCTTTTATTCCTTCGAGGCGATACCGCAGCAAGACTATGAGTTATTGATGATCGTCAGTCCCAAACAATACGATACATCCATCCATACGATCACCTATATACCGAAAGTCCTCCACCTAGGAATGGGTTGCCGCAAGGATATGCAAGGCGATCCTACGGTCGTTTACGAACATATTAAAGATGTATTGCGTGATAAACGCCTGTATCCGGAGGCCTTGGCGGATGTAAATACAATCGATTTGAAGAAATGCGAACCGGTGCTGACATTACTGGCTTATGGAGTTATGGAATGCCCTTTCCACACCTATACATCGGAGGAGCTGAAAGAAATCCCGGTACCCAATCCCTCGGAGAAAGTACTGGAGGTAACCGAATCCCCAAGTGTATCGGAAGCTTCCGCCATTTATGCGGCTCATGGCGGTCCGCTTTTGGTCGAGAAGCAAAAAGCGGATTTAGGGAAAGGAAATGAATATACCTTTGCCGTAGCGTTAGATCGGACGGCCTGCCGTGAGGGACATATCGAGATCGTAGGAGCCGGTCCCGGCGATCCGGACTTGATCTCTATCCGCGGGCGGCAAATGTTGGAGAAAGCTGATTTGATCCTGTATGCAGGAAGCCTCGTCCCGAAAGAACTTACCTTATGCGCAAAGGCAGGCGCTACGGTGCGAAGCTCGGCGGATATGAATCTGGAAGAACAGTTCGCGTTGATGAAAGAGTTTTATGATAAAGGATTGTTTGTCGTTCGTTTGCACACGGGCGATCCTTGCATCTATGGAGCTATTCAAGAGCAAATGAATTACTTTGATCAATACGGGATGGATTATCATATCACTCCGGGTATTTCCTCTTTCCAAGCCGCCGCCGCCGCTCTTTATTCCCAGTTCACGATTCCGGAGAAAGTACAAACGATCATCCTCACTCGTGGCGAAGGACGTACGCCCATGCCTGAGAAAGAGCAACTGCACAAACTGGCTCAAAGCCAAAGTACGATGTGTATCTTCTTAAGCGCCGGTGTCGTAGAGAAGGTCCAAGAGGAATTATTGCGACATTACGCTCCAACCACTCCGGTAGCCGCTTGCTATAAATTGACATGGAAAGACGAGCGGATCTACCGTGGGCAACTGAAAGATCTCGCCAAGATCGTAAAGGAGAATCATCTTACGTTGACGACATTACTTGTCGTCGGGGATGCCATCGATAACCGCAAGGGCCTATCTCGCTTATATGCGGATGAATTCAAACATCTTTTCCGTAAGTAATGATACTGATTCTTGGAGGAACGACAGAAGGCCGTGTGGCTGTGCGGGTAGCGGACGAGGCAGCCGCTACCTATTACTATTCTACGAAAGGAACTTTGCAATCCATTGAATGCGCTCATGGAATCCGTTTGACCGGAGCCATGAATGCGGAGGAAATGGAGTGTTTTTGTCGTGACCACGCAATTAAGCTATTGATCGATGCGGCACACCCTTTCGCTCAAGTGTTACACCAAACGATCGAACAGGTATCGAAATGCTTACGGATTCCGGTGATTCGTTACGAACGTCGGTATCCACTTCGTGATGAGGACTTGATTTGGTGCGATAGTTATGCAGACGCAATTCGCCAAATGGAAAATAAAGGTATCCAACGGCTACTTGCCCTCAGTGGCGTGAACACCCTTGCCCCGCTCCGTCCTTATTGGCGATCGCATACCACTTGGTTACGTATATTGGAGCGGGAGGAATCTTTGTCGTTGGCCGAGAAGCAGGGCTTCCCCCAAGAAAGTCTGGTTTTCTATCGAGAAGGCGAGGATGAGTTAAAGTTGTTGGAGCAACTCCATCCGGACGCCATCTTGACAAAGGAAAGTGGTTTCTCCGGCTATTTTACGGATAAAGTGAACGCTGCCCGCCAATTCGGAATACCAGTATTTGTCGTGAAGCGTCCCGCATTACCGGAAACTTTCTACCGAGTGTATGGTGAAGACGGATTGCGCAAACAAATTGAACGCCTATTACCAGAATTCTTTCCCTTGAAAAGCGGATATACGACCGGAGCTTGTGCTACCGCCGCCGCAAAAGCCGCTTTATTGGCCTTATTATCACGGAAGGAACAAACAGAAAGCCAGATAACATTACCCTCGGGAGAACAGATAACGTTGCCGGTAGCCTATACCGAATGGGCCGGGTGTTCCGCCGCCACCTGTACCGTGATCAAGGAGTCTGGGGATGATCCGGACGTGACGAATCATAGCCGGATCCGGGTTACTGTTCAATTATCTCCCGATGCATCCGGTTGTGCCATCGCCGTGGCAGAGTCGTGCCACGATGATGGCACAGCTGTGCCAAGCCGATGGCACAAGCGTGCCACGGTAATGGCACAAGAAGAACATTGTCAAGAAACAGAAAGCGACGATACGGGAAGAGTCATCTTCCAAGCAGGTGAAGGAGTCGGAACCGTGACCCTTCCGGGACTCGGCTTGAAAGTCGGCGGCCCGGCTATAAACGCCACGCCCCGTAAGATGATCCGGCAAGAGCTGATTCCACTCCTGCCCTCACCCGATTCCGTCGCTATTGTCACGGTCTCGGTTCCCGGTGGCGAGGAGTTGGCGAAACGTACCTTCAATCCGAAACTTGGAATTATCGGGGGAATCTCCATTATCGGGACATCCGGAATTGTGCGTCCTTTCTCATCGGACGCTTTTATCGCCTCGATACGGAAAGAAGCCAGTGTCGCCAAAGCGATAGGTTGCGAGACGTTGGTTATTAATTCCGGGGCGAAGAGTGAACGCTACCTTCGGAGCTTATACGCTTCTTTGCCTCCACAATCATTCGTCCATTACGGGAACTTTATCGGAGAGACGCTAAAGATCGCTGCCGATTTAGGTTTCAAGCAGGTTATCTTAGGCATCATGATCGGCAAGGCGGTGAAACTTGCGGAAGGTTTCCTAGATACACACAGCAAAAAAGTCGTCATGAACAAAGGCTTCCTTCAAGATGTAGCGAAAGAAGCGAAATGCGAGGAGGCGACCGTAGATGCAATCAATCGGATTACGTTGGCCCGTGAATTATGGGAGCTTCTTGCGGAAAAAGAACAAAATCGTTTCTTCCCATTACTTTTACAAAAATGTAAATCGTATTGCGCTCCCATCCTTCACGACGGCGAACTAACCTTGCTGTTAATATCCGAAGAGGGCAAGGTCTTATACCAATCTTAGCTGTAGAGACGCAGCACGCACGCTACGTATCTACAACCCCCAGACTGTAATAGCATTTCTTTTTAGCTGTTTATTCTTTTTTATTAGGGATTCTTTAAGAATACATATTAGGAGGATTTCGTACTTTTGCCCTCTAAATATTGATTAAAATAATGTTTAGATATCTTTTAATTTATATGGCCTGCCTTCTATTCGCCTTTTCCGTAAAGGCGCAAGGTATTTCCAATGACACGATTCCGAAAGAAGTGCTGATGCTGGACGGTAAGCCTATGACCGAAAAGCAAATACAACGTTATCATAAACAATTACATAAAGACTCCATACGGGCCAACAAAAGGATCTGGTGGTCTATCCTTGGCGGACCGTCTTACACACCGGAAGCCTCCTTTGGCGTAGGTGGCGCGGTTTTGGCTAGCTTTCGCTTAAACAAGAATGATACGATATCCCAACGATCGTTTATCCCTGCGGGATTTAACATCACCTTAAACGGGACGTTCGTTTTTGCCGGTGCCGGTACCTTATTCTTCAACGAGAATCGCTTCCGTATTTATATCAGTTACGGTTATCGGAACGAACCTTCGCATTATTTCGGGAAAGGCTATGAGACGATCGAGCAAATCGAGAAGAGCGACTCGACAACGAAATTCCATAAGAGTTCTTTCCAACTATATCCCCGTTTCGTATGGGAAGTTAGGCCTCATTTATATACGGGTCCTCTTTTTGATATTAATTTCAGCAAATCAGATGATATTAACCCGGTGATGGCCGAAGATCCTTATTTCAATAAGTTCAAACGAGATTATGTCAATATCGGTGTCGGCGGCTTGATTCAATACGATACACGAAATGACGTGGCGACCCCAAGTTCCGGTATGTTACTAAGCGCGATCGCTAAAGTGTATGGAAAGTATTTAGGCGGTGCATATAATTATGAGATGTTCGAGTTAGAATACCGCCAGTTCCAGCAAGTATTTCGTCCTCGTAGCACCTTGGCATGGATCGCCAAGACACAAATCGGTGTGGGAAACGTTCCTTTTACGGAGCTTCCTTCGTTTGGCTCTCCTTTCGATCTTCGCGGATACTATTGGGGCAAGTACCGTGACAAGACCATGGCGTATGGGATTCTGGAGTATCGTCATATGTTCGGCAGCGTGGAGAAATATAAGAGCGGTAATTTCTGGGCGAAGTGTGGTTTTGTTGGCTGGGTCGGCACGGGTACGATCGGAAACGCTCCTATCGTAGACTGGAATAAATGGAAGTTCAACTACGGCGTAGGCTTACGTATCCAAATGCAACCCGGCAAGAACTTCCGCCTAGACGTAGGCAAAGACCCGAACCAAAAAGGGATGGCGGTTTATATGAATATGACGGAAGCTTTCTAAAACCAGAAGGCTCCCGTCTACGATTTATGGAAGTATAACCTTGCGTTAAAATTATCGTTTAAAAGCCGGAAATATCTTAATATCGATTTTTTTCACTAAGTTTGCGTCGTCGAAGGGGTGCCATACTATATGGGCTGAGATCATACCCTTACTACTTGATGCGGGTAATGCCGCCGTAAGAAAAACGAATGTTAGATGGATAAAAATGAAACGTACCGTTATCCGGTAGCTTTAACGATCGCGGGCTCTGATAGTGGCGGTGGTGCCGGAATACAAGCGGATATTAAGACTTTTTCCTCGCTAGGGGTTTTTGGAGCCTCGGCGATAACGGCTATAACCGCTCAAAACACACAGGGAGTGCGAGGGATCCAAGCGATCTCTCCCGAGATTTTGAGAGGACAAATCGAAGCTATTCTTGAGGATTTCATCGTAGATGCCGTAAAAATAGGGATGCTACATAACAAGGATGCCGTAAAGGTCGTATCTGAAACTTTATCTTCCTTCCAACAGACTTCTATCATTTTAGATCCAGTGATGATATCCACGAGCGGAAGTAAATTATTGGAGGATGACGCCATCCGAACCATCATTGATGAGTTGTTCCCTAAAGCGACACTGCTTACTCCGAATATTCCCGAGACGGAATATCTTTCCGGTATAAAAATCAATAACGAGGCGGATATCTTACTTGCCGCCCGGAAATTGCAGGAAAAAGGATGTAACGCTCTATTGATTAAAGGGGGGCATATTCCCGGAGTAGAAACGGTGGATCGGTTATTTATCAATGAGAATAATCCGATTTGTCTGGCCTTGCCAACAGTGGAGACCTTCAATACCCATGGAACGGGCTGTACGCTATCGTCCGCCATCGCCGCTTATATGGCACTCGGCCATTCATTGGTGGAAGCCGTACGATTAGCCAAGGAATATATGAATAACGCGCTCGTTCACGGGGCAAATGTATGCATGGGAAAAGGGCACGGACCTGTAAACCACTTCTTCTCACCCTCTGCCCTTCATAAAATCCGATGGAATCATGAATAAGCTGGTCGTAATTACTACACCTTATTTTTTCGCGGATGAAGCTTCTTTGATCGAACTTCTATTCGCGGAAGGAATGTCTCGTTTACATCTACGTAAACCGGATTGTAAACGTGATGAATTGGAGGGCTTATTGGATAAAATCTCTCCGGCTTATTACGACAGGATCGTTCTTCATGATTGGTTTACCTTGGCAGAAGAAAGGGCTTTAGGAGGAGTCCATTTGAACAAGAGGAACCCGGAAGCTCCACCTTTATATAAAGGCAGTATAAGTCGTTCTTGCCATAGTCTGGAAGAGATTATCGAGTATAAACCGGTATGCGACTATGTATTCCTTAGCCCGATCTTTCAGAGTATATCCAAAGAAGGATATGGTAGCGGATTCTCCTTAGATGGATTGCGAAACGCGAAGGGCATCATCGATGATAAGGTGATTGCCTTGGGAGGAATCTGCCCGCGGACAATAACGAAATTAAAAGATATCCCCTTCGGCGGTGTCGCCGTTCTCGGGGCCCTTTGGGGAAACGATCCCTCCCTTCTTGTTGCGGATCAACTCATAAAACAATTCAAACGATTACAAGTATGGCCTTAAATTATTATTTCGGATATGATGAGAATGGAAGAGTCGGTCGGAGAACAACCGGATTACGCCCCCCTTTTGGTGGAAACAATCGCTTGATGTTTATAACGCATCGTACGCCTAAATATACGGAATGCGACGAGGTACGCATGGCAATCCAAGGAGGGTGCTCATGGATACAGTTGCGCATGAAGGATGGGATTTATGAGGATACCGTACGTACATGTGCCACTATCTGCGCGGAAGAATGTGAGCGAATCGTGGATTTCTGCGTAAACGATGATCTGGAGGCTGCCGTGACATGTGGCGCTACGGCTTGTCATCTGGGTAAGAATGATATGCCCTTGGATATCGCTTGGGAAGTACTGAGAGACAAGTTAGATTCCAATGCCATCTTCTATATCGGGGCTACGGCGAATACTTTTGAGGATATCCGGCTGGCCGTAGAACGAGGCGCCTCGTATATCGGACTAGGGCCGTATCGCTTTACGGGTACCAAGAAGAATTTGAGTCCCATCTTAGGCTTGGATGGTTATCGTAAAATAATCGCTCAATGCAAGGAGGCTGGCATTGATATTCCTATCTTTGCGATAGGTGGTATTACGCTGGAAGACGTAGGCCCTTTGATGGAGACGGGTATAACCGGAATCGCTGTTTCGGGCGCGATTATCAATGCTTCCGATCCCGTGGAGGAAACCCACCGGTTTATAGAGGAAATCAATAAGTACTAAACTAAATACATATGGCTACTAAAAAGAATATGCGTATTTCCTATCCGTCCTCGGAAAAGATTTATGTCCCGGGCGAGATCAATAAGATCAAGGTTGGTATGCGTAAGATTAAATTGTTGGACACGGTAACCTTGGATGAGCATGGAGAGCGAATCTTCAAGAAGAACAATCCGGTAATCGTTTACGATACGAGCGGCCCGTATTCCGACCCCAAGATATCGATTGATATCGTTAAAGGACTTCCTCGTATACGTGAGGAGTGGTACGGTAAGCGTAAGGATGTGGTTCAATTGCCGGAATTGACTTCCGCTTATGGCCGTGAGCGATTGGCGGACGCGAGTCTGGATTCCCTGCGTTTCCCCAAGCGATACTTGCCTTTCCGGGCTAAAGAGGGTAAGAATATCACCCAGATGTATTATGCGAAGAAGCGCATTATCACTCCGGAAATGGAGTACGTGGCGATTCGTGAGAACCAGCAAATCGAGGCTTTGGGACTGAAGTCTTATATCACGCCGGAGTTCGTCCGCAAGGAAATCGCCGCCGGTCGCGCGATCATCCCGGCGAATATCAATCACCCGGAAGCCGAGCCGATGATTATCGGTAAGAAGTTCTTGGTAAAGATCAATACCAATATCGGCAACTCCGCTCTTTCCTCCGGTATCGACGAGGAGATCGAGAAGGCTATATGGAGTTGTAAATGGGGCGGAGACACGTTGATGGATCTCTCTACCGGCGATCATATCCATGAGACGCGCGAGTGGATTATTCGTAACTGCCCGGTTCCGATGGGTACGGTTCCTATTTATCAAGCCTTGGAGAAGGTGAGTGGTAAGGTAGAGGACCTTTCTTGGGAGATCTATCGGGATACGTTGATCGAGCAGGCGGAACAGGGCGTGGATTATTTCACGATCCACGCGGGTTTGTTGCGCAAGCATGTGGAGCTGACGGCGACTCGCTTGACGGGGATTGTCTCCAGAGGCGGATCTATCATGGCCAAATGGATGCAGCTTCATGACGAGGAAAACTTCCTGTACACACATTTCGCCGAAATCTGCGAGATACTAAAGGCATATGACGTGGCGGTCTCTATCGGAGACGGGCTTCGCCCCGGTTCTATCTATGACGCGAACGACGCGGCACAATTCGCCGAGCTTCACACGATGGGAGAACTGACGAAAATAGCTTGGGAACAGTTCGTGCAAGTGATTATCGAAGGCCCGGGCCATGTTCCCATGAATAAGATCCATGAGAATATGAAGGAACAACAGTATGCCTGCCATGGAGCGCCGTTCTATACGCTGGGCCCGTTGACGACCGATATCGCTCCCGGATACGATCATATCACGTCGGCTATCGGTGGCGCGCAAATCGCTTGGCATGGGACGGCCATGATCTGCTACGTTACGCCGAAGGAGCATTTGGGATTGCCGAATAAGGAAGACGTGCGTAATGGGGTGGTCGCTTATAAGATAGCGGCGCATGCCGCTGACTTGGCGAAAGGGCATCCCGGCGCTCAAGTACGTGATAACGCGTTGAGCAAGGCACGTTTTGATTTCCGCTGGAAAGACCAGTTCAATTTGTCCTTGGACCCGGAAAGGGCTTTACAGTATTATAAGGAGAGTGCTGTTACGGATGGAGAGTACTGTACGATGTGCGGTCCTAATTTCTGCGCTATGCGGTTAAGTAAGGATTTGCAAGGTTGTAAATAAAATACTGTTTTGAGGGGATGAGACGGGGCATGCCCCGTCTCTACAATTGAGTGATTTGTTTTCCGCATTCGTAGCCTTCCTCATATAGTTCTTCCAGTTTCTTTGTGTCGCTTCCGGTACGGCCGACTTTAATCGGGCTTTGCGGACGGATGACGAAAGCTTTTCCTTCGGCCTCCAGTTGGTCTATGTAATCCAAGACCTCGTTGTACCGCCGGTATCGTAGTCGCAACTGTTCCCGGATCGCCGGGTATTTGTTATAAATAAAGCCGGGAAGGTAAAAATCTTTCTCTTCTTTCCGATAGCCTTTGTTACGGGTAAGGATGATGACGTTCTTGGAGAAGCCGTCGGCGATAGCCCGTCGGATAGGGATGGCATCGCATACGCCTCCGTCGACCATCGGTATCCCGTCTACATACGTAATTGGACAGAGGATCGGTAAGGTGCAAGATGCTTTACAGATATCCACCAAACGTTTCTTATCTTTCTTCTCCTCGAAATATTCCGCTTTACCCGTCAAGCAATTGCTCGTGACCATAACGAACCGATCCTTGGACTTGAAATAGGTATCGTAATCCAACGGATAATACAAATCCGGATAGACATAAAACAAGAAATTCAGATCGATATATCCCCTTCCCCGTAAGAAATGACGAAGACCTATGTAATTATATTTCTTCAATAGGTCGATATTGCTAAAACGAGAGCGTCCCCGCTGGCGGGAAGCATACGAGATTCCGTTACTCGCGCCCGCCGATACTCCGATCGTATAAGGAAACCAAATATCATGATCCATAAAATAATCCAATACTCCCACCGTAAATATGGCACGCATTCCGCCACCTTCCAACACCAAACCTGTCTGACTATCTATTTCCATATATATACCTCTGAATTAAAAAAGCCATTGCTGGGTTCCCACCAAGCAATGGCCACAAAAATATAATAAATCAGCGATAAATAATAGTTCCTTTTTAGAATTTACTTGGTCACTTCGTTCACTAAGGGACGGCCTTCCTCGAAATCCTTGATGTTCCGCAAGGTAGTATCGGCGATATTATGCAGAGCCTCTTTCGTGAAAAACGCCTGATGGGAAGTAACGATCACATTGTTGAACGAGAGTAGACGGGCCAAGACATCATCATCGATAATCTTATCCGATTTATCCTCGTAGAAATAGTCTCCTTCCTCCTCGTAGACATCCAATCCAGCGGCGGAGACTTTCTTGGTCTTCAATCCCTCGATCAAGGCGTTGGTATGGATCAGTAACCCGCGTCCCGTATTGATAATCATTACGCCGTCTTTCATCTTGGCGATCGAATCGTCGTTGATCAGATAACGGGTCTGGTCAGTCAACGGGCAATGCAAGGAAATGATATCGGACTCTTTGTATAACTCGTCTAAAGAGACATAGGTGATCCCTTCCTCCTTGGCGAATTTCTCATCCGGATACAGGTCGTTTGCCAATACACGCATCCCCAATCCTTTTAAGATATGAATCAATATCTTGGCGATCTTTCCGGTACCGATAATACCGGCGGTCTTGCCATGCATATCAAATCCCATCAAGCCATTCAAGGAGAAGTTGCCATCTCTCGTACGCCAGTATGCCCGGTGTATCTTACGGTTTAACGATAACATCAAGGCCAACGTATATTCAGCGACCGCATAGGGTGAGTAGGCCGGTACGCGTACGACCGGTAATTTCCCTCTGGCGGCATTCAAATCCACATTATTAAAACCGGCGCAACGAAGCGCCAACAGTTTCACGCCATTGGCAACCAAAGCGTCTATTACGGCGGCATCAGCCGTGTCGTTCACGAAAATACATACAGCGTCTACCCCTTGGGTTAAGACGACATTATTGATATTCAAATGTCCTTTATAGTAACGAATATCGAACTCATACCGCTCATTGATCTTATCGAAAGAAGCGATGTCGTAGGGTTTAGCACCAAAAAACGCAATCTTATACGCCATATAACTTTAGTTTTTTAATATAACTAAATTAAGCCCTTGATTGTTTATCGAAAAAGAAATCCATTCGTTTAATTATAGTACTTTTGTCCGCTGGGTAACAATATAGATGAGCATGAATCAATCCCATAAAAGATCTTTTATAGCAGTTCTTATTTTTATTGGCTTTCTCTTGTTTATGGCATTTTGGGGCATCGACCTGATCTTAGGGGCGTATGCGGGACATAAATTGAGTAAACTTGCCGAAAGGCATCATCTTGACATACGCTATGATAAGATCCGGTTGATAGGGCTGAGTACCGTACGTATGGAGGGATTGACCGTTATCCCGATTGATGCTGATACGTTGATACATGCGGACAGGCTTCAAGCGAAACTGGAGCTTGGCAGATTATTGCTACTTACCCCTGCCATAGAGAGTGTACAAGCGGATAATTTGCATATTCATTTTATTAAGAAGGGAGAGAGAGCTAATTTTGATTTCCTTTATAAACCATCGAATCACCTAGGTGAGCCAGAGGAAACAGCTGTAGATGATAAGGAACGGGATTACGCACGCAAGGCTGAACGCTCCCTTAGTCTCCTTTTCAATTTATTGCCCGGAAATGCCTTGGTACATGATTTATGTGTTTCTTATAGTAATAAAGGAGATGAACTAATACTAGAGATACCCGAGCTCAATCTTACTAACAATCAATTCTCTACGCATATAAACAGCACGGAGAACGGAGTTCATAGCGAATGGATTTGCGAAGGCTCTCTCTCTGATAAGGAGCGACTCGTGAAAGCCCGTCTCTACGCCGACGAGCATACGAAGATTCCTCTTCCTTTTCTGGAATATCGTTGGGGGGCATCGGTACGTTTCGACACCTTGGCCTTCGAGCTTAAGGGACCTAAAATAGAGGAAGACATACAATCCTTACTCGGAAGCGCCTATGTGAGCGGGCTTACCATCCACCAAGAGCGTATATCTCCGGACACGGTCTTACTGGATAAAGGCTCTATACACTTCCGGACAAACATCGGTAAGAACTATATCGAATTAGATAGCGTCAGTGATATCCGGTTTAATCATCTGGATTTCCATCCTTATCTGAAGATCGTTAAAGATACCAGTTGGCAAATCACGGCCTCTGTGAATAAAAGAGATTTCCCTGCGGATCAACTGTTCTCCTCCCTGCCTAAAGGCTTATTCTACAATCTGGAAGGCCTGAGAACAGAAGGTACCCTCTCCTATCATTTCCGATTGGATTTGGATTTCGGACAGGTAGACAGCTTGATCTTGGAGTCTACCTTGAAAGCGAAGGACTTCCAGATCCTTGCCTATGGGAATACGGATTTGCGGAAGATGAATGAGCCATTTGAATATACTGTCTATGAGCAAGGCGAGCTGGTACGCTCTTTCGAGATCGGTCCGGCGAATCCCTCTTTCCGCCCGTTCAACGCCGTATCCCGTTATCTTCCTTTAGCGATCATGCAGAGTGAGGATGCCGGCTTCTTTTATCACAACGGTTTTATTCCAAGCGCTATCCGGGAATCGTTGATACAGGATATCAAGGAACGACGTTTCGCCCGTGGCGGCAGTACGCTTAGCATGCAATTGGTGAAGAATGTATTCTTGAGCCGTAACAAGACGATCGCCCGCAAGCTGGAGGAAATGTTAATCGTATGGCTGATCGAGAGCGATCATCTGACCTCTAAAGAGCGGATGTTTGAGGTTTATCTGAACATCGCCGAATGGGGCCCCATGATTTATGGAGCCGCCGAGGCCTCACGTTATTATTTCGCGAAGGAACCTTCCCAGTTAAACCTTGCCGAGTGCATTTTTATGGCCAGCATTATCCCCAAGCCCAAACAGGTCCGCTATTGCTTCGACGGGTTGCGGTTGAAGCCGTATTATGAGGATTTTTACAGGGTAATACTGGATCGCTTGGTAGATCGCGGACTTATATCTTCGGAAGAGGCGGTAGGGGTAACGCCGGAGTCTGTCGAAATAACAGGTCCGGCTAAAGAATACCTGACGGCTACCCAAAGTCGATCTCCACGCTCGTCCCAACCCCTAGATCAGAAATAATATTCACCTTCGCCCCATAGGTGCTCAATATGCGTAGCGAGAGGCTTAGCCCGACACCATGCCCGGCGTATTCCCGGGTATTGCTCGCCCTGTAAAAGGGTTGGAAGATTCGTTTCAATTCCTCGGGAGGAATGCCGATACCTCGGTCGGATATGGTCAAGATACTGCCTCGAAGCCGCATCTCTACCGGTTTATCGTCCGAATACTTACAGGCGTTGCTCAAGATATTCTTGATCGCTATCTTCAATAAATAGGGATTGGCACGGATCATATAAGAGAAATTATCCGGGGAGAATGAGATCCGGGCCGAGGAGAACTGCATCAAGAAGTCCGCTAGGAAGATCGTCTCCATCGCGCTTTTCTGGATCTCCTTATCCCCGTGCGACAGGAACAGCAGGTGTTTGATCAATTGTATGATACGGCTTGTCTCCGTGGCGATACGTCTTAATGCCGCTTGGTATTCCTCCGGGGAGCGCTCTTTCAGCAGGCTGATCTCGCATTCGCCTTGAATGGCTGTCAGCGGATTGTTCAACTCATGCGAGGCGTTGCTGATAAACGCTTTCTCACTTTGGTAAGCAGCGTCGATCCGGTCTACCATCCGGGTCGCGTATAGTCTGCCGACAAAATAGATCAATACCGAGCTAACCAATATCAATCCCAGCAACAGCCAGCCGATCCGATGCTGGATATCCATCCCATACTGATTCCCGGAAAGGACAATCACGATGAAATTCCCCTCGTTGTCGGGATAATACAAAGCCGCTCCCATTTGCGTATCGTGCTTGAAGTGAACGATATCCTCTTGGTATAGAGATCTCACCTGCGTGGCGTCCAGATAACGGGACAGCACTTGCCGGGTCTCCAAGCTATCGGCGTTCAGCAATATCTCGGTAGCGACGGGAAGGGTTTCCTCGTAACGCTGTTGGATACGGGCATAGCTCTCGTCGTCGGTCTCGTCCTTCTCCCAATGCTTCTGTGCCGTGGCATAGGCTTTTTCCGTCAGGTAAGAATAGTACAGGCGAGAGATATAGCTCGTGGAAACCCAATAGAAGACAAGCGTCACGACGGCTATCACGCCTATGGTAATGGCCGAGTAAAAGAGAGCGATCTTGTTTCCTGTCTTCATGCTTCCATCATATAGCCCACGCCCACCACGGTATGGATTAGCTTAGGTTCGAAGTCTTTGTCTATCTTCGTGCGCAAATAATTCACGTAAACATCGACCACGTTCGTATTGGTATCGAAATCCTTGTCCCAGACATTCTTTAGCAAGTTCATCCGGCTCAAGGCCGTTCCTTGGTTCTGTATGAAATATTCCAAGAGCCTATATTCCTTTACGGTCAAATCGATGACCTGCCCATTCCGTATAGCCCGATGGCTTGGAGGATCTAAGACCAGATCTCCGCACCGGAGAGCCATATGGACGGATTCGTTTCCCGATCGACGTAATAACGCCTTTATGCGGGCCTCGAGCTCTTGGAAGCTGAAAGGTTTTACCAGATAATCATCCGCCCCGGCATCCAGCCCGCTAACGATATCCTCGGTGGTTCCCAAGGCGGTCAGCATGATCACGGGAGCATGGTAACCGAACCGTTGCCGGTACTGTTTGCAAAGTTGCAGGCCGTTCATCTTCGGCATTATAATATCCAGAATCAGCAATTGGAAATCGTTCTTCTGTGTCAGTTCCCAACCAGCGGCACCGTCATAAGCGACATATACCTCATGTCCGAACTCCCGCAAGCCTCTTTCTATAAAAGAGGCGATGTTTACCTCGTCTTCTACTAATAATATCTTCGCCATTGTATCGTATGTATTAATAAGAATGTCCATCATTAATAATGCGTACTTAGGGTGATGCTAATCGTATCACAGAGGTGAAACGTTCTTTTCACGGTTGTGATACGATCGTTTCACCTCTGTGATATGATCTTTTCACAGCCGTGAAAAGATCAGTAAGTATAATCCTTTCGCATAATAACTCCAGTCGCTCTCCCTAATAGTTCCGGACTTTCTTGCTACAAATATAGCAATTACAACCTACGTTGCACTAATTTACCGTTCTTATCATAAAGCATTCGTCGATAAAAAGCCTCCACCATCAACGGAAAGACAAAGAGGGTGAAGAACGTAGCTCCTATTAATCCGCCAATGATCACGATCGCCAAAGGACGCTGGCTTTCCGATCCGATACCGTGGCTCAAGGCGGCCGGAAGCAGGCCGATAGCGGCCATGGAGGCGGTCATTAATACGGAACGTACCCTTGATTTCACGCTCATCTTGATCGAATCTTCCAGAGGATGCCTCTCCCGCAGGTTATTCTTGATGTCCGATATCATGATCACGCCATTCTGTATACAGATACCGAAGAGGGCGATAAAGCCGATACCGGCGGAGATCGAGAAGTTGAAATTCGTGATTAATAGGGCCAAGATACCTCCGACGGCGGCGTAAGGCACGTTCAATAAGACCAGTCCGGCATCCCGGGCGTTGCCGAAAAGGACGAATAGGATCACGAAGATGATCGCTATACTTACGGGGACGACTTGGGCCAAGCGTTTGGTAGCCCGTTGTTGGTTCTCGAAATCTCCAGTCCATTTCAAGGTATAGCCTTCGGGGAGCTTTACCTGCCTCTCCACTTTTCGCTGGGCTTCAGCCACGGCGCTACCCATGTCGCGGCCCCGGACCGAGAATTTCACGGCGCAGAAACGAGCGTGGTTATCCCGGTAGATAATCAACGGGCCGGTAATCGTATGGATATCCGCCAGCTCGCGGATAGGAATCATGGAACCATCCTTTGCCGGAACCAGTATCTTGCCTATCTCATTCTCGCTACGGCGGAAAGTAGATTCGTAGCGGACCATGATATTGAACTTACGCTCGTCCTCATAAAGCAGGGAGGCGCTCTTACCTCCTATCGCCATCTCGATAATGGATTGTACATCCTCCTTGGCCACGCCGTAGCGGGCTAAACGAGACTCGTTCAACTCGATCCGTAGCTCCGGCTGGCCGATATTCCGGATAACGCCCAGATCCTCGATACCGTCTACGGTCTCCAAGACCTTGAAAACTTCTACCGCTTTTTTCTCCGACTCGTATAGATCCTTACCGAAGACTTTCACGGCGATGGAACCTTTCACGCCGCTGGCCGCTTCCTCTACATTGTCCGAGATAGGCTGCGAGAAGTTAAAATCCACGCCCGGATAGATCGCCAGATCCTCTTGCATCTTCTCGATCAGGCCCGCTTTCGAGCGTTCGCTTTCCCACTCTTTCTCGGGATATATATCCACATGGAACTCGATGTTGTAGAAACCTGTCGCGTCCGTGCCATCGTTCGGCCGGCCGGTTTGCGATAAGACCTGACGAACCTCCGGATAAGCCGCCAGCTTCCGGCGCATCTGGTTGGCCAATGTAACGGATTCATCCAAAGATATACTTTGCGGTAAGGTCGCACGGATATAAATAGAGCCCTCGTTCAGTTGCGGGAGAAACTCGCTGCCCAACAAGGTGAAGCACCAGATACCTACGGCGGCTACCAACGTGGCGAACGTGATCGTTCGCTTCTTACGGGCGTGACACCAGTCGAAAATACCGATCGACTTCCGATTGATCCATGCGAGGAACGGATTATGTTTCTCACGCACCTCTTTCTTTAATAGCATGGAAGAGAGGACGGGTACCAATGTCAACGTAAAGATCAACGCTCCCAACAAGGCGAACCCCAAGGTATAAGCGAGCGGGCTGAACATCTTTCCTTCCACCTTCTGGAAAGAGAAGATCGGGACCAAGGCGGTGATGATAATCAGCTTAGAGAAGAAAACCGCTTTCGCACGGTCCTTCGCCGTATGACGGATAATACCCATCTTACTCATCAAATTGAAAGCGGGCATGCCTACTTCACGGGCTTTCCGGTCCAATGCCACGAAAAGCCCCTCCACCATCACGACGGCGCCATCGATAATAATACCGAAGTCGATCGCTCCCATAGATAAGAGGTTGGCGCTCATCCCCATCGCCCGGAGACAAATAAAGGCGAAGAGGAGTGCCAACGGGATAATGATCGACACGATTACCGTCGTACGCCAGTCCGCCATGAAGATTAATACGATGAAAGTTACCAGCAGAATACCTTCCGCCAGATTATGTGTTACGGTCTTGACCGCCAGATCTACCAGATTCTCACGATCGTAGAACGATACGATTCGCACGTCTTCCGGCAAGGCGTTTTGTTGGATATCCTTGATCTTATCCTTCAAGGCGGCGATTACCTCGCCGGGGTTCTCCCCTTTTCGCATGACAACGATGCCTTGTACGACATCATCTTCCTCCATGCGGCCCACTTGCCCTAGGCGGGGAAGACTGGATTCGTGTACGGTAGCCAAGTGCTTGACAAGGATTGGCGTGCCATTGATATTTTTTACGACGATGTTCTCGATCTCTTTTACATCGTTAATCAAGCCGATACCCCGCACGACATAGGCTTGCGAGCTTTTCGTGATCACGTCGCCGCCTACGTTGATATTACTTTTTGCGATAGCGTCATAAAGTTCCAAGGTCGTTACCCCGTAACTGATCAGTTGATTCGGGTTGACGCTAACCTCGAAAGTTTTTACCTCTCCTCCGAAGCTGACGATATCCGCTACACCGGGTACAGCCCGCAACTTCCGCTCGATCACCCAATCCTGCAAGGTCTTCAATTCCCGGACGGAACGCTTATCGCTACGTAATGTATAGCGGAAGATCTCGCCGGTCGGACCATATAAGGGCTGCACTTCCGGCGTGACCCCTTCCGGCAGGTCGGCGTCGTTCAAGAGATTATAAACTTGCTGGCGGGCGAAGAAATCATCCACCTTATCTTCGAACATCACGTTGATGACGGAAAGACCGAAAAGGGTCGTGCTCCGGATATCCGTCTTTTTCTGTACCGGGTTCATGGCGATCTCGATCGGGATCGTGATAAACTTCTCGATCTCCTCGGCGCTCCTGCCCGGCCATTGGGTGATAATCGTCACCTTCGTATTCGTCACATCCGGAAACGCGTCGATCGGCGTATGGATAAAGCTGGTGATACCGGCGATTACGGCGATCGTGGTACAGAAGAAGATAAAGAATTTGTTCCGGAGGGAGAACGTTATGATATTATCTATGAATGTGTGCATATCGTCCGGTTACTTTAATTCGTTATACACCAAGAGAGCGTTCCGATCTACGATCCGATCCCCATCCTTCAAGCCGGATCGCAGGTAACAGAACTTCTCGGTTTGCTTATACACCGAGATCTCACGCATTTGCAAATATCCCTCCTTCGAGACATAGACAACGTATTCTTTACCATCCTCGAAGATCACGGCATGGGCGTTTACGCAAGGCATACTTTCTCCTTTTACCGCGCTCTGTACATATACGTTCGTAAACATTCCGGGTTTAAGCATATACTTCTCGTTCCTTAATTTGACTCTTACGCTCATGGTCTTACTTTCTCGGTCTAGCATATGATAGACCTTATCGATCGTTCCCGTAAACTCCATATCCTTATAGGCCAAAGTGGTGATACGAACGGTAGCCCCCTCTTTTACCTTGCTGATATCTCCCTCATAGACATCGGCCATCACCCAGACATCGTCGAGACCGGAAATGGTAAACATCTCCTCCCCTTGATCGGAACGGATCTGCATATCCCGGTTTATATTCTTATCGATGATAAAGCCGGAGACTGGCGCTTTCACCACATAGGTAGATGGGTCTGTTATGTTATAAATAGAATACATTTCTTGGATACGTTTGGTCTCGGCATCGGCATCGGCTTGCTCTTGCTGG
The DNA here is from genome assembly GCF_002257605.1 of Parabacteroides sp. CT06. Taxonomy (GTDB): domain Bacteria; phylum Bacteroidota; class Bacteroidia; order Bacteroidales; family Tannerellaceae; genus Parabacteroides; species Parabacteroides distasonis. The sequence continues at coordinate 2,067,713 of NZ_CP022754.1, read as the reverse complement.
GCTTGCAGGAAGTCCCGGTCGGAAGCCATACCGCTCCGGGCCATATCTTGGGTAGCCTCCAAGTTACGGTTAGCGATAGCCAGTTGATGCTCGGCCTCCTTTCGCTGCTTGTCGATATCAGCGATCTCGCCGCTCCGGATCACTGCTAGGACATCTCCTTTCCCTACGTAATCGCCAACTTCCGCATGAATGGAGGTGACATTTCCACCAAATATCGGATACACATGGGCCACTCGCTCCGGATTGAAACTGACACGGCCATTGAGCAACAACTCGTTGGTTAGCGGTGTGTCACGAACCGTATCCAGTGTTATAATCTCCTGTAAACTGTCATTTAATAGTAAAGGCTCCCGGGTATCGACCGAGGTGGTCGCCTGTTTCCCGCAGGAACATACCAAGGGTACTAAAAGGATGCATGTGATTAGATGCTTATTCATATCGTTTGATTTGCTTTTAATAGTTGAATACATGGCTACCCGTTACGGTATTTACCTCCTCCAAGGCCAGTAACACTTCTTTTTGAGTTTGGTAAAGTTGCAAGCAGGTTGTTTTGTAGGTCTCATAATAATCGATAAACTCAAGGAGACTGATATTCCGTTTTTGGAAATTCAAGTTCACGCCTTCGATAATCAAGGCGAAATCCTTCTCCAATCCATAGTTCGAGGAACGATAGAGCTGAATCGCCTTTTCCAACCGGGCATAGCTGGTGAATAATTCATTCTCGGCTTGTCGACGGGCGTATTCTTCCTTATGTGCCTTTTGAGCGACAGATATTTTCGCCGCCCTGATATTCCCTTGATTCCGATTAAATATAGGGAGAGAGACGCTCAAGCCGATCGCCCAATAATCATTGATAAAGTTACCCGCCTTATCATACGTACCCTTTACACTCACTTCCGGGAAAGCGAGGGAACGTTGTAATCTCACGTCCGCCTCCGAAGCCTTGACGCTTGCTTGCGCCAACTTAAGATCCGGACGTTCGTATAATAAAGAGGTCAATTCAGAGAAAGGAACGGAGTCCATATCGATCTGGTTCAACACAGACTCATCGAATATCGGCTCGAAGGTATCATTGCCGGATATTCCTAGTAAAAGCCGCATGTCTCCTTGAAGGGAGATAACTTGGTTGGCGATATCATTCCGCTCTTGCCGTAAAGAGAGTAATAGGGCCTCGATACGGGACTTCTCTAATAAAGAAACATTCCCTTTCTCATTCTGCTCCTTGAGAACCACCAACAGATGAGCCAATGAATCAATCTCACGATCGTAAATAGATTGGGATTTCCGGGTGAAATAAAGCGCTATGAATTTCTCCTTCAACTCGCTCCGGAGGGTTCTCAATACCTCTTCGAATTGGTAAAGGGCCATTTCCTTATTGATTTTCTCCAAACGGACACGTTTGTTTCGCTGACCGGCAATATAGATCAACTGTTCCACCTCTACGATCGTTTCCCCTTGTTTCCCGAAATCAAAGTAACGTCCGTTCAACCGGTTATAAACATTTTGCTCCAAAGAGACCACGGGATTCTCGAAAAGTTTGGCCTGTACTACTTGGGCCTCGGCTATATCGATATTATACCGTTCGGCTATCACTTCCAGATTGTGTTCAGAGAAACGTTGCTCGGACTCTTTCAAGGAGAGGGAGACAACAGAGGCTTTCGCCCCAGAGAAAAGAAGAGATAAAAAAAGTAAAAGAGTGACTCGTCTGTCCATTTGCGTTAAATTTTACGCAAAGGTAGAAGTCACTCTTTTATCGCTTATGAATATTTAGTTAGAATACTCTTAGGCCAAATTAGAAATTTATTAGAGAGATTTAAAGTATAATATCGTTTTCTTTAATCCTTCCTCCAAACAAACCGTAGGTTCCCACCCATCTAATTTCTCTTTGGCCAACGTAATATCGGGCTTACGTTGCTTGGGATCGTCTCCCGGCAACGGGCGGTATACGATCTTAGAGGAGGAGTTTGTCAAACGGATCACGATCTTGGCCAACTCGTTCATCGAGAACTCTCCCTGATTTCCGATATTTACCGGGCCGGTAAAATCATCCGAGGTATTCATCATGCGAATCATCCCCTCGATCAAATCGTCTACATATTGGAAACTACGAGTTTGGTTTCCATCCCCATAAATCGTAATGTCCTTATTTTGTAATGCCTGTATAATGAAATTAGAGACGACACGGCCATCGTTCGTACTCATATTAGGCCCATACGTATTAAAGATGCGGATGATTTTAACGCGAACCTTGTTTTGGCGATGGTAATCCATAAATAAGGTCTCGGCGCAACGCTTGCCCTCGTCATAACAAGAGCGAGGCCCTATCGGGTTGACATTTCCCCAATAGCTTTCCGGCTGCGGGTGTATCATGGGATCTCCATACACCTCACTGGTAGATGCTTGTAATATCTTAGCGTTCACCCGTTTTGCCAGACCTAACATATTGACCGCTCCTAACACGGATGTCTTGATCGTCTGTATCGGATCTATTTGATAATAAACTGGAGATGCGGGACATGCCAAATTATAAATCTCATCGACCTCGGCTTGGAACGGTATAGAAACATCATGCCTGATCAACTCGAAATGTGGATTTTTCAGCAGAGGAATCACATTCTCCTTACTTCCCGTAAAATAGTTATCCAGACAAATTACTTCATTTCCTTCTTCTAAAAGACGGGCACATAAATGAGAACCGATAAAGCCGGCGCCCCCGGTGATAAGTATTTGCTTCATTATATTAAATTTATTTCGTGAATTTCACCCTATAAGGTGGATCCGGACGTAAATAATCTATATCCAGATAAGGAATCTTAGGATAGATCAAGTCCAGATAGCGGAGGTCTAAGGGGCCGGGAACGACTTCTATCCGTACCTTAGCGACACCTTTATCGATAAAATCCAATATCTCGGCGGCGCTCGCTGATACATCAATGATTCGTTTTCTATAACGAGGTCCACGATCCGTTACGCATACAATGGTACTTTTCATATTCTCCAAGTTCGTGACTCTTAAAAAAGTACCAAAAGGATACGTACGATGCGCGGCGACTAATTCTTCTTTATCATGAACCCTTCCACTGGATGATTTCCTGCCGTGGAAACGATGATGGTAATACGAAGCAAGTCCTTCCTCCTGTGCCCATATTCCTTCTCCACACTTAACTGCGGCAAATATAAGTAATATGTAGAACAAGCGGAAGGACATGTACCTTTTTTAATCAATTATTGAAGCATTTTTCCATTATATTCTCCGTTCAAAGTTCCTAGAAAAACAACGATTTTTTCAACTTCTACATCATTGATCTCCTTTCCGATCTGGAACTCATGCATGATACGGATCGCATCCTCCACGGAGGCTACGGTTCCGTCGTGCATGTACGGATAAGTCAGCATCACGTTACGAAGTGTCGGGGTTTTGAACTTATGACGATCGGATTCTTTCTTAGTCACGGCATAGCGTCCGTTATCACCGTCCGTCAACCCTGTATTCCGGTAATCGAAATAGCTGTTCTTGATACCCATGAACTCGTAAGATTGACCACCGACATTTACACCAACGTGGCAAGTAGCGCATTTATTGTCCTTGAATAGTTGATAGCCCTCTAATTCTTCCGCTGTAAGCGCGTTTTTATCTCCCATCAAGTATTTGTCGAAACGACTCGGCGTAAGCAAGGTCTTCTCAAACTCAGCGATAGCGTCCGTGATCGTGGATTGAGAATAACCTTCCGGATACACTTCCGTGAATTTCTTCGTGAAATCCTTATCTTGCGCTAAAGCCTCGCAAATCTGGTCGAATGAGGTACAACCCATTTCCACTGGGTTCAATGGAGGACCAGCCGCTTGCTCTTTTAGGTCTGCCGCACGTCCGTCCCAAAATTGAACGAAATTAAGCGCCGCATTATATACGGTCGGAGCGTTAACACCACCGAACTGTCCATTAATACCTTCCGAATATTGCTTACGGTCTACACCACCTGTGTTCAATCCGTGGCAAGTAGCGCAAGAGATCGTATTGTCCGCAGACAAACGAGTATCATGATACAGGGCAAAACCCAACTCTACCTTCGCCGGATCTGTAGGCAAGCTCTTCATTAGAGGCTGAAGAGGCTCATTCTTAAATTCTTCCGCTACGGTTTCGGTCGTGAAACGATCTTTACGGACATTCTTCGCCCATGAGATGATCACCGCTTTCTCATTGTCGTCAAGGCTGGTTCCCCAGTGCATCGGCATATGGGAATACTTAGCCGGGGGCATAGAGCCGCTTAGGGCCGTATTCTCCACCTTCGCCAAATCAACCTCTGAAACGGGCTGCCCGTTCTCCAAGGCTTCCACCATAGCAGTCAAGTCCACATAGTGAACGGCCTCCTTCATGTCTGCCTGTACTACGGGACCGATCAACGGTAAATTACCGTAAAATGGCAGAGGCGCATTTTCAGAGTGGCAGGCCAAACAGTCGTTTTCCCGCAGGATAGAGGCCACTTGCTTACCTTCATTGTCGGCAAATTTCTTGTATTCGGAAGAACCGCACGAGGTAACCGCAAAGGCTAAAGCGCAGAGTCCTACCGGTAATGCCGTCATTTTAGCATAAATTGTTTTACGCATAACTATATTTATTTAGATTTATTAAGTGCAAATATAGAACAATTCACTTACATGTACCCTAAAAGCCTTGGATTTCATTGATCAGTTTTATCTATGGGAAGATAAATAGAATCTATGCGGTGGGCTTCCATCCGCAGCATCGCGGCAAGCTCCTTCCTATAATGCCCAGTATGAGGTTCTAACAATGGGCAATATAAGGATGTTACAATGCCCATTATAAGCAGCTAACAATCGCAGTTATAAGCAACCGCCAATCGCTATGTGGATAATCCGATTTTTTTATATAGCTTTGTCTCATTATGTATAATCAATAAATTATAAGGCAAAGATGTTTAAGAACAAAGTTGTATGGATTATCATCGCTATCGTAGCGATATTATTCTTTTGGGTGAAAGGCGTGTATAATAATATGGTAACTCAAGACGAAGGCGTGAAAACCGCATGGAGCCAAGTTGAGAACCAATATCAACGCCGTATGGATTTGATCCCGAATCTGGTAAATACGGTAAAAGGATACGCCGCGCATGAGAAAGAGACTTTAGAAGGTGTGGTCAACGCTCGTGCCGAGGCGACGAAGACTACGATTGATCCTTCTAACCTTACTGAGGAATCCTTGAAGAAATTCCAGTCTGCACAAGGAGAGTTAGGAAATGCCCTCTCCCGTTTGATGCTTGTTTTAGAGCGTTATCCAGACTTAAAAGCGAATCAAAACTTTATGGAGCTTCAAGCGCAATTGGAAGGGACCGAAAATCGTATCTCGGTAGAGCGTAAACGTTTTAACGAGGTAGCTCAGTCTTATAATACCTATATTCGCCAATTCCCGAACAATATTTTGTCCGGAATGTTCGGCTTCCAATCGAAAGCTTATTTCGCCGCTGAATCCGGTGCGGAAAAGGCTCCTAAGGTAGAATTCTAATAGCCATTCGCTGAATGAGTGAGATAAAGAATATAGGATCTAGGTGCAAGTGTCCGGTAAGCCTTTTATGGATCAGTTTATTGCTGGTTGGTTTTGCCTCTTCTATTTTCGCGGCAAAGGATTATTCGATCGAGACCATTCCGAACGTACGTCTTTCCAACCGGTTGAACCATGTCAGTAATCCGGATGGTATCATTACCCCGGATGATGCGGCACGTATCAATCAATTATTAAATGTAGTGGAAGATAGTCTCGGTATCGAGGTAGCTGTCGTTGCCGTGAATAGCATCGGGGATCAGGATGCCCGGATGTTCGCTACGGATTTATTCAAACATTGGGGATTGGGACAAAAGAGCAAGGATAATGGTTTATTGATCCAGTTGGTGACGGAACCTTCCCAACGTTCGGTCGTTTTCGAGACGGGATATGGTATCGAGGGTGTCCTCCCCGATGCGATTTGCTACCGGCTCCAGCAGCGGTATATGATGCCCGATCTAAAGGCCGGGAATTATAGCGCCGGCATGTTGAAAGGAGTCATGGCGGTTACCAAGTATTTAATGTCCAGCGACTATGAACGGGCAGGCATGACTGGCAACCGTTCTTCTTCCTCGTCCGATGATGATTTTATGTGGATATTCGTGGTGGGGATTATCGGGATGATCGGTTTCTCGGCGTTTATCGCATACTTAAAGTATCGTCCGAAGGCATGTCCCCGTTGTGGAAAGAAAACCTTTGTGTATATGGGGCAGCAGGTGATCCGGGAAGCGACTCGTTTCTCGGAAGGTCTGGCCGAAGATGTATACCGCTGTAAGAGTTGCGGGTATACAGAGAAAAAAAATCGTACCATCGACCGCATACACCGAGGAGGAGGTGGCCCTATTATTATGGGTGGCGGTGGTGGTTTCGGAGGTTTTAGCGGAGGCGGCGGTGGCGGCTCTTGGGGAGGTGGAAGCTCCGGGGGTGGCGGTTCGATCAGTCGTTTCTGAAAATACGATTATTCGCATTATTTTATACAAGCGGTCACGTAAAACCTTATGTGACCGCTTGTGTTTTCGTATCTTATTGCTCTTTCAGATAGTAGTCGGAAAGTATATCCCGTACCTTCTCGGGAGTAACCCTTCCATAGACCTTCCCGCCGATCATGACCACCGGAGCTAATCCGCAAGCACCGACACAGCGTAAGCAATCCAAGGAGAACAAACCGTCCGGTGTAGTCTCTCCTACCTTTATTTCCAATTGACGTTGCATTTCTTCCAGAACATTTTCTGCGCCACGCACGTAACAGGCCGTTCCCAGACAAACAGAGATGGGGTATTTCCCTTTGGGGGTCATCGTAAAGAATGAGTAAAAAGTAACTACGCCATATACCCTTGAGACCGGGATATTCAATTCGGCGGCGATAACCTGTTGGACTTCCGGTGGTAAATATCCGAACAAGCCTTGGGCGGCGTGCAAGATATTGATCAACTCCCCGGGATCGTTGTTGCGTTCAGCGCATATCGCATGTAGCTCCGCTACTTTTGTTTTAGGCAAATGTATCTCATTCATGGCTTATTTACTTTTTTCGGTTTCTATATACATACCGATTACTTCCTTACGATCTATGTAATGGGTATGCAGTAATTTATGGGCTTTCGGTCCGCAAGGCTCTCCCAAATACTCGCTGTATAATTGCTGGATATACGGATTCTCATGGCTCTTGCGAAGCGGTTTGTTAGCGTCTTCCCGGTAAAGAGCGGAAGCACGCCGGCGAAGTACCTCCATACGGCCTCGGTGGAACGGTTGTCCACCACCGCCGATACAGCCTCCCGGACAAGCCATCACCTCGATCGCATGATAAGGAGAGGTACCGTTCTTCACCTCCTCGATCAATTTGCGGGCATTCCCCAGACCATGAGCGATACCGATCTTTACCGGAGTCCCATTAAAATCGATCGTAGCGCTACGAATACCTTCCAGCCCGCGTAACTCCTCGAAGTCCACTTTATCCAGATTTTTCTTCGTATATAATTCATAAGCTGTACGGCAAGCGGCCTCGATAACACCGCCGGTAGTACCGAAGATCACGCTCGCTCCGGTAGATTCACCCAACGGGCTATCGAACTCACCATCCGGCAGTTCATTGAAATCTATATTCGCATAACGGATTAAACGGGCTAACTCACGGGTATAGATCGAATAATCTACATCGGGATTACCTTCCACGCTAAACTCCGGGCGGCTAGCCTCATACTTCTTCGCCAAACAAGGCATGATAGATACGACTACCAAATCCTTACGGTCCACTCCCAACTTCTCGGCGAAATAACTCTTGGCGATCGCTCCGAACATTTGCTGCGGGCTCTTGGCTGTAGATAAATTATCCCGTAACTCGGGGAAATGTTGTTCCACAAAGCTAACCCAACCCGGACAACAACTCGTCATTAACGGTATTTTCACCTCTTTGTCTCCATTTAGGTAACTACCTAGGCGATGTAATAATTCCGTACCCTCTTCCATAATGGTCAAGTCGGCGGCAAAGTCCGTATCGAATACATAATCAAAACCCAATTGACGCAAAGCTGAAACCATCTTGCCTGTAACCAATGTACCCGGCTCATACCCGAAATCACGTCCCAACGCTGTGCGAACCGCCGGCGCTGTCTGGGCGATAACAATTTTAGTAGGATCGGCCAAAGCGTCCAAGACCGGCTGTTGCGTATTACGTCCGCTAAGCGCGTTTACAGGACAGACGGATACGCATTGTCCACAATACGAACAGGTACTTCCGGCCATATCCCGTTCAAAAGCAGTCGATACGGCCGCGTTAAATCCACGGTTCACGGCAGTCAAGGCGCCAACTGTCTGTATCGTATTACACATGGTCTCACAGCGGCGGCACATGATACATTTGTTCATGTTCCGCACAATGGAAGGGGAACGGTCTATCGTAAATGTGGACATCTCTCCCTTATACCGGATCTCACGGATTCCTAAGTCATGTGCGATCTTTTGTAACTCGCAATGTCCGTTGCTGCTACATGTCAGACATTCCGCCGGATGATTCGAGAGGATCAGCTCCATCACCGTCCTACGGGCATTCATCACCCGGGGGGTATGTGTCCGTACGACCATGCCTTCCGTACATTCCATCTTACAGGATGGGGCTAGATTTCTACGTCCCTCGATCTCTACGACACAAATACGGCAAGCTCCCGGATTATTCTCGTAGTGCAAGTCCTCCAGTTTCATATAACAGAGTGTCGGGATGTGGATACCTACACTTTTTGCCGCATCTAAAATGGTGGTTCCTCTCGGCACTTCCACCTCTTTATTATCTATGATTAATTGAATTGTTTCCATGCTTATAAATAAATTTAGTGGACATAAATCGCTCCGAACTTACACTTCTCCATACAGGTACCGCAACGGATACAAGCTTGCGGATCGATAATATGAGGAATTTTCCGTCCACCTGTAATCGCATGCACCGGACAAACACGGGCACAGAGCGTACATCCTTTACATTTCTCCGGATTGATGAAATATTGAGTAAGTTCCCGGCATTGATGAGACGGACAACGATGCTCCCGGACATGCGCCAGATATTCATCGTAGAAATTATCCATCGTAGATAAAACCGGATTCGGAGAAGTCTGTCCCAAGCCGCATAAAGCGGTATCCTTAATCACCATCGCCAGATTCCTTAGACGGGTCAAATCCTCTTCGGCTCCGTTTCCACTCGTAATTTTCTGCAATATCTCATGTAAGCGTTTATTACCGATACGGCACGGTGCGCATTTACCGCAAGATTCCTCGACCGTAAAGTCCAGATAGAACTTAGCCATGGCTACCATACAATCATCCTCGTCCATGACGATCATACCTCCGGAACCCATCATGGAACCAGCGGCAAGCAAATTATCATAATCGATAGGAAGATCAAGATGCTTTTCAGTCAAGCAACCTCCTGACGGGCCACCGGTTTGCACAGCCTTAAACTTCTTTCCATCCTTGATACCTCCCCCAATTCCAAAGATAACCTCACGCAAAGTCGTACCCATAGGAACCTCGATCAGCCCCACATTGTTTACCTTTCCAGCCAAGGCGAACACCTTTGTTCCTTTGCTTTTCTCCGTTCCGATACTACTGAACCATTTAGCGCCTCTTAACAAGATCACCGGGATATTTGCGTAAGTCTCTACGTTATTTACATTGGTCGGACAACCTTTATACCCGTGTTCACTAGGGAACGGCGGCTTTACGGTAGCCTCGCCTCGCAAACCTTCCATACTGTGGATCAAAGCAGTCTCCTCTCCACAAACAAAAGCTCCGGCACCGTACCGGATCTCGATATCGAATGAGAAATCAGTCCCAAATATATTCTCGCCCAGCAATCCATATTCTTTCGCTTGCCGTATGGCGATTTTCAAACGTTCCACGGCTAGCGGATATTCGGCACGGATATATACCAAACCTTTGCTAGCTCCCGTACAATATCCATTAATCGCCATAGCCTCCACAATCGAATGCGGGTCGCCCTCCAATATGGAGCGATCCATAAAAGCGCCCGGGTCACCCTCGTCCGCATTGCAAACCACGTATTTTTGAGGTGCTTGTACCTTACGGGTAATCTGCCATTTCAAACCTGTGGGGAAACCACCGCCCCCACGACCCCGTAAACCGCTATCCATGATTTCCTTGATTACTTCCTCGGGAGTCATTTCCACAAGGGCTTTTCCTAACGCTACATAGCCGTCACGAGCGATATACTCATCGATATTCTCAGGGTTGATAAAGCCACAATTTCGAAGGGCGATTCGTAGCTGTTTCTTATAGAATCTGATATGCTTGGAGTCCGGAACCAGCTCACGGGTCTCTGGATTCATATAAAGTAACCGTTCCACTTTACGGCCTTTTACCAAATGCTCCCGTACGATCTCGTCCGCATCCGATGGTTGAACTTGTACGTAAAAAGTGTTATCGGGGATCATCTTAACCACCGGACCCTTCTCGCAGAAACCGAAGCATCCGGTACGGATCACTTGTGTATCCTCTAATCCGTATTGCTCGACGGCGGCTCTCAGATTCTCGATGATCTGCTCGCTTTGTGATGCACGGCAACCTGTGCCACCGCACACCAATATATAATTCGTGTATTGTGCCATTTATGTAAGATATTAAATTTCTTATTCGGGTTTTACGGTGGTGTAAGTTACAGGAATGATGCCGTCTACCAAGATACCCTTACGGATATACTTATCTATGATCTCTTCTACTTTTGCCTTATCAACATAACCGAATACCAACGGCTCCTGACCCGGAAGCTTGATTTCGATAGTCGGTTCCGCATAACAATAGCCCATGCATCCGGTTTGAGTTACCAACGCATCGATTTTCTGCCGGTCTAAAACCTCGATAAAATAACTCATTATCTCCTTGGCTCCGGCAGCTATACCGCAAGTGGCCATAGAAACCTTAATTTGTACGAGCTGATCAGGGGTATTGCTTTTTTCACGCAGATCCAAAGACGCACGAAGAGATTCACGCATTTTCTTGAGATCATCTAATGTCTTTACTTTGTTCATGGTCATATTCTATTATTTAAGGAAAACACCGTAATGTCATTTGCACAAACATACGGAATCTCTTTCAAATAATATCATATTTCCGTGAATTTTTCTTCGACACGTGATTGAGATATCTTGGAATTGGGAGGTACACTATGGGTGAGCCAGATGTTACCCCCGATAATAGATCCTCGGCCAATAGTGATCCGTCCTAATATGGATGCGTTGGAATAAATGGTCACATAATCCTCGATGATCGGATGACGGGGTAAATCTATCGGAAGTCCTTCCTCGTCCAGCGTAAAACTCTTAGCTCCTAACGTCACACCTTGATAAAGGCGGACATGGTTTCCGATAATGGCGGTTTGTCCCACGACAATACCCGTTCCATGATCGATACTGAAATATTCTCCGATCTGCGCCCCGGGATGAATGTCGATCCCGGTTTGCGAGTGTGCCATTTCCGTAATGATACGCGGGAGTACCGGTACGCCTAGCTCGAATAATTCATGAGCGACCCGTTGATGTAAAAGCGCGTAGACCGCCGGATAACAGAATATAATCTCACTCACGCTCTTGGCTGCCGGATCACCATCCAAGATGGCCTTTACATCGGTGGACAGTAAATATTTGATATGAGGAATCCGGTTAATAAAAGCGATCGAGATCTCGGAAGCCCGGTCCTTGGAATCACAACAACGCTCTACCTCAAAACAAAGTCCATTATATATTTGCTCTTGCAAGAGATCATAGATCTTTTCCAAATAGACTCCCGTATAATATTGGATAGAGCCTAATTGAGCCTCTTGTTCCGTACCAAAGAATCCGGGGAAGATAACCGTACGTAATAGGCGCATGATCTCATGCAACGTAGCGACTGAAGGCGATGGCTTCTGATGCAACGGGATATATTTGTATTCCGGTAGATCAGGAGCCGACAGCCGTTCTACGTTCTTCTGTATCTGTTCTAAAATCGCTGTTCTATTCATCTTTAATTATCCCAAGTAGGATCGTAACTGATTAATGAGTTAGAGGCATTGCCCAAACCGATATAGATATAATTATCCAAGACATACATGCAATGTACAGACCTGTTAGCCGCTGGTAACTGGGATTTCTGGCTCCAGTTCTGAGAGTCCGGATCATAGCGCCAAATATAACCGTCCCCGTCTACGCCATATACGTAATTACCATAAGCGATAGCACATAAAAGCATCCTTCCGGGGAACGAAGCCTCCTTTTCCCAAGCTACAGCGTTCTTGTCTGTAGACCAAAACTGTGTCGTATATTCCAAAGAAGGATCCGCTTTATTAATAATCCCCAGTCCGGCATATATACGGTCACCAATTACAACGGATATTCCGCCGTATTGTTTAATCGGGAAATTAGATTTCTTGCTCCAAACGAAAGCGCTCGGTTCATAAGTCCAGACTTCATCGATTAGTTCGTTACCTCTACGTCCACCTATGAGGAACGCCTGATCTTCCATTCTGCAACATGCCGTCCGATACATACCTTTAGGCCGTTGCTGGTCTGTTTGTACGGCGCTCCAAGAATTATCGGACGTGGAGTATACATATAAACTGTCACATATCTTTCCCGTGTTATCTAAACCACCAAAAGTCCATAGGCCAAATCCGATACTGAAACATGCTTGGCCCGATAATTTCTCAGGCTGAGACCTTAAGGGCAACCATTCTTTCTTAGAGGTCATATATCCCCAAAACTCATCGGTGTATTCCCTACCCGTGTCACCGCCTAATAAGAATCCCGTGCTATTAGCCAAGGTACAGAAAGAGGTAGATCCCGGTATCCGGAAAGCTCCCTCAAACCTTGCCCCTACTCCAAATATATCCGGAGTTTGGAAGCGAACTTCCTCTCCGTAAGCGATACCATTCTTATTTTTAGCGTAAGCTCTTAAATAATAGCTCGTGCCTCCTCTCAATTCCTTTATCGTACCCGTAAACGCTTGTGTACCGGAAGAAAGAGCTACCGCTCCTTCACAATTACCAAAGGCCGGACTAGGACTAGTTCCCCAACATACACCAGCCTCTGTAACCGGTGAGGCACCTTCGGCTAAGACCTCTCCTCCTACCCATGCGGTACCGTTTTTAATAGTAGACACCTCCTTTGTATTGACTGTAGGCAACTCACTTTCCAGAATCGTATGGATACCTTCGCCTGCGCTATAGGTAGTACCTAAAGCGTTTGTCGCATAAGCACGTACGTAATACCCTTTCTGCTGTTGCATATCATAGATTTTCCCGGCAAATTCTCCGATACCCGCTCCGCAAATAATCGTATCCCCATTTTCTATTGTCGGTGATTTATCAGTACTAAAGCAGAAACCACATGCCGTGATCGGAGAATCTCCCTCGCTTATTATTTCCATGGAGAACTCCGCATAGGTAAACTCTGTCGCTATTTTCTTGAATTTGTTATCATCTAATACAGGACGACCATTCGTAGTCTTAAAGGTCTCGACTTTCGCCCCGTTATACTCACCATATTTACTTTTTGCGTAAGCTCTAACGTAATAGGTAGTTTCCGGTTTTAAATCGGAGATCGTACAATAGAACGAATCGGCTTCCATGTCTATACGAATCGTGGAGTCAGATGCTGAAGGCTCCGGATTCAGCATTAAGTAAATACCCCTTTCCTCGATTTCGGCTTCTCCTTGTTTGGTTATCATACCTCCGCATTGAACGGAAGTAGACATCACGTTGACTGGAAATAAGGTCTTAACGCTTCCTAATCCATCTTTCGTCTTAAAAGGTAAAATCTCTCCATAAGCGGTATCTACCGCATTGATCGCATAGGCCCGGATATAGTAATCCAGATCATTGGTTAAGCCCTCGATCGTAGCCTCATATTTTACCTTACGCTTGGATACGGCTTTTTTATTTTTCTCTATCACAGTAAAGGTAGATTCCGTGCTCCAACAAAAACCGGCCTCTGTCACGGGAGCGCCGTTTTCTTGCAGGACCTCCCCCGATACTGTCACTGAACTAGCCGTGGACTTCAATATCTCGTCTGTCTTAACAGACGGTTTTTTAGCGTTTCGAATGCCACCATCTATATCCGGATCATTCACGCATCCGGCCATTAATAAAGCCGCAAATAGAATAGAGAAGAGTGAGTATATATGTTTCATAAATAATCAATATTAAAAGAATACACCTAAGCCAGCGTTTAGATCCAAGTACTTAAAATTAACCGTGTTGCATCCAACGCTAATAAATACAGAGTTCGTTATTTTCATCATCAAGTCAACCTCGGCAGCGACCCCTTTGTATGAGGAATCAATATTCCGGCACCATACCTCTCGTGTACTGTCGTAGTTTTCATAGGAATGGGTCGTGAACGAATGTAGTAAAGCTCTTTCACCATATCCCAAACCAACGGAGGCATATAACCACGGAAAGCATTTTACGATTAAACCGGCCGTTCCGGCTATACTATTTGTCTTCGAGGATTTACCTGTATTAAGCTCATAAGATTCCCCTTCCGAATTAGAGAACTTAATAATCTGCCCTTGGTTATTACATTCGTCCGTATAATTCATAAAAGACATATTCGTCTTGAAACGGACATACCAACCGAAGCGTTGCCCCATACCTCCTACCGTGATTCCATAAGGAGATTCGATCGAATACGAGTATCCCGCGAAAAACTCCATTCGTTTCTTAGGGGATACCGCCGCGGAATCTATTGGTTGGGCCGCCGGTTCCGCCGGCTTTAACAATATCTCTTGGTATTCTTTCCAATAGGTTGCTAGCTCCTCACTTTTAGGGGTTCCGATACCTTCCGAATAATAAATGATTAATTTAGAGATGGCATCCGGATCATCTTCCGTAGCTTTGACCGTCAGGCAGTTTAAACATTTATTCATCAAGCTACGCATGGAAGGCCGCATTCGCTCGTTGGAAAGCCAAATCGTAGTCAGCTGATCAATACTGTATGCGTCGCATTGCGATACGCCTTCCTCGTACCACATTTTAGCGTCACTATAATCAAGACGTTTCATCGCTTCATCTCCCTTACGGTTGTATTCCGTACGCTGTTGCGCCAGCAGTCCGAGGGGAAATACCGCACATATCATCAATATCCAAAGTCTTTTCATATAATAGGTAAATACATGTTTAGTTGTTCATAATATTACAATCAATAATAAGTAAGGCCTTCGCTAATCAATGATCCGTCAGAATTATAAATATCAAACAAATTGTCTTCCCGTTCGAATGCCCGGCCGTTATCCGCGATACCGACACTTAGGTATTTGCAAGGAATACGTTCCTCGGCTTTCGAATCGATCGCCCCGTATCTGTTATTTGACTTCTTGCGTACGATCTTATATCGTCCGAAAGCCATTTTCTCCTCATACAGGGCCTTTTTGTCCGCTATACGTTTCTCCTCGGTTTTCTCATCGCAAGCGATGATCAACCGGACTACCTCTTCCGTAAGTTTCGTATCCTTTGCCTCCGACAAATCTTTCTTAGCTCCCGAATAATCAGCTTTGGCCATTTTTTCCTTACCGGAGGCGATTAACGAGTTATATTTCTCATTCATCTCATTTTCCGATGGCTGATCCGGGAGAACATTCTCTTCTATCGTATGCTCTGTTTCCATAGGTCGTTTCTCTTCCACTTTAGGCTCTTGTTTCTCCGCTTTCTTTATCTCAGAGATAGGAGGTTCCGTATGTAGAACTGGGTGATCTGGCATTTCTACTTCTTTTGAGACATTGCTATCCGGCTCCACAGCTGAAGGTAAATCAATACTCTCGACAACCTCTTTTGTGGGCCTATTGCTATGCACTAAAAGAGCCGTAGCGGATCCTACAACGACAAATATAGCGATTCCGATAGGAATTATTTTCTTTCTGGAATTATTCTTTTCTGTTATTGGCTCCACGGCAGGTGGATTAGCCACATTGACAACAGTCTCTTCATCATCCGATCCTACTAATTTAGAATCTACAGGTGATGAATAAACCACCGTTGTTTCCTCATTCACAATCTCGGGAGATGGACTTGGGACAACCTGAACTTCCTTTTCCGCTTGAGAAAAATCCAAAGACGCCAACATCTCGCCCACCGTCTCAAAGCGATCCGCAGGAATGATTTGCATCGCTTTTATGATAACAGCCTCTGTTTTCGGGCTGATCGCCGCATTGATTTCAGAGGGGTTTCGCAAAGGACGTGCGGCACGTAGTATAGATTCTGTAGGGATTGTTCCCGTTAACAGATTATACATCGTGGCTCCCAAGGAATAAATATCCGGACGGGGCGAGAACACTTGTGTTCCTTCGTTATCGTATTGCTCTATGGATGCGAATCCTTTAGAAAGGGTTAACATCGTAGTGCTGGTCTCTTCCTGCTCGATATCGTAACGTTTGCTGACTCCGAAATCGATCAAGCGGGCGTTCCCGTTCTTATCGATCAAGATATTGCTAGGCTTGATATCCAGATGCAAGATACTCTTATCATGAACGAATTGTAACGCCTCGCCAATTTGCCGTACATATTTAAGGACCGTAGCTTCGGGCAATATCCCGTTTTTCTCAAGCATATATTTTAGCGAGAAGCCGGAAATATACTCCATGGCAATATAAGCCGTATTGTTTTCCTCGAAAACCTCCAACACGTTTACGATATAGGGATGGTGAACTTCCGATAGGATCTTTGCCTCTTTGATCAGTTTTTCCTTGAACTTGTTAAATAAGACCTTTCCCGTCTCCGAATGTACTTTTACGGCTTGGGAACCGGGTTCTCTATAACAATAATCCTTGAAGAAATATTCCTTGACACAGATAGGGACCTCCGTCTTTACGGTACCTAAAGATCCTTTAACCTCTGTGTACCAAACTCCTCTGTAGGTTATGCCAAAACCACCTTGACCAACCACATGAGTAAGTCTGTATTTTCCGTTTTGAAGAAGATGTCCGTCTGGCAGATTCATAACCTTGAATAATTCCATTTAATCTGCCAAAAGTACGTTATTTATATAAAAGAATAAAGAAAAGAGAGAATATTTTGCTTAAAACCCATGCTATCTTCCACTTTTTGAATAGTTATGATATAAAAAGAAAAATTATCCCGAGTCTTGCCGTCACAGGCTTCCATGAGAGCGTCCTTTATTTCCGGAACAGATAAACGACCATTAAATATCTCTGCAATCTTTTCATTCTTCAGTCTTTCAAGAACCCCGTCCGTACAAAGAAAGAGGAAATCGTCGGGTTGAATATCGTTCAAGGTAATAATGTCCGCTTCTGTTGGAGTATGAGTGCCTTGTATAGCCCGGATAATCACATTCCGCTGGGGGTGGGTTAACGCTTCTTCCGGAGTGATCTTACCTAATTTAACCAACGAATTTACCAATGAATGATCTTCTGTTTGATATAAAATCTCCCCCTTCCTCAGATGATAGATCCGGCTATCTCCGATATGAGCCAATACGATTCCGGAAGAAGCGATATAGGCCATGGTGAGCGTAGTAGCCATACCCATCGCTTCCGGATGCTCTTGAACATAGGAGTCGAAACAGACTTCCGCATAATGTACGGCTTTATGGATAAACTCTGGCGTGGGATCATCCTTTAGGAACGTAGAAAAGAAAGTTTGTATGGACTCGCAAGCTAATGAGCTGGCTACCTCCCCTTTCTCGGCTCCACCCACACCATCGCAAACCATAAACAATTTTTGGTCAAGGGTCACTTGTTCGGGAAGCGGGTAAATGGAATCCTCGTTATTCGATCTGCCTCCTTTTTCCGTAATAGCACATGGCTTACCGATCGTTATAATCATAACAAATGAGTTTTATTCATTAAAACGTAAGACGGTGCGACCAATAATAATCTCGTCATTATCATTGAGCACGACCACCTCGCCATTCTCTAGGTAACTGTTATTATATAACGTATGGTTTTTACTATTATTGTCGGTAAGGAAATGTTTATATCCACCTTTTGAATCTTTTTTCACCTCAATGCAAATATGCTCGCGACTCATCGTGCGATCAGCCGTGATAATTGGCATCGTAGCTTGTGAGGCGTTCGACTTCCGGCCAATGACAACCTTCCCTTCGTGAAGAGGAAACGCTTGTTCAGGTGTATCGGCGTCTGGAAGAACCGTCAGTCTGCCGATTCCAGTCTTGACAGGTGTCACTAAAATCGTATCGGAATCGACTTCCTGATGATTACTTTTCTCGGATAATAAGGACAAAGGAATAGGCTCTTTGCATTTCGGACACTTAAAGGAGGTAATGCCGAGGGGAATCTTCCCCTCGGCTACCTTTAATCCTACATGGCAATGTGGACATTTAACTGCGATCATACGATAAACGAAATATCTGCGCCATCCATATCCGTAGAGTACAGATCCATCATATCTGTATCGGAAAGCATAACCGTATCGTCCGCCAATGTTATAAAGTCTGAATGATCGAAAGACTCGATGCTACTATCGTCTATAACTATGGCGTCGCCTAGGTCGACACCTCCTCCTTCCACGTCTATTATGACAGCATCCGCTGGCATGACGTCATTGCCGTCTAAAGTTACGAATGTATATTCCTCTTCTTGCATAACCTTTGTTCCTAATATATTAATATTCCGAAAACAAAAGTACAAAAAGCAATGGATTAATAAACTTGTTATTCTCTCTTATAATCAAACATTTGGGTTTCATGTACAAAAGAGGCTGTTTTACTATACGAAAAGAAAAGGCTCATTCTCTCACCCATTTGGCCTTACAGGAAGAAACTGGGCATTGCTTTCGGTTTTTCAATGATTCCCAAGGGATCTCACCCAAGAATGTCCCACATTTCGGGCAAACATAGTCTATCTTAAATTGATTGGCGATATCCTGCAATTGCTGGGGAATCTTGGCCGACTGCTTGGCTCCTAGATAGATTCCTACCGTAGGGGCACAAATCGTTATCAGGAGGCTGATGCCGAATAGCTCCGGGCTACCTTTCCCTAAGAAGCCTATCACGACCCCCACTATTCCGGGCAAAGCAAATGGTAAGGATTGAAATAATCTGGTCTTAAACTGATTAGAGGATTGAATCTTAACTTTTGCTTGAATATAATCATCGTAGACTTTTTTCAATGCGGCAAATTCATCGCTATAATCATTATTGTATTTAAGCACCTCGGAAAGATTTAATACATAGCTATCCCCCAAGCGAATATGATCCGTAGGAGTAACACGTTTCTTTACGATCTGGGCACCATTCACGAACGTACCGTTAGTAGATCCCGTATCCTCCAATAATAAGTTGCCACCATCCTCACGTATCAGACGGGCATGATGGCGGCTTACATGAGGATCGTTTGCAATAAAATCGTTGTCTTTTGCTTTTCCTATCTTTATAATCATCGTCTTATTCCTTTTCCTCTTCCTCTTGAGGCTTTCCCATCTCCTTCTCAAGATTATCTTTCAGCACTTTCAACGGATCCTTGGATATTACCAACTCTTTAGGCTTACCCTCTTCCGTCAATAATAATAAACGCTGCTTAGGGAGATTTATTTGTAAGATATGATTTTTATTTATGATATGACTTTTTCCGACACGCATTAATATCTTGTTACAACCAGCGACCTGCTTCTCTAAGATCTCTTCTATTTTTCCGATATTTATAGCGAAGGTAAATTGGATGCCATTTGACAACAATAGTTTCGTATAGTTCCTGTCTGCTTCAAAATAAAGGATCTGACCAATCTTAATGCGCAACAACTCATCCCTTGTTTTTATAATTAAATACCGCTCCATACGTAGAAATTGTTTTTTCGTTTCTCTTTCAAAAACAAATATACGGTATTTTCTTTATTTAATAGGTATCTTTTGGGGGAAAGATTGGTAAAGTGCACCAAAAACAAGAGCCTTTTCCCTGCTCAGAAGAGACACCGATACGCCCTCCCTGCCTTTCAATTATATTTTGGCAGATAGAAAGTCCAAGCCCTATGCCTTGCTTTTGGTTTCGTCCTTTATAAAAACGATCGAACACATGAAGTTTTATTTCCTCCGACATTCCTTCTCCCGTATCGGTCACGGATAACAGAACCTCGTTCTCCATGGCTTGATATGACAAGATGATGCTACCTATAGAGGTGTACTTTATTGCGTTTGTTATAAAATTGCCAAGAACTTGTTTCAAACGGATACGGTCAGAGCGTAATAAAAAGGAATTCAAAGATTCCGGATAGGTCAAAGCTACCCCTCTCGGTACTTTGATCTGGAAAGAAGCTACCGTTTCTACAATAAGTTGTCTTAGATCAAATTCCATGAAATCAAAGGTCATGGTACCAGACTCGAGCTTAGCCAGATCCAATACATCATTAACGATACCCAATAATAACTCATTATTGGTCTGAATAAGATTAATATACTCTTGTCTTAGCTCACCATCCTCTTCATCCCCTAAAAGAGAAGAGAATCCGACAATAGCGTTTAATGGCATGCGGATCTCATGGCTGATGTTTGCCAAAAAGGAGGATTTCAAACGCTCTGATTTCTCGGCCTTCAGCATTCGTTCTTCCATCGCTTTCAGTTCAGATATATCATAATTCATCAGTAATAGGATGGGGCTTGATTTCTCCAGACCCGCCTCCATTATATCCAGACGAATCCATTTCCATCCCTCGCCATCCTTGACCCGGGCTTCCCGTTGATCATGATCAGTTTCTCCGTGGACAAGTCGGCTCAAGGAAGTTTTCAAGCATTCACGGTCTTCTGGCTTGACATTGGAATATATGCCTACTATCTGGCTCAATGGAGTTCCCGGAACTTCACCCATATTCAGATACCATTGTTCCATCGCCACTCCTTCCCCAGTGGACAAATCATACTTTGCGCAGCCGATCTTGGCACGATGACTTATCTGAGGAAAAAAAGGCTCGAACTCTATGCCTAATGTCGTTTTCATATATATCCGTTCTCATTATATTTATGCAAAAAGAGGGTTTAGCCATAAAAAACGAATGAATTAATCGTTCGTTTTAATTAGTCGTTTATATCGATTATTTTATAGGGAACATATAGGTTTAGTAAAATACCCCAAAAACCGCATCAAAATTATATTCTAAAGTCTTTTTGACTTTCATAAGTAAATGTTTTTTGCGATATTTGCAAACGACTAATTAAAACGAACGATTAAACTAGTCGTTTTGTTGCCTTCCCCTCCACTTCAATATCCTGATATATAAGATTATACCATATGACTATAAAAAAATAGAGGGTAGATTGATCACTCAATCCACCCTCCTGTCTACCGTGTGCTTAAACTATTAAAAATCAACCCCTTGATTAGTCTTCTAGAGCCGCTTGCGCCGCTGCGATACGAGCTATGGGCACTCTAAAAGGTGAACATGATACGTAATTCAAGCCAACTTTATGGCAGAACTTAACGGAAGAAGGCTCACCACCATGCTCGCCGCAAATGCCACATTTCAAATCCGGACGGATGGCACGACCTTTCTCAGTTGCCATACGAACCAGCTGTCCTACACCATTTTGGTCTAGTACTTGGAACGGATCGACCTTCAAAATCTTCTTCTCTAAGTAAACCGGTAAGAAGGAAGCGATATCGTCACGAGAGTAACCAAATGTCATCTGAGTCAAATCATTCGTTCCGAATGAGAAGAATTCGGCGCTGGAAGCGATACGATCCGCTGTCAATGCCGCACGAGGAATCTCGATCATCGTACCTACCTTGAATTCGATACGATCGCCAACTTCCTTGAATAGCTCTTCGGCCGCGGTACGGATCACCTTCTCTTGTTCCTTGAATTCATATAAGATTCCTGTTAATGGTACCATGATTTCCGGTTTAGCCTCAATACCTTCTTTCTTCAAATCCAAAGCGGCACCTAAAATGGCCCGAGTCTGCATTTCCGTAATTTCCGGATATGTATTACCTAGACGGCAACCACGGTGACCCAACATCGGGTTATGCTCGCAAAGAGATTCCACACGTTTTTGGATCTCCTTAACGGACACGCCCATTGTCTCAGCCATTTCCTCTTGACCTTTCAAATCGTGAGGAACGAACTCATGCAAAGGAGGATCGAGCAAACGAACGGTAACAGGACATCCGGCCATAGCCTTGAAGATACCCTTAAAGTCCTCTTTCTGATAAGGAAGGATCTTCGCCAACGCTTTCTTACGACCTTCAGCGTCCTCGGCCAAGATCATCTCACGCATAGCTTTGATCTTCTCACCTTCGAAGAACATATGCTCCGTACGGCAAAGGCCAATACCAACGGCACCGAAGCTACGAGCGATCGAAGCGTCGTGAGGCGTATCAGCGTTTGTACGAACTTGTAATTTTGTATATTTATCGGCTAAAGCCATTAGCTCCGCGAAGTCACCTGACAACTCTGCCGCTTTCGTCTCGACCTGTCCTACATAGACTTCCCCGGTCGTACCATTGATAGAGATATAATCACCTTCTTTCAAGGTTACGCCATCGACGTCTACAGTCTTGTTCTTATAATCGATATTCAAGGCACCAGCGCCGGATACACAGCACTTACCCATGCCACGAGCCACGACAGCGGCGTGAGAAGTCATACCTCCACGAGCGGTAAGGATACCTTCGGCGACAGCCATACCGGCCAAGTCTTCCGGAGAAGTCTCAATACGGACCATGACAACCTTTTTGCCATCGGCATGCCATTTAGCGGCATCATCAGCGAAGAATACGATCTGTCCGGTAGCGGCACCCGGTGAAGCCGGCAAACCTTTTACCCATACTTTCGCCTGTTTCTCGGCTTTTTTATCGAATACTGGGTGAAGCAACTCATCCAGTTTATTCGGCTCGATACGGTTCAACGCTGTTTTCTCGTCGATCATGCCTTGATGCAATAAGTCGATAGCGATTTTCACCATAGCGGCACCGGTACGTTTGCCGTTACGGGTTTGCAAGAACCAAAGTTTACCCTCTTGTACGGTAAACTCCATATCTTGCATATCCCGATAATGATCTTCCAATTTCTCTTGGATAGCGTCTAATTGCTTATAGATTTCCGGCATGGCTTCTTCCATGGACGGATATTTAGCAATACGTTCTTCTTCTGAGATTCCGGCACGTTCAGCCCAACGTTGTGAACCGATCTTCGTAATCTGTTGCGGGGTACGGATACCTGCTACAACATCCTCACCTTGAGCGTTAATCAAGTACTCACCATTGAACAAGTCCTCACCATTACCCGCGTCACGAGAGAAACAAACGCCTGTAGCGGAAGTATCGCCCATATTACCGAATACCATGGCTTGTACGCTAACCGCCGTTCCCCACTCGTCTGGAATACCTTCCATCTTACGATACAGGATAGCACGCTCATTCATCCAGCTATTGAACACGGCACAGATAGCGCCCCACAATTGTTCATAAGCGCAAGTCGGGAAATCCTGTCCGGTCTGGGCCTTAACGGCTGCCTTAAATTTAGAGACCAATGTTTTCAAATCTTCAACGTCAAGCTCGTTATCTAACTTAACGCCTTTCGCTTTCTTTACTTCCTCGATGATCGCCTCAAACGGATCGATATCCTCTTTGCTTGTCGGTTTCATGCCTAATACGACATCTCCGTACATTTGAACGAAACGACGATAAGAGTCCCAAGCGAAACGAGCGTTGCCCGTCTTACGAGACAATCCTTCCACTACCTCGTCGTTCAAGCCAAGGTTCAATATCGTATCCATCATACCTGGCATGGACGCACGGGCACCGGAGCGAACTGAAACTAACAGAGGATTGGCAACATCACCGAACTTAGAGTTCATTAACGTTTCGATATTAGCGATCGCCTTCTCAACATCCGCTTTCAGCAACTCTACGACTTTATCTTTGCCTAACTCGTAATACTCTATACAAACTTCTGTTGTAATCGTGAATCCCGGAGGAACCGGTACACCAATCAGATTCATCTCGGCAAGGTTAGCGCCTTTACCACCCAGCAGATTTCTCATATCTGCCTTACCTTCGGCTTTTCCATTTCCGAACGTGTAAACTCTTTTTCTTTCCATATTCGACAGTATTGAATTTAGATTCTAGTTTTGTTGATTTCAACTGTTATATTGCTATCTCAACTTTGCAATGCTGCAAATATATGCTATTTCTACTTTGCAAGCACGAATAGCGTTAAAGATTTTTACATGTTTTACAACTATTCTTTACCATTTATATCCAGCAAATGCTTACATTTGCGTGCGGAAGTTTGTTGACGCTTCCATTTCCCATCGGATTTCCCGCCTATCTCTTTGCCCCTTACATATAATTATATGATCTTTTTCTTTTATTTGTGTCTATTTATTTCCAATAGGAAGACTCAGGAGTTTTTTGCTGAAGAAACTTTAGTTTCTACAGCATGAAACTAAAGTTTCTCCCTAGTGGAACTAAAGTTTTTCTATAGCAAAACAAAAGTTTTCCTTATAAGAAATTTTAAGAAACTGCAATATATTGATTTATAAACACATACTATACATCTCTTTCTGTCCATAATCATATCTTCATCAATCTTGATAGAATAACGAGAACTGTTTGCCGGACTCATTTAAGTATATAGAACGAAGCTCTTTGTTCTTAGCGGAATTGTAAGTATTTTCGCGAAGCGAATTTAAAACTTAACGACATTGGCAAGAAAGAAGAAACAGTTGCCTATATTAGAAAAGGTAACCATTACGGACGTAGCCGCCGAGGGCAAGGCTATCGCGAGAGTGAACGATATGGTGGTATTTGTACCCTTCGTCGCTCCGGGAGACGTGGTTGATATTCAACTGACCCGTAAGAAGAATAGTTATGCGGAGGGGAAACCTGTATATTTCCATGAGTACTCGGCCAAACGTGCGGAGCCGTTTTGTGAGCACTTCGGTGTCTGTGGAGGTTGCAAGTGGCAACATCTTCCCTATGAGGAACAACTTTACTATAAGCAAAAACAGGTCTACGATAATCTTACCCGCATCGGGAAAGTCGAAATGGAAGAGAAACTTCCGATCTTAGGTTCCGAGCGCACGACTTTCTACCGGAACAAGCTTGAGTTTACTTTCTCAAACAAGAAATGGCTTACGGAGGAAGAGATCCAGTCCGGTGCTTCTTTCGATTGCATGAATGGTGTCGGGTTTCATATACCGGGGATGTTCGATAAGGTATTGGACATCCATAAATGTTGGTTGCAAGATGATATATCGAACAAGATCCGTCTTTGCGTCAAGGAATATTGCCTATCTCATGAGGGATATCCTTTCTTCGATTTACGGAACCAAGAGGGATTCGTTCGTACGTTGATGATCCGTACGGCATCCACTGGGGATTTGATGGTCGTATTGGTTTTCTTCCATGAGGATGTAGAGCGCAGGGAAGCGTTATTATCTCATCTGGCGGAACGATTCCCGGAAATCACGTCCTTGATGTACGTCATCAACGGCAAATGTAATGACACGATCACCGACCAAGAAGTTCTCGTATTCAAGGGAAAAGATCATATCATCGAGGAGATGGAGGGGCTTCAATTCAAGGTAGGTCCTAAGTCTTTCTATCAGACAAACAGTGAACAGGCTTATAATCTATATAAAGTGGCTAGAGAATTTGCGGGTCTTACCGGAAATGAGATGGTGTACGATTTATATACCGGGACAGGTACGATCGCAAATTTCGTCTCTCGCCAAGCAAAGAAGGTTATCGGCATCGAATACGTACCGGAGGCTATCGAGGACGCAAAAGTGAATTCCGCCTTGAACCATATAGAGAACACGCTTTTTTATGCCGGTGATATGAAAGATATCCTTACGCAGGATTTCATAAACCAACACGGACGTCCGGATGTTATTATTACCGATCCACCACGTGCCGGTATGCATGATGATGTGATCAACACTATTCTCTTCGCCGAGCCGGAACGTATCGTTTACGTTAGCTGCAATCCTGCTACGCAAGCCCGCGATTTGAGTTTGTTGAGCGTGAAATACTCCGTCAAGAAAGTCCGTCCGGTCGATATGTTTCCTCATACACATCATGTGGAGAACGTGGTTTTGCTTGAGAAAAAATAAACATATAATATAATGTATAGGAAATACGTCCCCTTTCTGCTCTTTTTGTTCTTCTTGTATGGTTGCAACGGTAACAAACAAGAGGAGAAAGAGGACGTTTCCGTTTTCGTGGATTTACCGCAACTGAAAGCGGAAGGCGAGATCACGGCGGTGACTTTATACAGTTCTACCTCCTACTTCCAATATAAGATGCAACCCATGGGTTACGAATACGATCTGATAAACGATTTTGCCAAGAGCCAAGGTTTGAAATTAAACATCAAGGTCGCCGAGAATCCTGCCCGTCTGATCGAGATGCTAGAAGCCGGCGAGGTCGATGTTGTAGCCTACCCTATCCCAATCAATAACAAGCTGAAACAAGAGGTCATTTATTGCGGCCGGGAGGATATCTCCAGTCAAGTATTGATACAACGGGCCAATAAAGGCGATAAGCTTCTTACCGATGTCACTCAATTAATCGATAAGAATGTTTACGTAAAGCCTAACACCAAATACTCCGAACGACTGAAGAACTTGGATGAGGAACTCGGCGGAGGAATCCATATCCAAAAAGTGGAAAATGACTCCATTGCTACCGAAGATCTTATCGAGATGGTCTCCTTGGGCGAAATTCCCTATACGATCAGCGATGATAACACCGCCCGCCTAAACAAGACTTATTATTGGAATATCAATGTCGACCTAAAGGTTAGTTTTCCCCAACGCTCTTCATGGGGGGTAAGGAAAAGTAGTCCGGACTTGGCGAAGGCCATCGATGAATGGGCTTCTGATAAAACGGGTAAACATTCTTTCAAGGCAGTTACTAAGCGGTACTTTGAATTAAGCAAGCAACCTTTTACCGCAGATATTCCGGAGGTAAAGAATGGACATATTTCCCCGTATGACCCTTTATTCAAGAAACATGCGAAAAACATCGGATGGGATTGGCAGCTGTTGGCGTCTATTTCCTATCAAGAGTCTCATTTCAATCCTACGGTTGTATCGTGGGCCGGTGCCGAGGGGCTTATGGGAATCATGCCAAATACAGCGAAGGCATTAGGTGTCACCCCGCATGAATTGAAAGATCCGGATACGGGAATCCGTACGGGAGTAGATTGTTTACGGCGCTTCCGTCAAGGTTTTTCTGAGATTACGGATCCTGAAGAAAAAGTCAAGTTTACCCTAGCGGCTTACAACGCTGGGATCGGACATATTTACGATGCGCAGCGATTGGCCCGAAAATATGGAAAAGATCCCAATAAATGGGATAATAATGTAGCGGAATATATTCGTTTGAAAAATGATCCCGAGTATTATAACGATCCTGTTTGCAAGCATGGATACTTGCGTGGCTCAGAAACATATAATTACGTGCGGGAAGTGTTGGAGCGTTATCATTACTACAAGAAAAAGTCATAGTTATAAAAAAATTCATAGCTATGAGTGAAAGTAGTCATAACTATGAATTTTCTGCAAGTAAATGCCACTTAAAAATTATAGGCGACACCTATGCCTAATATTTCCTTGAACTGGACCTTCGCCCCCCGTTTCTCTCCATTATCCTCAAAAGTTTTCACGTCGTTATCATATTTAAGCGTCGTATTGAGTGTAGCGGACAGGAATTTATTAATCTTCATGCTTATCAATACATCCCAATTGACATCGATATTTCCGAATTGATCGCTATAAGGAGTGAAAAAGTCCGCAGTCGTAATCAAGTTCACGTTTTCCATCACGGTTAATTCCGCACGAGCTTTCAGGTAAGCTCCCCATTCCATTCTGAAGCGATCTCCCGGATCGACCCCGAAAGCTCCTAACTCAGAAAGGTAATCATCCTCCACGAAAGTCATCTTCGTGGAAGCCGGAGAAAGATAAACCGAGTAATTGCTTTTGGGACGATATTCCATACCTACGGAGATATTCGAATACGCCGGCGCAAAGAAGTTCGATATATAATGTGTCTTATCCGGATAATTATATCCTTTGGCAAACTGGGTGTTTAAATCTCCCATCAACGTATAATACCATACATTATTGGTGGAATATCCTAATTGGGTAGACAGGGTTATATTATCGGTACTTTTCCTCATTCCCTGCGATTTAGTCTTTGATAATCCGTAATCGAGAGCGAGATTGGTTACCCATAACCAGTCACCGGTTTTATGTGTTAATGCCCCATTCAGATACGCATTTCCGGCAACAGAGTTCTCACCGCCAGCCGACCAATTCGACATCGCCGTTTGCGACAAGTTCAAACCTGTCACACCTTTCAGTACCCATTTGCCTTCCTCATATCCTTTATCATCCGTTTGACCATATGTGATTGTCGTTAATGCGACAAACAATGTCATGAAGAATATACGTTTCATATTGTGATATATTTTAGTTATTAAAAAATAAGACGTCCTATCATTTAAACAGGTTTGATTAATTTTTGTTTAGAAAAGCCTAAAGTTGAAAGGATGTCACATTTGTTACACCTTTATATGGATAAACCCCTTATTTTTGTATCCGATAATTAAGTAATTTGATTTATGGAACAGTTACATGCACACGAAGTCCTTCATATGATGGAGGGTAATAGTTATTCAGAAGCTTCTTTAAAAGAAGCGATCGTTAAGACTTTTGGTGAGGATCAGCGTTTCTATACTTGTTCGGCGGAAAATATGGATGCGGATGAGTTAATCGTATTTCTGAAACAAAAGGGGAAATTCATGCCTATCGAAAATGGTTTCACGGTAGATATTACAAAGGTTTGTAATCATTAAAGATTCTACGACACTATCAATGACTTTAGGCTAAATTCTTTTGATTTAGCCTAAAGTTAAAAAAGACTTTCGATTCTACTCAATGGACAATACTATTCCTATAAATAATCGCAAATAATTTTTGCATCAATTCATAATCTTTATCAGAGACATAACTTAGCCTACGGTTACCCGCATGATTTATCATCCAGACAAAAGACTCTATATACTTTAGTATCTTACTTGAATTATCACTTTTTATACGTGACAAATAATCCATTTTTCCTAAAAGATAATTACTCACTTTAAGAACACTCATCTTATTACAAGTTTTGTATTATCAGGTTGTTTTTTATCCATGATTGATCCTATACGGGTAAAAGTGTGAGTCCGAAAACCTACCATACCTGCGGGCCTTCCAACAAACATTCTATAGGCCTTTTATGTTATGGTTATAAAATGGTCTATTTATGCTTACTGGTTTTTTAAATACCTTAGCGACAATAATAAGTGTGACAAGCCTTCTGATTGTCACCTATGGTGCATTAATCGGAGTCATCTCATTTTTCAGAAATGAGCTTAAGCGACTTACTGGTAATTATTCCATTACTAACATAAGAAAACTAAGAGCTGTATTCGGTACATACTTACTTCTCGGACTAGAATTTTTGATAGCGTCAGATATCTTAAAAACAGTATTGGAGCCAACACTTAATGAATTGGCCATTTTAGGTGGAATAGTCGTGCTGAGAACAGTTCTGTCTGTCTTTCTGAATAAAGAGATCAAGGAACTAGAAACTGAAAATAAAGATACCGAGTAGATCCCATAAAGTTTTCAAGGGAAAGTACAGAAAAATGGCGCTTAAGTCTTGCATGAACAGGATTTAAACGCCATGAAGTAAAGTTAGAAAACCAAACCGCTCGGCCTTCACAGGTGAAGCGGAAGTGGATATATTGCCTTAAACTAATACCTTATATTATTACAACCAGATTAAAGGTCATAATGTTTATGCTTTTGATGAATTTCAATAGCCAAAATAAAACAGAAAATAAAAATCCGCATCCAGCGTCACTGCTACATGCGGATCCAAAATAACAAACTCTTACAAGAGTTAGGCACTACATAAAGTTGTATTATACTAATAAGCAGACTGAACCGCATCAAAGTGTTGATTCCTTATGTTGTTTTTTTCTCATCATTTACATATTCCAAAATGTCGCTTGGCTGACAGTCTAATGCTCTACAAATTGCCTCTAGGGTACTAAAACGAATTGCTTTCGCCTTTCCCGTTTTTAAGATAGAAAGGTTAGATAATGTCAAACCAACTCTTTCAGAAAGTTCGTTCAAAGAAATCTTCCGCTTTGCCATCATTACATCTAAGTTTACAATAATAGGCATAATTAAACTGTTAAGTCATTCTCTGATTTCATATCTATCGCATTTTGCAATAATTTTTCAAATACAGCCACGGCTGTCGCAACTACGATAGCGACAAAAGTAGTTACGATACAAATGGCAAGAAAACCTGCGGGGTCATCTTCTGTATTATGGGTCAACCTTATAAATAGTCCTGCCACCACGATTAAAATACTTAGTAAGATCGCACAATGCTTTATGTTCTTTAAATTCTTTACAGAGTTTGTTGAAAATACTTTATTTTGCCCAATATAACCGAGCAACCTAAAAGCATTGTACAACGCAACAAAAAAAGCCATTGACGCTCCATATCCATATAAGATAAATGGATCAGCGTAAGTACTAAATAAATCTAGGTGTGTGGCTCGTCCCTCAGTTAAGGGAAACCAAATCAAAATAATAAGTGCCACAATACCGATAAGAACAATAACTGTTTGAAGAAATGCTGTTGAAATTCTTTTCATGACGTATGATGTTAATTTTAAACGACGTTGCAAATGTAACAAATATTTATTGATAATCAATAAATAAATACCGAAATTCAAAAAACAGTCTCTTTCTCAAGCTAATTAAAAAATCTGGACTTGAATCGCCAGTGTAGTGTCGAAGTACAATGATCTCCCATTTGGAAGGGAGAATGGGAATAGAAGAAAAAAAGAACGCCTACCTAAAAAGTGGTAGACGCTCATTGCATACGGTTATTGGGACAAATATAGAGTTTATTTCTATCTTGGATTATCCTATTCATTAATAACTACTTCATCTCTTCTCCCTTTTCATTAAAGATAGCGATAGCCTCCTTGCCCTCGATTACCAAAATCACCTTAAAGAGTTTCCCTTCAGTCTTTTCCGCAACATATACCTCTTGGATCACTGAATCCGGATAAGATTTCTCTATGGATTGCGTAACTACTCCCGGAAGATCCTTTACCTCGACCTTAACAAAGTCATCTTGATTAACCTCACAAGCGATTACCACTGAATCAACACTTATCTCTGCGGCAAATGCGCTGAAACTACCGATACCCATCATCAATACTACTGCAACTAATACCTTTTTCATGACTCTTGATTTTTAATTAAACAATCTATTCATATTAACGTAATCAATAGATATAGAACAACGGATATGCCAAATTTCGCCTATCTACAGATAGTCATGACACACAACATCTTATATTTTAGCATTAACATATGAATTGGGATATTACGGGATTTTATGGGACATTTTTGGGTAATTATGCCCCAAAAGTCCCAATTCATTGCCATAACCCTTGTAAAACATTTGTGAAACAAATTATCTGTTTTTGAGCAAACAGAGTTAGACAAAAACGATATATTTAGCCATCTAAATTCTATTGAAAGCCAGATTCCATGCGGAAACAAATAAAAATCCGCATCCAGCTTCACAGCTACATGCGGACCAAACAAATAACAAACTCTACTTATATGAAAAAACAAATACTACTAACAAATTATTATACGATGACTACTATCAAGGTGACTTCTGAGTCATTTTATAGTATAACAGAAGATTGTTTGAAAAGGTTCACCAGTAATTTCTTTTAGTCTGAGAGCTTTTCTTTTTATCGACTGTTTGAATATAAAACATTTCAAGCTGCAAATTGTTTTACAAACAAAGATAAAAATGATGATTGATCGGTTTGAGGCATGATTAAGAAGTTATTTTCTATATTATTGTTTATGATAATGCTTTTTGCCTTCCGGATGAATGCGGAAGCGGATGAGGAACACTTTTCTAACGGTTCCTATCGTTAGCGCACTAGAATTAACATTAAATGAAAGCGCTTCCGACGCTATGGTTGGTGGAGCGGTTACTCAAAACGACAAATTTCAAGTAAAACACGGCGATTACTCCTAAATCTTTAGGGATAATCGCTTTTTCATGAATAGATTTCAAGTAAAATTAGGACATTTATCCAATTATATCCGTAATTTTAGCCCAATTAAATCAATAGCAATTATGGAAAGAATCGTTAATCATCCTATTTTAACAATTCCACAAGAGGGAGAACACACTTTTTTATTCAATGGCAAACCCGTAACGGGAATGAAGGGTTTTACCATCGCCGCCGCCTTACATCAGGCCGGCTATCCAGTACACAGTCATAGCGTAAATGGCCGCAATCGTTCGCTGAATTGCGGTATCGGTAAATGTGGCGCCTGCGAAATGCTGGTAGACGGAGAAGTAAAGCGTATCTGTATTACGAAAGTAGACAATGTAAAGGAAGTATCGGAAATAACAGTACAGAATTATACGACAGATTCCCAAATAGAACCCAGAGAAGAACCGGTAGAGATCTATCGAACAGATGTGGCCATCATTGGTGCCGGCCCCGCTGGATTAGCTTGTAGGGAAACCTTAAAAGAACTAGGCTTGAACAGCATCGTAATTGATAGCAATGATAAGATCGGTGGTCAATTCTTGATGCAAACCCATGCATTTTTCTTTTTCGAGAAAGAGCGGCGCTTTGGGGGTATGCGTGGTTTCGATATCGCGAAAACTTTAGCCGGAGACGACCACTCTGGTATTTTCTTACATTCTACGGTCTGGGATATCCTACAAAATAAGCGTATCGCCGTAAAAGACATGCTTAACCATAAAAATTTCTATGTAGAAGCTCAAGCCTTGATAGTCGCTACCGGTGCGGTTCCTTTTATGCCGACCTTCGAGAATGATGATGTGCCCGGAGTTTATACAGCGGCAGTCGTACAGAAAATGATGAACGCTGAATTCACGTTACTCGGCAAAAACATATTGACAGTAGGCGCCGGTAATATAGGTTACCTAACGTCCTACCAATTGATGCAAGCCGGAGCGAAAGTCAAGGCTATTTTAGAGGCGATGCCCCATGAAGGTGGATTTCCGGTACAAGCGAATCGAATTCGCCGCCTTGGCATACCTATTTATACCTCTCATATGCTTTTGAAAGCCATTCCAGACCTGGATCGGACAGGTATCACTGGCGCAGTTGTCTGCGAATGCGAGAACTTCAAGCCAATCCCGGGAACAGAGAAAGTGATCGATGGTATTGATGTTATTAATATATGTACAGGATTGATTCCCGACAACCAATTGCTAACCAAAGGCCAATATACATTTGGAAAACGTTGTGCCGGCGTAGGTGATGCCGTACGGATCGGAGAAGGTACTACCGCCGTACTAAGAGGAAAGCAAGCTGCTTATGAGATCGCCCAAGAGCTAGGCGTACGTTTCAACTACAACGATTACTTACAAATATCTAAGGAATACATCGACTCCCAGCAACATCCGATCCGCATCAAGGAAGAGTCCCCAAGGCCCACTCCCGAGCGTCAAGCCCAACGCCCTTTCGTTCGCTTGGATTGCCTATACGGTTTCGCTTGTAACCCTTGCTCTTTCGCTTGTCCTCAAAAGGCGATCACCAAAAGCTCCACCAGCGTAACGCCCGAGATCAATTACGAAAAATGTACCGGCTGTATGCAATGCGTATCCCATTGTCCGGGGCTGGCTATTTTCGGCTACGATACCCGGAAGCAAAACTTATTCTTACCGGTAGAATACGAGGTGGAAGTAGGTGCCGAGGTGTGGCTCGTCGATGATAACGGGAAGAAACAAGGCGAAGGTATCATTGAGAAAGTATTAAAGATGCCGACAAAAACAAACGTGGCCCGTGTGAAAGCGGCAGGAATGGAAAACGATGCCTTATTGAATATCACAGGATTCATCGTAAAAGAAAACTATCCGGAGGAGATCGACTTCAAGCAAGAACCGGAGTGTGAGTCGGAGACCTATGTTTGCCATTGCGAGGACGTATCTTTGGACGAGCTACTTTCCGCCATTGGGGATCGTAAATATATCTCCGTCGACGAGGTAAAACATATCACCCGCCTAGGAATGGGGCCATGCCGTGGAAAACGCTGCATACCCCGCCTACGCATGAAACTAAGGGAAAAAGGTATCGAACTGGTAGGCGACGCTACCCCCCGTGCTCCCCTATCTACCCGCTTCGTCCTAGGGGAAATGTATCCACAGCGTCAGATAGCGGATACCTATAAAGTAGATTCTGGAAAGCAGGTTCGTAAGACGGAAGTCTTAATCGCCGGCGGAGGTATAGGTGGTAGCGCATTGTTCCGTTATTTTGCGGAAGCCGGTAAAAAGACCGTGCTTATTAATGCGGATCGAGGATCATCATGGCGCAATATCGGTGGTGGCCGTCCAGCGTTCTCGATCCCCGAATTAGCGGAGATCGCCCGTAATAACCAAACGATATTTGAGGAGACACAAAAAGAATACGATATCCATTACTGTGAGATACGCTATATCACGTTCGCCCACGACGAGGCTACCTACAATGATCTGGAACGTTCCTGCGGTTGGTCCAACGCTTATTTGATCGACAAGAAAGACTTCCAGAAAGAGGTGTCCCCCTACTTCAACACGAATCAAAACACCTATTTCGCCGCACAAATCTCCCAGCATTGTTGGCAAGCTACCCCGGGGCGTGTGATAGACTTTATACGAAACAAAGGCAAAGAGCGGCAAGGTGAGGTTTGGGAAGACACACACCTAGTGGAAGTACACAAAAACGGTGGAAAATATCACGTCTTATTATATACGCATGATAAGCGATACATCGAATACGAATGCGATCATTTCGTGAACGCCCTCGGTTATAGCGCCGAGCGTTTCGCCCGCATGCTAGGTCTTTACACCGGCCTCTATCCGGTCAAGCACCAAGCGTTGATTACCCATCGCCTACCGAATCTGGGTAAAAACGGGGATATCCTCGATATGTTGATAGACCGCCGGAAACGTAACGACTTCTCCGCTGTCTACGGTCAGCAATTCGCCGAGACCGGACAGATTATCGCTTGCGCCTCCCCCGCTGTCGACGCTAAAGCGGAGATCAGCAACTTTGATGAGTTGAAGTTTAATACCCGTCGTTTCATGGAGATCATCTCCGAGGTGTTCTGCGATTGGATTCCATCGTTAGCCACAGTACCCGTACAAGCCACATGGTCCGGTTATTATGTAGAGCCTCGCTACATTATCGATCCGGATAACGGACTATTCGTCGGTTTGCAAGGTCACGGCTTCATGCTCGCTCAATACTTGGCTAAACTATACGTAGATAAAGCGTTAGGCCGTACCGTTCCGGATTATATGGAGCGATTGAGGCTCGATGGAGACGGAATTAGTGAGAAAGCTTTCAAATAAACTATAAATAAAACAAAACCTCCTCTACCACAATTGGTAAGGGGAGGTTTTGATAAAACCAATCTTTTCTATTTTTGTTATTCTATATCCATAAATAGTAATCATATGAATATAGAAACAACAGACAACTCCCCTTTGCTACAGGAATGTATAGAAGAATTGATCAATAGTAAAATCGATGAGGGGAAAGGAAGAAACGCTGGGAATAAATTATCCACCTTTTTAGGTCCGAGGGTAATGGAGTTTACATTTGCCGACTTAACGACCGATTTTCTTCATCACTATCTTTTATGGTTGATGCAAGGGGAAGACGGGAAACAGGCTCCCTTGAAACCGGGTAGTTTGGACTTCTACATTCGTAATCTAAAGACAATGTACAACAAGATCGCCCAAGATAAACAAATGGATGTTCCGAGAGAAAGCCCGTTCTCCGGCCTGCAGATAAAGGTCCCACCCACCCGGAAAAGGGCTTTGCCAAGCCTCGACCTACAAAATCTGGCGACTCTTGAGCGGCCCAAAAACCCACACGCCTGTACGGCCCTTCACTTGGCTCTTTTCTTATTTTACGCTAGAGGTATGTGCTTCGTGGATGTCTTTAATTTGCGACACAGCAATATAAACGATGATTATATCCACTACGTACGTAGCAAGACTGGCGTAGCGATGCAAGTAAAGATCACCCCCGAGATAAAGAACATCATATTCTCTTATCGGCGTTTCAATAACCCGTGGATATTCCCTTTCTTACACGAGAAAATCAGCGGAGAGGGAGAAGTCACGGCTCAGTCCGCGCTTCGGAGAGTGAACCGCCACTTAAAGAAAATGGGAGAGCAATTACACTTCGAACAGCCATTCACTACCTATGTGATGCGGCATAGCTGGGCTTCCATGATGCTGGAGGCGAATTCGGAAATCGGCATTATCAGTCAATCCTTAGGACATATGTCCCTACGGACTACCGAGATCTATCTTGGCCGGATATCAGTATCTAAAATAGACAGGGCCTCCGATAATATGTTGAACAATTTGGTTCGCAGCTCTTCCACCCGACAAAGAAGTAAAAAAATAAGGTGATGGCTTTAAGAGACAATCGGCAAGAAATGCAAGAAGCTCATTTCCTCGATTGCCTCTAAGTTATTCTCATTTATTTAAGATAGTTCATGCAGGAATGCCAAAGGGTAGATTCGTCAAGACATTCCTGCACAGCCCTTAGAATGGATACTATTTCTCTTCACCAAAATTAACGGTATTCTCGACATTGTCCACATCATCAAAGGCAGCCACATTGCCGTTTGTTATCGTTATACGGAGGTCGGCACTATTAGGGCCGGCGATATTCACCGTCAGCTTATAATGATAATCTTGATAGATATTGTAATCGGTCACCAAGTCACCCCAAGATAGAATTTATACTATTTATCCGTCATTCTGAGAGTTGTCTCTTTCTGCGTAAGAAAGAGACATTTTTTTTCTCCATACTTCTTTATTCTCAATCACTTCTGTTTTTCGATTCATTTTACATTATCGTTTATTTTACCGTTTGTCTCTTTACATCTCACTACTCATTTAACATTTAGGACTTACTGTCCGAAACGGCACGCACGAGGTAGCACGATTCCCGACGGGGGAACCGTGTAAAGATCCATACATGCAAACTTCATATTGTTACATGACGTTGAATTGATAAGGACTAGGAAATACGAAGGCGCAGACATCTTGCCGTTATGTCCGTGCCTTTATGATTGACTAAACCGTGATCGCAATATTACGATCCGTGGTTTAAATGTCTAATTGTTTCGATTTTGTCTATATTCATTAGGTGTAACCCCAACCATTTTCTTGAACCAACGGCTGAAATGTTGCGGATATGGAAATCCCAATTCGTAGGATATCTCGCTGATGGATTTGGTGACATCGAATACACGCTCTTTCGCTATATCGAGCATCTTCTGCTGGATATGTTTCAACGCAGAAACACCGGTTTCCTTTTTCAGAAGGTCGCTTAGATAGTTAGCCGACAGGCAAAGCTTGTCGGCACAATACTGCACGGTGGGCGTACCTTTACTTATGGGAAGATTGGACGCAAGATAATCATCCAGCGTTTGCTCAAATCGGGCTAAGATGTCAAGATTCACATTCTCCCGCGTTTCGAATTGACGGTCATAGAACCGCTCACAATAATCAAGTAGGAGTTTTATATTGTCTGTAATCAGTGATTTCGTATGCTTGTCTATGGGATGGAGCAATTCTTCTCTGATTTTGCACATGCAGTCAATAATGGTTCGCCTTTCCTGTTCAGACAAGTGGAGTGCTTCATTGGCGGAATAGGAGAAGAAACTATAGTTTTTGATGAATTGGGCTAACGGAGTGTTACGTACCAGTTCGGGATGAAAAGCGAGCAGCCATCCACCGGGTTGATGCAACTGACCGTCATCGTCAGACCCCATGACCTGCCCCGGAGCGAGAAAAAGCATCGTGCCTTGCTGATAGTCATAGATGCTACGACCATATTTGAGAGTACCACAGTCCGGGTCTTTCATCAAGATAGCATACAAATTATAGAGTTTCGGACAGAAATGTACCGGATTAGCCTCTCGCGCATCGATGACCGTAACCAGCGGATGCAACGTTTCCATACCGAAATAATCGTTGTATTGCTGCACAGTGTCTATTCTCTTTATCTCATTCATCTTCAATTGTATTTGGCTTCGATTGCAAAGATAACCTTTTCTTTCATACGTTTCTCACCGTCCGATGAAATTGGTTATTATATCTGTGGAATTGATACAGTCTACACCCCAAATAACCGCTATTTTTGTAACTAAAAACTTTTAAATAATAATTATATGGGAACAAGAAAAATTATCTGTATGGGAAGCTTATTCTTCTTGTCTGTAGCCATTCCCTACGAAAGGCAGACAAGTATTAGGGGTGGCTGTTCCCGGACCATTTGATCAAACTGAAATTGAAAAGCGAGAAGATGTGTTGGTATATACAACACCTGTACTCCACACAGCCGTAGGAGTGACAGGAATGGTGGAATTAAAGTTGTATGTATCTTTCAAGCAATTACAGGAAAGTCGACGAAGCTAGCTTACTTTAAAACAATGGATGTAAATGGAAAAAATTCATAACAATGAATGAAGAAAAACATAGTTATGAATTGAAAATTTCATAGTTATGATTTTTCAGTATCAAAATAGGCAAGTAATTCTTCTATCGTTTGGGTGATATAGGTACCGCCGGAAGTCTCATGGATGATAAAGTGGGTGGTCTTTAAATCGCCAGTCTCAATCCAAATATTCGATTCCACTTCCCGATTCGCCAAAATTCCGTTTCGCTGGAGCCCTTTACGCACCATAGCGTATTTCTGTCCATGTCCAACGAGGCGAATCTGTCGAGAGAATTGATTATCTATACGGAATAATCCGGTATCCTTATCGAAAACAATCCCTTTCCGGGCGAAAAAGTTGCTTAGATGACCACTCAATGCCAAATCCTCGGGAGTACCGGTAGAGATACCATTCGCTTTGTCCATTAACCAGATCTTATCCGATATCTGAAGAGCCAGCTCCAAATCGTGAGTGGACATAAATATCGTCTTATTCGTTTTCCGGGTTAGATGATGGAGTAATTGCATAATCTCTACCTTGCTGGGGAAATCAAGGAATGCGGTAGGTTCATCCAAGTAAATAACCGGAGTCTCCTGAGCGAGCGCCTTAGCGATCATCACTTTCTGGCGTTCTCCATCCGATAAGGTATGGACCATGCGGGATGCTAGTTCCTCAATGCGGACAAGGGCGATGGATTCTTCCACGATCCGCTTATCATCCTTGCTCAACTTACCCCAGAAGCCGGTATACGGGCTACGTCCCATCCCGACCAATTCCCGTACCAACATATTCCGGATCTCACATTTATCGGTCAGCACGACACCGATCGTGGTGCTCAATTCCTTATCGGAATAAGTATCTATATCTTTTCCTAGGACCAATATTTCCCCATCTAATTTAGGTTGGAAAGCCGATAACGTGCGCAATAAAGTAGACTTCCCCACCCCGTTAGCACCCAGCAAACAGGTTAATTCACCACTATAGATCGTAGAGTGTATACCTTTAGCTACCAGCTTTGTACTACTCTTAGAATGGTAACCGATCGAAAGTCCGTTAATATGAATCGTATCTTGTTTCATCTTACTCGTTCAATTCATTCTTACGTTTTCTAAATAATACTGAGGCCACTACTGGAGCACCTACTAAAGCGGTTACCGAGTTGACAGGTAACGCTCCCTCGAACCCCGGCATACGGGCGATCAAATTACAGATCAACGCCAACGCCGCACCGGCGAATAAGACCGCAGGCATTAAAATCCGATGGTCGGAAGTTTGAAATATGGCCCGGCATAAATGCGGAACGGCTAGCCCCAAGAAGATAATAGGTCCGCAATAAGCAGTGACAATCGCCGTAAGGACCCCAGCCGAGGTGATAACCAACAAACGGGCCCGCTTGATATTAAGTCCCAAATTGCGTGCGTAGCTATCCCCAAGAAGCATCAAGTTCATGGTCTTGATAAGCAGGAACGAGAGAGGGATCAAGATTGTCATAAGAATCACGAACAACGTCATCTGATTACCGGAAACACGGGCGAAACTACCCAATCCCCAAATCACGTATGCACGGATATCCTCCTCGACGCTAAAGAATTTAAGTACACCGATCACGGCGTTTGCCACGTAACCGATCATCACACCGATAATCAACAACGTGACATTTCCTTTTACCTTTTGGGAAACATACACGATCAGCGCCATCACGGATAAGGAACCGATCACGGCCGCTATCGATAAGGCGATCTCCCCCATAAAACCAAGTTTACTCAAGGCAACGCCCCCTAAACTACCGCTTAACAACACCACGAAAGCGACACCCATGCTCGCTCCCGAACTGATACCTAAGACCGAAGGTCCGGCCAATGGATTACGGAAAACGGTTTGCATCTGTAAGCCGCTGATGGATAAGCCAGCTCCCGCTACCAACGCTGTCAATGCCTGTGGTAGTCGGGATTTCCAGATAATATTCTGCCATGTAATAGGCTCATTTCCTAAATTCCAGATAATATGCCAAACCGATTGAAGAGGAATAGAGACTGACCCCAACACCAAATTCAAAAAGATTAGAACAAAAATAGCCGTGACAATCGCCAGCATCCATAGGGTATTTGAATGTCTCATCAGTGTTCCTTATTTAAGTCGAGAATAATAGACCGACTCATGATCCGGTAATAAATCCGGATGAAAGATATGAAGCAAATCCGCTAGGACGATCTCCGGTTCTGTCGGCATACTCTCATAAAACGGCGTGTTCTTCATATTACAATAGATAATTCCTTTCTCCCGGAACGCACGGAAATCCTCATAACGAGGAT
Source organism: Parabacteroides sp. CT06 (assembly GCF_002257605.1). Lineage (GTDB taxonomy): Bacteria > Bacteroidota > Bacteroidia > Bacteroidales > Tannerellaceae > Parabacteroides > Parabacteroides distasonis. Next base: position 2,026,809 of record NZ_CP022754.1, on the reverse strand, counting down.
CTTGCTCTTTCAATGCCTCATAGCTGAACGTTCCCGGGAAACTATTCACGATACGCCAATAATCAGCGTCGTCCGCTTGGTTATAGACCGTCTCGAAGTCTAATGTAACACCACCGGATCGCTCATCATCTTTCAAGAAATAATCAGCGCCGGCATCCTTGAAAAGTTGCGCTAAGAAGCTCTTTCCTCCTACGGCATACCAGTTTCCACCCCGTAACTCGCCACTAAAAACGATCGGACGTTTTTTAACCTTACCATCCGCCGTAAGTTCCTTTAATTCATTATACCTCTTCTCGATGGTGGCGAAACGCTCATTGCCATCTTTCTCTATCCCCAACAGCAAGCCTACGAACTTGATCCACTCGGCCTGTCCCAATGGCGTAGTCTCCTTATAACCCAAATGGGGAATCAAGGGAATACCCACGTCTTTCAGCGTCTCATAGCCTCCCCGCTTGAATGGCGATACAAGGATCAAATCAGGATTCATGCTCATGATAACCTCGTTATCGAAATTCCCCTCGATACCGATCTTAGCGGTTTTACCTTCTTTCAGGCGTTCGTTCATCTCTTTATTGAACAAATGCCGTGTACTGGTAATCCCAACGACCCTATCCAAGGCACCCAATTTAATAAAGTTCGATAATTGCAGGGAAGTCATACAGATAACGCTTCGGATAGGAAGCTCTATCACCGTATAATCAGCGGGAATCCCCGTGGGTTTCGCACCTCTTTTCACGAACGCATAATGAAACGTGGTGCTTTCCTCATTTTGAGGATCTTGGATATCAGCCAAGAGATATTGATCCGCATAGGTAAGCTTGAATCCTTGGGCGTATAAAGGCTTAACCTGCTCTTGCGAGAACGCAGATTGCTCTACGGAAGCCGTCTTCCCTATTTCTCCTTTTTCACGGATACCTGAAGTACATGATAAAGTCAATACCGATAAAAGCAAGCATCCACCCGCTATAAACTTATTCATAATCCTTGTTTAATTGACAGTTGATCATTGACAGTTACTCTCGTCCTGCTCCACGGGACAGCAACATTTATTTATGAACCGGCAGGTCTTCTGACTTACTTCCATTCAGGACGCCTTCCCGATTACAAAACCAGTGGCCAAGGTATTGTCCGAATGTTTAAAAGTTCACAGCAGCGTGGTCTGTCCGGGATTCTCACCCGGTTCCCTTTTAATCCGCCTCCCGGAAAAAGAGATAAGCGGAGCCTGTTACAGTGACAAAAGTAGTAAGAATATTTGTATACATCCACAATTTTAAGGACTTTTGCGTTTCAAATAAAAACAGATACACATGAATCATCCTATTCACTTCGTCTCATTAGGTCCCGGTGATCCGGAATTAATTACGCTGAAAGGGCTTAAAACATTACAAAAGGCTGATATTATCTATTGTCCTGCTACACAAGGCAAGCATGGAATCATATCTCGGGCGACGGATATATTGAAAGCTATTGAGGTAGACGAATCCTTGATCCATCCGTTTATTTTGCCAATGAGTAAGGAACGGACAGATGCGTTAAACGCTTATAACGAATTGTTTCTGGATGCCCAAGCTGAATATTTGAAAGGGAAACAAATCGTGATCGTCGCCGAGGGAGACGCTGGTTTTTATTCATCTATACAATATGTATACGATAAATTCGAGGAAACAGGAATCCCGGTAGATCGAATCGCAGGAATTCCGGCATTTATAGCGGCAGGTGCCTTGGCCGGGATACATATCGTAAAACAAGAGGAGCAAATTAACGTAATCCCCGGGACTGCGTCGTTCGATGAACTTTCGGCAAAAATAGAAAATGGAATGATCATCGTCATCATGAAATTACCGGGTTGCCAAGAGGCTATTCATACTTGTATCCGGCAGTATGCGGATAAGGCGGTTTTTCATTATTTCGAGAATGTAGGAACAAGAAAAGAATATTATACTACTGATATCGCCACTATACATTCCAAGGATTTCCCCTATTTCTCCCTACTGATTATCCAACCTCGCTAAAAGAAGAAGGCTGCCCGGAGAGTAACCAAACCCGGACAGCCCATCTTATTACGCTACATGCAATATATGCTTAAGCTGATCGATATGGAAACGAAGTGTATCCATATAAGGTTTCACTGAATTATGGTACATGACCGCTTTTGCGTGCATATCTTCCAACTCGCTTACTTTACGGTTCGCCTCACGCATTTTACAAGCGTTGTAGCGAATACCCGATACATGTCCTTTGATATCCTCGATCGCTTGGTTTCCCCGGTTGAAGATAGACTCTGCTTCTTCCGGAGCGTATACCGTATAGGCTTGGGCAACGTCATCCAGTAACGCCTGTTGATAAGAGCCGGCTATCGGGAGCAATTGATGGATCGCATGATGACATAAAGAATGAACCTCGTTTTGAAGCTTCTTCAATTCTACTTCCCACTTTGATTCACATACTTCATCCAATTGTTTGACTTCCGCTACGACACGACCGCTAAACAATTCCACTACCATCTTTTCCCATGCTTCTGCTACCCACGATTTAGTAGCAAATGTAACCTGACTAAATCTTACTGTTGACATAACCTTAAATTTACATATTATATTGCTAATGTTATTAGTCTCTTATCTGTTTCAATTTATCACACCCAAACCATTTTAGGTTTCTTTTTATCGTTGTGACATCACAAAATTAATCAAATTATTACAGATGAATAATTTTAAAGACTATTTTATAATTCTTTAAAAGTACAACAAGCAAAACGTATGATTTTTGCAAAGCTCACTTTACAAAAAGTTTAATTTCAAGCCTGACAGCTATCACAAAAAGCAAGATCCTCGCCATCTTCGCACAAAAATATCAAAATAACACAATCTTATTATTCCATAAAGGGGGAAAACCTTGTTCCGTATCATTTTGTTATTATAATAAATTAGATTTACTTTGTTCAAACTATATAAACTTACATAAAGCACATGAAATCGGACATTGAGATAGCAAGAGAAACAGACTTGCGTAAAATTAAGGAAGTTGCGACAACGTTAGGTATCCCTCGTGAGGAAGTACAAAATTATGGCAGGTATATTGCCAAGGTTCCTATCCATTTGATCGATAAAAAGCAAATGGACCAGCATAATTTAATTTTAGTGACCGCTATCACTCCCACTAAAGCGGGAATCGGAAAGACTACGGTTTCGATCGGTCTGGCTTTAGGGCTGAATAAAATAGGGAAGAAAGCGGTGGTCGCTTTACGTGAGCCGTCTCTTGGCCCGTGTTTCGGCATGAAAGGTGGTGCTGCCGGAGGTGGATATGCCCAAGTGCTTCCCATGGAAAACATCAACTTGCATTTTACAGGGGATTTTCATGCGGTTACTTCCGCCCACAATATGATTACCGCTTTATTGGATAACTATATTTATCAGACCCGCAACACCTGCGAGGGATTGAAGGAGATCAAATGGAAACGGGTTCTTGACGTAAACGACCGTAGCTTACGTAACATCGTATCGGGTCTAGGCGGCTCGGCGAACGGTGTCCCTACCGAGACCGGATTTGACATCACTCCCGCTTCAGAGATCATGGCGATCCTTTGCTTGGCTACGGATATAGAGGATTTGAAACGACGTGTCGGAAATATTTTATTGGGTTATACAAACGAAGATAAGCCTTTCACGGTAAATGATCTTGGCATAGCCGGAGCTATTACCGTATTGCTAAAAGACGCATTACTGCCGAACCTTGTACAAACAACGGAGAATACTCCCGCATTTGTACATGGAGGTCCTTTCGCTAATATCGCCCATGGATGTAATTCCATATCGGCCACCCAAATGGCTCTTACTTATGGAGATTATGTGATTACGGAGGCTGGTTTCGGCGCTGATCTGGGCGCGGAGAAATTCTTTAATATCAAATGTAGAAAAGCGGGGCTTTCACCGAAACTGACAGTCATCGTAGCGACTGCCCAGAGCTTGAAACTTCATGGTGGCGTTCCGGAGAAAGAAATCAAGGAACCGAATATCGAAGGATTAAAGAACGGATTCGCTAACTTAGATAAACACATTGAGAATATGAAGAGCTTCGGCCAGCAAGTAATCGTTACTTTCAACCGTTTCGCTACCGATACGGACGAGGAGATTGCGTTAGTGGCTGAGCATTGCGAGGAGAAAGGGGTTGGATTCGCCATGAATAACGTTTTCGCCGAAGGCGGTGAAGGGGGTACGGAGCTTGCCCGCTTAGTGGTTGATACGATCGAAAATCATCCTTCCGCTCCTTTACAATATACATATGATCTGAATGATCCGATCCGTACGAAGGTACAAAAAGTGGCCCAGAAGATATACGGAGCTTCTTCGATTGTTTATACGACTTTGGCCGATAAAAAATTGCGTCAGATCGAAAGCTTGGGTATTTCCCATTATCCGATCTGTATCGCCAAGACTCAATATTCATTCTCTTCCGATCCGAAAGCTTATGGGGTCGCCAAAGATTTCGAACTAAAAGTACGAGATGTAATCATCAATAACGGAGCCGAGATGATCGTTGTCGTCATGGGCGAGATCATGCGTATGCCGGGACTCCCGAAAGAGCCGCAAGCCCGAAAGATCGATATCGTGGATGGCATGATTGAGGGATTGAGTTAATAGACAGTAAAACGATTCAAATAAAAAAGGTGCGCCTCACACATTCAGTAAGGCGCACCTTACTTTTGCTTATTTATGAATAAACTTTATAGAACCTCTAGCTGTATTTAGCAAATAGATTCCTGCTGGCAAGCGAGAGATGTCAATACGATTCGACTTACTCTCTGCCATTTTCCCTCCAGTTATCGCATAAATAGAAATCCCGCTTTCCGTTCCTTGTACTTCCAACACATCTCCATAAATATGAAGTTTCAGTTCGTTCTCCTCTACTACAGGAGCGATAGAGGTTGTTCCATTGAAATAGTCATGTGTCTTTCCTGAATATTCCCAGCTTGTCTCAGCGGGGAAATACATTTTCTGATAATTTTTCGAAATCATCGGGTTTCCCGCGTCCACGATCTCCGTCTTGCTTTCTGACATAAGCATCCAACTACCACCGAAATCAATGGAAGACGAGGTTTTCGTGACATTCTTATCGTAAGACCACTCCATTTTCATCTTGAACGTCTCTCCCTCAGCCGTACCTGTCATGAGTATCGAGACCGGATATTTATCTTTGTTGAAAGTGGCTTCTATATCCACTTTCGCCTCGGCTTTCCATGCGCCTCCCTCAAAGCTGGAGGAAGTGACGGAGAACTTCTCATAGCCATTTCCGGTATAAGTGTATTCTGTTTTCTCGCCTGCCACGTCGGCTGCCGAATAAGAGATAGCGACCAAAGTGCGTCCTTGGTTATCATTCTCCATCACGGTCTTGCCATCATATACCCAATCAGACGAACTTGAGTTCCATTTATAACTGTCTATACGAACCACGCTTTTATTACCATCGCATATATAAACATCTTTCTGTTCCTGCGCATCGTTCTTGTCATAGGTAATACTATAGTCCGGACATCTTCCAAACAAATACCCCGGAAGAGAGAATGATTGCGCCATCAATGAAGAAATACCTACTAAACAGGCTACCAATGTAAATAATACTCGTTTCATATTCTTGATTTTTTACGATTAAACTTAAAAACTATAACCTTTCTCCGCAATTCCCGCAAAATGTAGCGGTCGGAGCTAATTGCATTCCGCATTGAGGGCAAAAGCGGCTTTCCGGCGTTGAGACCTGTCCCGGTATCTGCGGTCGCAAAGGATCTTGTGCTGCGGAAGTAGCGGTGGGATTCGGTTGCGGCATCTCGTTACCTTTCTTGAAAAGCTCCTTGAACTTACCGGACAAGCCGCTCAACTTACCATACAGATCGAAAGTAACTTGCGTGGCGGGAGCTACTTGCATATAGCTGCTCATCATTTTCACCAAGATCCAGCTATCAATAAAGGCATACTTTACTGTATAGGCGAACAACAATGAAATAATGAAAGCCATGAAACCGCTCCAGCCGAACAAGCGGAACAATCCACCGAAGAGGATAAACGCAATCAACGTAACCACCACGAACGATAAGATGACCATCCCCGTTGTCTTCGCCGCATCCTTGAGCAACGTCTTCCAGTTCTGAAAATAGATAATGACACCATCTGCCGCCGATTTATAAGGGTTTTGAGCCGGATGGTAAAAGGTGTAACCTAAGCAGCACTCGTCCACATACCCCAACGAGATATCGAGAAACATGTTGGTGAGGCTCTTTATCCCGTCAGCTCCGGGGAGCGCCCCGAGCAAACTGTCCGTAACACGTCCCAACGTACGTTGTAACTGTTTAATGGAACCCGCCACAAGTTTATCCAAGGCAAAATACACGTTGGATGTACCGAAACGTTCCTTTACCATCGTCTTTCCCATCTCGAAGGGTTTGGCAGGTACATAGCCGGTTTGATACGCCATCGCGATCACGGCCACATGCCCGGCTTTTACGAGATAACCGATGTAGTGATTCAAGAAGAAATTCACTACCCCTATAAGTCCCAACCAGATGAAAAACATGATCGCTACCACTCCGTCGCTATTGAACAGGACCGATATGCCCATCAAGATAGCGAAGAGCAGCACGGCTATCAATATATTCAGCAATCCTAATCCTAGTTTTATCCAACCGAATTGCAGGGTCTTGAAGAAAATCTCTTTTGCTGTCATAAAGTATACATTTATGGGTTATTATGCTATTTCAACAGACGGTATTTACCGATGATAGGTAATTCCTTAGCTCGCCCGTTCAGCGCGTTAATGATACCGATGACTGCCAGTACCGTAAACACGATGTAAACGAGGTTCAATACCGTACCGCAAAGAGAGTAGATGCTCCATAAGCCCAATCCCCTCCATAGGATCGCCCGCAAGAGGGCGGTCAGAACGGAGTCCGCTATGATCCAGCCAAACATGGCGATGCATAAAAGCAAGCCTTGGTTGGCATGGAACCGGGCGAATTTCGAGTCCTTGGCCGCAAGGATCGGGATCAATACCAGAATCCCGAAATAAGCAAGGATAGCCATTACCTTATTTTGCTCTACATCGGCTTTATCGAACTGGTCGGTCAGGTCCGCGGTCTTGTTCATACCACTTAATTTGTCGCTCAAGGCATCGGCCGTGGCGGTAGCCTTAGCCATTGATTCCGCATCGGTCGGTTGTACCGGCGGAGGTGTCTGTTGCCTGTTCGGTTCGGCGGCAACTATTTGCATAGGTGATCCGCAGGCCGGGCAAAATCTCACGCCTTCATTCACTTGTTGTCCACATTTTCCACAGAATGCCATAATTTGTTTCCTCCTAATTTTAGTATTGTTATTATTTGAGTAGATCTCCGAAAGCTTCCATCAAGCTGTCTATCTCGCTACCGAACAGCATCCGTACGGCGAAGAACATCAGCAACGACAAGACCGAACCGATTATCATCATGATCAGCATCGCACGGGCGAAGTTCGCCTTGTTCACCTTCTGGCAGCCTCCGCAGGCCCAGATAATGAGTAGGATAAGATTGATCAACGGAAGAAGCATCAACAGGAAGATACCGATATACCCACCCGTCGTGATCGGTTCATACTTGCTTCCCGGGGGAAGCGGAGCGTTCGGATCGCCCGCCGGAGCCACGTATCCCGGTTGAGGTTGTGCGTAAGCCGGTTGCGATGGCGGGGCATAAGCCTGCTGCGGTAGTGGCTGAGGCGCAGGTTGCGGCTGCACATAGGTTTGCTGGGGCGGTGGCGGGGCTTGCGGTTGTGCCTGTACCGACATCGGCGTACCACATGAGGTACAGAATTTTATGCCATCCGGGACATTTGTCCCGCAGTTTGTACAAAAAGCCATGATTTCTCCTTTCTTTAAAGTAACTGTTATACATCATTCCATTTTTGTTCCGCAACCGCTGCAGAAACGATGCCCGGCGATAACTTCCGTGCCGCAGTTCGGGCAGAAACGTTTCGCCGCAGGCGCTTGTTGCACGGGTTGCGTCAAACGGGTTCCACACTCTTGGCAAAAGTTGGTTCCCTCCGGATTATAGGCCCCGCAATTGGGGCAGCTATGCTCCTGCTCCTCGGCTTCCCGGCGGGCACGTTCCTCGGCCTCGGCACGTTCGAGGGCGGCTTTCCGCCGCCTGCTTGTTGGCTGCGAGTAAATCTAGCTCTGCCCTTATCTCCGGATAGTTCTCGCCGCCATCCGTCTCATATACTTGCCGTCCGAGACGGGCATAGATCTTTCCCTCCCTTTCCGAGAACTCTTTCATCTCGGTCTGGGCATTGAATATCTTCACGTCGGGATCATCCTGCAGCATGAATCCGGACAAGCCTTTTACGATTCCTGTTAAAATATCTCCCATACCACCTTACTCTTTCTTAGTTCCTTTCGCCTTATCCGAGAAATCTCCCATATCCAGATTCTTTATCCCGACCTTCGTGGCCAGCGCCGTCAGTTTCGTCACCTTGGCGATTATCTTGATCTTGGTGACACCTCCCACCTCGTTGTCTTCTATCGTTTTGTTCAATACGCTAACGGGTTCCTCCAAGTCTTTCATGATGGCATCCATCTCGTCCTTGGTCATCTTATCTCCTTTTTTCTCCAGCTTTTCAATGGCATCATCCAGTTTTGCCAAGGCTTTATCTACCGGCGAACCTCCGCATGCCGTCATAAGCACGAGGCTTATGATGAACATGAATGTAAATAATGTCTGTTTCATGATACGTATGTTTTTAATGGTTTACAATCCTTCTATTGAAACTAGCTCTTGGCTTGTCATCAGTTTTCCCTTCTTGTTATACATGTTTGTCTTCACAGGGCCAATGCCGTGGCCATACCAGATCTTCTGGATAGCGGTCTGCTTGATACCGATCACTTTCGATACGGTAGTGTTCTCAATCACGACGCAGTCGATACTCGTCCCGTTCACGTCGAGGGTTTCCTCGGCCACGGCCTTCACGCCCGTCACCTCCGTATTGGTCTTGATGCCGGCCAAGTTCAAGGTGATGGTATAGTCGCCGAAGGTATCGCCTACCTTGACATTGGAGGGAAGTTGGAAGGGTGTTCCGGTCACGGTTACTTGCATGCCCTCCATGATCTGTCCTACCAACGACTTGGGATCGTAGGTCACCGTGCCATTCTTCACCTCGAATGTCTGTGTCATCGGTTGCTTGAGCACCGGGTTCTTTTTATTGTCCATCACCATCATCGAGTAGGTAACGGTGCAGTTGTCCGCGTCTCCCGTCACCTTTGTAGCGGTAGTCTCCGTGTAACTGTTGATCTTTCCTTTCTTGTCCTTGTCGGCGTAAGTCAGTTTCACGCCTTCCTTATGTAGGAAGAAAGGTTCTTGCGCGCTCATTCCCAATACCGTCAGCAAGGAAACGGCGATCATAACTAGAAATCTAATGTTCGTTTTCATAATCGTTGTTATTTTAAAGTGAATAATTTTTCTCTATTTCTTCTTCTGTCCGCCCAGCATCTCGAGCAAGGCCTTCATCCGTTCCTCGTCGCTCTTGCTCTTGTCGTTGACCTCTTTCAGTTGCTCCTTGATCTGCTCATTGGATTTTTGGATGGCATCGCGTGTCTCGTCCACTTTTTGGGTGTTCTCCTCGCACGATTTCCCCGTCATCATCTCCAGCAGGCCGCCGGCAGGCATCACAGTCATTTGATACCCTTCGGGCACTTGGAAGAGGTGCGCCGGTTGCGGCCCCATCTTGACGCGGCGAAGCACGATGGTCCTGTCCATCACATACACCGTATTGTCGTGGGCGATGCAGCCGTTGTAGTTCGATACCTTCATGGGCGAGTAAATCCATTCGTGATAGCCGGCGCCATCCTTGCCGCCATCCTTGTAGATCGATTCGCTCTTGACATAGTAGTGGGCACACTCCTTACCGTCTATCTCCTCCATGCCCAAAAACTCTCGGGAGGTAGAGTGAGACACTTCCCAGTCGTAACCCACCAGCTTATTGGTGGATAACTTGTCGATCTCCTCCATCACCATGCAGGTCTTCCGGGCCTCGTTCATCACGTAGGCTTTCTTTTCCTTCATATCGAAGATCATGATGGTCTTTTCGCCACTCCCTTTCCGGCACCACTCACCATAGAAAGAAATTTGCGCCTGCGCCGCCGTCGTTACGTACAGCGCGCATATCAATAATAAGATTAACCTTTTCATGTCCATTCCTTTTAGTGTTGTTAGTAATCATCGTCCCGGGCTAGCTTGGAAAGCGAGCCGCGTTCTCTCCCTTTGTCGGGCAGGATATCCACCCTTGTATCTACGTCCACCAGCCGGGAGAAGGCTTTCAGGTCCTCATTGCTGAGGCGTATGCAGCCCATCGTTATCCGTCCGGGTATCACTTGGGGGTTGGCGGTCCCGTGTATGCCGATGCCCGTGAAGCCGGGTGTTTTCAAGCGGAAGAAGCGGGGGCCGTATATCTCGCCGGGAGTTTCTTGCCTCGTCGAGTCTCGCGGCCAAAGGGAGGTATCTTCCACGGACTCTATCACGAAATGCCCTTCCGGTGTCCGGAAATCCCATTCCTGCTGCTTGTCGCCGTAATTGCGTCCGCAAGCGATGGGAAAAACGGCGAGCGTATCGCCTTGCGGACAAAGAACGGTTATCCGCATATCCTGTTTGGATACTATCACCCGGTTCGTGCCGTCCGCTTTTTCTTCCTGCGCCCGTAGCGTCGCCATCGGCACTCAGAGGAGTGCCAATAGCAACAACACGATCCGGCGTATATGGCAAGAGAAAATGTTCATCCTGTTCCTGTTTTAATGGTTACCTTAAATCTCACCCGGGCTTTCCGAGTCTCCGCCGCCCTCCGGGACACCTTTGGCCAAACGGTAATCGGCTATAGAAGCGTAGCTGATGTCGTCCTCCAGTACGCCGCCGTCCTCGAACGTAAGGCCGCTGAGCACGCTCTCCCGCAATTCTTTCGAGGGAGTGAATACGATCCGGACGTTCTTGATCATGCTGTTCGCCCGGAAACTGTTAATATCTTCCACGCCATCGCTCTTGAAGGTGAGGCGAAAAGTACCCAAGCCCGGTATCTTCACCGTGTGTCCCTGCTGGAGTTGTTGGGGCACGAACTTGGCCAGAAGCTCCAGCGAGGCCTCCATCTCGATGGGAGCAGTAGTGGTGTTGGCGGTGGCGGCGCACGTCATCGCCTTGCCCGAGAGCGGGGTCTCGCTTTTGGGGGTCGCGTACCATTTGCCAGGTTCCTGTCTTTTCTGCGGATTCACTTTCTTAATTAACTTGTACTTTGCCATCTTGTTTTGTTTTAAATTGTTGATAATGTGATAATTGTTATTTCTCTCTATTCTCGTTGCCGGTCTTGCAGGCGTGAGGCTCTAGGTGTCGCACGTGTGAGGCAGCTGATGTCATACGTGTGACACCGTTAACGTCGCACGATGGTCTTGCTCGTCGATGACTCCCCAGCGTTCCCCTCTGGCCACCGTCGCCCGATTCGCCTTGCATTTGTGCGGGTGTTTGCTTCGTCTCGGTGTTTAATTGATTCTCCATAAGCGTATTATACTCTTCCCAGAGGATATTGAACCGCTCTTCTCAACGACGGGCATCCGCACGAGCTTCACCTGCGCCCACGATACCTCCGTCGCCCAAAGAAGGCAGAGGGCGATGGCGGGAAGGAATCCATATTTACCGTAATTGGCCATAGTCATTCTTTTTATCGTTCGTTTCTTTAATTCTTGTCACTTCATAAGGGGAAGCCGGTGTCGGGAATCGGATTCCCCGGAAGCCAGAGGGAAGGAATCCCTGCGCTTCCGGAGTCTCCGACGGGTCTACCAGAATCTATCCCCGTTTGTGTCTTGCTTTCACATAGTGCTGGAACGATTTGAAGGGAGGGAAATAAAAATCATTCCAGCATGTCAGAGAGCTATCTTGTAATAAAAGACCGCTATCTCGGAATAAGCGTAACGCTTCGTTCCGGGAGTCGGTATGAAATCAGTATGGTAGAAGCGGCGGGCGCTTTTGCTACGGATGCGCTCGTAGGTGCCGTAAAACGAGGCGTTGTAGGCGGTGGAGCAAAAGCGGACTTGCTCGATATCCTCCTCCTCGGCCAGTTCCGGGAAACGGCGGTATAACAGTTTCAAGAACATGGCCAGATAAATACATTGCCAGTTCCGGTCGTCCAGCCGGAGTACGCATATGCGGTGGGCCTCCAACGTCTCGGAGAGATCGAAATAGATCCCGTACTCGTGTCGCCATTCCGTTCGCATCCACTGTCGTTCCAGATCCTCCACGAAGGAAGGCTTCATCTGGAAGCGGCCAATGGAGAAATCGGCTCCCTTTACCCCCTTTTGCTGGTAAAGCGCCTTGACGGCTGTTGTCTCCATAAAGTCCATCAAGGCCGAGTAACGAACCAATTCGGGGAAGACAACCGCCACGGCCAACTCCGTCCGGATACCGAACTCCGGGAAGATCAAGTTCCAGACCTCCCGTTATCCCGCCACGTACTTATCAGCTTCTATCCATTCCTTTTCAAAGATCTTTTGGTAATCCTGCGCCAAGGCGGTCGATCCGCTGAGAGCTCGCGCCAACAACGCAACGAGGAATACCGCTATAGTTTGTACGTGCATTTTTCAACACCTGCAGACGAGGCGATGATCCACACCAGCCTGTCGCTCTCCTTCTTGAAAGCCAGCGGATAGAAGGAGGTGCCGTCATGCAGGGTAAGCGATCCGTCGCGCGTGTAGGTCACCTTGCGTGTGCCGCTAGCCGAGGTCCAAGCTCCGTAGGTGGGTTCCGTCCGTGCCCCTTTCGCTTGGAAATCGCCGGGATCGTTCGGCCCCAGTTCCCGCTTCTTGCCGTTTTCGTAAAGGTATCTCTTGCCCGCATTGTCGGCGGTGTAGACGCGGCTGTTGTTCAAGAAGCCGTCGACCGACGTGGCGAAACCACTCTCCGCGTAAAACAGGTGCTCACCCTCGGGAATCTCAATGATCGTCTCCATGTAGACCGGCAACACCCGCGGTTGCGGGAAGTCGCAATACGCCTTGTGCAAGATATTGGTGTAATTGGTCACGGCGTTGAACGAGGCACGTTTCTCGGCGCAGGCCGGGATGATTCCCTCCTGCATCATCTCTTTCTGCAACTTCACGATGTCCGGATACATGGCCTTTACCCCATCCAATTGGGTTTGCAGGCTGTTGCGCCAGAGCTTGGCGGCACGGAGGCGATAGTTTTTCATCCGCTCGTCGGCACGGGCATAAAGTTCCTCAACCTTCTGGCTGTCGTCGGTCTCATAGATCTGGGCATAGAGGGTCTTTAATTCCGATTCGTATTCCCCGGCGATCTTCTCGCAACTCGTGATCGCGCCATCGCTCGCCTGTAGTATCTTTTTCATCTTCTCGGTTTGCTGCACGGTCATTTGTTCCAGCTTGACGAACTTGGCGTTGAAGGCTGTCGTTTTCTCGTTCGTCGCCTGCATTTTTTCCATCATGGAACCTAGGTCGCTCAGGTTGCCTTGGTTCTCCGCTAAGAAGGCCATCTTCTCCTCGTTGGTCAACTTGCCTCCTTTGGCTGCCTCACGTTTCTCCAGATCGGCGCCCATGGCCTCAAGCCCCCGGGTATCGCCTACCAAGGCGTTCTTCATCTTCTCGATCAAGCGTTCCTTTTCCGCTTCGGGGAGGTTCGGGTCTTCCAAGCTTTTCATTTCCTCCACCGTAATCCCGTTGATATCGGCCAACTCTACATAGAACTTATCCCGGAGGGCGATCATCTCCTCGTCCGAGCAGGTATGTATCGAATCCAGTTCCGTTATACGCATATCCACGGCTACGATCTTGCGGTAGTAGGTCGCACGGGCGGTTTCCTCCGGGTAGACGATGCTCTCGACGGAAGGCAACGGGGGAAGCTCGTTCAGCAAGGCCTCCGGCGAGTTGGCTCTGCTGGGAGCGATCATCTCGTCCCACGTGGCGGTAGCCGTGCGACGTTTTTGTAGCTTATCCGTGGGGGTGACAGATCGTGTCGGCTGATCGCCATCTCCACCGACGAAAGGCTCCTCTCCTATCTCGGCGGTATCATCCTTGGTACCTACTACGTTGCCCACTTTCTGTTTCAGTTTCTTCAAGAAACTCTGGCCGTGCACCTCCACCGGTATCCTGCAGAATATCGCAAGGGCGATTGCCATGATGTTCAAGATCTTTCTCATCGTTGTATTTGTTTATAAGGTGAATATTCTGTCGTCTATTCGTATCGGATACGCTCCCATTTCTCCACGTCATCCAAGCTTTGATCTATATGTATCTGGATGCTCCCGTCGGGCTTGCCTCCGAATCCCTCCTTGGGGATCGGGTCGTTCACGCTACCCTGGCTGCGGAAAGGGATCGTTCCCAATCCGCTGATGCTAAGCCCGTCGTTTATGTTCCCATCGATGACGATGAAATCTCGCGTGGCGTAATAATTCAGGTAGTGATCGGCTTTGAACGATATTCCCTCATCGCTGACCGTACCGGATACCGCCACGTTATGCTGCAACTGGAAATAGGTCTCGATCTCTGGCTGGGGCTTGTCGCCCGGCATCCATTCCCTGTCTCCCATGAATACTTCCGTGCTGGCGTAAACAGATTTGGTCGGTTTCTTAGGCATATTCACCACCACCTTCACCGGCAGGCGGTATATGTTGTGGGCCTGCGTGGGTTTCGTGCTGTGCTTGAAGCCAAGGCCCCAGCTCTCCGCCCATAGTTTCATATACGACTGGTTTATCCTTATATCGGAGGCGAACATCGGGGCGTCTCCAACGATCGTTGTTTGTCCGAAACGTAGCAGTTCCTTATCCACAAAATAGTGCGCATCCCAATTCTGCATACAACACCTCGGCGTCCAGCCACCCGATGTACTCACCAGCGAAAGTCCCGTAGAACTGCTGCTCCGTCAGTTTCTCGTTGGCCCCGTGATAACTCTTCTCCAGCTTCATCTTGATCTTCCATTGCTGTACGCACATCTCTCCCTCATAAAAGAAAGGAGCGTTGGCCGAACCGTTCATGCACAGCACCCACGTCTGTCCTTTCGTTTGCGCGATCTGCCACAAGCGGTTGTTGGCGATGCGATAGAAACGGGCGAGCGAGACCAGATTGTCCTCGGCCACGCAGTTGATCCATTTCTGCTTATCCCGTTCTCGAGCGTTCAAGAAGATCTCGATACGCCCTTTCAGGCTGAAGATCTTACCCACCGTGCTGAGTGTCTTATTCACCAAGTATTTGTACGCCTCGCTCTTGAGCCGTCCCTGTATCCTCTCCGCCTCGTAATACTTGTCGCGATCCTTCACGCCGCTGATCAGCGCCAACGCGTCTCCCGCCAGGCCGTTCAACCCGCTCATGCTCACGAGGTCGTCCCAGAATTGCTCGTTCGTTATATCGTTCGGCTTGGCTTGCGCCGCCCTTTCGATCACTTGCCGCAGCGTGGCGAAATTCCAGCCCAGGTCGCTTAGGGCCCGGTTTACCGCCTCCTTCTTTTCTTTCAGGTCGATGGATCTGGTGCAGACCAACTCTCCCCCGAAGATGATGGGGCGCTCTATATCGTTAAACGACTTAACCTTAAACGGGTTGACTCCGTAATACATGGTATAGGTCAACGAATGGCTTCCCGGCTCGCAAGGCAGGTTGATCAAGTCGAAGTTTATCAAGCTCCAATCCGATTGCGCTATCACCCGGGAAACAGCGGACAAGCAGAATAGCGTTATCACGGTAAATATGAATCCTATGCGTTTCATTTGTGTCCTCCTTTCCATACGTTCAGTAATGTTTGCAATCCTTTATTCTCCGGATCTATCAGCAGCCCCTCGTTCAGGTAGTAGGCGGCCTTTACGCTATCGCCGTTCTGTACGCTCAGCAACGAGGCACCGGCGAAATTGCGTGCGTTGAAGGGGTTCGCCTGTACGGCCGTCTCATACAGCATGAGCGCCGCTCCCACGGCCGTGGGTAATACGACCAAGGTGTCGGCGGCTTTCGCCGTCAGGTAGTCATCGTCGAAATTAAGGTAATGGTGCGGGCAGCTATAGGTGCTCAGGTGAAAATACTTGCGGTATTCCTCCTCCTTGGGGAGCAGCCTGCGGGCAATGGCCCTGAGCTCGCCGCTCGTAAGGTCCTGCCAATAGGAGAAATCCCATACGGTGGACGGGAAAGCGGGGTTGCACATCGCGTTGGCGTAGCATTCTCTCGCCTTATCTTCCTTTCCCTTGTAATCCCACGAGATGGCCTCGAAGAAGTAAGGGTAAGGCGACGCTATGCTTTGGGTAGCCAACAAGTCCCAAGCCTCGCTCCGCTCGCTGTCCTCATCCAATTCCATATTGACAAGCTCCTGGCTCAGTTTTTCGGTCATCGTATCCAGCTTCCCGATTAGGTTGGTAAGCGCAGTAAGGAGTCCTCCCTCATCTTCCCATCCCCAATCTTCCATATCTTCCTCGTCCTCCTTGCGCTGTTTCTCTTCGGCGGCTTTCTTGGCGGCGGCCCTCTCGTCGCGCTGTTTTACGTAGATCAGCTCGCTCAACCCGTAGCGAAGGCTGGCCACGGCTACCACGGCTTGCCCGTAATAGTAGTTCGCCTGTAGCATATAGCCTTGCTCGTAAAGCTTGTTCCCTTTTTGGAACATCTCTTCGGCCTCGGCCATAAAAGCCGTTTCCGTAGGATAAGCGCCACTTTGCCCGGTGGGCAAGGAAGGCAAGACGAAAGCGAATGCTCCCATAGCGGCAAGACTGAGTAGTAGAATCGATAGCTTCTTCATGGCTTTCTTATTTGAGCGTGTTATACATTCTATATTATATGAATACCTATTTCACCAGTTTATAGCCCTCCTGAGAGGTCGGTATCAACGACGGATCGGGCGAGAAGGTGAGCAACGTGACGGAGGGTTGCGGTTTCATCCGTTCCGCATAGTTACCCATTCCGGCTCCTCCTTTCACGGAGAACTTGCGGTGTACCACAGCTCCGCTATTCTTTTCAATCCAGACGATGTCGGTCGTCTCGATATGTTTCAAGTCTTTAATCGAGTTGTCCATGCTGGATTTAGTGCCAAAGAGGTCTCCTATGGCTTTCATCCCGGCACTCAGGTCGTTCTCGGTACCAGTGACACGGGTGATCTTCTCACAATCGAAGCCGCCCCAACGCACGTCCTCTACCCCGACAGATTCTTGCGTGCTGGACTGGACAAAGCTATCGTCCTGTTCCACCTTTTTCTCTTTCTGAGCAGTATGGACAATGCCATACACATTCCCTATCTTGTCGCAAAAGAACGCATAATAGTCCGAGTCGGAAGTCGCCTTTAGCTGCGCCACCTTGTTTTTAGACGAAATCTGGTAAATCTTATAATCGCCTTCGTCAAGCAGGATAAGCGTCTCGACATTGCCAGAGTTGTTCCAGAAATGGTAATAAAGGATTTTGCCCGACTTTTGTATTTCCACGTTCACCTTGTTCCCCATTGACTTAGCTGTCAGTTCCATACGGAAGTTGCGAGCGAACCACGGATTCTCCTTGTCGAGCGCCTTACGCTGGGCCGGCGTGAGCGACGGATCGACAAAGGCACCGTTATCCGGCCTGTCGCCTTGTTTATCCATTTCCAGATCGCTCCCCTTTTCGGAGGCGGCCGCTTCCTTCCGCTCCTTTACGGCCTCGGTAGCCGCACGGAGCTTCTCCTTGATCTTCTCCTTGCCGCCGCAAGCCGTCACCATCAAGACGAGGCTCGCCAAGCACATCAGTATGTAGAATTTCTTTTTCATATCGCTCACTTATTCGTTACATCTTGACAAACTCCACCCGCCGGTTCTTGGCACGACCCTCGTCCGTTCCGTTATCGGCGATGGGAGATGATTGTCCTTTGCCGGAAGCGGAGAGGCGATCGGCACTGATGCCCAGTTCAACCAGTTTACCTACGATGGCGTTGCTGCGGGCCTCGCTTAACGTCTGGTTGGAAGCCTCGTTGCCGGTGCTATCGGTATGGCCTTCTACGGAGAATCTCAGGTCGGGGTTATCGGTCATTAATTTGACGATACGATTGATCTCACCCATACTCTCTGGTTTGATGGTGGACTTGCCGACATCGAAGGTGATGCCATACGTGATGAACTTACCGTCGCTCATCATGCGGTCGTACAATGGCACTGCGCCTTTGGCGACACGTATGTTGCGGATGGAAGTGTTATTCGTAAAATATCCACCGCCTCTATAAAACTGTATGTCAAAATGTCCGGGTGCTACCGTATTCGGAATATTGGCATAGCGGATACCATTTATGTAAACTTTCATTGCCCGTTGATTGAAGGACAGTGAGAAGTGGTTCCATGAGTTCGGGATAGTCCGAAAAGAGTCATCGCTTCCGCTACGGCTGTTCTCCCCAGAGGAAGGAATAAAGTCCCATCTTAGGCGTGTACGATGGTCTGAAGCACTATAATACCAGTCGTCAAGATTGATAGTTTGAACACGACTTCCCGATTCGGGTTTGTAAAAACGTACGATATAGCAATTTTCCGGCTCATCATCTCCCTTTTTTGTAAAAGGCCCTACCCAAAAGTCAAATTCCAGCGTGAACTTTTCCGGCAAATAACTTTTCATATTATCGAATAGCGGCGCAATGACCGGATCATCCTGACTCACGCAAAGTATCACCTTATCGCCATTGATTTGAGCGATCTCAACAGTACCTTTTAATAAATCCCACTGGCTGGGGAATTCTCCTATCTGTTCCCGGGTCACATCATCCTCAAAAATAATCTCATCCCCCGGCACGAAGTCACTCTTGGCATACGTCATTTCGAGTGATTGCTGTGGTTGTTGCTGTTCCTGCTGTGCCACATCTTCCCCATCATCCATAGTTTCAAAATTCCCTTGTGAATTTGTACTTGTTGGTGGCTCCTCCTTTTCATTATTATTATTCCCTTTCCCCGTCACCACATCCTCCGCTCCCTCGAAAGCCTTGTCTACGGTCTGTTCCACTTTCCGTTCCACGTTCCTCTCCGTTGCCCGTTTGGCACTCTCACCCGCTTTCTTGAGGAGTTTCTTTCCCCATTGGGCTTGCACGTCCATTGTCCCGATTAGGAGCAACATGGCAGATAAAATAAATACTAGCTTTTTCATTTCCTTTAATTCATTAGATTAATAATTCATTCCTATTTATTTACCGAAACACCTTCTGATGGATCGGTCCAGATTTATCAAGGATCTCCGAAAAAAGCGAGAAACCTTCTTACGGCACGATATCCCTTTTTTACGTTCTTCTTCCATTTGCTCGGCCACTTCCTCGACACGTTTGATCCGCTCGTCGGCAGTGGCAGGCTCGTCACGCGAGATGCGCTCATCGATGACCTCGATCACCTCCTCATAAGAAAGCAAAGGCTTCTTGTGTTTTTCTTCTTCCATACTCGAACCAGATTTGGTGAAACGTCCGATTTCTTTATTCGCAAAATTAGCCCCGAGAGCGATCGCCCGTGAGGAGAAATGACGCATTCTTATAGGATAATCGACGCATTTCACTAGGACAAACCAAGAGAATCTGCGCATTGAAAATAATTAACTAATTAAAGAGCAGTCGATTAGAAATGCTAGCTGGCCGAATCGCCTCCGATAGAATCTATGGAAGAATAACAATGGGCATTATTAGCTCCTTATAATGCCCATTGTAAGCACGTCACGTTGCCCATCGTAACAGACGCTCTATAAACAAGAGTTATTCTTGAGGATGGATTGTACCCGGATTGGTTTATAATATATTTCCATGTACAGCCGACGCCACCCGACCTATCCCGGTGATTTACCAAAGTGGCTATCTGACCATCAAGGATTTCAATCCGGAATTCAATATCTATACCCTCGGATTTCCCAATGATGAGGTTAAATATGGATTTCTCAATTTCATAGCCCCTTTCTACACGGAAGTACCCGCTACACGGAATCATTGAATGAGGCTTTTCCTGTATTGTGAGGGCGTTACATTGAAGATCTGCTTGAAAAGGCGGGCGAAATAATTGGCATCCTCGAAGCCGCATTTAAGGGCGATGTCGCCGATCAGTTCCTCGGTAGAGGCCAAGAGGCGTTTGCTCCTCTCCATGCGCATCTGCAGGATATAGGCAGAAGTGTTGTAGCCCGTGATGGCACGGACCTTGCGATTCAACTGGGATCGGCTCATGCACATCTTATCGTCTACCATGTCCGAGTTCAAGCCATGGTTGGATATCAACGCATATATATAATCATTCAGGCGAGCCAAGAAGTCTTGGTCGGCAGGGTTTAGTTTTACATTCAGTTCTGTCCCCTCACGCATAGCCTTGGAATACTTCTCACGCAGCAAACGACGCTGTTCCAGCAACTTTGTTATCCGGATATTCAGCTCTTCCGCATTGAAAGGCTTCTCCAGATAAGCGTCCGCCCCGACTTCTAAGCCACAGACACGTTCCTTTCCTCCTGATTTTGCGGTAATGATAATGATCGGAATATGGTTCAACACCTCGGATTCACGTACCCGCCTACATAACTCATAGCCATCCATCTCGGGCATCATCAAGTCGGTGAGGATCAAGTCCGGCATTTGCTCCGCCGCTATCTCCAGCCCCTCCGCTCCGTTTTGCGCATATATTATTTGATACGCACCATTAAGCAGCCGGCCGATATAATAAGAAATGTCCGCATTATCTTCCACGATCAATATAGACGGGCGCATAGACGTGCTATCCGGCTCCATCGTCGCATCCGGCAGTATCACGGTCTTGTCCGGTTCCGGATGAGAGGCGTTATCGTTAGATTCCTCGCCGGGTACCCAACGTTCCCAGAAGGAGTCGCCATGTCTCAATGGCAACATCACGACAAACTCAGAACCAACCCCGGCCGTACTCTTCACGCTCACCCGGCCCTCCATGCTCCTCACCATCTGCCGTACCAAAGAAAGGCCGATCCCCGTGCCCATCGTGCCTGCCCCTCCGGTCTCACCTAGGTAAAAAGCCTTGAAGATATGCGGCAAGTCCTCCTCGGCTATACCGCAGCCCGTATCCGCCACATGCGTGACAAGCATACTCCCCACACACTCCATCGTCACGACAACCCTCCCACCTCTCGGCGTGAACTTGATAGCGTTACGGAGTAAGTTATCCATGATCCTCCGGAAATACTCGGGCACGAAATCCATGCTGATAATCGTCTCCGAAGGAGTAAAACAAAGGTCTACCTGCCCTTGGCGGGCATACGCCCGGTTATCTTCCACGATCATGCTCGTATAAGCTACGATATCTCCAGTCCTCCATTCCGGATCGCCAATCTCAGATCTCACTTTCGCCACTTCCAATAATTGGTTCACCAATTCCAGCAGGTTCTTTCCCTGCCGTCCAATCATATTCAGCCCGGTCTTGAGTTCCTCCTCGCCTATTCCCCCTTTCCGCAACTCTTCCGACACACCCAAGATAACCGTCAGCGGCGTACGAAACTCATGCGTGACATTCGTGAAGAAATTGGCCCTCACCTCCTCCATGCGCCGCATCACCTGCTGATTGCGGGACTTCATCCGCAAGGCATACCATAAAAAGCCCATCGCTACCACCGTAAGGAAGAGTACGATCAAGCAAGCGATCAGGAAAATATTCTTGGTACGCTGCCCCATCTCATAATTCTTCTGTATCAATGAAAGCTTCCGGTTGCTCCTCTCTTTCTCGTAGTCCACACGGAGGTTCTGTATATGGTTCATATTCTCAGTATTTCGCATGCTATCAGCATAAGCGAGACTTGATGTATAAGCGTTGAGGGCATTCTTATAATCACCCAGCTTCTTATAACGCAAGTAATCCAGATGATACACGCTCGACAAATGCTTCCACGCCCGCGGCACCTTAGCGGCACCCTCCGCATGCTCCAAGAAAGCCTCCGCCATTCGCAGATCTCCCTTGTAGATATTCACCCGTGCCAAGGCCAGGCACGATTCCAGCCAATGATACAGATCGTTGTCCGCCACCATAAGGTCGTATGCGTTACGATATTCGCGTATCGCCTGATCCCATTGTCCCTTTTTCTCGAACAAGCGTCCTATATGGTTATGGCAAAGCGAAATGCCGACAACAGACCCGGCCGCACGATTATGCTCCATAGAATAATTGTAATAAACAAAAGCGGAATCCATCATGCCACGCATCTCGAAGATAGAGCCAAGGTTCGCATAGTTCATGGCCAAGCCGAGATCACTATCCAAGGTACGTTCCTCTTCCAGCGCTATTCGGAAAATACTGTCGGCCATCTCGCAATTTTCCAATGTTAGATACACGTTTCCGATACCACTCAAGGAAATGGTCCGGTTTTTTCTTGCTTTATAGCTTTCCTTATCACCCAGTCTCTCGCACAACGACAATGCCCTATAATGATAATTGGAGGCCTCGTCCATGATACCTAACCGCCGGAAGTTCGTACCGATATTATTCAAGGCCTGTATGACCTCCGAGGTATCTTTCCTTTGCATAGCCAATCGCAAGCCTTCCCGGTGGCATCCTATCGCCTCATTAAAACGGGCCGCTTCCCGGTAACGTACCTCTAATTCCTTATAGGCGAGTATCACTCCCAGCTCATTTGCAGTTCTCTCGAAATACCTTAGACATGATTGTAGAGAATCGATGTCCGGACAGGCCGAGACCACACTATCTATACCCACCTGATCATTTTGGGAAAGACCAACCTCTCCCTCTCGATGACAAGAAGGTATCAGCGAGAGTATCCACATCAATAAAATGCATATAAAACAAAAATGCTTTATATACAAAAATACTTTCAGAAGTAAACAAACAGATTCAATCGATACCGCAAAGAGAGTGTTTATTTCCCGAATCACCTAAAACAAGATGTTTAGAGAAGTCCGAAAGCTGTATATTCAGACTGATTTCATGATGAAATGGAGTAAAATCATTAAAAAGAAAGAGAAACGTGGTAGATATTTTTTCATAATGCCTCGAAGATGTACATCCGGTAAGCCCCGATCCGGATAGTATTAATATGAGGAAAGCGTGGGACTATTAACTTATTTAAGAGATAGGCTCTGGTAAACCCGTACGGTAAATAAGCAACAGCCCACGCCCTTTGTCCATATACGTATAGCATATAACAATGACGTGAAGAGTACAACTTATTCTCCCGTGAAAAATTTACCAGATTTTATCTCTGAGAACGAAGCTAAACACTTTCCTAGTGTCTAAATATGTCCGCTATCTGACGATAGCGACACAAATATAGTAATAAAATCAGACCCGGAAAGAGTTTATGTACTCTTTTTAGCTGTTGCGTTTATTGATCCGTATGTTTTTTTACCGAATTAAGCCACTGGGCGGGAGACAAACCCTCTACCTTCTTAAATGCCAAGAAGAACGTGGAACGAGTCCGAAAACCACATTCCTCATAAAGGCTATCTACCGTATGACCAGCATTCTCCGGCAGGAGCAACCTTCGCTTGGCTTCCCCCACTCGCATCTCGTTGATAAGCTCGAAGAAGTTCTGTTTTAAGTATTCGTTGATCGACCGAGAAAGTAATTTTTGGTAAATACCAGTCTCTCTCGATAAGATGGATAAGGAAAGGTCCTTTCGCAGGAAAGCATTTGTTGTCTCCAGATACTCTTTCACTTGGGAACATATATCTCTCATTTGTTCCTCGTCTGGTATAGACTGAAACCCTACCGTCTCATCCTTAACGAGCATCCGTGACGTTCCTTGGATATAAGGAACAGTTGGATGAGCAATAAAATTATAGACGAGGAAGCTCATCGCCATCACATTCAATATCTGTATCAACCAAGCATCAGTCCGAGGCCAAATCGCATAGCAGGTCATCACGGTGACAAACAAGGCAGCGAACAGGATCATAAGTTTCGGAATCCATTCCTTTTGCATGTATTCGGCATCAGACCAATTATCCTTTATATACTGCTTCTTCCGGTAAAGATAAATAAAGATAGCGACAAAATAACCGATCATCTGCGAGGTAATCACGGCAGCGTTAAAATCACCGATCCAAGTATCATCACCGGTGACCTCATGAAGTATACTCTCCATACGCTTCCGCATAGGAATGGATAACACGATAACGACACAGACAATCGCCGGTAAAAAATGCAACAATTGGACAGGCTTGAAACGAGGATCAAGATCAAAGTTGCGGCGGGTAAATAACCACAGCAACGGCATCAACAGCGTATTGACCGAATAACTGATAGGGAAAAAGAACAACGTTATATCATGCCAACCAAGCATGCGGCTCATGTTGTAAATATAAACAGGGATGTTAGGAAGAACGATAATCGCTGCGGCATAACCACTCTCGCCACGAAACCGAGTGGCAATCAATAACAACATCGCCAATAACACCAAGATAATGATGCTACTAAAGTTAACGACAAGTATAAATTCGTGGTAGCTCATTTTCTTAGAGAGGGATGCCCTTCGGTTAAAGCATCCCTCATTTTATTTCATCTTTTAGCATAACAATCAATAAGCTCTGGCGAACAGTACCCGACAAGCCGACGGTTTACCTGTCACCATACACTTACCCGGAGTCTTATCTCCAGCTAAAGGAATACAGCGGATCGTAGCTTTTGTCTCGTTCTTGATCAATTCCTCTGTCTCTGGGGTTCCATCCCAGTGAGCCATGATGAAGACGCCATCCTCGATCTTCTCCTTAAATTCCTCATACGTATCTACGTTTATGATGTTAGCCTCACGGTGATCGTACGCTTTCTTGAAGATATTCGCTTGGATTTCCTCCAACAGATTCTTCACGTATTCCTCAATGCCATCACAAGTGATCGTTTCCTTCTCCAAAGTATCACGGCGCATCACCTCGATTGTATTATTTTCCAAATCACGACCACCCATAGCCAAACGCACGGGAACACCTTTCAACTCGTACTCAGCGAACTTCCAGCCCGGCTTCTTATTATCAGCGTCGTCATATTTCACGGAGATACCCAACGCCTTCAACTTAGCCACGATACCAGCGACCTTCTCGCTGATCTGCGCTAATTGCTCAGCGCTACGATAAATCGGGACGATCACAACCTGAATCGGAGCCAAATGAGGAGGCAATACCAAACCGTTATCATCGGAATGAGACATAATCAACGCACCGATCAAACGTGTGGAAACTCCCCAAGAAGTAGCCCAAGCATAGTCGCTCTTGCCGTTCTTGTCGATGAAAGTAACGTCGAAAGCCTTACCGAAGTTCTGTCCCAAAAAATGGGAAGTTCCCGCCTGCAAAGCTTTTCCATCCTGCATCATCGCCTCGATCGTATAGGTATCCAAAGCACCAGCGAAACGCTCGCTCTCAGACTTCACGCCCTTTATTACTGGCATTGCCATATAATTCTCAGCGAAGTTCGCGTAAACCTCTTGCATCTTCTTAGCTTCTATCTCCGCTTCTTCACGAGTAGCGTGAGCGGTATGGCCTTCCTGCCACAAGAACTCAGCCGTACGAAGGAACAAGCGAGTACGCATCTCCCAGCGCATCACGTTCGCCCATTGGTTGCACAAGATAGGCAGGTCGCGGTAAGACTGAATCCAGTTACGGTATGTATTCCATATAATGGTCTCCGAAGTCGGGCGAATGATCAATTCCTCTTCCAGTTTAGCTGCCGGATCTACGACAACCCCCGTACCGTCATGATTTGTCTTCAAACGATAGTGAGTAACCACGGCGCACTCCTTGGCGAACCCTTCTACGTGCTCAGCTTCTTTGCTTAAGAAAGACTTCGGGATCAGCAAGGGGAAATAAGCGTTCACATGACCGGTTTCCTTGAACATATCGTCTAGGATACGTTGCATCTTCTCCCAGATAGCGTATCCGTAAGGCTTGATCACCATACAACCACGCACGGCGGAATTCTCCGCCAAATCTGCCTTAATTACCAAATCTTGGTACCACTGCGAATAGTTTACACTTCTCGGTGTAAGTTCTTTCAGCTCTTTTGCCATTTCTTTATATTTCTAAATTATACTGTTTTCCTTAATCTGAATAAGTAATGGGTTGCAAAGGTAAGAAATAATCGTATATCTTTGTAAAAACTATATATAGATAATATCATGAATATACACAAGATCACACGTTACTTACTTATGTTATGTGCATTTACGTTCTTAACTCTCACGGCGAAAGGGCAAGATGGAGAGCCTTTGCGACTGGCCGTGGCAGGAGTATCCCACGGACATCTATGGGAGGTGATAAGCCGTTTGGATAGAGGCGATTTCAAGATTGTAGGAGTCGCCGAGAAAGATGATTACTTACGGGAACATAACGGTCTGCGGGATAAGCTGGATCCTAACCTATTCTATGCGGACCTTGGCGAGATGCTGGATAAGACCCATCCGGAGGCGGTCATCGTATACGAGCCGATCCACGACCATCTTCGTGTGGTAGAGGCTTGCGCACCGAGAGGCATACATGTTATGGTAGAAAAGCCATTAGCCGTCAATAACGAACATGCTACCCGAATGGCATCGCTCGCCCGTGAGAAAAATATCTTGTTGCTTACCAACTACGAGACTACGTGGTATAATACCAACCATGAGGCATTCCGCCTTATCGACAGCGGTGCTATCGGGAAGATCGATCGTATCAACGTATACGACGGGCATCAAGGTCCCTTCGAGATCAACTGCGGAAAAGAGTTCACGGACTGGTTAACCGACCCCATGCTGAATGGCGGCGGGGCAGTTATCGATTTTGGATGTTACGGAGCCAACTTAGCCACCCGTCTCATGAAAGATGAAAAGCCTCTTAGCGTATACGCCGTACTACGGCAGAATAAACCGAATCTTTATCCCAAGGTAGACGATGACGCAACTATTATCGTGGAATATCCTTCCGCAACCGTCCAGATCATGGGATCATGGTGTTGGCCGATGGGTAGAAAAGATATGCATATCTATGGCGACAAAGGATATATTTACCAAGATACGCCTAAGGAAATGCGAATTTATACCAACGGAAAGGAGCGCCAAGAAATAGCACCTTCCTTGAACGCTCCTTATAATGATTCCTTTTATTTCTTGAAAGCCGCTGTCCGTAAAGAGATTGACGTACCTCCCACGGACCTTTCCTCGTTGGAGAATAACCTAATGGTAGTGCGGATATTGGACGCTGCCATTCAAAGCGCGAAATCTAAAGCGGTTATCCAGCTCTTTTGAGAGTTTAAAACACATCTTTCCAATGTTTTAGATTCGTATCGATGGTATCCAAGACCTCCTTGCTTCGCCCCTCCATCATTAACTTATACATGGTCTGGGCAAAACCAAGCATTTGGGAGAACTCAATCTTGGGAGGCATCGCTAATGCGTTCGGATCGGTCATGATGTTAACCAAGGCCGGTCCGTCAGCGTTAAACACTTTCTGCAAAGTGGGGAATACATCGTCGGGGTTGATCACGTTGTAGCCCGCCATTCCCATTGAAAGGGCGACCCGGGCGAAATCCGGGTTCAGCATCGTGGTCTGCCAATCCGGCAGTCCGGCCACCTCCATCTCAAGTTTTACCATTCCTAGGGAACGGTTATTAAATACGATTAATTTAATCGGCAAATGGTATTGCACGATCGTAGCAAGGTCGCCCAACAACATTGAGATACCTCCATCACCACACAACGCAACGACTTGCCTGCCGGGATAAGCCAATGCCGCCCCTATCGCTTGCGGCATGGCGTTCGCCATCGAGCCATGATTGAATGATCCCAACATCTTCCGCATACCCGTAGCTTGCAAATAGCGGGCACCCCATACACAAGTCATACCCGTATCCACGGTAAATATGGCGTCGTCCGAGCTAAGCTCGTCTACGACCGAGATCACGTACTCTGGCTGTATCTTCTCTTCTTTCCCCCGGACAGCGGCGGCAGAACGGAGATTTTCCCGAACTTTCTCATATTTAGCCAACTGTTCCCGCAAGAAACTATCATCTTCTTTCTGGTGAATCAACGGAATCAACTCATCCAAAGTATCCTTCACATCGCCACAAAGCCCCAATTGTATCTTGGCACGACGCCCCAGACGATTCGGATTGATATCCACCTGTACGATCGTGTTGCTCTCTGGCATGAATGCCTCGTATGGAAAATCGGTTCCCAACAACACCAACACCTCTGCCTCATGCATACTATAATAGCCGGAAGGCATGCCCAATAGACCGGTCATCCCCACCTCGTTCGGATTATCGTATTGGATCTCCATCTTACCCTTGAAAGAATAGGCTACCGGAGCATTCAGTAATTTAGCCAACTGCACCAATTCCGGAAGGGCATCTTTCGCCCCTATTCCACAATAAAGTGTCACTTTCTTCGCATTATTCAACAAATCCGCTAATTCCCGGATTTCCTGTTCGGCGGGACAAACCCGTTGTCGCGTAGGAAAAGAAAAGGTAGAGGACAAACCCGCTGTAGCATTCTCTGCCGCCAAGTCACCGGGAAGTCCGATCACCCCGACCCCACATGATGAAATCGCCGCTTGCATAGCGCCTTGAAGCATCCGGGGAAATTGTTCCGGCGTAGTGGCTACTTGGTTATAATAGCTACAATCATCGAATAATTTGATCGTATTTGTCTCTTGGAAATATTCCGTACCAAACTCCCGGGAAGGGATCGTGGAAGCGATCGCCAAGACCCGTGCTCCGGATCGTTGGGCATCATACAGCCCATTAATTAAATGTACATGCCCGGGGCCACTACTACCTGCGCAACAAGCCAACTCGCCTGTCAACTGGGCCTCCGCCGCAGCGGCATAAGCCCCCGTTTCCTCATGACGGACATGAATCCACCGCAATCTGCCGTTTTTCCGAACAGCCTCGTTCACCTCATTCAGGCTATCGCCTGTCACGGCGTATATACGTCGTACGCCTGCTTTTTCCAGCGTATCCACTAACTGGTCCGCAACTTTCTTCGCCATAGTTTAAACTCTTCTTTTTATTTTATAAGAAAACTATCAAGGGCTGGAGAAAGTTTTTGGAAAGACTGATTTTTATTTGATGCAATCCGTCAATGTTCGTAAAAAAGCGACAATCGCAGTCTCCTCTTCCTGAGATAAACCTAAGTTCCCCAGTTCATCCTTATTTACGGTCTCGGGATATTCCGCCGGGGGGAAATCCTCTACATCCCTTACGTTATAAAAATGTACGATCTCCTCCAAGGTCTTGAAATATCCATTATGGCCATATGGAGCTGTCAGAGCGATATTGCGGAGCGTAGGCACACGGAACTTCCCGTATTCTTCCGGATCACGCAGTCGTGAGCCCAAGCCAAGATCCATCGTATCCTTACCACACGTATTATAGGGAGCCGAAACCTTAAAGAATGGATTGCCCGGATTTGAGGGAATCCCCAGATTATCATAGGTATGATCGGTGAATAGCACCTTCCCGGCCCGTTCGTCGGGATCCAAGATATGGCACTCGGCACATAGCCCTTTTTCCTTGAAAAGCTCATAGCCTAGTTTCTCCTCTTCTGTTAATTGACATTTGCCGGCTTGCCAAGCATCGAACTTCGAGGAGAATGGATTCATCTCGGCGGAACGCTCGTAGAGGGCGATCACCTCGTTTATATAGTAAACATATCACCAAATGTACGATTTATTTCTCAAGATATATGAGCGATGGCCTCTATTTATGGAGAGACATCCCCATGTAGATACCGATGCAATAAGGAATTAACCAGATGAACCACACAACAATGCTAAATCTGTTGAAATGCTGTTTGGCTTTTAACGAACCTTTAAAGTAAGTCCAAATCGCCCAGATCGCATGGATCAGCATCAAGCAAATAGCGATAATTCCCGTTACGGTATGTACCGTATCATGTAAATGGGTCAGTTGGGCGATATGCTCCATCAAGCCCGTTCCAATAGCGTCCGCATAAAGTCCTAATACAAAAAACCAAAGATGCCACGCTTTTAACTGTCCTTGGAAACGCTCGCCCCAGACCCCGATCGTATAGCATATCAAGGCGGATGATATGACACAAATGGCCGTAATCAGTAAATGAATATCAAGTTGATTGAATACCATATTTTTCCTTTTTCAAAAAGAACAGAAGCTTCCTAAAAAAGTTCAGGCTATTGGCAAAGAATTCATACATTCGCGTGTCTAAATAAAAACGACAGGGCAATCCCGTTGAAAAATATGAAACAAAATATACTCGCTCTCTATCTGATCAAGTTATCCAAATGGTTCTCGCTCGTAATGCCTATCATTGTCCTATTCTACGAGGATCATGGTTTAGGACTACAAGACGTGTTTATTTTGAAGAGTGTCTACTCGGTCGCCGCTGTCACTTTGGAGATTCCCTCGGGCTATCTGGCGGACGTATGGGGGCGTAAGAAATGCTTGATTCTAGGTTATATACTTTTCTTTGGAGGGTACCTATGTTATTCTTTCACCTCCACTTTCACGGCATTTCTCTTCGCCGAGATTTTGTTGGGAACCGGGCAAACCTTGGTAAACGGAGCGGATTCGGCGCTGCTCTACGATACAACCGTACGATATAAAAAAGAAGAACTTTATTTGCGGTATGAGGGACGTATCACGATGATCGGTAATTTCGCCGAGGCCATCGCCGGGATATTCGGTGGATTGCTGGCCGCCTATTCCTTGCGATTGCCGTTTTACGCCCAAGCGTTTGTCGCCTTTATCGGCATTCCAGCGGCGTTCGCCTTGCAGGAATTCAATACTAAGAGCAAGGTGCAGAACCCGGTTTCCGAGATTCTCCGCATCTTGAAATATTCCTTGGTCACGAACCGTAAGCTATGCTATAACATCATGTTCTCCGGTATCATCGGAGCCGCTACATTAACGATGGCATGGTTCGTGCAGCCCGTATTGATGAAGTTGGAAACCCCGACCTCCTATTACGGTGTCATTTGGACCGTGCTCAATCTGACTGTGGGATTGTCCGCCCTCTATTCTGATCAGGTAGAGCGGTATTTCGGGATGCGTAAATCAAACACGTTTATACTACTTATAATCGTAGGTGGATATATATCGCTCGCTTATAACCTTACTTATTGGGGATTAGCGATCTTGTTCATTTTCTATATAGTCCGGGGCTTCGCCACACCGATTTTGAAAGGTTACATTAATCAAATGACCTTCTCGGAGATGCGGGCTACGGTCTTGTCGATCCGTAACTTTGTGATCCGCTTGATATTCGCTGCCATCGCCCCATTTATAGGTTGGCTAAATGATTTCTATTCTTTACGTGTCGCCCTGTTAGTTTCCGCCGGAATTATTGCCATACCCGGAATTTTATTCTTAGTTTTGCAATTCCGTAAAGCAGATTAAAAATATAATAGCATGAAAAGACAACTTATGACCGGACTGTTTGCCGCTTTGGCTTTCACAGCGGTAGCCCAGTCGAATGAGTGGCGAGACCCCGAGGTCAACGCCGTAAACCGTGCCCCGATGCACGCCAATTTCTTCGCCTACGAGACCGCCGAGGTGGCAGCGAAGGACGCCAAGGAACAATCCCAGAACTTCATGACCTTGAACGGTCCTTGGAAATTCTTTTGGGTAAAGAACGCTGACGCTCGTCCTACCGATTTCTGGCGGACCGATTACAACGACAAAGGATGGAACAATATGCCTGTGCCCGGTGTATGGGAACTGAACGGATATGGAGATCCTCTCTACGTAAACGTTGGTTACGCTTGGCGTGAGCAATTCAAGAACAACCCGCCCGAGGTCCCTACCGTTAATAACCATGTGGGTTCCTACCGTCGTGAGATCATGGTTCCTGCCAGCTGGAACGGAAAAGAGATCATCGCCCATTTCGGTTCCGTTACCTCCAATATGTATTTGTGGGTAAACGGGAAGTACGTAGGCTATAGCGAAGACAGCAAGCTGGAAGCGGAGTTTAACTTAACTCCTTACTTGAAACCCGGACAAAAAAACCTGATTGCTTTCCAAGTATTCCGCTGGTGTGATGGCACTTATCTGGAAGACCAAGATTTCTTCCGTTACAGCGGTGTCGGACGTGATTGTTATTTATACGCCCGTAACCCAAAGCAACAGATCGCCGATATACGTGTGACTCCGGATCTGGACGCTCAATACCAAAATGGCTCGTTGGCAGTCAACCTGACCATGAAGGGTAAAGGTACAGTAGAGCTTGAACTATTGGATGCCCAGAATAAAGCTGTCACTACCCAATCCTTGAACGCTTCCGGAAAGGTCAGCACGACGATAGAAGTCTCCTCTCCCCACAAATGGACTGCGGAGACTCCCTATCTATATACTTTACGGGCTACTTTAAAAGAGGGAGGCAAAACAATCGAGGTAATCCCCGTAAAAGTAGGTTTCCGTAAGATCGAATTAAAGAACGCCCAGATACTCGTGAACGGGCAACCGGTTCTTTTCAAGGGTGCCGACCGTCACGAGATGGATCCCGATGGCGGTTATGTCGTTTCACGCGAACGCATGATACAGGACATACAGATCATGAAGAAATTCAATTTGAACGCCGTTCGTACCTGCCACTATCCCGATGACAACTTCTGGTACGATCTTTGCGATAAATACGGTATCTATGTCGTAGCCGAAGCCAATATAGAGTCTCACGGAATGGGATACGGCGAGGAGACGTTAGCCAAGAACCCATCTTATAAGAAAGCGCATCTGGAACGTAACCAACGTAACGTCCAACGTGGCTTCAACCATCCGAGTATCATCTTCTGGTCCTTGGGTAACGAGGCTGGATACGGTCCTAACTTCGAGGCCGCTTACGACTGGATCAAGAACGAAGACCCCAGCCGTGCCGTACAATACGAACAGGCCGGAAAGAACGGAAAGACCGATATCTTCTGCCCGATGTATTACAACTACGAGGATTGCGCTAAATACAGCGAGGATAACTCCATGCAAAAGCCTTTGATACAATGTGAATACGCTCATGCCATGGGTAACTCTCAAGGAGGTTTCAAGGAATATTGGGATTTGATCCGTAAATACCCGAAATATCAAGGGGGCTTCATCTGGGACTTCGTGGATCAATCCGTGCGCTGGACCGGCAAGAACGGGAAAATGATCTATGCTTATGGCGGCGATTTCAATAAGTTCGACGCTAGCGATAATAACTTCTGCGATAACGGCTTGATCAGCCCGGATCGTGTTCCGAACCCGCATATGTACGAGGTGGGGTATTATTACCAAGATATCTGGACAACCCCCGGCGATCTGTCGAAAGGTGAGATCAAGGTGTACAACGAGAATTTCTTCCGTGACCTTTCCGCTTATTATCTGGAATGGGAAATGCTGAAAGGCGGCAAGGTTGTTCGTAGCGGACGTGTCGATGACCTGAAAGTAGCTCCCCAACAAACATCAACGATCCGATTGGATCTAGGCGAGACTTGCCAATGCACGGAATGGTTGCTGAATGTATCTTATAAACTGAAGAACCGTGAGGGCTTATTACCCGCCGGACATACCGTGGCCAAGGATCAGCTGACGTTGAACCCGTACAAGGCTCCATCTATGGATTTGAAAAACGTGGAAACAACCAATATCGAAACCAAGGCTCCAGCCGTACAAGATAACGACGCCAATTACCTGATCGTGGAAGGTTGTGGTTTCCGTACCGAATTCAACCGTGAGAATGGTTACCTGATCAAATACGAGGTAAACGGCCAAGACATGATCAAGGAAGGAGAGGCTTTGACTCCTAACTTCTGGCGTGCGCCGACAGACAATGATTTCGGAGCTGGCCTACAGAAGAAGTACGCCGCATGGAAGAATCCGGAAATGAAGCTGACTTCTCTTAACCAACGGATGGAGAACAAGCAAGTGATCGTAGAGGCCGTTTACGATATGCCGACCGTATCCGCCAAGTTGAACTTGACGTACGTGATCAATAACAAGGGTGCGATCAAGGTTACCCAGAAAATGACAGCAGACAAGAATGCCAAGGTATCCCCCATGTTCCGCTTCGGTATGCAAATGCCGATGCCGAGATATTTCGAGAATATCGAATACTACGGCCGTGGTCCCGTGGAGAATTATATCGACCGCAAGGGTAACGCGGACTTGGCTATTTACCGCCAGACCGTAGACGAGCAATTCTATTCGTATATCCGTCCGCAAGAGAATGGAACGAAATCGGATATCCGCTGGTGGAAAATGCTGAACGAGGCTGGCAACGGTATCGAGGTCGTAGCCTCTGCCCCATTCTCCGCTTCCGCTTTGCATTATACGATAGAGTCTTTGGACGACGGTGCCCGAAAGGATCAAAGACACTCTCCAGAAGTAGAGGAAGCCGACTTGACAAACCTTTGTCTCGATAAGGTACAGATGGGATTAGGCTGTGTAAATAGCTGGGGAACTATCGCACTCCCGGAATACCAGATTCCTTACGGCGACTATGAGTTCACGTTCATTCTTACTCCGGTAAAACATAGCATCGAGATCGAGTAAAACGAATCTTTTATCTAGTGAGAGATATATGAAAGAAGGGGAAAGCAATAGATGTTTTCCCCTTCTCACGTTTTCTATCATCACTATTCTTTAACAGGCACAGCCTACAAAATCCCTGAACAGCTCCACCCCCTTTATCAGCGAGGAACGTGGACAAGCGATATTCCAACGCATGAAGCCTTCGCCTTCTGCTCCATACATCGTTCCGGCATTGAGCCATAGCTTCGCTTTCTCGATCAGCAAGTGCTCCAATTCTTCCGATGATTTACCTAACTTACGGCAATCCATCCATACAAGATAAGTGCCTTCCAACAAGGTTATCGGAAAGTCCGGCAGATATTTCCCGCAAAAATCTTTCATGTATAAGTAATTCTGCCATAAATAATCGATCAGTTGCGACAGCCATTCCTCTCCCTCATTATAGGCCGCTATGGTAGCTATTACACCAAAAGGATTCACATCGCATACCTCGTTGATATTGATTGCCCGGTCTATCTTCCGACGTAGGTTCTCATCGTAACACACGATATTGGCGATTTGTAATCCAGCGATATTGAAAGCCTTGCTAGGCGACAGGCATGTCACGGAATGCCGTAGGAATTCTTCTGAGATAGATGCGAACGGTGTAAAAGTATATCCCGGAAATACGAGTTCGCAATGTATCTCATCTGATACGACTATTAGGCCATTACGGATACAGATCTTGCCGATACGACTTAGTTCCTCACGTGTCCATACCCTTCCAGCGGGATTATGAGGATTACACAACAGCATGACCTTTACCTTCGGATCAGCGGCTTTTTTCTCCAAATCCTCATAATCAATCGTGAATGTATCATGGGCATAAGACAAAGGGGTGCGGATAATCTCACATCCGTTATTGCGGATGGACGAGAAAAAACAGTTATAAACCGGAGTCTGCACCAGTACTTTATCACCCGGCTCGGTTAGCGCCTTGATAACGGCAGAAATTGCCGGAACAACTCCGGAGGTACAAATCATCCATTCTTTTCGTATTTGCCATCCATGCCGACGTTCAAACCAGCCTGTCACCGCTTCGTAATATGCATCCGGTACTCGAGTATAACCGAAAATACCATGTTCTACACGTTGCCGTAAGGTTTCGATAATAACGGGTGCCGTACGGAAATCCATATCGGCCACCCACATCGGTAGAACATCCGTATCCACAGCGCTATCCCATTTATAGGAGTTCGTACCGGTACGAGGCACTATTTCATCGAAGTTATATCTCATATTCTTTATGCGGAAAAGCAAGTACGTTCATTCCATAGCCTCAGTTGGCAATTACCCGGAGCCTTAATGTTCTCGTCGAGGATTACCTCACCATAGCTTCCGGCGGTGATGCTTCCCGTACGGGGATTCTTCACGCTACGGATCGGGCTATTGATAGTCGCCTGCACGGAACTGTATTCAAAGGCTAGATCGCAATCATCTGCCATCGTACAGTTCTCCATCATAAGATCGTGGGCGTAACAAAGCGGCTGTGTACCCGAGATTTTGCAATTTACCAAACGCAGGTTCTTCGAGTGCCATCCCAAGTACTCGCCGTTAATCTCGGAATCGTATACGGTAACATTCTCCGTATTCCAGAAAGCGTCTTTCGAGTTGATGACCGCATTACGGATTTCCACGTTCTTACAATACTGGAACGAGTAGTTTCCATTTTGAGCGTAGTTCCGGATTTTAATGTTCTCGCCGTGCATAAATAAATAATCAGCATGATCTATTTGCACATTTATCAATTCCACGTTCCGGCAATGCCAAAGGGTTTCTTGAGCATTGGGTAGTTGTACGTTTTCCAGTCTGATACCGTCCATCTCCCGAAACATCTTTGGGGCTTCCACCCGTGTATCCGTCATCACTAGATTTTGGGAGTACCATAACGCAGCACGTCCACCTTCGGTAAACAGGCTATTCTTGATGGTGAAGCCATCCACGTGCCAGAACGGATATTTACCCTCAAAACGACAGCCTATGGCTATGATATTGCTACACTCTTTCAATGCCGACTCCCCGGCATGAATAACGACATTGTCTAATTGTAAATCGTGAGAGGCGAACAAAGGACGCTCACCACTAAATTCCATATCCTTTATCTGTTGCATAATGAATCTTATTTAAAGTTTTCTACAAAGAACCGTTCAATCTTATCGAAGGGAATGACACTCATCTGATCGTATAAATCGACATGATTCGCTCCGGGTATAATTAGCAATTCTTTATTGTCACCTTTCAGTTTCTTGAAAGCATCCTCGCTGAAGTAACGTGAATGCGCTTTCTCTCCATGAATAATCAATACGGCGCTACGAATCTCGTCACTATACGAGAGTATAGGCATATTGATGAACGATAAAGCCGAGGTCTTGTTCCATCCGCCATTCGAGTTGAGCGAACGCTTGTGGTAACCACGCTTCGTCTTGTAATAAGCGTAGTAGTCTTTCAAGAATTGGGGCGCATCGTCGGGTAACGTATCGGGCAAACCTCCCGCAAGGGCGTATGAGCCGTTCTTTGTGTCAGCGGTACGCTGTTCATTGAGTTGCTTGCGCAATTCATAACGTGCGTCGGCATCCATCGCATCGAAGTAACCATTAGCGTTCACACGGCTCATATCGTACATCGTAGAGGTTACGGTCGCTTTGATACGAGTATCGATAGCCGCCGCATTAAGAGCCATGCCTCCCCATCCGCAGATACCGAGGATACCGATATGTTCCGCATCCACATCATCACGTGTCGAAAGGAAATCGACGGCCGCACAGAAATCTTCCGTATTGATGTCGGGAGAAGCTACATAACGAGGCTCTCCGCCACTCTCGCCTGTATATGACGGATCGAAAGCGATCGTCAGAAATCCACGTTCTGCCAATTCCTGCGCATATAAACCCGAGGATTGTTCCTTCACGGCACCGAACGGACCGCTAATAGCGATAGCAGGCAATTTTCCATCCGCATGCTTGGGTTTGTACATATCGGCGGCAAGCGTAATGCCATAGCGATTACGAAAAGTAACTTTACTATGGCTCACCTTGTCACTCTGTGGGAATACTTTATCCCACTCCTTAATTAGATTCAAATTCTTGTCCATTGTATGATCGGTATTAATTTGATTGTCTGTAGCGAACAGATTTCCCGTAGCGCAAAAGCATATGGCTATTGCCGTACATAATTCTCTTAATGACTTCTTCATGTCGTTCCTTGTTTATTTTTACGAAGGCAAAGATAGAGGCTCAAATAGCATCCCTTTGTAGACAAATTACGGATGTCATGACCTCAATTACAGGTTTTGTGGAATCAGCCAGAAAGCCTGTAAATACACATAATCCGTAACAATGGTTATATAATCCGTAATTAGGGTTATAACTATATATGAATTATCCTCTATTTTTGCGTACAGAATTATTGATTAAATACGTACGGCTTATGGATAAGATACTTAACTTAGATAGTGTAGACCTATATAACAAACTATACGGCCTCGAAACCCTAAATCCGCTTGTCAGTGTCATAGATTTGAATAAAGCGACGAGTAGTGTAGATCTCATCCGCTTCAATTACGGCATCTACGCACTGTATCTAAAACTAGAGAAAGCCTGCGATATCAAATACGGACGCCAGACATACGATTACCAAGAAGGCACGATCGTTTGCTTCGCCCCCGGACAAACTGCGGAAACAAATCCGACAACCGATAAAGTCCAAGTAAACGCACATGGTATTCTTTTCCATCCCGATTTACTGCGTGGAACGTCACTCGGAAAGAATATAAAGAAATATACGTTCTTTTCTTACGAGGTAAACGAGGCGTTGCATCTCTCGGAAGAAGAAAGATCTATCGTGATGGATTGCCTGAAGATCATCCGTATGGAACTGGAACATGGCGTGGATAAACATAGTAAAACCTTACTTGTAAACCATATCGAACTGCTGCTTAATTATTGTATGCGTTTTTATGAAAGGCAGTTCATCACCCGAGGCAAGACAAACCGGGATGTGCTGACACGTTTCGAAAACCTGTTGGATGAGTATTTCGAAAGTACACTCGCCGAACAGGACGGATTGCCTACGGTGAAATACTTTGCCGACAAGCTTTGCCTCTCATCGAACTATTTCGGTGACATGTTCAAGAAGGAAACCGGCAAATCACCGCAGGAATACATCCAAGAGAAAGTAATCGAGCTAGCCAAAGAACGTATCTCCGGCACGGCGGACACAGTCAGCCAAATCGCATATTCCCTCGGTTTCCAATATCCGCAGCACTTCTGTCGGCTATTCAAGAAACGGGTAGGGTACACGCCAAGTGAATACCGTGCGCAGATCGGTCTATCAACGAATCTATAGAAGGCGTTCAAGAAGATGTTAGATATTAAGACTGTATATGAATGTAACCGGTGCTTGGGATGCAAGACGCTGCACCCACAAGTAAGCCTCATCAATCTAGAGAGCCCGAACCTAGAGCAAGAGGCCGTAAAGTTCGAGTTCTACGCGATCCTCTTGATAGAAGACTGCCCGGACGGTTGCTATTGTTGCGGACGTAAGTATTACGATTATTCCAACGCTACGATGGTGTTTCTTACACCCGGTGAGATTTTCCGCATGAGCGAGAATAATACGCTACCCAACAAAGGGTACCTTTTAGCGTTCCATCCCGACCTATTGTTCCACACGTCATTGGACAACCCTATTAAGAACTATACCTTCTTCGCTTATCACAAAGAAGAGGCTCTGCATCTCTCTCAACGTGAGACAGCCAAAGTTACGTGTTGTCTGGAAAACATCGAGGACGAGCTTCACCATGCCATCGATACGCACAGTGGTACCATTCTATCCCGCCACATTGAATTATTATTGGATTATTGTACACGCTATTATGAGCGACAGTTCATTACCCGGGAAAATAAGAACAAGGCTATCTTGGAGAAATTGGAAAGGCTCCTCGACGAGTATATCATTTCCGGTAAATTAGAGAACGGCCAGCTACCCACCGCCGAATATTGTACGGCAGAACTGGACCTTTCTGTCGCTTACTTCAACGACCTGTTAAGATTCGAGACCGGCAAAACACTGGAGGAATATTTTCAGTTCAAACGATTGAGCGTGGCTAAGACAATGCTACTGAAAAACGGTAATACTCCCGCTTTGGTAGCACGACAATTAGGTTATCCGAACGTACAGTATTTCAGCCTTATATTTAAGAAGATCACAGGCATCGCTCCCTGTGAATATCCATATGCGCAAAACTAAGAAACGGAAGGAATGACCTCCTTCCGTTTCTTAGAATGACATTATTTTCCTAGCTTCTTTTCCAGCATCTTCATAAAATATCCCCCGACAACCGAACGGGCTTGAAAACCTCGTTGCGTACCATCGGAAGTAAAATGCCAATCGCTTAGAGGAACACGTGAAGTCGTCTCGTTGGCGTAGTTCCAGACCGGAACCATCAGCGCATTGAAATCCTCCATCGATCCGGTCAAACAAGCGGACCATAAAATCCAGTCGGACTTCGTATAATCCTCCCGGTTATCCAACGGCAAACCATATTTATTTTGTTTTGTCTTGTAATAAGCCATTTCCGTAGCGGCAACCTCTTTTGGGAAGATATTCAAGCCCAGCAAGCGATCCCAGACCAGATTATATTTTTGGCTCCAAGTGCCCGGCTTATCGAAAGTCAGGCGGTAATGATCACCATCGTTCGCCATCTTCACCCACTTAGCGGCCATCTCACGGGCGACTTCCGTATATTGTCTAGCGATATCGGCCTTACCTAACATCTCCGCCAATTTTCCGTAGCCGGCAACTCCCATAATTGCCTTGATGGACAAGTTCGTGTTATGGGCGAAATGTCCGGCAAAATCATCCGTACAAAGTTGGTTCTTCGGATCAAGGCCTTCCTTCAACAAGTAATTCGCCCATGTAGTCAAGACCTCCCAATGTTGGGCGGCATAATCAGCATTGCCATCCACTATTGCTATAGCGGTCGCTAGCACAAGCATATTACCACTTTCTTCCACGGGCATATCGCCACCATAGGTTTGACCGTTCGCAACCGGATAGGTACCCACATCGTGAGCCGGAAAAGGTTTCTTCCATTGTCCGCTCTCGCTATAATAGAAAATGGGATTCATCATTCCCTTCAATAAATCCGTGTTGTATACTAAGAATAAGGGGGCGGAAGGATACGTAATATCCACTGTTCCGATAGAACCGTTACTGAAATTTTCTTTCGAAAGGAATAAGAGAGTCCCTTCCTTATCAGTCACCAACTTATGGGCGGCGATCGCCTGCCGATATGCGATAGCGCATAGCTCGGCGTATTTCTTCCCTCCTACGGCACTCGTCTCGCTCATCAAAGAAGAATCGAAGGAACCGCAACGCCGCATCAGATCCTCGTAAGAAGCCTCCCCTTTTTCGAACGCCTGATGAATATCCACCTTTCCGTCGTGCTTCCAATAAGGCATCCGGTTGTCTTGGAAATACTGGATCGAATATAAATCATCGTAACCGATCATCAAATGTCCGGAGACGGTTTCCTTGGAGACCTTGCCGATCGGGTCCGTATAAGCGAGGACTGTCATTTGCTCACGCATATCCGAAGAGAGACTTTGCGATCCAGCCGGTAAATTACCAGTAGTCATGAAAGCTTTCTTCGTAGCATAATACTCGTCGATCGTTGCGGAGACTCCCGGTTTCTTGGGGATAGCCAAATAGAAATATCCCCAGTCAATCCGTACATCATCCCCGGTTTTCGCCAGAACCTCTTGATCGATTGTTCCTGTCTTCAGGTAAATTAAATCAGGGGTTTCCGTTTTCTCGAAAGTCACCTCTTGATCGATCGTATTCACGGCCCATTGCGGCGTGGCTTCCAGGTATAGTTGCACGTCGTGATCTTTACCGTCGATGGAACGGACTTGATAGGTTATATAATTAAACGGAGAAGTCATAGCCTCCAGATCATTCAGCAAGAAAGGAGCCGTGAAAATCAAGTCCAGACTCACGCCACCGCACTCAAAGGTATAGAATGTTTGCGTAGGCATCACGTTCATGGATTTCTGGATCGCTTTCTCATCGAACGTATCTCCTCGTTTCACCTTCCGCATGATTCCCATATCCACATAAGCGCCTCCCCCATTGTTCCGGCAATGAGCGGCCAACACGTTACCCGTAGGCTTCAAGCTCTCCGCCACCGCTTCCGGTATCTCTTTCAGCAAATCATAGTCCAGACCGTTCCCTGCCACGGCGATTTGCTTTCCATTTAGATACACCTCGATATTATCATCATGCGAATATTGGAGGTAGAGGGCATCCTTTTGCTCATCCGAAGGCCAGTCAAACGTACGACGTACCCAGATATCTCCTGTAGACCAAGGCGTGGAACGATTCGGATTATCTTCCGTTCCGAAAGCGGCTTTTCCCCGCTTCCAACTTTTCGGATCATAAGCCTCGGCGAACCAATCGCCGGCAGGCTGAGACATCGTATAATCGGCCTCCCATAAGCCATCCGAGGCCATACCGATCACCGAGGTCACCTGTATATCGTCCATTCCCATGAAACGGTATGACTTACCATCTACTCGTATACCGCCTAGAAGCGGATAATCACGGCCGGTCCAATGCCGTACCGACTCATCATTCAATTGATCGGCAAACGACCATGCGCTTGTATAGGGGTCGATCGTGACCAAAGGAACGGCCGGAGCACGTAAAGAGTTCTCTGCCGCCGCCGTATATACCTCGGAAACTTTCACTTGCGTACAACAAGATAAAGCCGTACAACAAGATAAAGCCAATAAATAGTTTCTCATCTGCTTACTTCACGGTTTTATGAATGGCCTCCAGCACGATCTTCTCCATGATCTTATAGCCTTCCAAGGTAGGATGCACACCATCTTTCGACAGGTTAGCGGGCAATCCGTTTCGCTCATCTTTCATGGCGGAATGATAATCCACGTATGTCAAACCATTCTTATCCGCATACTCCTTGATCCATTTATTGAGCTGGATAACCTTATCGGCCGGTTGCATACCCGGTCTCCAAGGAAAATCATAAGCCGGCAATACGGAGCAGAAAATCACCTTGATATGATTTGCCTTCGCCAATTCTGCCATAGAGACCAAGTTCCCAAACACGTTTTCCAAGGCGATCACACCGTTATTGTGAGCGATATCATTGATTCCCGCCAAGATCACCACGGCTTTCGGTTTCAAGTTAATAACGTCTTGGCGAAAACGAACTAGCATCTCCGAGGTTGTCTGTCCGCTGATCCCACG
The DNA here is from genome assembly GCF_002257605.1 of Parabacteroides sp. CT06. Taxonomy (GTDB): domain Bacteria; phylum Bacteroidota; class Bacteroidia; order Bacteroidales; family Tannerellaceae; genus Parabacteroides; species Parabacteroides distasonis. The sequence goes on along the minus strand of NZ_CP022754.1, from coordinate 1,984,105 downwards.
GTCTACGAAGTTATTCCGGATAAAGAAAGTCGAATCCGCCGGCCACCATCCGTCTGTAATGGAGTTCCCCATAAATACCACGTTCGAAGGAACTTTCACGGTCTTGTTAGCCTCCGCATAACGACCAAACTGAGCCCAGTCCCCTTTCTCAGTCTGGGCAAATAACGTAGTGGTAGCCAATAAACAACCCGCTACCAGTAAAGCTTGTTTCATGTTTTTCATATTACTTGATTATAAAATACAAACCAACGATCTTGTTTTCATCAAACAAAAGTAATCAAAATTGTCCACTCACCCATTCACACAAGAAAATATCTTATATTTGCTGTCATTGAAAAATAAAAACATCCGAATATGCTGAAAAAGATTCTTTCCAACACGATCGTACGGTTGATACTGGCCGTCTTGATCGGACTTCTGGTTGGGCTTGCCGTAAACGAGTCTGTGTTAAAAGCGGTCATGATCGTAAAACAAATTACGGGACAGATTATTTTCTTCTTGGTTCCGTTGATCATTCTAGGATTCGTGGCGCCTTCTATCGCCCGCTTGAAAAGCAACGCATCCAAAGTCTTATTATTCGCTTTTAGTATCGCATACCTGTCATCGGTTGGCGCCGCTACCTTTGGCGCCGTTGTGGGTTATGAATTAATACCGCATTTGCATATTCAAACCGCCTCGGAAGGTCTAAAAGACATCCCTCCCATGTTGTTTAATCTAGAGATTCCGCCAGTGATGAGCGTTATGTCGGCATTGGTATTGGCCGTGATGCTGGGACTTTCTACCGCATGGGTTAAATCCGAGGAGATGGAGAGGTTGCTGGAAGTATTCCAGAACATGGTACTTAAATTGGTAGAACGGGTCTTGATGCCGGTCCTGCCGCTTTTCATCGCCGCAAATTTCTGTGTCCTTAGTTATGAGGGGGCGATTACAAAGCAGTTGCCTATCTTTTTATCCGTCCTGTTGATTGTCATCATTTGCCATTACATCTGGTTGACCTTACTGTATGTAGTCGCATCGATCTACTCCCGGAAAAATAGCTGGGGCGTATTGAAATACTACGGACCCGCTTATTTGACAGCCTTAGGCACCATGTCATCCGCCGCCACCTTGGGCACGGCCTTGACCTGCGCCAAGAAAAGCAAGATCTTGCGAGAGGAAGTAATTGACGTGACTGTCCCCCTGTTTGCGAACATCCATCTATGCGGCTCTATCTTGACGGAAGTGTTTTTCGTATTGACCGTCTCGCAAATATTATATGGCAGCATGCCGGACTTCACGACGATGTTCGTATTTATCATCTTGCTTGGTTTCTTCGCGATCGGCGCTCCCGGCGTACCGGGCGGTACGGTGCTCGCCTCATTGGGCCTGATCATCGCTATCCTAGGTTTCGACGAGGCGGGAACGGCATTATTGCTTACGATATTCGCTTTGCAAGATAGCTTCGGTACGGCTTGCAACGTGACGGGAGATGGTGCTCTTACCTTAATCACGGATACGTTCGATCAAGGGCAAACGGGAAAAGCTTCCACAGCTTTATAAGGACAAAACCTCATGGCTATTTTACTGCAACCCGCCTTGCAGTAAGTGGTATCACTTCCTTTTCATTCGATACTCTATGGGTGACTCCCCCGTATGCTTCTTGAAATACCGTCCCAGATAGGATTGGCTGGGAAAGTTCAAGTGGTTCGTTATCTCCTGCACGGTCATTTCCGTGGTACGCAACAACACCTTTGTCTCCAATATGATATGCCGGTCTATAATGGTCTTCGCCGACTCGCCCGCCACTTGCCGGGTGATAGTGGAGAGATAACGGGGAGAGATACAAAGCTCGTTCGCATAGAAAGAGACCTCTTTCTGGTCGAGATAATGGGCATGGATGCAATTGATGAACTTATGGAACAACTCCTCCCCACGGTTGCACCCATTTTGCTGGCGGCTCGAGAAGGAGTACCTTGTCTTATCATACATATTAAGGAAGAAGCATTGCAACTGGTTTTTCACGATCATATCACGGTACACGTTATTCCGATCCATGTAAATCAGCCAAAACAGCCGGATGATCACATTTATGGTCTCCTCCTGATCGGCGGGATGCGTATAGCAAGGGCTATCCTTTATGAAGCGGAAAAAGGGCGGATCCAGCCGGAATACGGCCTCGTCGAACAAGACCTTCGAAAAGGATATATATTGTACCTTGAAATCCTCGCTACTCGCGTTCAACGTCAGGATCGTATCCGGTATCAATACGATCACCGTGTTGCGCCGGATATCCCATCGGCTCAAATCGACGGATATATTCGCCGTTCCTTTATAGCAAAATAAGATCATGCCATATCCGCTCTTGTAAGGACGATCCAATAACTCCCTCAAATCGGAATCGCCTATTATGAACGACTCTCCTCTCTCTATCTCAAATGGATTCATATGTCTACTATTTTGCCCGCGAATATAAGAGATCATTAGCATATAACGGATCATTCCATCTCAAAATGAACAATCATCGCCTCATTGTGGAAACAATGGTTCGCCGATAAGCGAGTAGCTTTGCATCCGAAAATATAGGTATTAGTTAAGATGAAAAAGCAAAATCGATTGATGAAGACTGCGATCGCCTTATGGTGTATCGTAGCTGTTGGGTGTAAACAAAGCCCTGTAATCCAACAAAGTTCAGGGTATGCGACAATGACCGTATTCACTTCGGAGAAAACTTTATCCAATAATTACTCGGCGAGTATACGAGGAAAACAGGATATCGATATTTATCCGCAAGTATCCGGCTTTATTACAAAGCTCTGCGTAACGGAAGGCGAGAGCGTAAAAAAAGGACAAGTCTTATTTATTATTGATCAAGTCCCTTATCAAGCGGCCTTAAACACCGCCATTGCGAACGTAGAGGCCGCTAAGGCATCTGTAGCGACAGCGCAACTGACCTACGACAGTAAACAAGAATTGTATAAAAACAAAGTAGTTTCCGAGTTCGACCTAAAGACCGCCTACAACACTCTACTCTCGGCAAAAGCCCAATTAGCCCAAGCGGAGGCACAAGAGATAAACGCCCGTAACAACCTTTCTTACACGGAAGTGAAAAGCCCCTCGAACGGCGTCATCGGAACCCTGCCTTATCGTGTAGGCGCATTAGTAAGCGCAAACCTGCCCAAATCGCTCACCACGGTATCGGACAATTCCGAGATGTATGTGTATTTCTCCATGACCGAGAATCAGCTATTGGCCTTGACCCGTCAATACGGCTCGAAAGACAAAGCCTTGGAGAATATGCCCGAGATAGAGCTTCAACTGAACGATAAATCGCTTTATCCCCAAACGGGAAAGATCGAGACGATCAGCGGCATTATCGATCAAAACACCGGAACAGTCAGCTTGCGTGCCGCATTCCCGAACGAGGAGCAATTATTGAATAGCGGGGGCTCCGGGAATGTGATCATTCCGGTTACATACGATAACTGCGTCGTAATTCCCCAAGCCGCCACGTTCGAGATCCAAGACCGGGTATTTGTCTTCAAGGTAGTGGACGGCAAGACGCAATCCGCCCCCGTAGAAGTGACCCGTGTGAACGGAGGACAAGAGTATATCGTAAACGCCGGATTGAATAGCGGCGACGTGATCGTAGCCGAAGGCGTAGGTTTATTGCGTGAAGGAACACCGATTGAAGTAAAACAAAATTAAGAACAATGAAAGTTAGCACATTTATAGAACGCCCCGTACTGTCCGCCGTAATTTCCATCACGATTATGGTTGCGGGTATCATCGGGCTTTTCACCTTGCCCGTAGAACAATATCCGGATATCGCCCCTCCTACCGTTATGGTCAGTACGACTTACTTCGGGGCGAATGCCGAGACCATGCAGAAGAGTGTCGTAGCCCCTTTGGAAGAGGCGATCAACGGCGTGGAAGATATGACCTACATGACCTCCACGGCTACCAACTCCGGTACCGCCACGATCACGATCTATTTCCAACAAGGAACCGATCCGGACATGGCCGCCGTAAACGTACAGAACCGTGTATCGAAAGCGACCGGGCAATTGCCGGCCGAGGTTACCCAAGTGGGTGTCACGACTTCCAAGCGCCAGACCAGTATGTTACAGATCTTCTCGCTCTATAGCCCGGACGGTTCTTATGACGAGAACTTCCTCAGTAATTACATCAGCATCAACCTAAAACCAGAGATACTCCGTATCTCCGGAGTCGGCGAGTTGATGGTTATGGGTGGCGATTACAGTATGCGTATCTGGATGAAGCCCGACGTTATGGCCCAATACAAATTGATCCCCTCGGACGTGACCTCCGTGTTGGCCGAGCAAAATATTGAGTCCGCCACGGGTTCTTTAGGCGAGAACTCGGACGAGACGTATCAGTACACCATGAAATATAGCGGACGCCTGCTTACTCCGGAGGAATTCGGCGATATCGTGATCCGCTCCACCGAGGATGGAGAGGTATTGAAGCTAAAAGAGATAGCGGACATTGAGTTAGGAAAGGAGAGTTATGCCTATATCGGACAAACAAACGGTAAGCCGGGTATCTCCTGTATGGTTTTCCAGACAGCCGGATCGAATGCCACGGAGGTGAATAATAAGATCGACGCTTTTCTTGAGGAAGCCTCGAAAGACTTCCCGAAAGGTATCGAGGTCGTAAAATTGATGAGTACGAATGATTTCTTGTACGCCTCGATCCATGAGGTTGTAAAAACCTTGATAGAGGCCATTATCCTCGTTATCCTTGTGGTATATGTCTTCTTGCAGGATATCCGTTCTACGCTGATTCCGTTGGTAGCGATCGTAGTTTCCTTGATCGGTACGTTCGCCTTTATGACGGTCGCCGGATTTAGCATCAACTTGATCACTTTATTCGCTTTGGTATTGGTGATCGGTACGGTGGTGGATGATGCGATCGTTGTTGTAGAGGCAGTCCAAGCTCGGTTCGACGTTGGATATAAGTCCTCTTATATGGCTAGTATGGACGCGATGAAAGGATTGACATCCGCCATCGTCTCTACTTCATTGGTATTTATGGGCGTGTTTATTCCGGTATCCTTCATGAGCGGTACATCCGGTACGTTCTATACGCAGTTCGGCTTGACGATGGCAGCGGCCGTAGGTATCTCTACCGTTAACGCGTTAACGTTAAGCCCGGCGCTTTGCGCTATCTTATTGAAGCCTTACATCAACGAGGACGGCACCCAAAAGAATAACTTCGCCGCACGTTTCCGTAAGGCGTTCAACGCCGCGTTCGATTCGGTCATCAAGAAATATAAGCACGGGGTGTTGTTCTTTATCAAGCGGAAATGGCTGGCTTGGTCTTTATTGGCATGCTCCATCGTATTACTGATCGTCTTGATGAACACGACAAAATCCAGCTTGGTGCCCGATGAGGATCAAGGTACGGTTTTTGTCAACGTAAGTACGGCCTCCGGAAGCTCTTTGGCTACGACTAACAAGATCATGACGAATATCGAGCAACGGATCAACCAGATTCCACAGCTTCAATCTTATTCCAAGGTTTCCGGTTATGGTTTGCTGGCCGGACAAGGTAGCTCTTTCGGTATGTTCATCTTGAAACTAAAACATTGGGATGAGCGCCCGGACAAGGAAGATAACGTACAAGCCGTGATCGGACAGGTATATGGCCGTACGGCAGATATCAAGGACGCTACGATTTTCGCCATCGCCCCCGCCATGATCCCCGGATATGGTATGGGTAACGCATTGGAAATGCATACGCAAGACAAGGCCGGTGGAGACTTAACGACCTTCTTTAACACGACCCAGCAATATCTCGCCGCCTTGCGTGAACGGCCCGAGATCGCTACGGCTTACTCTACTTTCGATATCAAGTACCCGCAATGGCGCGTGGATGTGGACGCGGCGAAATGCAAGCGGGCCGGAATCACTCCGGATGCTGTTCTATCAACCCTTTCCGGTTATTACGGAGGGCAATATGTGTCGAATATCAACCGCTTCTCGAAGGTGTATAAGGTGATGATACAGTCCGATCCTAAATATCGTCTGGATGAGACCTCCTTGAATAATACGTTCGTACGCATGTCGAACGGCGAGATGGCACCGCTTAGTCAGTTTATCACCTTGACCAAGGTATACGGTGCCGAATCTTTAGCCCGTTTCAATATGTATAATTCGATCGCCGTCAATGCCGTACCGGCCAATGGATATAGCTCCGGGGATGCTATCAAGGCGGTAAAAGAGACAGCGGCCACCTCACTCCCGAAAGGATACGGGTATGACTTCGGTAGTATCACCCGTGAGGAGAACCAACAGAGTAATACGACAACGATCATCTTCGGTATCTGTATCTTGATGATTTATTTGATCCTAAGTGCCTTGTACGAGAGTTTCCTTGTTCCTTTCGCCGTGATTCTTTCCGTACCGATGGGTTTGATGGGTAGTTTCTTGTTCGCCAAGTTCATGGGATTGGAGAATAACATTTATCTGCAAACCGGTCTGATCATGTTGATCGGGTTGTTGGCGAAGACCGCCATCTTATTGACGGAGTACGCTACCCAGCGCCGCTTGTCCGGCATGAGCCTGACCTCGGCCGCTCTTAGCGCGGCGAAGGTTCGTCTGCGCCCGATCTTGATGACCGCTCTTACGATGATATTCGGTTTGCTGCCATTGATCGTTTCCAACGGCGTAGGCGCTAATGGAAACCGCTCGTTGGGAACCGGTGCCGTTGGCGGTATGTTGATCGGTACATTGGCTTTGTTATTTATCGTGCCTTGCTTATTCATCACGTTCCAATACCTGCAAGAGAAACTACGCCCGATCCAATTCGAGCGTTCCCTTGATTGGCAGGTGCAAGAAGAGGTAAAAGAGGCCGCCGAAGAAAGAAAAGAATATTTAGATAGCAAGAAATAATCTATCCAGTTGTATATATATAATGTATATGAAGAATAACATCATACTCTTTGCCGTAGCGACGCTAGCGTTGAATAGCTGCGGCATTTACAAGAAATACGAGCCTGTCGCCACCCTCCCGGAGAATCTATATCGGGAGGAGATAGCCCCGGCAGATACCTTCTCCATCGGGAATATCAGTTGGCGGGACCTATTCACCGATCCGGCCTTGCAATCCTTGATCGAACGGGGATTAGCCAATAATACAGATCTGCGGATTGCCCATCTAAAGGTGCAAGAAGCCGAGGTGGCGTTAATGACCTCCCGCCTCTCCTACCTCCCGTCGCTCTCCCTAGATCCGCAGGGCACGACAAGTAGTTTCAATAAGGCAAAAGCGTCGTGGACATACAACGTCCCGGTATCGGCCAGTTGGGAGATCGATATCTTCGGCCGGCTGACAAACGCCAAACGACAAGCAAAAGCCGCCTTGTCGCAAAGCCAAGCGTATAGCCAAGCCGTACAAACACAACTGATCGCCAACATCGCCAATTTATATTATACCCTATTGATGCTGGATCGGCAATGCGAGATCACGACGGAAACCGCCGTGAGATGGCAAGAGAGCCTTCGTGCCACCCAAGCGTTAATGGCAGCCGGCATGACTACCGAGGCGGCCGTATCGCAAACCGAGGCTACTTGCTACTCCATCGAGACCTCTGTTAAGGATCTGGAACAGACCATCCGGGAGACCGAGAATACGCTTGCCGTCTTATTAGGAGAAACACCTCAAGATATCGAGCGAGGAAGATTGGAAGAGCAGTCCTTGACCCCGGATCTGGCGATCGGCATCCCGGTGCAGCTGCTATCGAACCGTCCGGATGTACGTAGCGCCGAGTACGCATTGGCGCAAGCGTTCTACGGGACAGCCTCCGCACGCTCCAATTTTTATCCCTCGCTACGTCTTAGCGGCAGCGCAGGGTGGACAAACAGCGCAGGCAGTTACATCGTAAATCCGGGTAAACTATTACTATCGGCGGTCGGCTCCCTCACGCAACCGCTATTTAACAAAGGAGCGAATATCGCCCAATTGAAAATAGCGAAAGCGCAGCAAGAGGAGGCCAAGCTCACTTTCCAACAAACCGTGCTCAACGCCGGAAAAGAGGTGAACGACGCACTTACCCAAGCCCAGACCGCAAAGGGAAAGATCGACTTGCGTACACACCAAATCGAATCGCTTGAAGATGCCGTGCGTAGCACCCAATTGCTGATGACGCATGGAAACACTACTTATTTGGAAGTGCTCACGGCACAGCAAACCCTGCTCAGCGCCCAGCTCTCCCAAGTAACGGATCGTTTTGACGAGCTTCAAGCCACCGTAAACCTCTACCAAGCCTTAGGAGGAGGCAGACATTAAAGAGAGTCCTTTCAGACTTGTATATAATTATGATTGTAACCTCCTTTTGTGCGTGACGCATAGAAGGAGGTAAAAAAATACCCGGTTTATGGTATATGCCGTAAACAATCCATCCACTATCTTTGTCATATAAATAAAAGAATCCAGAAACAACAAAATTCATTTGTATATGGCAAGAATAGCAAGACAACTGACCGACCTTGTCGGCAACACTCCCCTGTTGGAGTTCTCTAATTTCAACGCGAGCAAGGGCCTTAAAGCCCAAGTAATCGGCAAGCTGGAATATTTCAACCCGGCTGGTAGCGTAAAAGACCGCATCGCCTTGGCGATGATCGAGGACGCCGAGGCTAAAGGCTTGTTGAGACCCGGCGCTACCATTATCGAACCGACCAGCGGTAATACCGGAGTCGGACTCGCTTTTGTCTCCGCCTCGAAAGGCTACAAATTAATCCTGACCATGCCGGATACCATGAGTGCCGAGCGTCGTAACTTATTGAAAGCGTTAGGTGCCCGGCTCGTCCTCACCCCCGGGGCAGAAGGCATGAAAGGAGCCATCGCCAAAGCGGAGGAACTGCGTGATGCGACTCCCGGTTCCATCATCCTACAACAATTCGAGAATCCCGCCAACCCGGCCATGCATATCCGCACGACCGCCGAGGAGATCTGGCGTGATACGGATGGTAAAGTAGACCTGTTTGTAGCCGGCGTAGGAACCGGAGGCACGGTCAGCGGTGTCGGTGCCGGATTGAAAGCTCACAACCCGAACGTACAAATCGTAGCGGTAGAGCCTAGCGATTCACCGGTACTTTCCGGAGGCAAGCCCGGCCCGCACAAGATACAGGGCATCGGAGCCGGCTTTATCCCCAAGACCTACAACGGGGAGGTAGTTGACAATATCCTGCAAGTAACGAACGATGACGCTATCCGTACCAGCCGCGAACTGGCCGGGAAGGAAGGGTTGCTGGTAGGAATATCTTCCGGCGCCGCTGTATACGCCGCCGTGGAACTAGCTAAACTTCCGGAGAATGAGGGAAAAACGATCGTGGCGTTGCTTCCGGACACAGGAGAAAGGTATCTCTCCACGGTTCTATATGCTTTCGAGGAATATCCTCTATAGGCTTTTATCGGTTTATCTGATGTCATAGAATCTGAGTCGAAAACACTATAGTGTTTGTGGATAAACACAATAGTATTCAGACTAAAACACTACTGTATTCGTGCACAAATACAGTAGTGTTTTTTACAGATTACAAGAGCCCTTTCGTACTCGGTAGCTCAAACCGATAAATATCTCGTCGGATCGCCATCTTGATCGAGCGGGCCAAAGCCTTGAAGATACCTTCTATCTTATGATGCTCGTTCATACCCTCGGCACGGATATTCAAATTCATGCGGGCAGCGTCGCTCAAGCTCTTGAAGAAATGGAGGAACATCTCCGTAGGCATATCTCCCACTTTCTCACGGTGGAACTCAGCGTCCCAAACCAACCAAGGACGGCCACCGAAATCCAGCGCCACACTACACAAGCAATCGTCCATCGGAAGGCAATAGCCATAACGCTCGATCCCTCGCTTATCACCCAGCGCTTTCAGCATCGCCTCGCCAAGGGCAATCGCCGTATCCTCTATCGTATGATGCTCGTCGACCTCCAGGTCGCCTTTTACCCGTACCGTCAGATCCGTACCGGAATGCTTACCGATCTGATCCAACATATGATCGAAGAAACCAAGCCCGGTAGAGATCGATGTCTTTCCGGTTCCATCCAGATTCCAGTCCACATAGATGTCCGTCTCCTTCGTGGCACGCCGTACGACCGCACGACGCTCGCCGGCAAACAGATACTCGGTGATCTTATCCCAATCATCCGTGATATAGGCGGGAGACAATGAGGTAGCGTAAGCCGCCAACTCACTCTCCGCTCCCTCCTCCGGGCGCAACCAGATACCTTTAGCGCCCAGATTATGGGCCAACTCCATATCCGTAAGGCGGTCCCCGATCACGAAACTATTCTCCAGATCGTATTCACCGGTCATATATTTCGTGAGCATTCCCGTACGAGGCTTACGATTCGGGGAATTATCCTCGGGAAAGGAAGGATCGATCAAGATATCGTCGAATACGATCCCCTCTCCTTCCAGCGTCTTTAGCATCAAGTTATGGGCAGGCCAGAAAGTCTCCTCCGGGAAAGAGGGCGTTCCCAGCCCGTCTTGGTTGGAGACCATCACGAACTCGAAATCCAACCGCTCGCGAATGAAATAGAGGTTACGCATCACCTTCGGGACAAACTCTAGTTTCTCCAAGCTATCCAATTGATAATCTACGGGCGGCTCTTTTACAAGCGTGCCGTCCCGGTCGATAAACAACGCTCTTTTCCTCGTGCTCATAATTTCATGTTTTTCATCGCGTTCAATAAGCTATCATTCTCTTTCGGCGTACCGATCGTAATACGAAGGCAACCCCGGCATTTCTGCACGTTACTACGGTTACGCACTACGATCCCTTTCTTCACGAGCCCATTATACATGGCATCCGCCTTGGCGACATTCACCAACAAGAAATTAGCGTCCGAAGGATATACTTGATAGGAGAAAGGAGGCTCGGACAGGATCTTCTCCAGCCGGTTACGCTCCGTGAGGATCTCGTTCACTTGGTGCTTCATGGTCGCCTCGTCGTTCAAGAGCTCCAAAGCTTTCTCCTGTGTAAGCTGGTTGACGTTATACGGATATTTGATCTTATTCAAGACACCGATAATCTCCGGAGAGGCGAATGCCATACCCAAACGAATACCCGCCGCTCCCCACGCTTTCGACAAGGTTTGAAGAACGATCAGATTCGGGAACCCGGATAATTCCTTCAAGAAAGAGGGATAAGCGGAGAAGTCGATATAAGCCTCATCGATCACCACGATTCCTTCATAATTCTTCAAGATCTTATAGATCGAGCCACGATCCAGACTGTTGCCACTAGGGTTATTCGGAGAACATAGGAAGATCACTTTTGTCCACTCGTCCGCCGATTCCAATACGGCTTCCGCATCCAAATCAAAGTTTTCGTCCAAAGAAACCTTACGGCATTCCACGTTATTTACATTCGCTGCCACCTCATACATGCCATACGACGGCGAGATCGTCACTACACTATCCAACCCCGGCTCGCAAAAAGCACGGATCACCAGATCGATGGCCTCGTCACTGCCATTGCCCAAGAAGATCGAGCTACGGTCCACGCCTTTCAACACGGCCAGACGATCCTTCAATTTCCACTGCAAGGGATCGGGATAACGGTTATACGGCATATTCCACGGATTCTCATTCGCGTCCAGAAAAACGGAGGCATCCCCATGAAACTCATCACGTGCGGATGAATACGGTTTCAAATTCCAGACATTCGGTCTTACTAAATCTTTCAGGTCTTTCATATCGTGTTCAATCTAATTGTTACTGCGTTGCGGTGAGCATCCAGCTGCTCGTTGGCCGCCATGGTTTGGATCGTACTACCCAAGGCACGGATACCATCGGAAGTGATCTCTTGGAAAGTGATCTTCTTGATGAAACTATCCAAGTTCACGCCGCTATATGCCTTGGCATAGCCGTTGGTCGGCAAGGTATGATTCGTGCCGGAAGCATAATCGCCTGCGCTTTCCGGAGTATATGGACCCATAAAGACACTGCCGGCGTTCTCGATTCGCTCCGCGATAGCGGTGTAATCCGATGTTTGGATAATCAAGTGCTCGGGAGCGTATTGGTTCGTGAAGTCTACGACTTCCCGCGAATCTTTCAATACGATGATACGGCTGTGCGCTAATGATTTCTCGGTAATCTCCTTTCGGGGCAAACGATCGAGTTGCTCTTGGATGGCACGGGCCACGGGTTCCACGATCGTTTCCGAAGCGGTTACGAGGATCGCTTGGCTATCCACCCCATGTTCGGCTTGCGAGAGGAAATCGGCGGCGATAAAATCGGGATTCGCCGTCTCGTCCGCGATCACCTCTACCTCGGATGGTCCGGCGGGCATATCGATGGCGACCTCTTTCAGGCTTACTAATTGCTTTGCCGCCGTCACGTATTGATTACCGGGGCCAAAGATCTTATACACCTTGGGGACCGATTCCGTCCCATAGGCCATCGCCGCTATCGCTTGGATTCCTCCGGCCTTGAATATCTTACTTACACCCGCGACCTCTGCGGCGAACAGGATAGCGGGATGTACTTTCCCTTCCCGGTTCGGTGGCGTACATAATACGATCTCCTTGCAGCCGGCGATACGTGCGGGCACTGCCAACATCAATACCGTGGAAAACAAAGGCGCCGTCCCGCCCGGAATATATAAACCGACTTTCTCGATCGCTACCGCTTTCTGCCAACAAGTGACTCCCGGGGTAGTCTCCACTTTCTTTCCCTCGAAACGCTGCGAGGCATGGAACTTCTCGATATTCGCCTTTGCCGTACGGATCGCCTGTTTCAAGTCCTCAGCGACCAAGGCATCCGCTTCCCGCATCTCCTCTTCCGAGACTTGAAGGGAAGAAAGGAGCACTTTATCAAACTTTTCCTCATACGCTTTTACGGCAGTGTCACCCTGCTCACGTACCTTGTCCAATACCGTACGGACCGTATCGAACAAGGTGGTTACATCTAATGCGGGACGTTTGATTAGTGAGCTCCATTCCTCACGTCCGGGATATTTTATAATCTTCATATTATACAATCATTTTCTCGATCGGAAGCACTAAGATACCTTCAGCCCCCAATGATTTTAGTTTACCAATAATTTCCCAGAAATGCTTCTCGGCGATCACGGATTGAACAGAGACCCATTCATCGTTCGCCAAAGGCGTGATGGTCGGGCTCTTCATGCCGGGAAGCACCTCGATAATCTCATCCAGCTTTTCTTTCGGAGCGTTCAGCAACACGTACTTCTTGCCCTCGGCGACTTGAATCGCCTCGAAGCGGAATAGAAGCTCATCCAAGATCTCCAGTTTCTCTTTGGATAGATTATTGTTGGCGATCAATAAAGCCTCACAAGGAAGGACTACCTCCACTTCTCTCAATTGATTGCTTACCAAAGTGCTACCAGAGCTTACGATATCAAAGATAGCGTCCGCCAGACCAATGCCCGGGGCGATTTCCACGGAGCCACTGATTACATGAATATCCGCCTTCACGCCTCTCTCCTCTAAGAAAGACCGTAGGATCACGGGATAGGAAGTAGCGATCGTTTTTCCCTCAAACCACTCAGCCCCCTTATATTCCTCATCTTTGGGGATCGCTAAGGATAGACGGCACTTACTAAAGCCCAGACGCTTGATCAATTTCGCCTCTTGCCCTTTCTCCACGTACTCGTTCTCTCCGACAATACCAATATCCGCCACACCGTTAGCCACAGACTGAGGAATATCATCATCACGAAGGAACAATACCTCTACCGGAAAACCTTTTGCCGATAATAACAGGATGCGTTTGCCCCTGTTTAGTTTAATACCCGCTTCTTCAAGCAACATCATGGTCTCGTCGTACAGACGGCCTTTCGATTGTACCGCAATTCTCAACATAACTATATCTTATTTTTATATTATAAATATCAACAAAAAAAGGCTTACCGCAAAACGGCAAGCCTTTATCTTTTTATCATGAGTACATACATACCATTCAGCCCACCGAACTATTGCCCGCTGTAATGATGATGGTGATATAATGTAGTCGTTATTTTCATTTCTTTTGTTATTTACGTCGCAAAGTTACAATAATAATTGAAAGAACAAATATTTCTGACAAAATATTATCACAATATCTATATTACTTCAATCCGTTCTTACGGAGCAACTCTTCTATCTCTTTCAAGCTTATAGATTCACGTTCTGCTTTGTCGTAGATGTAGAGCAAGTTGATCTCTGTCTCATCGATGGCTACCACTACCGTAAAAGAGATAACCCTTGCCCCACCGCTTTTGCCTCGTCCTTTGGAAGAGATACGCATACGGATCTTACGAAGGCCGTTGCCGAGATCGGTCCCCAAACGAGGATTTTGTTCCAACTCGCCAAGTAGTTTTTCATAATCATCAATGAAAGAGGCATAATGCTTCCGCAAACGTTTCGCTTCCTTCTTAAAGGAGGCTAAGACTTCTATTCTATATTCCATCTCTCATTTCTTTTAAGAAATCTCTCGCCGATTGTTTCCTCCCGGCAATCATGTCTTTCAGCCCGGCATCAATCCCTGCCAAGATCTCTTCCTTGCTGATATATTCCGTTTCTTCCTCTTCGGCTTTTGTCCTAATTTTATTGTTCAGCTTTTTCAGATAGTTCTTCACACGGTTGAGCGTGTCTTTATCATCGATGCTTAACAATTCTTCGACCAACTCCATCTTTAGGCATTTTAGTTCCATTGCCGTCATACAAATGCTCCTTTCTTATTAATTCGTTCTCAAGGACAAATATAATGATTTACTTTAATACAAATGACTCGCTTGCTGCTTAATCTTATTGGAAAGCATCAAGGGGAAGTCCGGATGCGCGGTAAAAAACGCGTCAACTTCTTTCCGAGCTTCCTTCGATGTATGGGCGGAAAGCAAGGAGCGAACCCAAGCGGTGGGGAAAAAGATATCGCCAGTCCGCTGTACTTCCGGCATCGCTTCCAAGGCCGGACGGATATAAGCGACCGACTCTTGTTCTCGCAGGCGATGGTTCAAATGAGCGAGAGCCGAAGAGGCCCATGGCTCCACCCTACGATTCCCGGCGATCAACAAGGAAGCGAAGACACTGTCACGTTCCTCTTTACGGGGCGATACGGATGGGGAGATAAATTGATACTCCTTCTTCCGGTCCGGATTCTGTATGCGGGATAATTGCGTAGCGATAATCTTATCCGCTTTTTCCGGCAAATGCATCGCCAGCATATAGGATAAGCCAATATAATCACTCTCGCTCAACGTACAATCTTTCGGAGCTTTCCGTTCCTGCCATAACGTATACAGACGTTGTACCGCCTCCTCTGAATCCGCTATCGAACGATACAAACGAAACGCCTGCAAACGATGTTGGGATACGGGATTCGTTGTCACGATCTTCCACAAGACCTGTTCCAACGGACGAGAATCCGACGGGAATATCCGCTGGCAATCTCCTAAATAGCTTAAAGCCATCGAGAACAATAAAGAATTAGACTCATTCGGTAAATACGCTAACATCTCTTCACGGAACCCTTGCGGAGAAATCGTTTTCCAACGAAGATTCTCATAAAGGGTAATCAGCAAAGATCCCTTCAACACCTCATCTTCCGATGAGCGAAGCACGGACCATAGACCGGAAGACTCCCCCTCTGTTATTTTAAAGAAGCCATAACCACGCCCATTTATATTCGGAAGAATGACACAATTTCCATTCGGAAGAAAACTTAATTTCATTCGGAAGGAATCAGAGTTTCCTTCGAGAGAAACCGGGATTTCTTCCGAATCCGTTCCACAGATCACCCGATAGGTTAATTCTTGCGGCCATTTTAAACCCCGGCCCAACGGATCACGCTGCTCTACGACCAACTCGCCGTCCTTAACCGAAGCCGTAATCTCCGGCATACCCTTCTGATTCACCCACACCTCACTCCAAGCGGCCAGATCCTCTTCCGTATATTTATTCAAGATACGGATCAAGCCCTCCCACGTAGCGTTCCCATA
The DNA here is from genome assembly GCF_002257605.1 of Parabacteroides sp. CT06. GTDB lineage: Bacteria > Bacteroidota > Bacteroidia > Bacteroidales > Tannerellaceae > Parabacteroides > Parabacteroides distasonis. Next base: position 1,968,157 of record NZ_CP022754.1, on the reverse strand, counting down.
CGCATAAGTAGTCAAGTACTCACGAATTCCCTGCTGGAAAGCGTCTTCTCCCAGAACACGTACCAACATCTCCATAATCACGGGAGATTTATCATAGATGATATTTCCATATACCAAACCGGCGTTCCGCAAATTATCCAAATCTTGCTTGATCGGATTCGCACCTGACGTACGGTCTTCCGAATAAGATGCGGGAATATAATCCCGAATAAAATTCAACCGGTGATTCACGTCCGGATATAAAGGTTCTACGATACGGGAAGCAAAATAATTAGCGAAAACCTCTTTTGTCCATACATCATCAAACCATTTCATCGTTACATAATCGCCAAACCACATATGAGAGGTTTCATGTGCGATCAAGGAACTCCGACTCAATCGCTCATTTAAGGTAGGATGCTCATCCAGAAACATCCGGCGATCCGTATATAAAGTAGCACCCGTATGTTCCATACCCCCATATTGGAAACCGGGTAAGATAATCACGTCATATTTAGCGAAAGGATAAGGAATACCAGTAAAGTCTTCCTGCCATTCCAACGCATCGAACACCTCGTCGGCGATGGCTGGGCATTGAGCGATCTTTTTCGGATCCGTCTCCCGATGATAAATAGAGATATCCCGCCCGTTCCGGGAATAAACCTCCCGAGTCAGTTTACCGGCCACGAATGAGAACAGGTAGGTACTAAGCGGTTCCGTCTCCTTGAAAGAAATACGATTCCGACCGGAGACGCTCGTACTATCCGTTTGTGTGATAGCGCCATTCGCCACAGCCTGCCAAGTGGAAGGAACTTCCAAGGTCAAGGTAAAAAACGACTTCATATCCGGCTGGTCAAAACAAGGGAATACCGTACGTGCCCGGTCCGGAACCAATAACGTATACAGGAACTCATCCCGTCGATTCAAGGATTGATCCGCCGGAGTAAAAGTGATCGCTACCCGGTTCTCTCCCACCGCTACCCAATCTGAGGCAATCACGATATGCTCATCTTTCACTTCATAGGGAATATCTCCTCCGTTCAAGGTTACGGAGGTCACTTGCTCCGGTTCTCCGCGGAAATCAATAATAAGCGGCTGTTTCTCGTCTAATCGCAAGGATAGCTCCACTTTTCCCCGGATCGCCTCGTCACGAGATTCCGGGATCGAGAAGAAAAGATTATAACGGACATTTGAGAAATGCTCCTTCCGGAATTGAGCTAGCTCAAGGCTCACACCGGGCCGGGACAAACCGGCCTCATCTTGTTTAACAGAGCTACAAGCAACCAGACCGGACAGTACGCAAGCTCCGATAAATACCTTTAGATTCATATCTCGTAATTATTCTCTTAAGTATTCTGCTATACCCATAAAATTTCGTTCCAACAAATACATCTGGCTAGCCATAAAAGTGAAAAAATCTCCCCAATGCGCTCTCCGATGCAAATCCAATCCTTCTTTTGCTACATAGATACGGGCCACTTGTCGGCCATTCTCACGGACAAAACAAATATCCCAGATCAAGCCTTCGGGAAAATCCTGTTCCAACGTCTCTTTATACCAAGTCAGGCGCTCAAACATTTCCAGACGTAAATCCTCGCTACGGTGGTTTACCTCAAGAATAACGTAAGCCCCTTGGCGGTTCGCGTCGAATTTCAACTCAACGCCCTTTACCTTCGTATCATATAATGTCCAAATTTTCTTACGCCCCCGCAAATAGGGTTGCACCTCACAAAAAGCGGCGAAGCTTTCCCAAAACTCCAATTTGAGATTCTTCAGTTCCTCCTTACTATACATTACCTATAAATGTCTTTCTTTGTTACCTTAACGATCTGTCCGAATTTAGAGAGTTTCTCCATATCCATACTCTTTGAATTACCGACTATCGCATATATCATTAAATGATCTTGTATATTCTCCCTATAAAAACGAAGGATATCCTCCATAGTCATCCGATCGATAACCTCCAGATAATCCTTGTTCGGATCGCTCTCGTACCCTTCACGCCGGAAACCGGCGATCTTCAAGGAAAGGGAGCGACTAGTAGGATATTCATTATTCACCCAATTACGAATCGTCTGCTTCACCGACTCCACCCGTTCCGGACGTTCCGGCATATCATGCACCAGATTCTCCAACACTTCCATCGCATCGATCATCTTATCCGTCTGTGTAGCCAATTTCATCACGAAACTAGCGGGCTTCTCCGATCGATTCAAAGGAGGATGTTTCAAACGGGCATTTACTTGATAAGCGAACGAACGAAACTCACGGATCTCCTGAAACATCAAGGATGACATATCCCCTCCGAAATAAGCGCTAAACAACCGGGAAATAGGACGATCTTCCTTAGCCTTCAACGGATCGATATACATATAGGCATAGATTATGCTTTGCGTGACATCCTCCATGTCCATAAAAAAGACAGTCGGCTTATCATACGTCATAAGATCACGGATATAGGGAGAGTTCGATGGAATACTTACCTCCTCCAAGGGTAAATGCTGCTTGATCTGCCGGGCAGCCTCCTCCATAGACAATGTACCACAATAATGCAGGTTACAAGCGACCGAACGTACCTTACTGAAAGTGTCCAGCAACATCTTTCCTTTTAGTTTCTTGATTTCAGCGAACGATAATTTAGTCAAATAACGGGATTGCTCCCCAAATTTGACTTTCTCTAACAGCATATCGGCTACGTTCTCGCTGGAATTGAACAACGATTTCTCCGTTACCTTCGCCTCGTCCACAATCTGCCGTAACTTCTTGTCATCTGGCTTGGCGTGCCGCAAGAAATCGCCGACCAAAGCCATTGTTTGGGTAAAATGCCCATCGAAACCATTCACCACCACCAGAAACTCAGAATCCGTGGAATCAAAAGTCAATGTACTACCAAGTTCCTGCAATTTACCCCGAAAGACCTCAAAAGACATCGACTCCGTCGCTACGAAAGGTAGATAAGCGGACAATTTATCAAGATCACGAAGCTCCAACTGCCCCACTCCATAAGATAGTGTCAGCGAGAATATATCATTTACGGAATTATGAGTCTTATACAACGTGACAAGCGGACGCAAGGATACGACCTCGGCGTCTTTCTCAAAATCGAGAAAATGCGGTTTCAATTCTTGTACGGGTATCTTTTCCAGACGTTCCACATAAGCGGAGGAAGCATCAGAGTTCTTCGGTATAATCGGTGAATAATCCGGCTTGGGTAAGATCGTTTTCGGATAGCGTCCGGTCTTCTTCGTGACGTACATATAATTCTCCGTAAAATATTTCTTGGCGACCTCAATCACGTCTTCTCTCGACAAGGCATCGATACGGGTAACCTCATCCAAATAATCCTGCCAGCTTTTCCCTTGAGAGAAAATACGCATCATCACCTCGGCCCTTGAGTTTATGTCTTCCAATTTGGAGGCATATTCACGTTTCTGCTCCAATTTCAAGCTTTGAAACATCTCATCGCTAAAATCCCCCTCCTTAATGCGGTTGATTTGTTTCCATACTAATTTCTCGGCTGCCGCATAGGTCTGGAAAAAGAACTTCGGAAATACCAACAAGCCTAATATTCCAGCCTCATTCATACTTTGGTTAACCGCCATCGCACCCATCACCTTATGATCTACCGTCAGCTTATCCAAAAATCCCGTACCATTGGAGTTATTCAATAAAGATACGGCGATATTGAGCGCAACTTGATCCGGATGATTCGCGGGAACTCCCCGGAATCCCAATGCCATAATTTTCACGAAAGGCATAGGAATACGTACGCTCACCTTCTCCCGTCCCTTGAATGGCGGTAATGTAACAATATCCCGGTGAGGCGGCTTCCCTTTTCGTATCCGTGAAAAAGTAGATTCCAAGATTGGCAAGACCTCCTCCGTATCGAAATCCCCGCTTAAGATCAATCCCATATTGGAAGCGACATAGTATTTCTCGAAGAACCGGCGCATCTCCGAAAGACGGGGATTCTTCAAGTTCTCCGCACTTCCGATAATCGGATAAGCATACGGATGCGGATAGAAATAACGCTCTGTCAATTTCTCGATGGCGACACTAGCCATCGTATCTCCATACATGTTCTTTTCCTCATAGACCGTCTCCAGCTCACTCTGGAAAAGACGAAATACGGGATTTACCAAACGCTCACTATTGATCTCGGCCCATTGGGAGATATATTGCGGAGAGAATGTATTGAAATATAATGTATAGTCGTAAGAAGTCCCGGCATTCAACTTCGTACCACCGAAACGAGAGATCAACCGGTCGAACTCATTCGGTATTACATACTCAGCGGCACGTACGCTCAGGTCGTTAATGATTTGCTGCAAATGGGCACGCATCTTGGGATCCTCGGTATCCGCCAAAGCGTCATATTTCTCGGCGATAATGTCCAGCAAGACTTTCTCGGACTCATAATCGATTGTCCCGATCTTATCCGTTCCTTTAAACATCATATGCTCGAAATAATGCGCGATACCTGTGTTAGGGGAATCTTTAGCTCCGGCTTTTACAACTACGGCTCCGAATATCTTAGGTTGGCTATGGTCCTCATTCAACCATACCGTCAAATCATTACTTAATTTATGCTCTCGTACCTGTAGAAAATCTGAGGTTGACAACAGAGATCTCATGGAATCCATTTAAGTTTATATTATTTCACAAAGATACATTTTTCAATTGGATTAATACGCTTACATTTACAAGCAATCTTAACAAAAGGGCAAATTTAACGTAGGATTGAACCTATTTTTAAGAGTAGTGTTATATCAAAAAACGATTATTATGATAAATTTAGGTAGTTGGATGAACAAAGTCCTCACCGGATGGGGTGTAGACGAGAAAATAGCGAACACATTTGACGAGGCGATCATCGCCATCTTACTAGTGGCGGTCGCTATCGGATTAGATTATTTATGCCAAGCTATTTTTGTCGGAGGGGTACGTAGTATCGTTAAGCATACGCATTATAAATGGGATACGTTATTAATTAAACGTAAGGTCGTACATTATCTCGTACATACGATTCCCGGCATTTTAGTATATGCTTTGCTCCCGATGGCTTTTATCCGAGGAAAGGAATTATTATTCATTTCCCAGAAGATTTGCGCGGTCTATATCATATTTTCCCTGCTGTTAGCGCTCAACGGTCTTCTCTTAATGATGTTGGATTTGTTTAACCAACAGGAGAAAATGAAAAACAGGCCGATGAAAGGTTTTATACAAGTATTACAAGTGCTTGTTTTCTTCGTTGGCGGCATTGTCATTATAGCGATTCTCGTCAATAAATCCCCGGCTACCCTTTTCGCCGGATTAGGTGCATCGGCAGCTATTCTTATGTTGGTCTTTAAAGATAGCATATTAGGTTTCGTGGCAGGTATACAGCTTTCGGCGAATGATATGTTGCGCCCCGGCGACTGGATCACGATGCCTTCTGCCAATGCGAACGGTATTGTTCAAGAAATAACCCTAAACACCGTGAAAGTTCAGAACTTCGATAATACGATCTCGACAATCCCGCCTTATAATCTAGTGAATAGTTCTTTCCAAAACTGGCGCGGGATGGTTGAGTCTGGAGGACGCAGGGTTATGAAGTCCATTTATCTCGATTTGAATACGATCAAGTTCTGTACGCCGGAGATGCTAGATACCTTCCGCAAGGAAATTCCTTTATTAGCGGATTACCAACCGGATAAGGATGTAGTACCTACAAACTCCCAAGTATTCCGTGTATATGTAGAGCGTTATCTGACAAGTCTTCCTGTCGTAAATCAAGATTTGGATTTAATTATCAGCCAACTTCAATCCACGGAATATGGTGTTCCCGTCCAGATTTATTTCTTCTCCCGGAATAAAATATGGAAAGAATATGAACGGATCCAGTCGGATATATTCGACCATTTCTTCGCTATGATTCCTAAATTTGAATTGAAAGTATATCAATATTCAGACTAAAGTACGTGTTCGGATTATTTTTCCTATCTTCGTCTCCGGATTGTCTACTTAAAGTTTAAAATCGTATTTATGAGCAAGATACAAGAATGGGTATATAATTTATTAGTTCAAATGGGGTTGATAAGCGAAAATTCCAGTTACCTAGACAATATAGTGATCTTATTACTTATTATAGCCGTCACCGTTGGGATCGATTATAGTTGCCGGTATATTTTCCTAGGTATGTTCAAACGATTAGCGAGGAAGACGAAAAATCAACTGGACGATTTAATCGTGGATCGTAAGATCATTAATAAGATGATGCATATGATCCCGGCCATATTGATTTATATATTGTTACCATTCGCCTTCTCAGCCGAAGAGACACCGAAGATTTTAATAGTACTCCAAAAACTTTGTCAGATTTATATCATAGCGGTTTCTTTAAGGTTTATAAACGCTTCCTTAAATCTGATCCACGAGATCTATAATAAAAAAGATTCCTTTAAGAACAAGCCGTTAAAAGGCTTCATACAGATCTTGCAGGTTACGGTTTTCTTTATTGGAGTGATATTGATTATCAGTATTCTTATCAATAAATCCCCGGTTTCTTTACTGGCCGGATTGGGTGCGTCTGCGGCTATCTTGATGTTGGTCTTTAAGGATACGATCTTAGGTTTCGTTGCCGGCATCCAATTATCCGCCAATGATATGCTCCGGGCCGGAGACTGGATCACGATGAGCAAATATGGTGCGGACGGCACGGTTATCGAGGTGACATTGAACGCCGTGAAAGTAAGAAACTTTGACAATACCATCACGACCATCCCTCCTTACGCCTTAGTAAGCGACGCTTTCCAAAACTGGAGAGGTATGAGCGAATCCCCGGGCCGCCGTATCAAGCGCTCTATCAATATCGATATGAACAGCGTACATTTTTGTACCCCGGAAATGCTAGAGAAATTTCGTAAGATCTCTCTTATCACGGATTACATCGATGGAAAAGAACAGGAATTAGATGAATACAATGAAGAACATCATATCGATAGTTCCATTTGGGTGAACGGACGTAGACAGACAAATCTGGGAGTCTTCCGTGCTTATCTCGTACGTTACCTAAGAAGCCTCCCGGAAGTAAGTAAGGAATTAGTCTGCATGGTAAGGCATCTACAACCGACTGATACAGGTATTCCCATCGAACTTTATTGCTTCTCATCCAATAAGGTATGGGTCGAATATGAAGGAATTCAAGCGGATATATTCGACCATGTACTTGCGGTAATACCGGAGTTTGGGCTAAGCGTATTCCAAAATGTATCCGGGGCGGATTTGAAGAATATCATCATCAAACTTCCCGTCGGCTCACAACCCTCAGAGTGTTTCTAGAAACTCATGTACATGTTTTTCCGGAAATGATAGGAACACTCTAAGATGTCAAAAAAATATCTTAGGTGCATCGGCCGACGATCCTAAGATACTTCGCCAGTGAACCTAAGATACTTTGCCTATGAAATCAGTATCGGTGTAGCCTTACGGCACTAGTGGTGTAGGGTTGTGCCTATACTGGCGTGAGGCTATGCCGATATACGTGTTTGTCACTCTTAAAATTGGAAATAAATAAACGGCTGCACTCCCGCGCTCTTAAACTGAACAACAATGAAAATCGCTATCGCCAATATAGCGGCCTGTATCAATAAAGGGGAACGAGTCACGATTTCCCTCAAGACATCCTCAGAGCGTTTAGGCATAAAATGCAGCACATAACCGATCACCATCAACGCGAACACCCCTTTATATCCTGAGACGAATTGCATGAACACCTCCGGATGAAAATTCGTGAAGATCTGGCTCAGCATCTCTCCCACGGCTTTCATCGAGGTAGCTCGGAACAAGATCCATCCGAAACAAACCACATGGAAAGTAATCAGGACACCTAATACCCGTCGCCAAGGTTTCATCTCGCATCCTAAGGCCTTAAAGCTACTGAAATGCCCCATAATGAACTTATGCGCAGCCAAAGCTATACCATGTAAGGCTCCCCATAAGATGAAACTAATGGAAGCCCCATGCCATAACCCGCCTAGCAACATCGTTATCATCAGATTCATATAGGTACGAATCTTCCCCTTCCGGTTCCCCCCTAAGGATATATACAGATAATCTTTTAACCAAGAGGAAAGGGAGATATGCCAACGACGCCAAAACTCGGTAATCGTAGCCGATTGATAGGGAGAGTCGAAGTTTATATTAAAGCGGAATCCCAACAACAGAGCGATACCGATCGCCATATCCGAATAACCCGAGAAGTCACAATAAATCTGTAGCGCATACCCATAGACACCCAATAAATTCTCCACACCCGTATAAAGCAACGGAGCGTCAAAAATACGATCCACGAAATTCATACTGATATAATCCGAGATAACCGTTTTCTTGAAAAGACCACATAAGATAAGGAACAATCCCTCACCAAACTCAGATCGCGTCACCGTAGGATTCTTATACATTTGAGGGATAAAATCCCGGGCACGAACGATTGGCCCGGCAACCAGTTGAGGAAAGAACGATACATAGAAAACATAATCGATCCAACGGCCGAGAGGTTGGATTCGTCCCCGATAAACATCTATCACATAGCTTATACTCTGGAAGGTAAAGAAAGAGATTCCTACCGGAAGGAAGATGTTCATCTTAAGCCATTCTCCCCCGGCGGCCATAGTAAACAGTTCGCCTAGGAAATTGAAATACTTGAAATACCCCAGCATACCTAGGTTTATGCAGAGACTAAGCGTAACGAATAATTTACGTTTTAATACCGATGTCGTATGCGAGATACATTGCGCTATCAAGAAATCGGAAGTAGCCGTAAATACCAGCAGCCCGAACCAAAGTCCACTACTTTTATAATAGAAATAAAGGGAAAACAATGTCACATAAATAATACGAGCCAACGTATGTTTCCTTAGCGACATATAAATCATCAGGAAACCGATAAACAAGAAGAAGAACAACCCGCTACTAAACAAGATCGGGGCATTATGATGATACGTCAGGATATCTCCCAGTTTCTCCCACGTGAATTGATGATTACTAAGCCAATCTCTAAGTATATTATATTCCATATAAAATTCTTATCGGTTATTATATGATTCCATGAACGCCCTAAACAAAAGCGTTCCTTGTTCTTGATACCCTTCTTTCGTAAAGTGAATCCGATCCCGTCCCATCAAACGAGAACTATGCCATTTGCGGCACGAGTTTTTCCCTCCTGTCGTAGTGAATAAATCCCAGCAAGCGACCTCTTCTTTCTTCGCTACATTCCGGATAGCACGGGCAGCCCGCTCGGTATTATCATTACGCACATACGTTCGCTGTTTACCCGACCGGACTCTCCTATAACATTCCGGAGGAGTCGTCAGTAAGATTGCCGTATTAGGTAACTCCTTCTTGACTAACGCCAAGAAAGCCTCTATCTGACCGGAAAACTCATCGGTATTAAAACGTCTGCCAAACGTCTCGTTGGTTCCCATAGAGATGATTAATAAGGACGGTTTTAATAAAGCCAACTGACGTACATAAGCCTCGTCCGTATAATTCACATACATTGCCCCATTCACTCCGATGGAATGGTATAAGATACCCCTGCCTCCATTCTTCAGTGTCAGGCCATAATATAAATTCGTAAAGGATGAGGCCGGACGCAATGTATTCGTGCCCTCTTTCCGTCTCGTACTCTGCAATTGTAGAGTATCGGTCAAGCAGGAGATCCGGAAAGTGTCGGCTAATACACCGGGAACACATACGGTATCCGCACGGAATGTTTGGACCGAGTCTTTCAAAGCCCCGGCAGGAAGCATGGGCATCGACTTCTCCCCTCTATATAAGATCGCCTCATTAAACTCGTATCCGGCACCATTATTCGGGGTTATCACGACATCCAGATTAATCGAGGGGGAAACAGACTTAATCCCGATCCCACCGATCCCTATCGGGGTTTTCCGGACATGCTGAATACAACGTCCGGCAATCCAATCCTTAGCGACGGATTTGATAAAATAATCATCCGGCTCGTTGGTCTTGCTCAACTTAAAAGGAGCGATCCAGCCTCGTCCGGCATTCCCGAACGCCTGTTGGAAAAGGCGCATGACACGACCGCTTAAATGTCCGGCTTGGATATGCGAATCCCCCAACTGGACGATCGTGATAGCCGTATCTTTCCCTGCACGCAACGAATCCAGTTCATTGAAAAAATTATTCCACGCCTTACTAGAATCCGGTAAGATCAACGTATCTTTTCCCACTTTCATAGAATAAGATAAAGGAGGCAACGCTACAGTATCCCGAACCGCCAAACTATCAAGAGATACATCCCCGTTTATTCCGGCTTTAGGTTTCGGAACAGAGAAGCCCATGATCACTCCTAAAACAACCAGACTAATTAACCACTTTCTCCGCTTCATCATAAAAATCTTTTTCTGATAATAACGCTTTCAGCAAGGCATCGGCAATCTCCCGTCCACCCCTGAAGCTTAAATGCGTATAATCCTTACTAGCCCAGTTTAATTCTACGAAACGGACCATACTATTCTCTCCTCCCATGGCACCGAATACATTCCAGAAAGGAACCCCTGCCTTTTTAGCAGCTTGCCTTTGCGCATGCAGCAAGGCTAACACGGCTGGCATCGTCTCGAATTCGCCATCGTCTTGACGGCTTCTGTCCGACACCCCCAACATCAATATATCAGCTTCCGGAAAACAAAGTTGTATATGGTTAATGACCTTTACCATCCGGCTACTATACCATCCATAATTCATCACGCTATCGCTCACGACATTCAACCCATACTGCAAGACAATCAAGTCATACGGACGGATCTTATTCAATGCTTGGCAACGGGAGACATCCAATCGCTCCAATATCATACCCGAGTTTCCCCGAAGAGAGAAATTATCGACCACGACACCTGAATGATCCTCCATAGCGACCCCTAATGCCCGGAACTCCGGAGTATTCTTAAAAGTGAAATCCGCTTCGGTGAACATCCCTTCCAACTCGTATTGGGTTACGATCGATGTGGCGGGAAGCATCTCTTGTAGGGTATCGGCGGAAGCGTTGCAAACCAAGCGCATCTCCGTATTCTTATTCTGCTCATAAATCAGTTTCAAAGAAGAGAACGTCTGGAGCTCCGGATAACGCTTAGTCGTCTTCACATGGATAGAGGCGTTCTCCTCGTTTGCCTCGAACATCATCCCGGATAAAGTATATCCATGCTCATGATCTGTCAGCATAGACCAAGTAGTCCATCCGGAGGCACGTTGCTCCACGGTTGGACGGAACTGTGCCGCTACGGATGTGACCGGTACAAAACCAACACCCCGCCCCCCAAATTCCTTCTGCATCCCGGAACGGAAATCGGCCACCATAATATCTCCTTCGATAAAAGAATCTCCAAGGAAGGCCACACGTACCGGACGATTCAATTCCCGCCTGTTTTTTAAGGCGGCGAAAAATCGTTGCAAACCGATATGTCCAAGAGAATAGTCCTCGATATGAGCCCCCAGCGAATCCGCCCCTTGAACAGCATAGACCGCTTTGTATAACGAATCACGAAGGGCCAAAGCCGCAGAATCTATTCCGGCGGAACGCATGATAGAATCCCTTAATGCTACCGAATCTACTTGAAGGGTGTCCGCTTGTTCCAATTGTTGTTTCAAAGAATCCAAGGAGAGCTTTTCCTCTTTCACCTTGAAATCCGATAAAAGATCTACCTTTTTGATCTTATACCCGAACAATGTATCCGGAAGGCTATATAAACCAAAGCTCATCAACAACGTCAGCGACAGTAACGCTAACACTCTACCCAAATTATTATCTTTGTTCATCTAACTTTTGCTTATAAGGGGACAAAGATAGACAAGTTTACCTACCCGGAAATAATCTTCGGACAAAAAATAACCTTAAATTATCCGTTCAGGGTGGATCATCCCTTAAACGTAAGTTGAGACAAAAAGAGATGCAATAACGAAGGCTCCAGCAGCATTGGGAAAATCAATCCATAAATAGCCCCGTAGAAATGGGCATTATGATTTATGTTATCTCCTGTTTGTTTCGCCATATACTGGCAATAGGCCAGATATAGCAAGCCGAATACGATTCCGGGGACAGGCAGCACGGCGAAAAACAAGATCTTTCCCCAAGGATCAAGGAATATAGAGGTAAATAGAACCGCCGATACCGCTCCAGACGCACCGATAGAGACATAATACGGATCATTACGTCGTTTTATCAAATCATAAAGCGAAGCCACGATCATTCCCCCGAAATAAAGAGCCAGATAAGCCCCTTTGCCGAATCCCATATATCGAAACGTTCGTTCAATATAGAGACCAAATGACCAGAACGTGAACATATTCACTAGCAAATGTGTCATATCCGCATGGATAAATCCATGTGTCACGATACGATAATATTCATGATTCCGGATCGTACGATATGGGATAAACGCTAATTTCATAAATAACTCCCTATTACTAAAACAGATAAAAGAGAGAACCACTGTTATTCCAATAATCAAATAAGTAATCATATATTCTATTATTTTTCTGATGAGCCACAAAGCAAAGCATAAATTCCGGTTTATACAAATATCAGGTATATATTATCTAAGCCAAAGGAAAAACAAGAATCCCCAAAGAAAAACAGATAACAGTAAAACCAAAGGCTTCAAAACTTTATCGCAAAAATAGCTCCTTACTTTCTTTCGATAAGGAATATTTTCCACTGCGATAACACGATTCACCTTATTCGTCCTATCAAAATAGGAAGAATATAGAATCAATATATAAAAACCGAATATTTGCAAAAGAAATAGGATGGAGACTAATGGCTTTTCATATCTTTTCTGTTTCTCTTCTATTTTAAATTGCTTTAAGTCAATCTCTTTTATAACCCGAATCAATGTTTTCTTTTCTTCCAATATTAAAGAATCTAGATTCTCTGAAAAAGAAGAATCTAGACTTTTTAAATTCTCATAGTACCGGACCATACTATCAATTCTATTTCTTTCTGTATTCAAAGAACTCAATTTCATACTTTCAGCAGTCATATCTATATATGATATAGAAAAAGGGAAAAGTAAGAAAGCTAAAGACAACACATTACCACTAATAACAACAAATGTTTTATTCAAGCCTCTGTTTAGTTCCTTCCAAAAAATATTTGTCAAAAAGAACACACTAAGCTGTATAATACAAGCAATACATAAAGTACGTATGGTATACCCCACTAATTGCAGCCAATTCTCCATCGCTTCTACATCTACAGTAATACCAAAGAGGGTCACCGCATAAATCAATGTTATAACTATCATTAATCTATGTTCTTTCTTTAATCCAAGTACCAGATCAAACATTCTTTCCCACATACTATCCTTATATTTTTTCGCCAAAGATACAAAGATTGCTTTAAGCACATGGTATATAATAAAAAAGTGGATAAGCCTTTTCTCATATCCACTTTTTATTTGTTACTTGAATAAGAAGCTATTTCTTGCTATCGATTACCAATAACGGAGTATTGGTGTGGAATAACATCTTTCTCGCGATCGAAGGATTGAACATCCGGGCTAGGATATTACGGCGATATGTGCTTAGGGCTATAACATCAATTTGTTTATCACGAACAAATTTCTCGATGGCTAACAGCAAGTCACCATCGGCTAGAACCGTATGGGAAATATGGGCATGTGGATATTGTTTTTTGAAATATTCACGAACGCCCGTTAAACGAATCTCATTCCATTCATCATTACTGGTAGAGATATTGAATAGATGGATATTAAGATCAAAGCCTTTGATGATTTCCATAAACTCGTCAAACGCAACCAAATCTCTCTGGTTAAACGATGTAGCGAAAGCGATATTCTTAGCGTCTCTCAAATCCGTGAAAGGAACATTCTCCGGTATCGCCAATACAGGAACCCGGTTTACCTCGATTACCTCTCCGGTCACGCTACCGATCAGATCCATATCTTTTTGGCTCTTACCTCTCGTTCCCATCACGATCAATGTCGGATGATACTCCTTGCTATAGGCGATGATCTCCTCTTCCGGCAAGCCTTCACGTAATACATAATCGTATTTTACCTTTGGTAATTCACCAGAGGACATCTTCCGGTTGATATGCGTACAAATATTCTCCATATCGATACGGACACGTTGTAAGATATGCTGTACGGATTCCTCCTCGTTTACTTGGTAAGCCAAAGTATCTCCCATCGGGATAGCGGATGGAAAATAGGGGCTGAAATAGGCGTGCATGATCATCACCTCCGCACCTACCGCATGAGCGTAATTAATTCCCAACTCACAAGCCTTGGCGGAATAATCCGAGAAATCAATCGGGATCAGAACTTTCTTGACCGCATTAACCTTCGCCTCTTCCTCCTTTGGTTCCTCAAACCACTTATTGTCTTCAATAATGCGTAAAGCATGCGGTAAATCACTCTCCTTAATACGCACACGCACTCCTGCCGAAACGACCGGCTGAATCTGGTTTACATTATGTATATAGACCTCTATGCCTTCTGTTTCGAGGATTGTCTTGAGAATCTGGGCTTTCTCGAACGTGTGGATAGCCAATGTCACTAATTTATCTTCCATACTCAATACATTTTTATAGATGAAACAATCGGGATTTATGAATTGTTGAATATAAAAAAATCCCAAAGCGTTCTTTCATTTAGCTATGGGATTTTTTATACGAATGAATTTCTCTTACGCTTTTTGTGCTTCGGCATCCTGACTCTCGGCCAGTATCTGCAAAGCACGCTCGAAAATAGTCGTGTCATCTAAAACAACCAACCCTCCGTCCGGACCGGGCTCGATATGGAAACCACAACTCCGTCCATCTTGAAAATTATGTCCACCGAAATAGTTACGAACTGTCTCTACCTTTAATCCCAGCTCATCGGCGATGCGTTGTGTACTTCCGTCAGGTAACGAATCTTTAATTCTTCTCAGTTCGTTAAATGTAATCGTCTTTGTCATGGCTTTCTTATTTTGAAGGTTAATACTTTTGTTTAATATTATGGCACTAACTTAGTCATTTAATAGCATTGAAACAAATTATTATTGAGAAAATGAGCTGAAAACAAATATGCTTTACGACATACTTAACGAAAATCTCTTATATTAAGCACGATACCAATTGCTCATTAAATAGGGCTATTAAAAGGATGGTCAACCAAATCGCATAGGTGATCCAGCGTTTCCGGATATCCGAGTAAATGGCCTCCGGACATACCCAAGAATCTGCCGGAATCAATTTAGGCCTTATATAGTGGTATAACAGATATACAAGATACCCGAATAGCAGACCGGATAAAGCTCCCGGAATAATATCCGTGATAAAATGCACTCCTAAATAAATACGAGTATAGGAAGTCAAAATCGCCCAAAAGAAAATAGTCCATCCGAATAGTTTATTCCTGAAGATCAGCGCCATCAAGGTCGCAAAGCCGAAAGCATTCGCCGCATGGCTGGAGATAAATCCATACATACCGCCCCGATAACCGAACACCACCCTTACCTGATCCATAAAGTCAGGGTGATGAGTCGGACGGAAACGGGTGAAGATGGGTTTACAAACATGCGAAGCGAACTGGTCGCATAACGTGATCGTCAAGACAATGGCCAATAAGATCAACAACCACTCCTTCCAGTTCTTCTTATAGCACAATACCACCAATATAAAAAAGGCTAACGGTAGCCAAACCGCCTTGCCTGAATAGATCCACATAAAGCGATCTAAAAAAGCGGAGTCGCTACCGTTAAGCATAAAGAACGCATCACGTTCCCAAACCAATAATTGTTCTAGCATGTATCAGATTTTTTCTATGTCTTTACTAGGCATCCATCCTACGTTCCCGTCCTCAAGCTCAATCTCGCTCCATTCGCCGAGCGTGCTCTTCACGGTCACGTTCGTTCCCTCGTGTAATACGAAAAGATCCGTACCGCTAGCGTCAGGCGAGCTTTTCACCGTAACGGTCGGGGCGAATACGATAGCGTGTTTACGGTTTATCATCTCATCCTTCTGGTCGCTGGCGAATATATTGGCAAAAACAACCATGATAATAAATAGGACACCCAAATAGAAACCGATCTTCTTCAAGCGTACCCAACGAGAGAAAAAGAACAAGATCAAGCAACCGATAAACAACAGGAAGCACACGATACCTGTCTTCGCCCAAGAGTCTGCGGAACCGAGGTTCTCCACGCTCTTAAACCATTTGACCAAGAAGAAATCACCAACCGGCTCAATCTTATCGATGGTCTTCTGACGGGCCATCTGTAAATTGAAGCGAGCATCGCTATCACCCGGATCCAGCAGAAGACAACGTTCGTAGTTCAATATAGCCGGAGCGATCTTACCCGCCTTATAATAGGTATTTCCCAAATTATAATAAACGGCGGCAGACTCGCCATTGCTCTTCAAGATTCCCTCATATAGCTCGATCGCCTTTGCGTAATCTTCTTTCGTGTAAGCGACCTCGGCCTCCTTCAAGGCGGTATCTTGCGCATAAGCAGATCCTATCAGACATAGAGTCAATAAGAAAAACAATACCTTTCTTAAATTTATAGTCATCTTCATCTTCTTACTTTTTAATTGTATTCTCCATTTTACCAATAGCGTCTACCGTCAGCTCATACAACTTATCCATAGCGTCCGACGCTTGGGACGGAGCGTAACGAGCGAACTCACAAGTATTCAAGATATCCATGAACTCATTCGTCAAGGATTCGTCTACACCGTATTTAGCCAATTCTATCTCTACGTTATCCTTGGTCAGATCGGATTGCGGGATACTCAGCTTATCGCTCAAATAGCCCCACAACGCACGCAGCACCTCGTCGTAGAATTCTTCCTTCTTATTCTCTTTCATCAGCTTGCCAGCGTTCTTCAGACGTCTAACCGCCATCTTGTTCGCCTTCTTGGTACGAACCAAGGCGATGTCGGCGTTTTCCTTCACCTGCTTACGATAAATAAAGAAGAATACGATAAACAAGATAGCTGGTACGATATAGCAAAGATAATACATAAAGGAACCGAAGAAAATACCATCACCTCCCTCGATAAAGGAGAAATCTTTCGTCTTCAAGTAACGGATATCCTTGCCTAAGTATTTCACGCTCTCTTTATTACTAAAGTTCGATACGACCGGGGAAGAACCGCTACCGCCCTTACCTTGCTCCACATGCAACTTATAAGGCTCGGACTTGATGGTCTTGTACGAACCGGACTTGATATCGAAATAGGAGAAAGCGATCGCCGGGATCTCGAAATCACCTGCGTAACGGGGTATCGCCATATATTCGATCGTCTTGCTTCCACTGACACCGGCGGTCGTGGTCTTGATGTCCATCTCTACTTTCGGATCGTAGACATCGAAATCGTTCGGGAAAACCACTTCCGGATTCTTCACCAACTTCACGTTTCCGTTACCCGTGATTTTCACCTTTATGGTTACAGCCTCGTCTGTCTTGACGTTGTTCGAGCTGATATCAGCCGTCATGGAGAACGTACCTACGGCACCGGAGAAAGAAGCGGGCTTACCGGAGGGCAAAGGCTTCACGTCGATAGTAACCGGAGAAGTGGTCAACACCTTGCTCACATCCCGATACGAGTCGAAAAAACTATCGAAGATGCTACCGCCGCCCGCTTGTTGCATACGGACACGCACCACGGCATCATACTTTCCACCTTCGATCGTGATCTTACCGGAACGTTGGGGATACAGGATCACTTGACGCATTACGGCCGACTGGTAGTTACGCCCGTTGTAGTTTTCCAAGGTCAGTTGTTTCTCTTGCGGCAACTCAACCTCTTGTACCAAGAAACCCTCGAACTCCGGGTATTTCAATCCCGTAATCGAGAAATTTTCCAAGGAATAGACCTTGAAAGTCACCAAGAAACCTTCTTGCTCGAACACGCTTCGTTTGGATACGTCCATCTTCACGAACAGCCGATCGTTAGAGATCGCCCCGCTCGCCGTCGTTGTCTCCGCCTCTTGCTTACCCGCCTTATCAGCAGGAAGCACCTTGATGGCCAAGCCATTCGATGTATAATTAGAGCCGTTCACCTTGATCGTTGCCGGAGCGATATTAAACGTACCTTCCTTCTTCGGCATCAAGACATACGTATACGTAACGGTTGTCTCGCTGGTACTCTTCCCGTTCACCCAGCTACTGCTAT
Organism: Parabacteroides sp. CT06; assembly: GCF_002257605.1. GTDB lineage: Bacteria > Bacteroidota > Bacteroidia > Bacteroidales > Tannerellaceae > Parabacteroides > Parabacteroides distasonis. Next base: position 1,949,991 of record NZ_CP022754.1, on the reverse strand, counting down.
AGGAGGTGGATTGGGAGGGACCCATTAATACGTCAAAGTCTGGCATCTCCTGTACTCTCAAATCCCTGCCTTCGGCATTGACGGTGAAAGTCAAGCGAAACTGCTCTCCCATTACCACCGCTTGGGGCGCCGAGGCCTTGAAGGTCACATCCGCGGCCTTTGTCGCCACCCCTACCGTTAACATCAGGATGAATAAGAAAATTAATTTCCTCATTGTGTATCTCATTTTTTCGTTAATTATCCAGTTTACCACTCCTTCTCGCTCTTCCGGCGTTGTTGCTGCTGCATCTGCGCCTTCTTCACCTTCTCTTGGGTGTCTTTCTCGTCTTGCAGGAAGGCGTCCAACATCTGCTGGGCATTGTCCTTGCTCATTTGCTCGTTGGATTGCTGTTGCTCTTGGGTCTTATCCTGCTTCTGGTCGTCTTGCGGCTGTTGTTGTTGCTGTTGCTGCTGATCGTCCTTCTGATCCTTGTTCTCCTGCTTGTCGTCGTTCTGTTGATCTTGGCTCTGATCCTGATTCTGCTGATCCGACAGCAGTTTCTGGGCCAAGGCCAAGTTATAACGGGTCTCGTCATCTTTCGGATTCAAGCGAAGCGATTGCTTATACACCTCCACGGCCTTACCGTAATCCTTGTTCTGCATGAAGATATTCCCCATATTATGATACACCTCCGACAAGCGTGCCTTCCCTTCCGGCGTAGCCACCATCTTCTCCCCTTGCCCGGCGATCAATTGATATTGCTCGGCGGCCTCGGGGAACTTGCCTTGCTTGTATAGGGAATTCCCCAGATTATAGGTTCCTTCCGTAGAGCGGGGATTCACCTCCAAGCTCTTGCGATAAGCGATCTCGGACTCGGTGTATTTCTCGCTCTCATAAAGCTTATTCCCCTCACGCACGTTCTTCCGTTCCGCTTTCTGGGCAGAGACCGCCCCAGCGCTGAGCGCCAAGACCGATACCCATATCATAGATTTATATATACGTCTCATCACTTCGTCGAATTAAGAGAATAATTTTACTTTCCTAAATATACGGTTCTTACGATCCAAGGTCATGAAATCGGCGATCAAGAGGAACAAAGCTATCCAAGCGAAAATCTGGAACTGCTCGTCATACTCGGAATAGACCTTGCTATCCAGCTCCGTCTTGTTCATTTTCTCGATTTCTTTCTGAAGGGCTTTCAAGGCGGAGTTCGTATTGTCCGCACGTACGTACATACCGTTTCCGGCGGCGGCGATCTCTTGACCCATCTGCTCATTCAGCTTCGTGATCACCACGTTTCCGTCCTTATCCTTCATATAATTATTGCTTCCTTGGATGGGGATCGGAGAACCTTTCGGATCACCCATTCCCACGATGTTCACGTGGATGCCCTTCTCGGCGGCGGCTTTGGCGGCACCGATAGCGTCGTCCTCATGGTTCTCGCCGTCGGTGATCAAGATGATCGCCTTATCGGTCGTCTCGTCCGGGGTAAAGGAACGGGCGGCCAAGTTGATGGCGGCACCGATCGCCGTACCTTGCGTAGAGACCATCGACGGGTTGATAGAGGACAAGAACATCTTGGCGGAGATATAATCCGAGGTGATCGGCAACTGCGTGAAAGCGTCGCCGGCGAACACGATCAAGCCTACCTTATCATTCGTAAAGCCGTCCGTCAATCGGGATAGCATCTGTTTGGCCTTATCCAAACGGTTGGGCGACACGTCCTCGGCCAACATGGAGTTGGATACGTCCAGACACACCATGATCTCTACTCCCTGACGCTTCACCGTCTCCAGTTTCGAGCCGAATTGAGGCCCCGCTATAATAAAGATAACCATGGTAATGGCTCCGAACAACAGCCAAAACTTCAGATGCTGGCGCTTGGTCGATACCTCGGGCATCAACTCGGCCAACAACGTAGGGTTACCGTATTTCTTTATCGCTTTCTTCTTCACGATCATGGCGTACACGTAGAACGCCACCAACGCGGGAAGGAGAAAAAGCAAATATAAAAAGTCCGGATGCGCAAATCGAAACATAAGCCTTTTATCTTTATGGTATATTTCTCAACAATGTATTTCTCAATAAGATCTCCACCAGCAACAGGGCGAACACCAGCAAGGCCCAGTTCTTATACTCCTCCTGCTTCTTGCTGTACTCTTGTACGCTGATCTTGGTCTTCTCCATCTGGTCGATCTCGGAATAGATCTCCTTCAGGCTGGCGTTGTCCGTAGCACGGAAATATTGCCCTCCCGTGGTAGAGGCGATCTGCTTCAACGTAGCCTCGTCGATCTCTACCGGTATATTCTGGTACTGCACGCCGAAAGCGGTCTGGAACGGATACGGCGCCATGCCTTTCGTTCCGACTCCGATCGTATAGACACGCACGCCGAACGTCTTGGCGATCTCGGCAGCGGTAACCGGAGCGATCTCGCCGGCGTTGTTCGAACCATCGGTCAGAAGGATAATCACCTTCGACTTAGCGTGGCTGTCCTTAATACGGCTCACGGCATTCGCCAAGCCCAACCCAATTGCCGTTCCGTCTTGGATCATACCGCTTTGGATATCCTTGAAGAGGTTCAGCAAGACCGTATGATCGGTTGTCAACGGGCATTGCGTAAAGCTCTCAGCAGAAAAGACCACGAGACCGATGTTATCGTTCGGACGGCCGTTGATGAACGACGCGGCCACATCCTTCGCCGCCTCCAAGCGGTTCGGTTTCAAGTCTTGCGCCAGCATACTCCCCGAGATATCCATCGCCAACATGATATCGATACCTTCCGTGGAAGAATTGGACCAACTATTCGTGGATTGCGGACGGGCCAAGATCACGATCAGCAGCGCTACCGCTACCATACGCAACACGAAAGGCACGTGACGCAAGTACACGATCCATGATACCGCTCCCGGCGCCTCGAACGCCTCCGACGAGGAGACCTGCAAGCTGGCCTGACTCTTGCTCAGCTTGTAGACGTACCATCCGATCATCGGGATGAGCAACAACAATAAATATAAATAATTAGGATTCGCAAATACCATCTCTTAATCCTTTAAATTAGTTGTATCGTTCGTAGACTTGGGCTGATAGCGTGTCAAGTCGTCTTGACACGGGGCTACCGGCTCATTTGACAGAGGGCTGTCAACGGCTTTGACAGCAGGCTGTCGCTCCTCTTGACCCGAGGCTGTCAGCTCATCTGACAGGGGACTGTCAACCAGCTCCACCATCTCCTCCTCCTTCGTCTGGTTCACGAACAAATACGCGTTCATCATACTCAAATCATTCTCATCCGGCAGCGGGTTCATCTTGGCGAATTTCACGAAGTCGGCCAATTGCAGAATCTGCCTCAAGTTATCGTACACGCTCTGCGCCTCGGAGTTCTTGCGGATCAGGTCCAAGATCTCACCGGAAGTCATCTCCATGGCATTGATACCGAAACGTTCCTCGATATACTTACGCAGCGTATCCGTGATCAAGGTGTAATACTCCTTGCTTCGTCCTTGCTGCCAGAGTTTCTGTTGCTTGATCTCATCCAGTTCCTTGATGGCCTGCTCGTGAGGCGGAAGTTTCGGCTCCTCTTTCTTGAATGGGATCAACGACTTCTTCGCACGGATCCGTTTCACGATATAGGCGATCACGCAAATCAAGAACAGGGCCAGCAAGATCCCGTAAATGATCGGATAATAATCGGCCCATACGAAAGGTGGCTTCCATACGGTCTTGATGTCGTTGAACTCCTCCGGCTTGTCCGCGTTCACGGGAATCGTGGAGACCTTCAAGGCGACTTGGTTGGAATATACGGTATCCACCCCGTCTATCACCTTCAACGGAGGCAACAGATAGAGTGACGAGTCAAACGAGGTAATCAATACATCCTGCTTGATAACGAGCCGGTCGTTCTCGATCTCCGTGGAGTCCGCCTTGGAGAGGTTCAGTACCTCCACCCCCGTCATCAAGGTATCGTTCGGGATCACGATCTGCACGGGGCGATCCTTATCCGCCGTTACCGTAAGGTGCAAGGTAGTCTGCTCTCCGATCAATATGGCGGCCGAGTCGATAGCGACATCGATCAACGGCCTTTGCGCATATGCCCTTCCCCCCACGAGGGAAGCGGCGGCGACCAGAAACAGGATACTTTTCTTTATCAATTTCATCTGCTTGCTTTAATTACGTTTGTCAAAAAGAGCAATCAATGCTTTCACATAATCATCCTCGGTACGGACAGATACGGAGTCTACACGGCATTTCTTGAACGTATCGCTCATCTTCGCCTGCCGTTTCTCCCACCATTCCTTATAGGCCGCGCGCACACGGGCGGAGGAACTGTCTATCCATTGCTCCTTCCCGGTCTCGGCGTCCTTGATCTTCATAAGGCCTACGGCGGGAAGCTCGGTCTCACGACGGTCGTACACCTGAATGGCTACCATGTCATGCTTGCGGTTGGCCACCGTCAGGGCGTCCTTGAAACCCTCCTTATCGATAAAATCGGAAATGAGGAAAGCCGTGCAACGCTTCTTGATGGCGTTGGTCAAGTATTTCAACACTTGGCTGATATCCGTTCTCGTCTCCTCGGGATGGAAATCGATCAGCTCCCGGATGATATATAAGATATGTTTCTTTCCTTTCTGGGGCGGGATAAACTTCTCGATCTTGTCCGAGAAGAACACCACGCCGATCTTATCGTTGTTCTGTATCGCCGAGAAAGCCAAGGTAGCGGCGATCTCGGTGATCACCTCCTTCTTCATGACGTTGACGGAGCCAAAGTCACGGCTACCGGACACGTCGATCAGCAGCATCACCGTCAGCTCACGCTCCTCCTCGAACACCTTGACGTAGGGGCGGACGTAGCGGGCGGTGACGTTCCAGTCGATATCCCGGATATCATCGCCGTATTGATATTCCCTTACCTCGCTGAACGCCATACCACGGCCCTTGAAAGCCGAATGGTACTGGCCGGCGAAGATGTTACGGGAAAGACCACGGGTCTTTATCTCGATACGGCGGACCTTTTTTAATAATTCACTTGTCTCCATTTAAGGAACTTCTACTTTATTCAAGATCTCGCTGATTACCTCCTCTGAAGTCAAGTTGTTCGCCTCGGCCTCATAACTCAAGCCGATACGATGGCGCATCACGTCGTGGCATACCGCACGGATATCCTCCGGGATCACATAGCCCCTACGCTTGATGAAAGCGTACGCACGGGCGGCCAACGCCAAGTTGATAGACGCACGAGGGGAAGCGCCGAAAGAGATCATGCTCGCCAAGTTCGGCAAACCAGCCTCAGCCGGAAAACGGGTAGCGAAGACGATATCCACGATGTAACGCTCGATCTTCTCGTCCAAATAAACCTCACGAACCACGTTACGGGCGTCGAGGATCTCCTCTTTCGTCAAGATCGGCTTGATCTCCGGACGTTCTCCGGATATATTCTGGCGTATGATTAATTTCTCTTCCTCCTTCTTCGGATAATTGATGATCACCTTCAACATGAAACGGTCTACCTGCGCCTCAGGCAACGGGTACGTACCCTCCTGCTCGATCGGGTTCTGGGTAGCCATTACCAAGAAAGGCTTCGGCAACTTGTAGGTATGCTCGCTGATCGTGACCTGACGCTCCTGCATGGCCTCCAACAAGGCACTCTGTACTTTCGCCGGGGCACGGTTGATCTCGTCCGCTAACACAAAATTAGCGAAGATCGGGCCTTGCTTTACCTGGAACTCTTCGCTTTTCTGACTGTAAATCATCGTACCGATCACATCGGCCGGAAGTAAGTCCGGGGTGAACTGGATTCGGCTGTATTTAGCGTCGATCAACGACGACAATGTTTTAATGGCAAGTGTCTTAGCCAAACCCGGCACACCTTCCAACAGGATATGTCCGTCCGAAAGCAAACCGATCAACAAGGATTCAACCAAATGCTTTTGTCCGACGATTACTTTGTCCATACCCATCGTAATCATGTTCACAAACGAGCTTTTACTTTCAATTCGCTCATTCAACTCACGAATGTCTACTGTCTGACTCATAAGATTTATTCTATTATATTGTTATTATATTGTCCCAATTTTACGTTGATTTTTTAGGATGCACAAAATTAGAAATGTTAAATTCGTATCCTTCACTTTTGCAGTTAAATAATACTAACCAACACTTCCTCGTTTTGTTTTATTTTACTTAAAAAAGGGGGATTTCTCTTACTCCCCGGCAAGTATCTCTGTTTGTAGGGCGGCGGCTTTCTCCCGCGACTCACGGCTCTTGGCATCGATGCCATACGATTCCGGTGCGGGTATCTCGATCACGGTACCGATCGGGACGTTGTTCGGGTCTTTTATAACAGCCTTATTATGTTGGTAAATATACACCCAGAATAATTTATTGCCATAATATTCCAAGGCGATCACGGTGAGGCGGTCGCCATGCTTGATCTTCACCTGCCCCAATGGTTTTGGCGCCGGTTCCACATAAGGCTCCGGTTCCGTATGCGGGGTCTTCTCCGCTACCGAGTCCGGATGAAGCATCCAAGCTGATTCTTGAACCGTGTCCTTGGCCGTATTCTTGGCTTCCGTTATCACCTCTTCTTGGGCAGGCGCCGGTTTCCAATTATTTCTTCCCAGATAGAAGAATACAGAGATTACGATTATCAAAAAGGCGACGATCATTAATACCCCCTTTTCCTCCGGTTTCCTACGGGCTTGCTCTTCCGGTCTCTCTGGTATGGGAGATGGCTCCGCGGGCGGTTCCGGTTCCAATCCACGTTCCGGTTCAGATACCGATGACGGCTCCGGATCAAACGCTTGCTCTGGCTCAGGCAATGGTTCAGGTTCAGGTTCTAGTATCGGTTCGGGCTTCTCTTTGGGCTGAGTATTTGCCAAAGGGATTTCCTTATCCGGCATTACCTCCTCCACGGACTCGTCTTCCGTTTCCTTCTCCTCTACGGACTCATCCATGTCCGAGAAATCCACGTTCTCGTTGATCTCTGTCGTCTCAAAGATAGAGAAAGGCTTGTTTACCTGTTCCCGCAGGTCTTTATCCGGCAGGAAAGAGAATTTATAATGTTCGGGGATCAAGAAACGTTCACCGGTATTCACGTGGATACTCTCCCGCTTCTCCACAGAGATAATCTTGAAAGTACCCAAGCCCTTTACTTTTACGATCTTATCCGTATAGACCCCTTCGGATACCACCGAGATAAAATCTCTCAAGAAACGCTCTACCTCTCCTCTGTCCTTGCCGGTACGCTCCGATAATAAACCGGCTAAATCTTGTATATTCAGCCGGTTATTCATGATCACCCAATTCCTTTAAACGATTCTTCACGGTCGTTCCGGGCTTGAACACGGGAACTAATTTAGGGGGAACCAGATATCGCTTCCCGTTCGCCGGATTCACGGAAATACGTTCCGCTTTCTTTTTCACCTCGAACTGGCCGAAGCCTTGCAGATAGATCGTATCGTTATCCACTAATTTCGAACTTACGACGGAACTGAGCGCAGAAAGCATGTCGGATACCTCCTTCGAGGTCCAATCCATGCGATTCGCCAATTCCGTTATAAGTTCCTTGTTTTTCATATCTAATTCCATAACAGTTCGTGCTGCTATATTAGTTATTTTTTCGTTAACCGACAAATATATTGACAGTTTTTACATCAATTCAACACTTTACCATACAGATCAAACGCTTGTGCGTCAATCACCTTTACTTGGTAAAAGCTACCCGGACTCAAGGGAGTATCCTTGGAAATCAATATTTCCGGATCTACCTCGGGCGAGTCGTATTGCGTACGTCCCACGTAGAAATCCTCCTCCTCCCGGTCTACGATCACCCGAAAGGTCTGCCCTACTTTCGAGGCGTTCACGTCGGCGGAGATGCCTTCTTGCACACGCATCAAGTAATCCAGCCGGTCTTGCTTCACCTCCTGCGGGATCTCGTCTTTATAATGCTGATAAGCATAGGTACCCTCCTCATGGCTATAAGCGAAAGCGCCCATACGCTCGAAACGGATATCTTTCACGAAGCGGATCAACTCCTCGAAATCATGCTCCGTCTCGCCGGGATGACCCACCATCAAGGTGGTGCGTAGATGGATGCCCGGCACTTCCCGGCGCATACGCTCCAGCAGCTCATACGTCTCGGCCTTCGTGATATTGCGGCGCATCATCCTCAACATCGGGTCGCTGATATGCTGGAGGGCGATGTCCATATACTTGCAAACGTTATCACGCTCACGCATCACCGGCAACAGGTCATAGGGGAAATGAGACGGATACCCGTAATGCAAACGAATCCACTCCATGCCCGGGATGTCGGATACCCGCTCCACCAGTTCCGGCAAGGCCATTCGCTTATAGCGATCGAGGCCATAAAACGTAAGATCTTGGGCGATCATCTGGAATTCTTTTACGCCTTGCGCGACCAAGCCACGAACCTCGTCTACGATCTCGTCCATCGGACGGGATTGATAAGCCCCGGTTATGATCGGGATCGAACAGTAAGAACAAGTACGGTTGCATCCCTCCCCGATCTTCACGTAAGCGTAGTGCCTCGGGGTGGTGAGCACACGATCCGTAGCCAGCTCTTGATGGTACGACTTGCCCAGATCGGAGATCAACTCCTTCCAATTAAATTTCCCGTAGAAACGATCTACCTCGGGAAGTTCCTTCTCCAGATCTTTCAAGAAACGTTCCGACAAGCAGCCCATCACGAAGAGCTTCCCGATCCGTCCTTTTTGTTTTTGTTCGCCCAGTTCTAAGATCATATTGATAGATTCCTCTTGGGCGTCGCCGATGAAACCACAGGTATTCACTACCACGATCTCGCCATTGATCTTATGGGGATCATGCTCTACCGTATAGCCATTGGCAACGAATTGGCGCATAAGTTGCTCCGAGTCCACTAGGTTTTTCGAACACCCCAGCGTAATAATATCTACTTTATTTTTTCTCATTCTCCAAATAACGAATTGACAAACTCACGTTTGCGGAATACTTGCAAATCCTCCATCCCCTCGCCGAGTCCGATATATTTCACGGGGATACGGAAATGGTCGGAGATACCGATCACGACACCCCCCTTGGCTGTACCGTCCAGTTTGGTCACGGCCAAGGCGTTCACCTCGGTGGCGGCGGTAAATTGTTTCGCTTGCTCGAAAGCGTTCTGCCCGGTAGAGCCGTCCAATACCAACAAGATCTCGTGGGGGGCGTCCGGAATCACCTTTTTCATCACGTTCTTGATCTTGGTAAGCTCGTTCATCAAGTTGATCTTGTTATGCAGACGTCCGGCAGTATCGATAATCACCACGTCGGCATCGTTCGCCTTGGCGGAGCTCAGCGTATCGAAAGCCACGGAAGCGGGGTCCGAGCCCATGTTCTGCTTCACGATAGGTACGCCTACCCGCTCGCTCCAGATCACTAGTTGCTCCACGGCGGCGGCACGGAACGTATCGGCGGCGCCCAGATAGACCTTCTTGCCGGCTTTCTTGAACTGGTAAGCCAGCTTACCGATCGTGGTCGTCTTACCCACCCCGTTCACGCCTACAACCATGATCACGTAGGGTTTCTTGCCCTCCGGAAGCGCGAATCCCTCGGCATCCTCCGTATTGTTCTCTGTCAGCAAGCTAGCGATCTCGTCACGCAGCAGGGTGGTCAATTCTTGGGTGGTGACATACTTGTCACGGGCCACACGCTTCTCGATACGGTCGATGATTTTCAACGTGGTATCTACACCGACATCCGAGGTAATCAGTACTTCCTCCAAATTATCCAACACATCGTCGTCCACCTTACTCTTACCGGCGATCGCCTTGGTAATCTTGGAAAAAACACTCTCCTTCGTCTTCGACAGACCTTTATCCAAGGTTTCCTTCTTGTCCTTACTGAAAAAGCTAAAAATACCCATATTTATTTTGTTTCTGTTTTTATTTACTTCAAATCACACTTATCAAGTAGTTTCCGGATCTCCTTAACGGACATAGACTCAATCTCGCTCTTATCATACATCGTCACAAGATAAATTGTTCCTTCATCAACGCTGACAAGTACCGTAAAAGTTATCACCCGAGCTCCCCCTCTCTTACCCTGTGATTTCGAACGGATGGACATCCGGACCTTACGGAGGCCACCTCCCAAATCCGTTCCCGACAAAGGGTTCTCCAGCAGTTCGTCCCTCAACCTTAGGATATCTTCTTTCAACGACTTATATCGTTTCGCCAAATATTTCACCTCCTTAGCGAAGGGCGGTAATGCCTCAATCTTATAACTCATTCAATAGATCCTCCAATGGGCGAGAGGTTATTTTTCCCGCCTTCAAGTCTTTTACGCTCTGGAAAGCCTCTTCCAGCACCTCCCGCTCGCTTCGCTTGGCAGGCGAGAAGGTCTTCTCTTTTAAGTTCCGCAAGAGCGATAAAGCCTTACGCATAAGCTCCTCATTATCCAAGATACTCATGGCTTCCTCCATGTATGTATATTTCAACTCATTCGCTGTCATGGTCATATTCCTCCCTTTGCTTGTTTTTAATCCATCCTGTTCTTATAATCCTCATAGCCGAACGTACGGTACATCACCAGCTGGTCGTCCTTGCTCCAAAGGGCTAAGGAAGGATGCGGGATGCCGTTGAACATATTCGTTTTCACGATCGTGTAGTGGATCATATCCTCGAAAATCAGCTTGTCGCCGATCTCCAAAGGCTTGTCGAACGACCAATCCCCCATATAATCACCGCTTAAACAGCTATTCCCCCCGATCCGGTACGTAGGTTTCCCCTCCACGGCATCCGTGGCGAAACGGATAGCCGGCTTGTAGGGCATCTCCAGGCAATCCGGCATATGGCAGGTGAACGAGGCGTCGATAATCGCCGTCTTGATACCGTGGTTCTCCACGATGTCCACCACGGTTGTCAGCAAGAACCCGGTCTGCCAAGCGAAGGCGCTACCCGGCTCCATGATCAACTCCAAGTTCGGATATCTTTCCTTAAAGCCTTTCAGCAAAGCGATTAAATGCTCCACGTCGTAGCCCTTACGGGTCATCAGATGGCCGCCTCCCATATTCAGCCACTTGACGTGAGGCAGGAAACGGCCGAAACGCCTCTCCACCTCGGCCAGTGTCCGCTCCAGATCATAGGAGGTAGACTCACACAAGGTATGGAAATGCAGCCCCTCGATACCCTCCGGCAGCTTATCTCCCAGCAAGTCGCCGGTCACCCCCATCCGGGAACCCGGGGCGCAAGGATTATACAGGTCCGTCTCCACGTCCGAGTATTCCGGATTGATCCGCAATCCACAAGACACCCGGTTACCATCCGCCCGCACCATCGGATAAAAACGATGGAACTGAGAGAGCGAGTTGAACGTGACATGACTACTGTATCTCAAGATCAACGGGAAATCAGCCTCCGTATAAGCCGGGGAATAGGTATGCGCCGGACTTCCCATCTCCTCGAAGGCCAACTGGGCCTCGAATTTAGAGCTCGCTGTCGAAAAAGGAATGTACTCACGTACGATTGGGAACGCTTTCCATAAAGCGAAAGCCTTAAAAGCCAATATGATATTCACTCCCGCACGTTCTTTTACGCTCTTGATCAAGGACAGGTTGTTTCTCAGTAATTTCTCCTCCATCACATAGCAAGGCGAGGGTATCTTGTTGATGTCTATCATGCTGTATCTCAATATTTCATAATAAATATGCAAATATAGCGAAAACATTCGGAGAAAGCAAGGTTTCCGCTCCGAAAAAGCAATAAAAATACAACTATATTTTTCATTTAAAGACTATTGTGTTTAGCCACGAACACTATTGTGTTTGGCGGCGAACATTATTGTATTCAACCGTGAACACTATTGTGTGTTTTAAAGGGAAAAAACGGCGACGTGACGTCGCCTCTTCTTTTTTTCTTATCTTTCCTAATATACTTATATATAGTAGTGCGAAACGCAGTGCGAAAAAGCGATACCTTTTTCATTCAATCAACTAAAAACCAACACCTTGGTCATTCGAAACGTAGTGCGAAATGCGGTGCGAAATACGATGCGGCTCGTAGCATGCCCAGACATGCCATAAGCTAACCGTCAATCATTCAACATAGTAAGTTTAGCGAACTTCAAAAGTAACTGCTTTTGTCCGAAATGATCGAAGGCCACTGTAGCCTTCGCGTTACCACCCTCTCCTTCTATCGAGACAATCTCACCTTCCCCAAAACGATCATGGCGAACCTTGGAACCCACATGTAACCCCGATAGATCCGTGGCTGGAGCCGCCGAAAAGGACGATTCCATCGTGTTTTTTAGCTTCGTAAGATGCCCTTGACGCTGTGCCGCTTGCTTCACCGGCGACACGAAATCATCCTCAACCGCCCTTGGTTGCCGGAATGGAGAGGCAAAAGCCGGGCGCCCGTAGCGTTCACGGGCCGAGGCGAATGCATCTGAAGCGCCGGCATCCGAAGGCATATCCAGATACTTAGCGTCTATATCCTTCAAGAAACGGCTGGGCGTACACATATCCGTCTTCCCATTACGATAGCGGCTCTTCGCATAGCTCAATACGCAATTTTGCTCCGCACGGGTAATCGCCACGTAGAACAAACGACGCTCCTCCTCTACCGCTCTCGGGTTATCTTTCGACAGGGACGAGGGGAATAGGTCTTCCTCCAAGCCTACCACGAAAACATTCGTGAATTCCAATCCCTTGGCGGCATGTACGGTCATCATCGTGACCTTATCGGAGTTTTCCTCTTTATCGTTATCTTGATCGGTGAGCAAGGATACCTCCGCCAAGAAGTCGGACATGGCGACTTGCTCCATGCCCTCCTCACGCCGGATCTCGCAAAACTCAGCGATACCTTTCAGCAACTCCTGCAAGTTCTCTTGCTTGCTCACGCCCTCTACGGAACGGTCTTGAAACAGGTCGGAAACGATGCCGCTACGCTTCACCACCAAAGTAGCCAATTCCTCTGCGGAGAGTTTTTTATTCTCTTCAATGAAAACTTCAATCAAACTACGGAAATCGCTCAGTTTCTTAGCTGTACCGTTATTTATCGGTAGCGAATATTCCAAGGGGGCTTGAAGCACGGTCCACAGGCTTACCCCGTATTCGGTAGCGGCGCCGACAAGCTTACCTACCGTCGTGTCCCCGATTCCCCGGGTGGGATAATTGATGATTCGCTTCAAGGCCTCCTCGTCGTGCGGGTTCACGATCAGGCGGAAGTAAGAGATCACGTCCTTGATCTCTTTCCGCTGGTAAAAAGACAAACCGCCGTAAATCTTGTAAGGGATGCCCCGCTTTCGCAACGCCTCTTCCAAGATACGGGACTGGGCGTTGGTACGATACAAGATAGCGAAATCAGCATACGAGAATTTCCCTAATATCCCGTGCATCTCGTTGATTCGGGCGGCTACGGTGTAGCCCTCCTCATAATCGGAGTACGAGATGAAAACACTCACCTTGTTGCCCGCCTCCTTCTCGGAATAGACCGTTTTGGGTATCTGACGTGTATTCTTGTCGATCAAGCTATTGGCAGCGTTCACGATATTCTGGGTGGAACGGTAATTCCGTTCCAGCTTGAAGATACGGCAACCGGTATAAAGATTCTTGAATTGCAGGATATTATCTATATTAGCGCCTCGGAAGGAATAGATGCTCTGGGCGTCATCCCCTACCACGCAGATATGGCCGTGTCTCTCGCAAAGCCGTTGCACGATCAAGTGTTGGGCGAAGTTCGTATCTTGATACTCATCCACCAATACATACCGGAAGAAGTTCCGGTATTTCTCCAAGACGGCCGGATGATCCCGGAACAGGATATTGGTTTGCAGCAACAAGTCGTCGAAATCCATCGCTCCCGCTTGCAGGCAACGGCTCTGGTAACGTTTGTAGATTTCCCGAAGCAAGGGGACCTTGGCATTCATATCGCTTTCCACGAGCTCTTTATTTTGCTCGTAGGCCGTATAAGTTATCAAGGAGTTCTTCGCGTTGGAGATCCGGCTCTGCACCATTCCTAGGCGGTACACCTTATCGTCCAATTGCATTTCCTTGATGATGGATTTCAGTAAGCTCTTGGAATCAGTGGCGTCATAAATCGTGAAATTGGAAGGATAACCGATATGCTCCGCCTCGTTCCGTAAAATACGGGAGAAGATGGAATGGAACGTTCCCATCCATAGCCGACGGGCCGTTTGGTCACCGGTGATGGCCGCAATACGCTCTTTCATCTCCCGGGCCGCCTTATTGGTAAAGGTCAGCGCCAAGATACTATAGGGAGGCAATCCCAATTGCAATAAATAAGCGATCTTATAGGTCAGTACCCTTGTCTTACCGGAGCCAGCCCCGGCCACGACCAAGGATGGCCCCTCATTGTAAACCACCGCTTCCCGCTGGCTCTCATTCAGTTGATTCAAATACTCTTCCACATTCATCCGTTTTAGGGATACAAAATTAGGGAAAATAAGCGATTCCACATAAAAAAGTTGGGCAGGTCGCCGATAATATATACATTTGCCTACATATAATCAGTAGTATTAACCAAAACAAGAGACTATGGGGAAATGGGAAATTTTGAGAAAATAATTATTAAGAAAGAGCGGGACAAGATCAGGAGGGAGACTTTAGGGAAGTTCTTTTTTGATTTGGCTAAGTTGGTTTTCGCCGCTATAGTATTGGGAGAAATACTCCTTTTGCAAGAGAATGTTTTTGATAAGAGTTGTTGGGTCATGATAATGACAGGTCTTAGTGTCACCTATTCATTAGCTTGGTTAGGAAATAAAATTTTAAAATAAAAGAATATGATATTAAATCCATTAAGTGCCCTATTCTTAGTAGTAGGAGTTATTACAGGTTTATTTATCGCTTGGCTTTACACGAAGCCCGGCAAGAAATGGCTGGACGAGTTATGATACCGTAGGGAGCGGGCCTGTGCCCGCCCTACTTATCTAGGGCGTCCAACAGATCATCATTCCTTATGCTTCTCCCCGCCTTCTTCACGCTCGCTTTTAAATCACCGATCCGGTAGCTAATGGCGATGCCGAAACCACGACTAAACATACGCTCGGTCTGCCGGATATGAAAGTCCGGATATCGCTCGTTAATCTGTATCGTCTTATGATCTCCCAGAAAATCTTGCGCCCGCAGCGTACAAGTCAATTTATCCTTCAAGAAGCTCTTTACCACACTCAAGCCGTAAAAATAAAAGCCGTACGAGTCCATCCCCACATTCGGCTCGGAACGCACGTACCCACCCGACAGGACAAAACGCCACCCGTACTTAAACTTCTGCGAGAAATCGACAAAAGCAGAGCCACAAAAGCCGGAATTACGCACATCCGTATCGTAAACCTCATTCCCCTCCTGCGCCCGTAAATCCAGATAATGCAACATGCTGTTCAGCGACACGCTTGTCCGGGGCGAAGGATTATAGCTTAGATAAAGGTTTCCTCCCGCTGCTTTCACGTCCACGAGATTATCATACGTACTATTCACCACATTCGCCGAATCAATGAACAGATACTCATCAATCACCCCTTTTCCCAAGGTGCAGAGCACGGAAGCTTGCACATTCAATTTCGTTCCGTAATAACTGTATGACGCCGAAAGACGATGATGTTTCTCCGATACCAATCCCGGATTTCCATACGAGATAGAGGTCCCAGACACGAACACCGTAGGATTCAAATAGCTGATATTCGGGCGACGTAAACGTAAGTTGTAAGCCAAGCGAAACAAACTCCGGTCATCCAAGCGGAAAGCGGAGGTCCAAGAAGGAACCCAATCCGTTACACGATAATTAAAATCCTTGCCTTCGCCTTGTTTATAAGTCACGTCCTGCCAAGTATGTTCCATACGAATGCCGGGGTTCAAGCTCCATTTACCATACTTAAATCCATATCCCGCATAGGCGGAGCATATATTCTGCACATGCCGATATTCCACCAAAGGCTGTAAATCTGCGGGTAACCAGACACCCTCATCCAACTCCTTTACCTCCGAAGTAGCGTGGCTCGTACTGCTACGCCGAATCAGCTTCAAACCGCCCTCGATGGAATGCGTACTTGTAAAAGGATTCACGTAATCAAGCTGGGCCGTATGCTCATGGGTGCGGGCATGACTGATTTGCCGGGTATAATCGGCCTCCAGTTGGGGTAACGAGACATTACCCATCTTATCCTTATCGTAAAACACGCTATAGATATCGTTCGGGATATAATCATACTGATAGGAAAGCGTTAGCATCTCTTCCTTATTTCGTTTGAATAAACGCTGATAATCCGCTTTTAAGGAGGCGCTACCCCATTCGTTCTTTTTACTCATATCCTCGTTATAAGCATAGATTTCTTCCCCCTCTTTATCAAGCCTGCTATAATGGCTATTCCAAATAGAGTTGCTGTTTCCGATATTCAAGTTTCCGGACAAGGAGATTAAATTCAATGTATCGATCTCGAAACTGCCTTCCAGACTTCCATAATGAGCCGGATATTTCACGTCTACGTCCGAGAGCATCCGGAGCTTCGCACCGTCTTCCGACTGAGTACGGAGATAATCTGACTCGCTCTCGGATGACTGTTGGCTAAACGTATAATTTCCGGAAAGCGATAATCGGCCATATTTCAGCGTAGCGAAACCACCGACACTCTTAAATAAGTTCATCACCGTAGTGTTTATACTCGCGTTATATCCCTCGAACTCCGCTCCTTTCGTCACGATATTCAAGATTCCGCTGACACCCTCCGCATCGTAACGGGCACCGGGATCTGTTATCACCTCCACTTTCTTGATCATGCTGGCGGGGATACTACGCAAGACCTCCTTGGGATTATTGGAGAACATATTCGAGGGACGCCCATTCATATAAATCTTAAAACTGGATTGTCCGTTTACCTTCACGTTATCCTCGCCATCCACGGTCACTAGAGGGACTTTCCGCAACATCTCCAGCAGGGTATAGGTTCTGGAATCCGGGTCCTCGGCGATACTGTAAGTAGTCTTATCCGCCTCCGCCTTTATCAAGGGTTTCACGGCGACAATGTTTATCTCGGGTAAGTCCTCGTTCAAATACAATGAATCGGGAGAGACGAGTTGGGCGGTCAACGTCGAGTTCCAGTTTCCCACAAGCCCTATCAAGGTCATCATCATCAGAAATCTTTTCATATCTGCATCTTATTTGATTTGTTTTCGGGCAAAAGTAGAGGCAACAGACAACAACAACATAAATAATCGCCGGATAAGTAGCTGACATTTCCATGACATCCGGTCATTTAGCTGGATTTATGTCTATTTCATCCCGAATCCTATCGAAAAGGATACTTTCCTTCTATAATATTTAGTACCTTCGAACGTTCTTTTTATGTTAATTCTAATCTAGCGAATAATGAATACACGACTATCGGCCAATCTATCTGTTTTGGGTACCTCCTTAATGCTGATTCTCTCGTTCAGCTTCGGTTTCCATAGTTATACGGAAGCTAAGAAAACGATCGTGACAGACTTGAACCAAGCGTTGCAACAAACGATCCTGCAAAATTCCCACCAATGGATGAGCCAAGATTCCATACGCACCTATGCCAATCTATCCAAGCATTTCGGCAATCCGGTATCCATAGAAAGTTATAACAAGGACTTTTCCGACGCATTGAGTTATACGCCCGACAAGAAGAAAACGGGAATCGTGATCCACGTACTCAATAAAGATCCTCAAACCGAAAACGCTCCCGCTAATGCCAACAAGAAACTCAACGAATATTATATCGCCAGCGATACGATTATCTGGGCATCATCCATAGCGAACAGCCCCAATGCTACCACGGATCATATCGGGATCTCATTCCAAGGGTACGCCAATTGCTCCACCTTTGCGGTTATCGGGCTATCGGACAAATCTTTGCCCGGCCTATTCCTCGGGCTTGCCTTTTTATCCGCTACCCTGCCCTTATTGCTTAAACGTTATAGAAAGGAGTTGATAATGCCTCAGCCTATCCATCCGGGAAAGACCATCTCTTTCGGTAATTTGAACCTTTCTTGCGAGACCGCCTCCTTCTATAAGGAGAATGAGGAGAAACTAAAACTCACCCCTCAGCAATATGCCTTGATGGAGATGTTTTTCCTATCGCCTACGCATATCTTGAACCGCTCGGATATCTGCGAAAGTTTATGGCCGGGAAAGATCAACGCCGACGAGACCTTGAACACCTTGATCCGAAGGCTACGGCCTTTAGTGGAGGAAAACAGTAACCTAAAGATCACGACAGACCGTGGACGAGCCTATGTGCTTGAAATAAAAAAGAGCGACCATCTCTGATCGCTCTTTCCTTTTTATCTAGATAGAATTAATATCTTCCACCGTCCCGGTTAGAACCATAACCGCCACCTCTGTTAGAGCCATAGCCACCGCCTCTGTTGGAACCGTAGCCGCCACCTCTGTTGTTATTGAAACGACCACCTCTGTCGCCTCTATCCTCTCTAGGTCTGGCTTCTGTTATATTGATGACTTTGCCGTCATAACTTGCTTGGTTTAACTCCTCGATAGCCTTTTTAGCTAGCTCATCATCGCTCAGCTCAACGAAACCGAAGCCTCTTGAACGGCCAGTTTCTCTATCCATAATAACTTTTGCTGAAGTAATCTCACCGTAATCAGCAAATAACAGTCTTAAGTCCTCATCAGAGATGTTGTAACTTAGATTTGAAATGTAAAGATTCATTTTGTAAACTTTAATTAAATGGTTAATTGAGCTGAGTATGTCGACTAAAAAAGTTTACCTAACAAATCAAGTTGTGAGCAAATACTTTCTAATACTAACTTAAATCAATCTCAAATATGCTGCGAATGTAATGGTTTTATTCGAGCATACAACTATAAATCCAATAAATTTCGAAAAAATATAAGAGCGGGGTCTGCCCGCCCCCCACGAAATTAGAATACGGTAACTTCTTGTCCCGCGGTATTCGCACGGATTAAATAATCGTACATCGCCTCGCAATACACCGGAGGCAGGTAGAAACGGCCCGGGTAGACTGCGCAAAGATTAATCTTCACGGTCACTTGACTGCCTGCCGGCAGACGGTCTATATAACTATAAACACGGTCGTCACGAATATCCTGATAATTCACTCCGGCGCTCAAGCTGTCCGTAACGGACTCATTCAAGAAACGGGTATTCAGTATTTCCCATCCAGCAGGGAAGATCTCCGATAATACCAAATTATTATATCCCCGGGCCGAAGGGTTCTTTACCGTAACCACGGCGGAGAAATTCGTACCTTGCTCCAATTGGGCGACATTGACCGGACTTCCGTTCAAGTCCACATAGCTAACCGCCAATGAGACACCGTTCGCATACGCTTTTTCCTCTCCCTGCTCCGGTATTCCCTCGGTTATGATACGGGCGAAGAGCGTAGATTTACCCGTGTTCTTCAACTCGACGCTCGCCGAGGTCCCCGCCTTATCCAATAAGGTCTCAGACCATATATTCTTATCCGTTTTCACCTGTCCATCCTTTCCGCCACAAGCGTACGTGAAATCCATGGCCCCGTCTACCCGATATTTAGCTAGGTAGTCCGACAAGGCAACTAAAGCGAATGCCGTAGATTGTGTGCTCAACCAATCATCCGAAGAAAGTTGTTTGGACAATTCTTCCACCAAGGTAGCGGCCTCCTTGCCTTTATCCAACAAGCAAAGCGTCATTAACTGGATGGATTGATCCCGGACATCACTGCCGAACGTCTCGTCATACTCGGAATAACCGGAAGGAAGAGCCGTCGTCTTGCTGATCAGGTCTTGAGCGACATCCTCACGGCCGACCAAGGCATAGGCGGAAGCTAGCGACCAGCGACTCATGGAGGTCAAATCTTTCATCTCTTTCAAGCGGTTCATGGCACCCATCTCCGGCGACCCGGCCAAAGCCAATACATACAGGCGATAGGCTTGGGTAGCCTCTTCCGAATCTTTATAATAAGAGGTAACCGGCTTCCAATTACGGGCTACCCGGCGTAGATTATTCAATACGCTTTGTTTCATGGCCTCGGGAACCAAGTAACCTTTCTTCGAGGCTTCCAGCAAGAAATGAGTAGCATAAACCGTACCCCAGCCATTGCTGCTCGTTCCACCCGGCCAATAGGCGAAAGCCCCATCTACGGTCTGGTAAGAGCGCAGACGGCGGATCACCTCTTTCACGGCCTCCTCCGTGGATTTCGCCTGTTGCAGGGTCAAATCCGTAAACGAGGAGATATAAAGCTGTGGGAATCCTTTCGAGGTGATCTGTTCCAGACATCCGTGCGGATAACCCAACAAATAAGATAGACGTGAGGATACGTTCACGGGGGCGATATCCGACACTTCTAAGGTCAACTGGTTCGTACCCGTGGCACCCGGCATAGCGACCGTCTCTTTCCAAGACTTGCCGGCCTCCAAGGTAGCGGCGGTAACTTTCACTTGCGGGCGGCGTACCGTACGGATCTCCAGCTCCGTCTCATAAACAGATTTATCCCCTTTACCCGTAGCGGTTATCGTTACCTTCCCGATCCCCGGGTTCTTCTTCACCCGGATACGGAACAAGGCTTGCTGATCCCCTTTTCGCTCGAAGCTCAAGCTCCTCGTCGTCTCGCCGACCACTTCCATATTCGAACTGCAAGCGATAGATACATTCACGGCTCCTACGCCATCCTCGGTAGCGAATACCGTAGCGGGTACTACCATCTCCTCGCCCACGCCGATCACCCGGGGCAAGGTTCCCAGCAGTATTACGGGCTTACGTACCATCACGCTCTTATCGGCATGTCCATAAGCCTCCCCGTTTCCGGCTACCACCATGATCTTGACACGCCCGTTATAATTCGGCATCTGATAGGTATGCCGGGCGGTCTTCCCCTTCTTCAGCAAGAATGGGCCGTCAAATCGCACCACGGGCTTGAAACGGTTCACGATCGCTTTCGGGCCTTTGTTCAGCGCATCGTCGCCGCCGATACTGAACAATTGCTCGATACGGCCGCCATAAGCGCCAACCACGTAGTTATACAAATCCCATGTATTCACGCCCAACGCTTCCCGGGCGTTAAACGCCTTCCAAGGCTCCGGCGTACGGAAACGGGTCAAGTCCAGCAAGCCCTCATCCACGATCGCCAGCGTGTAAGCCATCTCCTTTCCATTCTTCTCGGAGACGGATATGGTATAAGAGGCATCCGGTTTCAACTCGGCGGGAGATTGGATAACCGGGGTCAGATGGCTCTCCGGAGAAGTTACCGTGAACGGGACCACGCCATACAAGCGGATCGGCAAATCGTTCTTCGTAATGCCATGAGGCTGCAATAAGGTGATATAGACGTAAGCGTTCGGCTGCATATCTTTCGTCACATCCAGCCTCACGGTCGTTTGTTTATCCTCGCACGTATGTTCCGTCAAGGAAAGGACACGCACGCCGTTCTCTATACTGATAATCGCACGGCTTCCTTTCGTAGAGGGGAAGGTGACTACCATCTTCTCGCCGGGCGTATAACTATCCTTATCGGTCTTGAAACTAAGCATCGTGGCGGACTCGCTGCCATCGGTGTTACGTCGGCCCTCGTTATAAGGCCAGTCGAAATAACTCATCACTCCCGTAGAGTGCTTGCTCTCCTTATCTTTCACGGAGATGAAATACGTTCCCCACTCCTTATCCGGGAAAGAGAGCTGGAACGTACCCCGGCCGTCCCCATCCGTACGGACGGCAAATGTCTTTACCGGCTTATTGTAGGAATCCGATACGTAATTGGCCAGACCGCTACTGTTGGAGTCCCACCACCAATGCCAATAGACCTTATATACTTTCACATCTAATTCCGTATTCGCTTGCGGTTTCCCTAAATAATCAACAGAAGCGACCTCGTAGGTGTAATTGGTTCCGGTATTTAGTTGTTCCTTATCTTTCTGCGGAGACTTGATACCGGCATACCGGCGATAAGGCGAGTAAAGCATCCGATCCGCGTCGATACTGAAATCGCCGGATTCCTCATAGACCCGGGTCACTAGGTTTGCCAGCAACATTCCGGGAGCGGTAGAACCCAGCTCGAAGCGGGCTTGTACCGTGGCATCGCCCCGCTCATTGGTAACACCGGAGATCAGCTTGCTCTCTTCCGTATTAAATACACGGGAAGGATCGTCGAAATAGAACCCCTTATACCCCTCGAAGGTAGTCGGGGTGGCGATAAAGGTACCTTGTATATCATATTTCAAGTTACGGGCAATAGCTCCTTGCAGCCATTCCACATGCAGGCGGGCATCCATAGGTTCACCACGCAACAAGGTCTTCTCCGGCATGGATAAGGCGATCTTCAGGCGGTTCGGCTTGATGGACTCGATGCGTAAGCGCTTCGAGAAAGAGACCCCACCCACTTGCGCCTTCACATTCCACGCACCCGTGGGGGCATCCGCCTCGGTAACGAAATCGAAGACATAAAGCCCCAGCTCGCCACGGGTCTGTGTCTTACGGGCATACATTTGCCCTAACGGGTTGTACAGCTCCATCACCACCGGATGCTCTGCCGGCAATTGCTTCGCCCGGTCGTTCAGCATAAAGCCCAGATGCAACGTGTCACCCGGACGCCATACGCCCCGCTCGCCATAGATAAAGCCCTTGATCCCTTTCTGGACTACCTCGCCCGATACATCGAACGAGCTGAGCGAGAGAGCCGATCCGTTATCCACCCGCAGATAGGAACGTTGGGTTCCCTGTGAGGCGATCAGGTAGAACGGACGTCCCGAGGAGAGATCCAGCCGTACCTGTCCCTTGTCATCGGTCGTGCCCGAGGCCAACGCTTGGTGTTGGTAATTATAGGCGGTAACCGTAACTCCTCGCTCCGGCTCCGTATTCTGTATATTATGCACCAACACGGTCATATCATTATCCTGCCCCAGCATGGCGACCAGTCCTAAATTAGTAGCCAAGACATTCTTTCCCTCCACCTTATTAAAATAATAACTGTCCGAGCAAGGATCATCCCGTTTCTCCCAATTATAATCAGACCAATCATATTGGCGATAATAGTAATACCCTCCCTCGTCAAAACGGGCGGACTCTTCCTTGAAACGGATCTCATCCGAGGCCAAGATCTGTTCCTTCGAGAGGACCACCGTATCATTCCCGCAAGGATAAACAGACAAAGGCCGGTCAAACGAAAGCTCCAGACGGTAGATAGCGCCCGGTTCCGGCTCGATCAACCGCTTTAAATCGACCGCGAACGTATTCCACCGGGACAGGTCAAGACCCTCCTCATCCAAGAAGATCGTCTTACGGGCGATCAAGCGCCCGACACGCATTAACTCCCCGGACTCATCCAAGTTGTTCGATTGCAGGAACTGACCGATATTCTGCTCCAATATTTTGATAACGCTCACCGTAACCCCTCGCAAATAAATCGCTTGGAAAGGAACGGATAATTGCGTGGATTGCGGGATGATCACTCCTTTCCCGATAAAACGGACGTTAGGTTTCTGCTCGTTGGCTACCACTTGACGCACGACGGCCTCTTTTAGGTTCAAGCCGCTCTTACTGCGGATGCCTTGGTTCAGATGGATGTTCATCGCACCCTTCTCTCGCAAGTCGGCGTCCGGATATAGGCGTAGCTTGTTGCCATCCACGTTTACGGTCTCCGAGGTATTTCCGGCGATAAAAGCCAAGCCTCTCATATCTTGGGCCGAGTCCAATAATTTCGTGAAAGCGACCTCCACGTAGCATTCCGGCTCAGATACATATACCACGTCGTATACAGAGAAATCATTCTGATCCGGAATGTTCACCGTCACTACATCGGCCTTTTCCACGCCTAGTTTATTCGAAGAGACGGAAAGCCTAAGTGTCCGTTCCCCCTCCATCCCGGCGGGAACATTGGTCAAGGTTACCTCATGTTTCTTCCCATCCGGGCTGTGTTGCCAAGTAGCGTCTACCTTCTCCGAGAAATCCACCAACGACTCCACGGTCCCCGGAGATTCCTTATCCGGCGTGAAAAGCACGGCTGTCAGATCGTACCCATTCTCGTTTTTCTTGTTGATATCCATCGACTCCAGATTCCCCCGAAGAGCTAAAGGGAGCGTGGTAAAACCAAAAGCGAACCGCTTATCCTTACCTTCCGCCTCAAACCATTCGGACAAATCGGCGTTCACCTGATAAGAGGTGTTTCGCTCAAAGCCTTTCTCCGGCTTGAATACCAACGTCCGGTTATTCTCGAAAGCCCATCGTCCCGGCACATCGGGCTTGAGGCGCACGAGTTTCCCCAATCGGTCCGCCTTTAACCGCTCCGCCGGGATCTCTTGATTAAAGATCAAGTAAACGGGAGAATACCGGGAAATCTTCCCGGTAGTGAACGCCTCTACATTCGGATTATAAGGAGGGAGATCTTGATCCGCAGGGCTTGTCGTATGACAACTTGTCAAGAGAGACAAGAGACAAAGCACGCAGAATAAACCGATAGACCGTATCATACACATGAATGTTTAAATGGTTAATCCACAAATGTACATAAATTATACCAAGATGCAATGATCTATCCGTATATCTCCTTTTTAAACAATCACTTCTCGAATATATTCGCTATATTTGCGTTCAATGAAACATCTAAGATTGTAAAACAAGATCATGCCCAAGAAACTACACAAGGAAATCCCCATCGACTACGCCGTCTGCCAGCAACAAGATTGCCCTCGGGCCGAGAAGTGTCTGCACCAGATCGCCTACCGGCCGCTCATCGAACAACCGGCAACCGTATTACGGCTGCTGAACCCCACCCTCTGTACCCGGGATGGGGCTTGCCCCTACTTCCGAGACTCCGCTCCCGTCACCTACGCACGGGGTTTCACCGGAATGCAGAGCCGGATGTTCCCGGCGCAATACCAGCAATTCATGTCGATACTCATGTCCCATTTCGGACGTAACCCCTACTTCGAGCGGCGAAGGGGCGAATTTCCACTCTCACCTAAAGAGCAAAGGATCGTGCTAAACGCCTTGCGAAGGGTCGGAGTGACGGAAGAGCTAAGGTTCGATCATTATGAGGAGAGTGTCAATTGGTATGATTGAGGCAGTACTCCTTATAAAGTACCGCAATACTCAGCCGGACAGTACCGCAGTACTTCGTAAGGAGTACCGCAGTACTTTGCGCACAGTACTACAGTACTTCCTACGGAGTACTGGCAGATGCCTCAGCCATCTATCCAAGTCGCTATTACCGAGGCCGGGACGAGTGCCATGGCGCCTCCTCGCATCCCTCTTGGGGATCGGCGTGGCGGCGTGGTGTGTCATGTATGGCATCGTGCCCCGGCAATTATTTCCCGCCCCCTGCTCTACCTTATTATATTCGGCCGAGGGCGAGCTTTTAGGCGCACGTATCGCACCGGACGGGCAATGGCGTTTCCCGGCGGCGGATAGCTTGCCTGATAAATTCGTGGATTGCTTGCTCACGTATGAGGATAAACGGTTCTTTTACCATCCCGGTATAGACCCCGCCGCCATCTTCCGGGCGATCCGCTTGAACGGGAAAGCGGGGCGTGTGGTGAGCGGAGGAAGTACCTTGACCATGCAATTGGCACGCATAGCGAGAGGGAACCAAGACCGGACCTTCTACGAGAAAACGATCGAGATGTGCTGGGCGCTCTTTCTAGAAACCACCTATAGCAAACAAGAGATACTGAACCTCTATGCCTCGCACGCTCCCTTCGGGGGAAACGTGATCGGGCTGGAGACCGCCGCATGGCGTTATTTCGGGCGAAGCGCCTCCGAGCTATCGTGGGCCGAGAGCGCTACGCTGGCCGTCCTTCCCAACTCCCCCGCCTTGATCCACCCCGGGAGAAACCGGAAACAACTGAAGGAGAAGCGGGATCGCTTATTGGCTTCCCTTCAAAAGAAAGGTATATTGGAAGAGACTGAATACGAGCTGGCCTGCATGGAGCCACTTCCCGAAGCCCCTCTCCCTTTACCTAATGATGCCCCGCATCTGTTGGAAAGACTGGCCGCAGAACAACCGGGGCAACGCATCCAAACCTCCGTCCGCCAAGCCCTGCAACGACAGACACAGGCCCTCGTAAACCGTTATGCCCGTGAATACAGTTCCAACCATATCTATAATCTGGCGGCGATCGTAGCGGACGTGGAGACCGGGGAGGTATTGGCCTACGCCGGAAACGCTACCTATCCGGCCGACGAGCGGCGGGGGAACCAAGTGGACATCATTACCTCGCCCCGCAGCACGGGAAGCATCCTCAAGCCCTTCCTGTATGCCGGTATGCTGCACGACGGGCTGTTGCTCCCCTCTATGCTGGTATCGGACGTGCCCTTGAATATAAATGGCTTCTCCCCCCATAATTACAACAAGACATTCTACGGGGCGGTACCGGCCCATGTAGCCATAGAGCGCTCCTTGAACGTGCCCTTGGTGCGTATGCTCTCCCAGTATAATACCGGACGCTTTATGTCTTTGCTGAAATCGTGGGGAATGACTACCTTACGTTTCTCCGAGGAACATTACGGGGCTTCCTTGATCTTGGGAGGGGCCGAGGGAACCTTATGGGATCTTTCCGGCATGTATGCCTCCATGTCTCGTGTGCTTAAACATTACCGTATTTACAACGGACGCTATAATCCGGCGGATATCCATCCGCTGACTCCCTTTCCTGCGGAGAGGAAGGAACCCATCCGTTCCCTTACCGATAGCCGGCTCACCGATAAGGCGCTCCTTTCCTCCGCGGCCCTGTGGTACACGTTCGAGGCGATGTCCGCCCTGAACCGTCCCGAGGAAGAGGCCGACTGGCAACAATTCGAGTCGATGAAACGGATCGCGTGGAAGACCGGGACGAGTTACGGGGGACGAGACGCTTGGGCGATCGGCACGACTCCCCGCTACGTCGTCGGCGTATGGGCCGGTAACGCTTCCGGCGAGGGCCGTCCAGGACTTACGGGTGTCGGCAACGCCGCCCCGGTCCTTTTCGATCTCTTTTCCCTATTGCCCGGTAGCGAATGGTTCGACCTGCCCTACGATGAGACGCTTCCCCTGGCGATCTGCCGGAACAGCGGACATAAAGCCTCGCCCTACTGCGAGCAAACGGACACCTTATACATGCCGCTGTCCGGCAATAACACGGGGGTCTGCCCCTACCATAAGCTCGTACATCTATCGGCGGACGGACGGTACAGGGTCAATAGTTCCTGCGAGTCTGTCGACCGGATGATCAGCCGCCCGTGGTTCGTGCTTCCTCCCGCGCAGGAGTATTACTACCGCAACTATCACATCGATTATATCCCGCTCCCTCCGGTAAAACCCGGCTGCGGGCAAGACCAGAACCGCCAGATCGAACTGATCTATCCCGAGCATAACGCCATTCTCTACCTTCCGAAAGGCTTCTCCGGAAAGTCCGAGAAATTTATCTTCAAGGCCGCCCACGCCCGCCGTGACGCTACGATTTACTGGCATCTGGACGAAAGCTATCTGGGAGAGACCACCGATAATCACCAGATCAGTTGCTCCGTGAGCCAAGGAAAACATCTCCTTACCCTCATCGACAACGAGGGGAACCAGAAGAAAATACAATTCGAGGTCAAGTAAAGCATCCGTTAAGCCTTGACCTTGACCCAAACAGCCAATTTGCCTCCCTTGACAAGGAAACGGCCTTTCCCTTCCTCATCAATCGCCACGGTATCTTTTACCGAGCCTGTGATCTCATGCCATACCTCGCCTTTCCGGTTCTCCCCCACAGACATTGTTTTCTCTCCATCTTCCCCGTTCGAGATAACCAACGCCAAGCCCGAATCAGCATGTCCCGAATCTCCCAAGCGTACGAAGCCAATCGTGTTCGGATGATCAAAATAATCCACCTCTTCCCCGTACGCATATTCTTTCCGGGCACGCAATAGCATATCCAATACCTTACGATGGGGAGATTTCTTTCCTTTTACGCCATAATAATCCCCATAAAAGATACACGGATACCCTTTCTTCATCAACAGGATCAAACCGTAGGCGGAAGGTTTGAACCAATCCTTTACCTGCGACTCCAAAGAACTGTTTTTCTGGGAATCATGGTTATCCACGAAGGTGACGGCTTGATCCGGGCATATCTCGACCAAGGTCCCTTTTAATAGATCGCGTAAATCATAGTCACGACCTTTCTCGGAAGCCTCATTCAAGTTATAATGTAAGGCTACGTCAAACAAATCCACGTTATATTCTACTTGCGACAGGTAAGCCTCCAACGATTCGGTATCGTTTTTCCAATATTCCCCGACAGCGTAGAAACCCTCTCCCCGATCCGCTCTCACCGCCTCCAGAAAATGCTTGATAAACTGGTCGTTCATATGCTTGATCGCATCAAGGCGCATACCGTCCAAGTTTAGTTCGTTCGATACCCAGATCCCCCAGTCCTGCATCTCACGCACGACTTCAGGGTTATCGAAATCCAGATCGGCGAACATGAGATAGTCGTAATTTCCATTCTCATCATCGACTCCCTCACTCCAATGTTTTCCCTCTCCCAGAATCTGGAATATACCTTCCTTCTTGCGGGACACATCATAGTCCGTCCCGGAGAAATGAAACCAATGCCATTTAAAATTAGAATACATATTGCCACGCCCCGGGAAGTCGAAGCCGGTCCATCCCTCTATCTCATGGGGTTCGCTGGTAGCGTTTTCCCGTTGCCCAGGATCTACCTCTTGCGCCATAAACCACTCGGTATAATCGGCTCCCGCCTTATGGTTCATCACGGCATCCAGATATACGCCAATCTGGTTCCGGTGAAGTTCCTCGATCATTTCTTGAAGTTCCTGTTTAGTTCCATACTTGGTGCGTATGGTCCCTTTTTGGTCGAACTCCCCCAAATCATATAGATCATAGGTTCCATACCCCTCGTCCGCTTGCTCATGGCCTTTGTAAGCGGGTGGGATCCATACGGCGCTGATCCCGATCTCATGTAAATGCGAGGCGTCATCCTTCAGCCGTTTCCACAGCATTCCATCGTTCGGCAGATTCCATTCGAAATACTGCATCATTACTCCATTTTCCATATGTTTCTTCTATTTGTTGATAAAACAACACTTCCCAAGCGTCATAAGTTGCTGAAACTAACCACCACATCCTTTTGTTATAGTAAAAAACTAAAGAATAATAAGATGGATTCAAAGCATGTTACAGAGAGTACGTCCGGTCAAGAGGACATTCAAAAGACTTGGTGGAAAGAAGCGATTATATATCAAATCTATCCCCGTAGCTTTCAAGACAGCGATGGCGACGGAATCGGTGACTTAAACGGTATTACCTCCCGCTTGGATTATATACAAAGCTTGGGTGTGGATATCATCTGGTTAAACCCGATCTTTCTCTCTCCCAACGATGATAATGGCTACGACATCAGCGACTATCGGGAAATCATGCGGGAATTCGGTACGATGGAAGATTTCGACCGCCTCCTGAAAGAGATTCATAAACGGGAGATGCGACTGGTACTGGACTTGGTAGTAAACCATACCAGCGATGAGCATCCTTGGTTCGAGGAAGCCCGTAAATCCAGACATAATCCCTATTATAATTATTACCATTGGTGGCCGGCCGAGAAAGGTGAGCCTCCCTTGCGCCTCAGCTATTTCGACGAGGAAGGTAACGCTTGGATGTATAACAAGCCAACCGACTCATATTACCTGCATTATTTCTCCCGGAAACAACCCGACTTAAATTGGGAGAACCCGGAGATACGCCAAGAGATTTTCGATATGATGCGCTTCTGGTTCGATAAAGGGATAGACGGTTTTCGCATGGATTCTATCTCTCTTATCGCCAAAGATCCCTCATTCCCTCTCATAGATTCCAAGAAATATCCGGATATATTTTCTTTCTATGCCAAAGAGCCTCGCCTGCACCTCTATCTTCACGAGATGAATCGGCAGGTATTAAGCAAATACGATTGTATGAGTGTTGGAGAAGGTTCGGCCGTGATGGTAGATGATGTCGCTAAATTTGTCGATCCGGCCCGGGAAGAGTTGAATATGCTTTATCATTTCGACGCCGCCCGCATCCGGAATACAACCCTACCGGACAATCCGGAATCCGGTATAGACTATAGCTTGATCGCCCTAAAGAAGATGTTTACGGAATGGGATAAGGCGATAGATAAGGGTTGGCCCTCGATCTACTTGGGTAATCATGACCAGCCCCGTATGGTCAGTCGCTTTGGTAGCGATAAGGATGAGTTCAGGGCCTTGTCCGCTAAGATGCTTATTACTTTTCTGCTTACGATGAGAGGAACGCCTTATTGGTTCGCCGGGGACGAGATAGGTATGCGTAACATTCGGTTCGACCGTATCGAGGATTATAACGATATCGATACGATCAACCGCTATAAGAAAGCGAAAGCAGAGGGTAAAGATCCGCAGGCGGTATTGGACGAACAGAAAGAGACCGGACGAGACAACGCCCGCACTCCTTTCCAATGGGATCGCTCGCCGGAAGCGGGATTTACGGCAGGAACCCCTTGGTTAAAGGTAAATCCGGATTATACTTGGATAAACGTAGCGGACGAAGAAAAAGATCCGACCTCCATACTTAATTATTTTAAGAAAGTAGTCAGTTTCCGTAAGGAGAATCCGAGTTTGATTTATGGCAGTTATCATTTGCTGGATGCGGAGAATCCCCAATGCTATATCTTCTTACGCAAGACTGGGGCCGACACTTATCTGATTATGCTCAATTTCTCCCCCAAGGCGGCAATCTCCACTCCGGGGATAGATATGAGTAACGCACACGTCCTATTGGACAATTACGGGGACCGAAGTCATATGGCGCCTCAAAAAGATATCACGCTCCGTCCTTTCGAAGCGATTGTCTTTCAATTGAACCATCCCGTCTATGAATCCTTCATCGATTCGCTAGATCTTTTGGAATGATTCGTTAAAAAGAGATACAAAGCGCAACCAAAAACTTTTCGGATGTGTTTAAATACAAAACATCAGAACTTTTAAATAAAATATAAAACTATTCGTTATGGGATTTATTTGGTCTATTATCATCGGTATCGTTGCCGGCTATCTGGCTGGTAAGATTATGCGTGGAGGAGGTTTCGGGGTCATTGTTAATTTGATCCTAGGTATTATTGGAGGTGTATTGGGTGGCTGGGTATTCAGCTTACTAGGCATATCGGCCGGTGGTATCTTAGGAAGCTTGATAACCTCTACGGTCGGAGCTATTTTGTTATTATGGATCGGCTCGCTATTCAACAAATCCAAAGAGGTTTAAGAAGGCGTGCTCAATTATCAAATCATATATTACATGGCAACAAGATCTCACGAAACTTTAGTTACGGCATAATATAATGTAAAAGGCAGTCCTTGCCGGACTGCCTTTTTATTTAGATCGTTTCCACTTTTTCTTTAGGTAAAACCCATTTCAATACCAGATAACCGCAAAGACCGGATATAAACGATCCCGTGAATACACCCAGCTTCGCCTGATTCAAGAGATCGGCACCCGCCGCCGTACTACCGTCAAAGGAAAGATTCGCTATAAACAAAGCGACCGTGAAACCGATTCCTCCCAACATGGATACTCCAAATAAATTACGCTTGCTCATGCCTGTAGGCATGGAGGCAAATGGCGTACACGCGAACAAGTAAGAGAAAGAGAATATACCTAATGTCTTTCCTACAAATAGGCCCACGAACACTGCCAACGGAACATTAACTAATGTCTGGGGTTGGATATCCCCGAATGTCACACCGGCATTCACGAAAGCGAATAAAGGAAGTATCACATAGTTTACCAAAGGATGCAACTTATCAGCGATGGTCTGCAACGGACTGATCGTTTTATCCGCCAACGTATGGATGTTATTCAATACCTGAATTTGTGTAGGCGTAAGCACTTCCGCTTTACGGGACTGACGAACCTCGGTATAGTCCAGCATATTCAAATACCCGGTCATATCACACGTGAAATCATCTAGCTTAACAACCGGACGGGCAGGAACCGTAAAGGCGATCAACACGCCAGCGATTGTCGGATGGATTCCTGACTCCAGAAATAGCAACCAAACGATAAAGCCACCGATATAGAAAAACAATCGGTTGTGTACCCGGAACTTTCCTCCCACATACAACAAAGCGAGGACTATCAGGGATATCAACAAAGGCTCGAAAGCGATATGCCCGCTATAAAACAGGGCGATAATTATGATACCTCCAATATCATCCACCACAGCCAAGGCGGTCAAGAAGATACGCATGCTCAACGGCACCCGCTTCCCCAACAAGCCCAATACGGCCAAGGCGAAAGCGATATCCGTAGCCATTGGAATAGCCGCCCCGTTTACCTCGGGAGGCGTATTACATACTAACATATAAAATAAGACCGGCACGATCATTCCACCACAGGCGGCGATAATAGGCAATAGCGCCTTCCGCACGGAACTCAACTCACCGATCAATACCTCTTGCTTGATCTCCAGACCGATCACGAAAAAGAAAACCGCCATAAGGGCGTCGTTCACGAAAGCCAGCATAGACATAGTCTCGCCATGATGCGCGAAGAAGTTAAACTGCCCGGCTTGCAGATCGATTGGAAAAGCTAATAACTGGTGATACCTATCTGCCCAAGGCGAATTGGCCAAGACCATAGCAACGATGGTAGCGGCAAACAATAAAAGACTAGCGTTCGGCTTCTGTATAGCGAAGCGACGCAACGGTTTAAGGATAACATTAATCGTACGGTCCATAAATAATAAGTTAGATGAAGGTCTTCAACAATTGATCGTACTATGACTATTCCCTTTCCCTCCCAAGAGGGAAACGGGATATCATCTTGAAATACCTTCAAGTGTTTTTTCTATTAATTGACAGCTTTGGCTTTTCCTGCTTGCTCCAGGTTATAAGCGCTGCGTGTGAGTTTCTCTACCCAGATGACAAAGATACCAGTTAAAATTAAATTAAACACAATAGTTAACACAGAAATTATCAACATAGGGCCACCTAATCCATATCCCAAGGCTATGAAAATAACGCCGGCTCCTACCTCTCCACGGGTAAACATACCGATAGACAGCGCCAAACGCTCCCGTTTCATCCGGTCACGGTAGAAAAACAAAGGAAATAGTTTACCGATATTGGATAAGAATGAGACGATTACGACGTGTAAAGCGATCATCGACCATGACATCATCGGCTGGGAACCTGTCACCGTAGTTACTTCCGCCGCTTGCTGAGCGAAATCCACGCCCATAAACACCGGCATGCTCACTCCGACAAGGAACATAAAGAGATAAGAGATAAAATCGGACACTTGATGCTCGATCTTGGTATCGATATGCTTATGCCGCATGATCATACCTACGACAAACGCAGGTAAAAGTACCTCGATATGGATGCTAGCCTCCTCCCCGTACATATGTTTCGATACCAGATAAATCACTTGCGTGATACCAAACGTCACGACAGCATAGAACAAGATGGCTTTCCAGTCTTGACGTACATTATAATATCCCATTTTCTTCCAACCCAGAATCAAGAGCAATACCACAACCAGAATAATGACTCCCAATTGCCAGCGCAAGCCGATCATCATGATTTGCAACGGGATCATCAACAGGATCGTATCCAAGTCGTCGAAGATCGCCAATACCTGTACCTTCTTATACACCCAAGAGGCTTTTAGCCCGGCGGCGGCCAACATCGTAAACAAGATACCCGCCGAGGTAGGCGCGGCGAACCGGCTTAGCAACAGGTTCTCCTTCCAAGCGTCCCAACTTCCCCATAAATCGCCCGGAAGCAAGACAAACATATAATATAAAGCCACGAATATCCACGGAAACGCAGCCGTAGCCATCGCTATGAAATAATCTTCGGTATAAGACTTCCACCGGGTCTTATCAATCTCGAACTCACGCCCCACATTAATCATGATAAACGCAAGGCAAATAAACAAAAATGTATTAGAGATCGTCTTTACCAGCGAATACTGTTCCCCCACCATAGCGGGAAGCATTTGCGACACGACCAAACCCAACACTAGAAAAAAAGAGAATAAAAGAACTTTTTTCATTCAGATAAAACTATATTAATATTTACACAATAAAATGCAGGGGCAGGGTTCCTCATGAGCCTTGTCTCTACAAAAAACAATTGAAAATTGAATTAGTTGATCGCTTGCTACTCTTTTAGATAAGCGGTCTCAACCTTTAACAAGCGATTCTTGAGGCGTTCGGCCTCCCCTTTACGGATACGAAGCGTCATCTCGCAATCCATCTCGAACTTCTGTGAGATGATAGCGGGGTTATCCTCTTTTACGATACGCATGATCCCGTTCAGGTATGGGTATTCGAAAACGACCGTGATGTCCTCGTCTACCGTACGTTCCTCGATCTCTGCGGCGGCGATAGCCTCGGCGGCGGCCGTGCGATAAGCGACGATCAGCCCGCTGGTTCCTAACTCGATTCCACCAAAGTAACGTACTACGACAATCAATAAATCGGTCAGCTCATTCGAGTTGATCTGTCCGAGGATCGGTTTCCCGGCCGTGGAAGAAGGCTCCCCGTCATCGTTGGCCCGGAACGTCTGCCGCTCTGGACCTAACATATACGCCCAGCATACATGGCGGGCATCATAATATTGTTTACGGTATTTCTCCAGTTGCTCCTTCACCTCTTCTACCGTACGCACGGGGATAGCATACGAGATAAAGCGGCTGCGCTTCTCGGTATAATATCCCTCGGCTACTTGCTTGATGGTCTTGTAACTGTCGTCTGCCATAAATCAATCCGGTATTTTAGTGTTAGACACTTCCTCCCGGTACGCCCGGAAATCTTTCATGATCTCTTCGATCTCCTCGATGAAATAAGGATCTTTCACCTTATTCCTCACCTCCTCATAATAGGTCTCTATGGCAGCCAACGCACATACGTCCTGCCCTCTCAGCACGAAGTAAGGTTCCTCCTTCTCCACGCACTGCTTGATCATTTGTATAGGATTCTTCATTTTTTCTTATTTGCTATATCTAACTCTTCTTTCAAGAACGGAGCCGTAAACCCGACGCCACTCTTCGCTAAAGCCTCCGGAGTCCCTGTGAAAAGGACGTTACCTCCACGGCGACCGCCCTCGGGGCCCATATCGATCAAGTAATCGGCGCTTTTGATAACATCGAGGTTATGTTCGATAACGATGATCGTGTTGCCTTTATCCACCAACTTGTTCAATACCCCCAGCAAGACCCGGATATCCTCGAAGTGCAGACCGGTGGTAGGTTCATCCAATACATAAAGCGTCTTTCCCGTATCCCGCTTCGCCAGCTCGGTAGCCAGCTTGACACGTTGGCTCTCGCCACCGGATAAGGTAGTAGAGGGTTGCCCCAACTTGATATATCCCAGACCTACATCTTGCAGGACCTTGATCTTGGATAAGATCGTCGGGATATTCTCGAAGAACTCCACTGCCATATTAATCGTCATATCCAAGATATCCGCAATTGATTTCCCACGAAAACGAACCTCTAGGGTTTCCCGGTTATATCGCTTGCCGTGACAATCCTCGCAAGGCACCAGCACGTCCGGTAGGAAATTCATCTCGATCGTCTTATAGCCATTTCCCTTACAGGTCTCGCACCGTCCGCCCGATACGTTAAAAGAGAAACGTCCCGGTTTATACCCTCTCACCTTCGATTCCGGAAGTTCCACGAACAGATTCCGGATATCCGAGAATACCCCCGTATAGGTAGCCGGGTTGCTCCGGGGGGAACGACCGATCGGAGATTGATCCACATTCACGATCTTATCGACATGCTCGATTCCCTCGATGACGTCGTATGCCAAGGGGTCTTCCAGCGAGTGATAGAAATGCTGGCTCAAGATCGGTTGCAGCGTGCGATTTATCAAGGTAGACTTTCCGCTACCCGACACACCCGTGACGCAAATAAGCGTACCCAAGGGAAAAGACACGTCCACATGCTTCAGGTTATTGCCACTGGCTCCCTTGATCGTAATAAACTGCCCGTTGCCTTTCCGACGCTCGGCAGGAACGGCTATCTCCGTGTTTCCATTCAGATAGGAAGAGGTCAAGGTATCTACACGCAACATCTCCTTGGGCGTTCCCTCAAAGACGACCTCACCACCCAGACGGCCCGCTTTAGGCCCCATATCCACCACGTAATCGGCACTCAGCATCATATCCTTATCATGCTCCACGACGATCACGGAGTTTCCCGTATCACGCAATTGCTTCAAAGAGTTAATCAGACGGACGTTATCCCGCTGGTGCAAACCGATACTCGGCTCATCCAATATATAAAGTACATTCACCAATTGGCTTCCGATCTGGGTAGCCAAACGGATACGCTGGCTCTCGCCACCAGACAAGGTAGCGGAACCCCGGTTCATGGAAAGATAATCCAATCCCACATCCAGCAAGAAGCGCAGGCGGGAGCGTATCTCCTTCAATATCTCCGTAGCGATCCGAAGCTGTTTCGGGTCCAGCTTCTCCTCGATACCCTCCAGCCACTCGTATAATTCCGAGATATCCATGGCCGACAACTCGGCGATATTCTTTCCCGCTATCCGGTAGCTCAACGCCTCCTTATTCAACCGCCAGCCGTTACATTCCGGACAAGTGGCCATCTTGATGAATTGTCCCGCCCATTTCTGCGCCGAGGCGGATGCCTCGCTCTCCTGTTGCATCAAGATATACTTGGCGACTCCCTCATACGACAAGAAATAGTTAGACGATCCTAACGAGTCATTCTTGATCTGCAACCGCTCATCCGTACCATTCATGATCTCGTCCATCGCCTCCTCGGGAATATCCCGTATAGGCGTCTTGATCGTCACGCCATGCTTTTGGCAAAGCGCCTCGATCTGCCAAAATATCAACGAATTCTTATACTTACCCAAAGCGACGATGCCACCGCTATATATACTTAAGGATGGATCGGGAACGATCTTGTCCATATCCAACAAATTGACCTGTCCTAAGCCTTTACATTTCGGACACGCTCCTTGAGGGGAGTTGAACGAGAAATTATGCGGAGCCGGCTCACTGTAAGACAATCCGGTCACCGGGTCCATCAAGCGACGACTATAATGGCGAACCTCGTTAGTCTCGGCATCCAGTATCAGCACAAGGCCATCGCCTTGCTTCATGGCGATCTTCAAGCTCTCTTTCAAACGACGCTCGTCTGCCTCGGAGACAATCATCTTATCGATCACTACCTCGATGCTGTGCATCTTATAACGATCCAGCTTCATCCCATGGAAGATCTCTTTCAACTCGCCATCGACACGGACGTTCAGATATCCTTTTTTACGTATCTGCTCGAAAAGTTCCTTATAGTGCCCCTTACGATTACGGACCAACGGAGCCAAGAGATACGTTTTTTTCCCGTTGTACTCATCCAAGATCAGCCGTAAGACTTGATCCTCGGTATATTTCACCATCTTCTCCCCGCTCAAATAGGAATAGGCCTCTCCCGCCCTAGCGTAAAGCAAACGGAAAAAGTCATAGATCTCGGTAGTCGTACCGACAGTGGAACGAGGATTCTTATTGGTTGTCTTTTGCTCAATGGAGATAACCGGACTCAGGCCCGTTATCTTATCCACATCGGGTCTCTCCATATTCCCTAAGAAATTCCGGGCGTAAGCCGAGAATGTCTCCACATACCGCCTTTGTCCCTCGGCGAAAATCGTATCGAACGCCAATGAGGACTTGCCGCTACCACTCATGCCGGTAATCACCGTCAACTTATTCCTCGGAATCTCTACATCTATATTCTTCAGATTATGAACACGTGCGCCAAGTATGGATATGCGCCCGCCTTCCAATGCCTGCTTATCTTTTATCATCTTTTACCTATCTGGTTTTAGGGGCCGTAAAGATACGAAAAAAACAGAAGCCAATCAAACTTTCCAGCAAATCATAGTGTAATCTCCGCCACTTCCTCCAGCCTGTTT
The DNA here is from genome assembly GCF_002257605.1 of Parabacteroides sp. CT06. Taxonomy (GTDB): domain Bacteria; phylum Bacteroidota; class Bacteroidia; order Bacteroidales; family Tannerellaceae; genus Parabacteroides; species Parabacteroides distasonis. The sequence goes on along the minus strand of NZ_CP022754.1, from coordinate 1,912,109 downwards.
GTTCCCTACGGGAAGACCTCGCAGTATCCACTGTAGGAACTAGAGTTTCTATTTATCCTTCACCTCTGGCTGGGGAGAAGGAGCCTGCATGTTCTCATAAAACCTTTTTTTCTCCTCGTTACTTTTTTGGACAAGGCTTGTCACATATACCGTAAATATTGGAAACATCATCATGCCCAAAGCAGCCAATACGACCGAAAGGACTCGCCCCGTAACCGTAATAGCGGATATGTTAGAGCCAACCGTTGTCACATCCATAAACGCCCACCATAGAGCGTCCCCATAATTAGCCACCAACGGGTTCACCTTGTGCTCCAAGACAAAAAATATAAGACTTGAGAAATAAACCGTGGCCAGCAACATCGTCAAGTAAGAGACAAACAAGCCCGACGCCTTATTGTACGACAACCATCCCACCACGATCGCCAACGCATACCCACCCCGTACCAAAGGAACGAAACGTAAGAAATAACTAAGCTCGGGTGAGGTGATAATATGATAATATTCTATTATATTTTGGTAAGGGATCGCTACGAGCAAGAAAATAAAGTGCGTTCGCAAATAACGTAATTTATCTTTCGACAGGAAAAATTCCAAAACAAAATCGAAAAGAAAAAACAAACAGATCCATAATTGAATCTTCTTATAAGAAGTTTGCGTGTAAAAGGGAATATTCTTAAATGTATCGATGGAGATACTGATAACCAAGAACAGCGACAACAATAGTATAATGATATGTAACACACCATATACTCCCTTCTTTCTCAATGCGAAATCAAATACGGCCATTTTCATAAGCGTTACTATTTATTTAATTATAATCCTTTTCATTTTGGTTTATGACAACAAACCTCATATACCATTTGTTTAAACAGCGAAATGTGTTAATTAACCAAGTTTTACGTAGCAAAAACAAAACATCTTCTTTGATTCGCTGTTATAAACTCAGACTTAAACGAGAGAAGTAATTCTCATTTTTAAAACATAAATCTATGGCAAATATCAACAAGACAGTAAAGCTAGGTGTGTTTACCCTAGCAATCATGAACGTGACGGCAGTAGTATCTTTACGCGGACTGCCAGCAGAAGCCGTATACGGACTAAGTTCGGCTTTCTATTACTTATTCGCGGCAATCGTATTCTTAATCCCGACCTCTTTGGTGGCAGCGGAATTAGCGGCAATGTTCCAAGACAAACAAGGTGGTGTATTCCGTTGGGTAGGTGAGGCCTATGGAAAACGTCTAGGCTTTCTGGCTATCTGGGTTCAATGGATTGAAAGTACGATCTGGTATCCGACAGTATTAACTTTTGGAGCCGTATCCATCGCCTTCATCGGTATGGATCATCCCGAAGATATGCTACTGGCGAATAACAAATACTACACATTAGCGATCGTGTTAATTATTTATTGGCTGGCTACATTTATCTCACTAAAGGGATTGAGTTGGGTTGGAAAAGTAGCGAAAATCGGAGGTATGGTAGGTACTATCATCCCAGCGGCGTTACTCATCATTTTAGGTATCGTATACCTAGCGACTGGCGGGCATTCCAATATGGATTTCCACAGTAACTTCTTCCCCGACTTCAGTAAATTCGACAACTTAGTCTTAGCCGCAAGTATCTTCCTTTTTTACGCAGGTATGGAAATGGGCGGTATTCACGTGAAAGACGTTGACAATCCTTCTAAAAACTATCCGAAAGCTGTATTTATCGGTGCCTTGATCACCGTTGTAATCTTCGTACTAGGAACTTTTGCGTTGGGTATTATTATCCCAGAGAAAGACATCAATCTTACGCAAAGTTTATTAGTGGGATTCGACAATTACTTCAAGTACATTCATGCCTCATGGTTATCCCCAATTATCGCTATCGCTTTGGCATTTGGCGTATTAGCAGGAGTATTGACATGGGTCGCTGGTCCTTCCAAAGGTATATTCGCAGTTGGTAAAGCAGGTTATCTGCCCCCGTTCTTCCAGAAGACCAATAAGATCGGCGTACAGAAAAACATCCTTTATATCCAAGGAGCGGCTGTTACACTTCTTAGCTTATTATTCGTGGTAATGCCATCCGTACAAAGCTTTTATCAGATCTTATCACAGCTTACGGTGATCTTATATTTAATAATGTATATGTTGATGTTCTCCGGAGCGATCGCATTACGTTATAAGATGAAAAAGGCAGGTCGTCCTTTCCGTATCGGAAAAGGTGGCAATGGCTTGATGTGGTTAATCGGAGGTTTAGGATTCTGTGGTTCCTTATTAGCGTTCGTATTAAGTTTCATTCCTCCTAGCCAGATTTCTACAGGAAATAATACGGTTTGGTTCGCCGTTCTCTTCATCGGTGTAATTGTTGTCGTTGCGGCACCGTTTATTATCTATGCGTCTAAGAAAGCATCTTGGGTAGATCCGAACACTGAATTCGAACCGTTCCATTGGGAAGTAAAAAATGACGTATCCGAGACGAATACGACAAAAGCATAACACACATTCATCTCGATAATTACCTAGTCCGGGCTGCGAAAATATTGCAGCTCGGACTTTTTCGTAAAAATAGCACAGAATATTTACGTTTTATTATGTGTATTATAAAAATGTAATTATCTTTGCGATAGTATTCATAAAATAAAATATCAAAAGAACTATGGCACGTACAGTAGATTATTCAAAAAAGGCAGAGAAAATCAAAGAGCAAGTAGATGAATTAGTACAAGAATTAATGGCTGCTAAATCGGCTCCGGTAGTTTCCAAAAGAAGTTTAAAAGTAGCTGACATCAATTTCGAGAACGAGGATGTTAATACATTAATGCAAATACAAGCTCGCCTCGCTCGCGTTATCTTGGAGAAGAGCAAATAAGAAAAAACTCTGCTAAGGTTTTAATAAAAGTGCCTTTCCCGTCTTTAAGGATGTTTCGGAAAAGGCACTTTATTTTTTAGGTCTCGTGCGAACTTTCAAAGAAAAAGCTTATCTTTGAAAACCTAATCAATAACATGTATGGAACTAACACTCCCAACGAAAGTTAATGTGACACATCCCATCATGCTAGACACGAAGATATTAGTCGTGATCGGAGCGAACGGTGCGGGAAAAAGCTCTTTTGGCAGAGATTTATTGGAGAGATATGCGGGTCAAGCGAAAAGAATATCCGGTATACATGCCTTATTCATCAGCGATGACGAATCTAAATTATCGGCCTCCAATGAATTCGCACGTTTACAGTCTATGATCAAAGAACGACTGTTCATGCCACGTATTTCTGAATACGAGAAACTGATTTTGCAACTCCAGAGCGAGGAGTTCGAGGCGGCAGTCAATTTCAAGGAAGCCTGCAAGACTAATAACGAAGTAGATCCTCCGATCACCAAGATAGATATTATACAAGCGATCTGGGAAAAGATGTTTCCGCATAATCGTCTGATACGAAAGTCGGGATTTATCGAGCTTGTATCCACGGGGCGTGATTCAAATTCCTACACCGCCGGACGCATGAGCGATAGCGAGAAACTGGTGTTCTACTTGATTGGGGCCGCATTATGCGCATGCCCGAACGCCTTGCTCGTGATCGAAGAGCCGGAAACCCTTCTCCACAACTCCATAAAGAACCAGCTTTGGGACGAGATTGAGGCGATACGTCCGGACTGTACGTTTGTTTATCTCACACATGACATTGATTTCGCCACCTCCCGCTCCGACAGCAAACGGATCTGGATTCGTTCTTACGACGCGGATCATTCCGTATGGGATTACGAGTTGATCGAGAGTAATGAAAGTTTCCCGGAAGAAGTATATATGGAAATACTTGGCAGCCGGAAACCGATCTTGTTTATCGAAGGGACCGACACGAACAGTATCGACAGTAAGCTTTACCCCTTCATATTCCCCGATTATTTGGTGAAACCGATGGGTGGTTGCCAAAAAGTAATCGAGACAACCAAAGCGTTCGGCCAACTGAAAGACTTCCATACATTAGATAGCAAAGGTATCGTAGATCGTGATAGGCGTACACAAGGAGAAATAAACTATCTACGGGAACAACATATTTATGTACCGGACGTAGCGGAAGTGGAGAACCTATTGATGATAGAGGATGTGATCAAGACGGTCGCCAAACGGTTGATGAAAGATCCGGACGATGTTTTCAAGCAAGTGAAAGAAAACGTAGTACGTCTTTTCCAAAAAGAACTGGACTCGCAAGTAATCCTTCATGCCAAACATCAAGTCCGTAAAAAACTGGAGACTACCGTTGATCGCAAGATAACGACGGTGGAGCAATTAACCGAACATGTAGAGAGTATCCGTCTGAACATCCATGTGGAAGAAATATACAAAAACATAAAAGAAGAGTTCGAGTCTTATATAGAGACGGAGAACTACAAAAGCATCCTCCGTGTTTATAATCAAAAAGGGATGTTACCACAGAGCCGCCTATGCGCGATCTGCGGTATCAGTAACAAAGAGAGTTATTTAAACCTGATTCTCTCCATATTAAAGGAAAACAAGGAGGATGCGGAAGCGATACGAAAGGCTATCAAACATTCATTGGGCACATAAAAAGTTTCTAAAAATGCGGGGAAAGTCCATAAAAAATTGTTCTTTTGCAAACTGTTTTATAACATTAATGGGCCAAAGCCCTATATATTAATTGTCATATGCGTACACCTACACTTCAATATCTTTACTTGCAAAAGCCGGTAACCATGATGGTAGTAATCTGTATTATATCTGTGTTACCTTGGATCGGCCTCGGCGACTTCTCCACCAAAGGGGAACCCCGGGAAGCGGCCGTAGCGATCTCCATGCTCGAGACGGGCAATTGGGTCTTGCCACAATCCTACGCCAACGAGTTCGCTTTTAAGCCACCGATGGCGCATTGGTTAATGGCTGCTTTCTCCTATCCACAGGGATATGTTTCCGAGTTCACCTCCCGCTTGCCATCGGCTTTAGCCTTTATTACCTTGATCGGGTTCGTATTGGTCTTTTTCGGTAAACGAATCGTAAAGTTTCAGGAGGCATTCATAGCGACCCTCCTATTGGTCACCTGCGTAGAGATACATCGGGCGGCCATGACGACTCGGGTGGATATGTTGCTCACTACTTTCATCGTCATAGGGCTTTTCCAGCTATATCGATGGGAAGATAAATTAGAGCTGAAAGGACTTCCCATATTCATACCTTTATTATTAGGATGCGCCGTTCTGACCAAAGGACCGGTAGGCGTAGTATTGCCCCTATTCGTATTCGGCATTTATCTATTAATGTTAGGTCAATACAGTTATCTCACCATATTCAAGACTTTATTATATGCGGGAATTTCCTCTTTATTCCTACCGATGTTGTGGTATACCGCCGCATGGAAGCAGGGGGGAGATGAGTTCCTTAATGTCGTATTAGCGGAGAATTTCGCTCGTTTCTTACACCTAAACACTCCTGAAATTTCCTATGATCTGGGGCATGAGAATGGTGTTTGGTACAATTTCATGACGTTGGCGGCAGGCTTTATACCTTGGACTATTTTCTTTTTCTTCTCTTTATTCGGGCTGAAACTTAGCAAGCCTGAGCAACCTATTAAAGAGATCTTAAAGAATACGTGGAAACGTATCCGCTCCATGGAAAAAGTTCGTTTATTTAGTTTGGTTGCTTTAATCGGCATCCTTTTCTTCTATTCGATCCCTTCCAGTAAACGAAGCGTATATTTAATGCCGGCTTATCCGTTCATTGCCTTGTTCTTGGCTCAGTATGCCTTATATATTACAGAATACCGTACGAAAGTAACTCGGGTATTCGCTGCCTTTTTAGCTTCCGTAGTAAGTGTCGTCATGATAGCGATCTTGCTTACGGTATTCGGTATTATTGATCCTGTTGGTATCGTCGGTCAATATACACAAAACGCATCGACCTTGGACATGGTACGAATGGTATCAAAAGTATTGGTTCATCCCAGCACGCTTACGATCTGTATTATCTTCATAAATCTATTGATATTAGGAACGGTCTATTACCAGATGTTCAAGAAAATAAATATCAAGATTCTCTACGCTACGATAGCCTTGACATTCTCGGTTAATTTATTAATTGATGGTGTCATTATGAGAGGTATTCGTGAAGGGGATTCTTGCCGTGTTTTCGCTGAACGTATCCTGAAAGAATATCCATTGAATAAAAAGAATGTATATGTCGTAAATAACCTTCGGATTTATCGGAATCTGTACGGGTTAAACTTCTATATGGGAAATATCTTCCATGACTTCGATAAAGAAACACCCGCCAAAGGTTATTTCTTGATCGGAGAAAATGAGATGGAAAAGGTACTTTCCACATACGGGGATAAATATACCTTCCGTACACTGACTAAGTCCGATCAAACGTTCAGCGAACTAAAACAAAAAATTGTACTTAGCGAGTTCGAGTTGAAATAGAAATGTAACATCTAATAATATACCATGAATAGTTCCTATATTTCCCCTTTCGCTAAGCCGGTCTACATCATGTTGAAACCGATTGGTTCTGTTTGTAATTTGGCATGCGAGTATTGTTATTACCTTGAGAAAAGCAAGTTCTATCCGGATGTAAAGAATCACATCATGACAGATCAGATACTCGAGAAGTTCATCAAGGAATACATGGAATGCCAAACCATGCAAGAAGTCTTGTTTACATGGCATGGAGGCGAGACGCTGATGCGGCCGATCAGCTTCTATAAAAAAGCCTTGGAGTTGCAGCGTAAGTATGCGGGAGGACGGCAAATAGATAACTGTATCCAAACCAATGGTACCCTATTGAATGATGAGTGGTGCCAATTTTTCAAGGAAAATAATTTCTTGGTGGGTGTATCTATCGATGGCCCACAAGAGTTCCACGACGAATACCGTAGGAACCGGCAGGGACTCCCCTCTTTCTATAAGGTGATGAAGGGAATCGAGTTGCTGAAAAAACATGGGGTAGAGTATAACGCCATGGCCGTCGTGAATGATTATAACGTGGATTATCCGCTGGAATTCTATAATTTCTTCAAGGAACTGGATTGCCGTTTCATCCAATTCGCCCCGATCGTGGAGCGTATCGGCCGGCACAAGGAAGGCACCAAGCTATCTTCTCCCGAGGAGCAAGACGCAGCGATCGAGCTAGCTCCGTTCTCGGTAGATAGCGAGAAATGGGGGGATTTCCTTTGCGCCTTGTTCGACGAGTGGCTAAAAGAGGATGTCGGCAAGTTCTACATCCAATTATTCGATTCCACCTTGGCGAACTGGGTAGGCGAACAACCCGGGGTCTGCTCCTTGGCTCGCCATTGCGGTCACGCCGGGGTAATGGAGTTCAATGGCGACGTATATGCTTGCGACCATTTCGTATTCCCGGAATACAAACTCGGGAATATCCAAACAAAGACATTAACGGAGATGATGTACAGTCCGGTACAACAAAAGTTTGGAACGGATAAAGAAGATAAGCTCCCTACGCAATGCAAGGAATGCGAATATCTTTTCGCTTGCCATGGAGAGTGCCCGAAAAACCGGTTTCTCCATACGCCGAATGGAGAGCCGGGACTAAATTATCTATGTAAGGGATACAAGAAATTCTTCAAGCATGTAGCTCCTTACATGGACTTTATGAAAAAAGAATTATTGAATCAACGTCCACCCGCAAACGTGATGGATTGGGCTAAACAACAACAACATGAATATTAACAGACGTGATTTCATTAAAACAGGAGGTATGGTTATGCTTGGAACATTAGCGGCTCCTTCCTTACTAGGAAGTTGCACCGGTAGTGAGGGGGATAAAGCAGCCGGTATTTCATTCGCTATGAATTATTTCAAGGTGAGTGAGGGGGATTTGAGGAAGGTATTGGCGGCAGCCTTGGAGAAAGGCGGGGATTATGCCGATTTGTTTTTCGAGCATTCATACAGGAACAACGTGGGGTTGCAGGATGGTGCCGTAAACCGTGCCTCATCCAACATCGATTTTGGGATGGGCGTACGAGTCTTGGCTGGTGACCAAACGGGATACGCCTACGTAGAGAACGTTACCTTAGACGAGATGCTGAAGGCGGCTCGCACGGCCGCACGGATCGCCACCGGATCGGCGAACACCACCGCAATAAACCTGACGGAAAAAGCGTGTACGAACAATTTCTATAACGTACAAACACCTTGGGACGAGATAGCCATTAATGACAAGATGCCTTTCTTGCAGAAACTGAACGATCAGATATTCGCAAAGGACAAGCGGGTCACCAAGGTGATGGCCTCTTTGGGAGACACGACCTCTCATATCTTATTCTGTAACTCGGAAGGGCAGATTTATTACGATTATCGCCCGATGAGCGCCTTGAGCGCCGTCTGCATCATGGAGGATAACGGGAAGATCGAGAACTCGTACGCCGCACGGGCTTTTCGTATGGGAGCGGAATTCCTGACGGACGACCTGATCAACGAGCTTGCCCAAGAGGCAGTGGATAAGACCTCTATCTTATTTCAGGCGATCAAGCCAAAAGGCGGGGAAATGCCTGTTGTCATGGGTGCCGGTGGCTCTGGCATCTTATTGCACGAGGCGATCGGCCATGCTTTCGAGGCGGATTTCAACCGTAAGAACACCTCTATTTTCTCCGATCAGCTGAACAAGAAAGTTTGCAACGAGCATATCAACGTGGTGGACGACGGCACGATTCCTTTCAACCGGGGCTCGGTCAATATCGATGACGAGGGTGTGGACGGACAAAAAACCTATATCGTACGGGAGGGAGTCTTGACCAGTTATCTGCACGATCGTATCAGCGCAAAACATTACGGCATCCCCTCTACGGGCAATGGCCGCCGGGAGTCTTTCCGTCAGACGCCTATCCCCCGTATGCGTGCCACTTATATGGAAGCGGGCAACGTGACGGAAGAGGAGATCATCTCTACCGTAAAGAAAGGTATCTATGCCGCCAACTTCACGAACGGGCAGGTACAGATTGGCGCAGGCGATTTTACCTTCTTCGTGAAGGATGGTTACTTGATCGAGAACGGCAAGCTCACCCAACCTATCAAGGATATCAATATCATCGGTAACGGCCCGAAAGCGTTGGCGGATATCACGATGGTGGGTAATAATTATAAAATGGATAACGGCACATGGACCTGCGGTAAGGATGGACAGTCTTGCCCGGTAACCTGCGGTATGCCGTCGGCCTTAGTCAGCAAACTTACAGTAGGAGGAGAAAACTAATATGATAACAAACGAAAATAAGAAATTGGCTCAATGGGCCATGGAATATGCCTTGAAGAATGGTTGTCAGTCTTCACGTGTCACGCTTTACAATGGTTCCAGCAGTTCGTTTGAGATACGGGATATGAAAATAGACCGTCTGCAACAGGCGTCCGAGAACAGCATGGTGGTTCATTTGTTCGTGGACGGCCGTTACGGCTCCTACTCTACCAATCGCTTGGATAAGAAAGAGCTGGAGAAGTTCATCAAGGATGGTATCTCCGCCACTCGTTTCCTCGCCGAGGACAAGGCTCGCACGCTGCCGGACGCTTCCTTGTATTATAAAGGTGGGGCGGCGGACTTGCGATTGGTCGACCCGAATTTCGACTCCGTGCAACCGGACGACAAGGTAGCGTTGGCCATGAGCGTCTGTGAGGAAATCATGGGCAAGGACGACCGGATCATCTCCGCCAACGCTTCCTACAGCGACGAAAAGGACTTTAAGTACATGGTAGCCAGCAACGGTTTCGAAGGCGAGGCTTCTGGTTCCTCTTATGGCTTGGTGGGGAGTGTCAGCATCCGTGGGGAGGGTGACGCCCGTCCCGAGTCTTATTGGTACGACTCTTCCTTGTATTATGACGAGCTGGTGAAGACCGGTATCGGTACGAAAGCGCTGGAACGGGTGCTTCGAAAACTGGGACAGCGGAAAGTGGCGTCCGGTAAATATACCATGATCGTGGATAACATGAACTCCAGTCGTCTGCTTTCTCCAGTAATCGGAGCCATTTATGGTTCCTCCATCCAGCAAAAGAACTCTTTCTTGTTGGATAAGATCGACCAAAAGGTAGCGAGCGACAAGATGACCTTGATAGATGAGCCTCATTTGGTAAAGGCTTCCGGCGCACGTTATTTCGATAGCGAGGGTGTTGCCACGAAACGTCTTCCGGTATTCGAGCAGGGTATATTGAAAACGTATTATATCGATACGTATTCCGCCAACAAGATGGGCATGGAACAAACGATCGGCTCTCCCTCGATTCTTACCATGCGGAATGGTGATAAGGATCTGGACGGATTGATCGCCTCTATCGACAAAGGTATATTGGTGACCGGCTTCAACGGTGGAAACTGCAATAGCACGACCGGCGATTTCTCGTATGGTGTGGAAGGTTTCTTGATCGAGAGAGGCAAGCTATCCCAACCGATCTCCGAGATGAACGCCACGGGTAATATGCTCTCCCTATGGAGTAACCTAGCGGAAGTCGGAAACGACCCCCGCCTATCCTCCAGCTGGCGAATCCCTTCCTTGCTTTTCAATGGGGTTGATTTTAGCGGATTATAAATACAAGAAACAACATCCGGAAGAACAAGAATAAAAGAAGCCGGAACCGCTAAACACAGTTCCGGCTTCTTTATTTTTCCTTACACCAAATTATAGATCGCTATAAAATGGCAAACCGTTCCCCCGAGAACGAATAAATGCCATGCGGAATGCATATATTTATATTTATCCAGAAAGAAAAAAATCGTTCCTAAGGAATAGAACAAGCCTCCTCCGATCAACCAATATAAGACATACATCGAATCCGTACGCTGGAAAACATCGATCAATGGTTTGAAAGCGATAATCACCACCCAGCTCATCAGCAGATAACAAACCGTTTTCAGATTATCCTTTTTCTTCATCCGACGGAAGCTAAACCATACGCCGATAACCGCTGCCAGCCAAACCGTAATAAATAATCCCCAGCCCCAGAAACCCTCGTCGCGGAGAGCCACCAAGGTAAATGGCGTATAAGTACCCGCGATATGCAAATAAATAGCGCTATGATCCCAACGGCGCAACTGGCATTTCCGCTTGGGATCGGAAGCGGCGTGGTAAAAGGTAGAGGTCACATACGAGGAAGTCATGCACAACGCATAAACGGCGAAACTACCGATCACCCACGGATCACCTGTACGAATCCCGGCGATCATCAAGACGACAATCGCCGTTAAGCCGAACAACATGCCCGCACCATGCGTAAGCACATTCGCTACTTCCTCACCATGAGTCTGTCTTTGTTTTCTCATCCATCCGATCGCTACGACTACAAGGCGCTAGCCTTGAAACCGGCCTCCGATACGGCGGAAAGAATTGTCTCCGCCGGAAGATCGGTTGTTATAGTCAATGTTTTATCCGGGGATTTCAAGTCGATCGACCATGCGTCCTCTTTTACTAATTTATTCAATTTAGCGCCGATAGCCGCCACGCATCCGCCACATTTAGCGTTTGTCTTAAATTTTAATGTTGCCATATCTCTACTTATTATTTAAAGTTTACTCCATTTCAACCGTAAGCTATTTAATACCACCGACACGGAACTGAAAGCCATCGCAGCACTCGCCAACATCGGGTTCAGTAACAATCCGTTCACCGGGAATAAGACCCCCGCCGCCAATGGGATTCCGATCAAGTTATAGATAAATGCCCAGAATAAATTCTGGTGGATCGAGCGAACCGTACGTTTCGACAAGCGGATCGCATCCGGCAATAACATCAAATCCGAAGTAATCAACGTGACCATCGCCACATCCATGGCGATATCCGTTCCCTTACCCATCGCAATGCTCACATCCGCACGGGCCAAGGCTTGCGAGTCGTTGATACCATCCCCCACCATAGCCACTTTCCTTCCGGCGGCTTGCAAGGAACGGATATACTCCTCCTTATCGCTCGGCAAGACATCCGCCTTATAATGACGGATATCCAGCATGGCCGCAACGGTCTCGGCGGTCCGTTTCCCATCGCCGGTCAATAAATGAACCTCGATACCCATTTCTTTCAAGGCCTCTACCGCCTCTCCCGACGTAGGTTTCAACCGATCCGAAATAGCCATGACCGCAAGCAATTCCGATTCCCAACCATAATAAACGATACTCTTGCCATCCTCTTCCCACCGGATGATTTCCCGCCCAGCCTCGGGCGGAACCATCGCCTTGAAGGTTTCCAAAAAGCCTTTGCTTCCTACCCAATACGTCACGCCATGTACCTGCATTTGGATACCACGCCCCGTTACGCTCTCGAAACTATCAGCGTCGATCTCCGCAGCCTCCGTTCCTTTCAACCATGAGAGGATAGCGGACGCCAAAGGATGCTCAGACTTCATCTCGGCGGTATAAAGGATATCCAGCATATCCCGGCTCGCCTCCGATATCCAGAAAGAGTCTGTCACCTCGGGCACGCCCTCGGTCAAGGTCCCGGTCTTATCCAGCACGACGGTATCCACCTTACAAAGGTTTTCCAAGGCAAAAGCGTCTTTGATCAATATATGATGCTCGGCGCCTTTACCCATCCCGACCATCAAGGCAGTTGGCGTAGCAAGTCCCAACGCGCAAGGGCAAGCGATCACCAATACCGATACCGCCGATAAGAGAGCGTACGAGAAGTACCCGCTTCCTCCTACTACCAGCCAGACGATAAAAGTAAGTATCGCCAATCCGACAACGATCGGTACAAATATACCACTTATTTTATCAACGATACGCTGCACGGGCGCCTTACTTCCTTGAGCGGCTTGTACCATCTGTACGATTTGTGATAATACGGTAGCGCTCCCCACTCCGGTCGCCTCCATCAAGAAAGCGCCCTTTTGGTTGATCGTCCCGGCCAAGACCCGGTCGCCTTGTGATTTCACGACAGGAATCGGCTCGCCACTCAACATGCTCTCATCCACGGAAGAGGAACCTTGAGACACCGTGCCGTCCACCGGGATCTTCTCACCGGGACGGACACTGACAAGATCTCCCACCCGCAAGAACGAGATAGAGACCTCTTCCTCCTGACCATCTCGCACACGACGGGCGGTTTTAGGCTGCAATCCCATCAAGCTCTTGATAGCGGAAGAAGTGCTGTTCTTCGCCCGCTCCTCCAGAAGTTTACCCAACAGAACGAACGCTATGATCACGCCGGATGCCTCATAATAAACATGCGGCTCCAATCCTTTCTCATACCAGAACCGCGGATATACGGTATTGAAGAAACTGAACAGGAAAGCGATCGAGGTACTCAACGCCACCAATGTATCCATATTGGCGCTACCGTGCAACGCATGGCGCACGCCGTTCACGTAGAACGACCGCCCGAACACGATCATAATCACCAAGGCCAGTGCCATCATGATCCAGTTACCGCCGGGCGTATGCATAAACACCATTCCCAGCAGGGCCAGCGGAATGGAAAGTACCCACGCCCCGATCGTATTCCGGCGTAGCTTCCGGTAATGCTCTCGTGCCATCTCTTCCTGTACCGCCGTCGGATCCTCTACCTCCACGACCAAATCGTATCCGGCCTCCTGCACGGCCTCTCTCATTTTCTGAGGAGTAATCAAGGATGGATGGTATTTGACGGAAAGCGTATTCGCCGCGAAATTCACCGATGCCTCTTCCACGCCGGGAAGTCCCTTCACCGTATTCTCTACGTTATTGGCACATACAGCGCAACTCATCTCGAGAACCGGTAATATAATTGTCTCCAAATCTTTCATAGATCGTATCACCTGTTTAGTTATATATAAATGAATAACAAAGATACGATAAATATGATTGCAACCAGATTGCAAACTTTACGAAACAGTATTTACGTACGTTAAGAAACCCAGGAACTTAATAGATTTATTTGAGAAATATGACTATTATTTAACAGGGAAATACCCGACATTTGTAAGAATTTTCAAACCAATTACTAAAACTTAATAACAATATGATTCTAGACTCACTTGAGAACTCTAAGCGGATCGAATGTATCCATCCGCTGTTTAAGCAGGCTTTTGACTATGTTAAGTCTACTGATTTTTCAAAAATGGAAGATGGTAAATACGATATAGCGGACGCTGGTTTCACGGTTAGCATCGCCAGCCTCTTCGGAAAGGAGAAGTCGGAAGCGGCCATCGAGACCCACAAGAAATTTATCGATATCCAATTCCCCTTATTGGGCGTAGAGAAAATCGGATGGAAACCGGGAGATCAATTACTAGAGGAGTCCGTTCCATACAACGAGGAGCAAGATATCGCCTTTTATATCGACAAACCTACCGCCTATACGAAAATCTATCCCGGACAATTCGCCATTTATTTCCCGGAAGACGGGCACGCCCCGGGTATCGGCCAAGGGAATATCCGGAAGGTGGTTATCAAGATCCCGGTCCAATAGTATCGAATACCCTATCTGTTCCGCAAGAATAATCAGCTGAATACTTATATATTCTATATCGGATCTACTTCTATTCTACAAACCACGGCGTGGTCTTTGTAAACCACGCCATGATCTGTAAAGACCACGCCGTGGTTTATAGGATTCACGACGAGAATCAAGGAATAGATACAGATACGATTATCTTTATTCATAAGAAGATTTCCCTATTCAACCGTATATTCGCATATATGCGTTTGTAATACTTTATTCACCTCAAATCCACTTAAATCTCGTAAATTCTTGTTACCTTTGATGCCCGGTACAAAATAAAAGTAATACAAAGGAAGATGATTTCAGAAGAATTGAAGAACGACCTAAAGATAAAATGGGATCGGATGAGAGATGGTATGGCAAAGATGGGTATGGATGCCTGTTTGCTTACCGTAGATGTAAATCTTTATTATACGACAGGACAAATCTATAGTGGTTATTTTTATTTGCCGGTAGACGGTGAGCCGTGGTTCCTGATCAAGCGACCGAACGGGCTTTCAGGACATCAAGTGGAATACATCCGTAAGCCGGAAGACATCCCAACCTTATTTGCGGAACGAGGAATTAAGATGCCGAAAAGACTCTTATTAGAGGCAGATGAGTTAACTTATAATGAATATATCCGTTTACAAAAGGTATTCCAACCGGAGGAGGCCGGTAACGCCACCGCTTTCATGCGAAACCTTCGCCGGGTAAAAACCCCTTGGGAGATCGGGCAATTCCGTATCGCCGCCCGCAAGCATGAGGCTACTTATAGCGAGATCCCGGAATGTTTCCGTCCCGGTATGACAGACTTGGAGTTTCAGTACGAGATCGAGAAACGTATGCGCAAGAACGGCTCGATCGGTCTTTTCCGTGCTTTCGGAGCCAATATGGATATCTATATGGGCAGTATTCTCGCCGGGGAAAACGCCGAGACCCCATCCCCTTTTGATTTCGCTTTGGGTGGAGGCGGCATAGACGCTTCTTGTCCGCTGGGCGCTAACGGTACTTTATTAAAAGAAGGTACCGCTATCATGGTGGATATGGCCGGCAATTATACGGCTTATATGACGGACATGACCCGTGTCTTCTCCGTAGGCCGCCTGACGGAGGAAGCTTATCGGGCGCATCAAGTGGCCCTTACGATACAGCAGGAGGTAGAAAACGCTACCCGCCCGGGAACCGCTTGTTCGGATTTATATAATATAGCGGCGAATATCGCTAAGAAAGAAGGTCTTTCGGCTAACTTTATGGGAACCGAGCAACAGGCTAAATTCGTAGGACATGGCATCGGTATACAGATCAATGAGCTACCTGTGCTTACCCCTCGCTCGAAAGAGGAGCTTTTACCGAATATGGTGTTCGCCTTGGAGCCCAAATTCGTGATCCCGGGTGTCGGTGCCGTGGGTATCGAGAACAGTTTCCTTGTAACGGAGACGGGCGTGGAGAAGTTGACACGGTTCAACGAGGAGATCATCCCACTTGGAAATTAGGATTTAATAGAAGAATTTGTTATACATTATTAAATTAAAGCACATGAAAAAAACATTAGCTTTTCTGCTTTTGCTGGCTATTATCATCATGCCGGCCAATGCCGTGGAAAAGGAGAACGTGAAGCCTGTCAAGAACGTGATCCTTTTAATCCCGGACGGAACCTCATTGGCGACTATCTCTATCGCCCGTTGGTTGCAATGGTACCAAGATCCCAGCAAACCGAAATTGAACATCGACCCGTATTTGTGCGGAACGGTGCGTACGCATTCTTCTAACGCCCCTATCGGCGACTCCGCTCCTACTACATCATGCTACATGACCGGACAGCCGAGCCGTACGGGTTATGTATCCACTTACCCGGAGAACGACGGTGATAACGATATCTACCCGACCGACCCGGCCCGTGCCTTCCAACCGCTTACCACCGTATTGGAGGCTGGAAAGATGTTGCAGGGCAAAGCCACGGGATTGGTTTTCACTTGCGAATTCCCGCACGCTACCCCGGCGGACTGCTCCGCTCATAGCTACAACCGTGGTAAATACGACTGGATCGCTCCGCAGATGGTTCATAATGATATCGATGTCGTTATCGGTGGTGGAGTTTCTATCCTTACAAAGGATATGGAAGATTATCTATTGGCGAACGGATACAATGTTTATAAAAATGACTTGAAAGGTATGCGTGCCGATAATAATCAGAAGATGTGGGCTTTATATGGCAACAAGGAAATGGCTTACGATATCGACCGCAATCCGGAAGAGCAACCTTCTATCGAGGAAATGACTCGTAAGGCGATCGACAAATTATCCAAGAACCCGAATGGCTTCTTCTTAATGGTAGAAGGCAGTAAGGTAGACTGGGCCGCTCATGGAAATGACCCGGTAGGTATGGCTACCGATTTCTTGGCATTCGATCGTGCCTGCGGTGCCGCATTGGAGTTCGCACGCAATAATGGCGAGACTGCCGTTGTCATCGTACCCGACCACGGAAACAGCGGTATCAGCTTAGGTAGAAAAGATTGTAAAGGTTACGATAAATTGACGAAAGACCAATTGTTCCACCAATTCTCCCTGTATAAATTGACAGCCGAGGGTTTCGCCAACAAGGTAAACAGCGTTCCTAACTCAGAAGTGCAAAACGTATTCCGCACCTACGCCGGCTTCGAGCTGACTCCGGAAGAGATGAACGCGTTGAACAATTGCAAGGACTACAAGAACAGCCCGATACCAGAAGACCAACGCAAACCGGAAGATAATTCCTCCATGTACAGTGGCTCGTTAACCGGATTGATGGCGCATATCATCACTTCCCGCACTTGCTTCGGTTTCACGACCGGCGGTCATACGGGCGAGGAAGTATTCCTAGCCGCTTACCATCCGCAAGGAACCTTACCCCTAGGTATGAATACGAACATCGAGCTGAATGAGTACTTATGCAATTTGTTCGGATTGACACACGGAAACTTGGAAGATCTTACAAGCAAGAACTTCGCACGCCACGCGGACGTATTCGAGGATTACACTTGCGAGATCGTCCCTGCCGCCGACGAGAAAGGTTCTCCAACCTTGATCGTTAAGAACAAGAAAGATAAGAAAAAACAGCTAACGATCACCCCGTTCTCCAACATCGTGAAGTCCGGGAAGAAAGGCCAAGATGAGATACGGTTAAACTCTGTCGTCGTTTATGTCGATAAAAATAACACATTCTATCTTCCGGCAAGTCTAGTTGATTTCTTAAAATAAAATATAAAGCGGAGGCCCTTCGGTCTCCGCTTTTTTTATACATTCGCGTACATAAGACAGAATATACACAACCTATGAAAAGTAAAAGTTTAGTTTCTATCGATCAATGTTCCAAAGAGGACATTCTTCGTATTCTGGATAACGCAAGGAAGTTTGAGGAAAATCCGAACCGGAAATTACTGGAAGGCAAAGTCGCCGCCACCCTGTTCTTCGAGCCCTCTACACGTACGAGACTGAGTTTCGAGACAGCCGTAAACCGTTTAGGTGGACGGGTGATCGGTTTCTCGGACGCTTCCACGACTAGTTCCTCCAAGGGCGAGACCTTGAAAGATACGATCTTGATGGTAAGCAATTACGTGGACTTGATCATTATGAGACATCATCTGGAAGGAGCTGCCCGCTATGCTTCTGAGGTGACGGATGTCCCTATCATCAACGCTGGTGACGGGGCGAACCAACATCCCTCGCAAACCATGCTGGACCTGTATTCCATCCGCAAGACACAAGGCAAACTGGATAACCTCACCATCACGATGGTCGGCGATTTGAAGTATGGCCGTACGGTTCACTCCTTGATCGTGGGAATGTCTCACTTCCATCCGACCTTCCACTTCGTCGCGCCGAACGAGCTGCGCATGCCGGACGAGCAAAAGAACTTCTGCGACAAGCACGGGCTCAAATACGAGGAGCATACCGATTTCACGGAAGATATCATCAACCAGACGGATATCCTTTATATGACCCGTGTACAACGTGAGCGTTTCACAGACTTGGAAGAGTACGAGCGGGTAAAGAACGTGTATATCCTGCGTAACGACATGCTGAGAAACAGCCGTGAGAACCTGCGTATCTTACATCCGCTACCCCGTGTGAACGAGATCGCTTACGATGTAGATGACAATCCAAAGGCTTATTACATCCAGCAGGCACGCAACGGGCTGTTCGCACGCCAAGCTATCATTTGCGAAGTTTTAGGTATATCTATCGACGAATAAAAACGAAGTTTTATGTCAGCAGAAAAGAAAAAAGAGTTGCAGGTAGCCGCTTTAGAGAACGGTACCGCCATAGACCATATTCCTCCCAGCCAATTATTCAAGGTAGCCTCTTTACTGGGACTGGAGAAAATGAACAATACGATCACGATCGGCAATAATTTCCATAGCAACAAGATGGGATGCAAGGGTATGATCAAGATCGCCGACAAATTTTTCGAGGAGGACGAGATCAACCGTATCGCCATGATCGCCCCGAATATTATATTGAACATTATCCGTGATTATGAGGTTGTAGAGAAGAAGACGGTTACTTTACCCGACGAGCTGATTGGCTTGGTCAAATGTAACAATCCGAAATGTATCACCAATAATGAGCCGATGCTTTCCCGCTTCCACGTGATCGACAAGGAGAAGGGAACCATTAAATGTCATTATTGCGAACGTAAGATTAATAAAGAAGACATTATCATTAAATAATTGAAAGTTGAGAATTGAGAATTGAAAGTCAAAGACCTTTATGGAGCTAATTCTCAATTCTCAACTCGCAATTGTAAAAACTGCATTTTATATGAAGCACGATTGGAAACCGGGAACCATGATCTATCCATTGCCAGCCGTAATGGTGAGTTGTGGGAATGAGCCTTCCGAGTACAATATAA
Organism: Parabacteroides sp. CT06; assembly: GCF_002257605.1. Taxonomy (GTDB): domain Bacteria; phylum Bacteroidota; class Bacteroidia; order Bacteroidales; family Tannerellaceae; genus Parabacteroides; species Parabacteroides distasonis. The sequence continues at coordinate 1,892,832 of NZ_CP022754.1, read as the reverse complement.
TAACAGTCGCATGGGTAGGTACGATTTGTACGAATCCGGCGATGTGTTATATATCCGTACGTCCGGAACGATTCTCTTATCCGATCTTGAAGAAGAATATGGAATTCGTCATCAACTTGACGAATCGTGAGCTGGCCTACGCCACGGATTGGTGCGGGGTAAACTCAGGGAAAGACCATCATAAATTCGAGGAGATGAAGCTCACTCCCGGAAAAGCGACCGTCGTTAACGCCCCTACGATAGACGAGTCTCCGCTTTGTATCGAATGCCGGGTAAAAGAGGTCATCGCTCTCGGAAGTCATGATATGTTTATCGCTGATGTCGTAAACGTACAGGCCGACGACCGATATCTAGACCCACAGACAGGGGCTTTTGATATGCAGAAAGCGGATCTTTTGGCTTACTCGCATGGTAAGTATTACGGGTTAGGTGAATTTGTCGGTAAATTCGGCTGGTCCGTGAAAAAGAAAAAATAACGGTATGAAAAAAGTCTACCTTATAGGAGCGTTGCTATCTTTCGGTCTGTTAGCAGAAGCCCAGAGCTTCATGCGTTTCGAGGACAAGGCATTCAACTTTGGAGCCAAAGTGGGATTCAACGCCACTTTCCCAGTCATAAACTCCCTTTCCATCAATGGGAAGGAAGCGGAGAATATAGACATCGAATATAAGGTAGGTTATCTGGCCGCGGTCTTTTGCCGGGTCAATATCGAACGGTTCCTCCTCCAGCCTAGTTTCTCATGGCATCGTTCTGAGGGAAATATCCGTTTTTCCATACCTCAAAGTTTGCCGGAAAATAATATGATGTCCAATACATCGGCAACTACCGACCTCTTGATGATGAAAACCAGTTCCTTAGAGGTTCCCATAATGGTAGGCTATAACCTAGTGAAGAAAGGGCCTTACGGACTTAGCCTTATGGTCGGCCCCAAATTAAAATACAACTATAAGATCGCCTATACGGTAGAGTCTTCCACCACGCACGTAGAATACGTGAATGACAACACCCCGTTCGGAGTCAATATCGCTACGGGCGTAGGGGTTAGCATCGGACGGCTATTCTTCGACTTTGTCTATGAGTTCGGATTGAATCAAGTGGAATCCGATTTCGAGAAAGTCAACAACCCGGTTCCCGAGATTAATTATGATATCAATATTGACAAGCGAACGAACGTGATGAGTATCTCACTCGGCGTACTCTTCTAAAAAGACATTTTACCCATTTTTCAAGTACTTGACCAAAACCTTATCGATCCGGGCGCCATCCATATCTACGATCTCAAACTCAAAGTCCAGCCACTTTAATTTCTCACCCGTCTTCGGTACACGCTCCAATATCTCTAGGATCAAGCCGCTCAAGGTATTATAATCATGCTCGGCATACAAATCCTCCATGTCGAAATATTCCAAGAAATCATAGAAAGAATATTGGCCGTCCACCAACCAAGTACCATCCTCACGTTGTATGATCTCGGACTCCTCTCCGACTTCCGGTACTTGCCCGATTAAGCCTTCCATAATATCCTTCAAGGTTACGATACCTTGAATGCCTCCAAACTCATCCGTAACGAGTCCATATTTCACGTGTGTCTGCTTGAAAGATTCCAATGCATTATATACGCTCTGGTTCTCGGGAACGAACTGTGCCGGGCGAAGTACTTGGTTGATCGAGAAATCCGGTTGGTCGATCCTTCCGAACAAATCTTTCAGATAAACGACTCCTACTATATTATCGAACTTCTCCGAAGCCACGGGATATATATTAAATAAGTTCTCCTCCACTTTCTCCCGAATCTTCTCCGTACTATCCGTCACATCCAGCCAAACCAGCTCGCTACGATGCGTCATGATAGAACCCACGTTACGGTCTCCCAGATTAAAGACCCGCTCTACGATGTCCTGCTCTACCTCTTGCACCTCGCCACCGTCAAAGCCCTCTTTCACGATCGCCTTGATTTCTTCCTCTGTTACCCTATTTTCCTCTTTCGTATCCACGCCCGTCATCTTCACAGCCAACGCCGTACTCTTTGAAAGTAGCCAAACAAAAGGAGAGGATATCAAGGAAAGAAAATTCATGGGTTTAGCAACTAACATAGAGACCTTCTCGGCACACCCCATGCCGATCCGCTTCGGTACCAACTCTCCGAATATAAGTGTAAGATACGTCACGATAATAACGATCGTCGTTTTAGCGATCCCCAACGCATACGGTTCTAGGGCCGGTATTTGCGCTATTATAACAGCGAAATTATGAGCTAACGCCTCGCCAGAGTACAAACCTGTCAAGATACCGATCAAAGTAATTCCGATCTGGATGGTTGAGAGAAACTTATCCGGCTCATTTGCCAGCTTCAAAGCAGTGCCTGCAGATTTATTACCACGTTTCGCTTCGGTTTCCAACCTAGCCTTCCGGGCCGAGACCAAGGCGATTTCCGACATCGCAAGAATTCCATTCAGTAAGATAAGGCCAATAATAATGACTATTTCCATTAATTAATTTATAGTTTGATTATGCTGCGAAGATATATAAATACTTTAATATATAAAACAAGACACCTAAGTGTCTGCGCTTACATTTAACTAAAAAACCTTACGAATCCCTTGCGGTTTCAAAAGAAAGGCGTACTTTTGCATGACAAATACAAAGTGTGATTAGAAATGCTCGATAAAATTAAGGCTCTGCTTCAAGAAGTAGAGAATATGAAAGCGGCAAATGCCGAGGAACTAGAAGCTTTACGTATAAAGTATCTCAGCAAAAAAGGCGAGATATCGGCGTTGATGAATGATTTCCGTAATGTAGCGGCTGATCAAAAACGTGAGGTTGGCAAATACTTGAACGAACTAAAGGAAACAACCCAGAGCAAGATCAACGAATTAAAAGAAAGCTTTGAGAATGTACAGACCGCAAACGATGATATCGATTTGACTCGTACGGCTTACCCGATCGAACTAGGCACTCGTCATCCTCTATCACTTGTAAAGAAAGAAATTTGCGATATATTCGGACGGTTAGGATTCAGCATCGCTGAGGGACCGGAAATCGAGGACGATTGGCATGTCTTCTCTTCCTTGAATTTCGCCGAGGACCATCCTGCCCGCGATATGCAAGATACGTTCTTTATCCAGCATAACCCGGATGTATTGCTTCGCACACATACTTCTTCCGTACAGACCCGAGTAATGGAAAAGCAAGAACCGCCTATCCGTATCATCTGTCCGGGACGTGTATATCGTAATGAGGCTATCTCTTATCGTGCTCACTGTTTCTTCCATCAAGTAGAAGCGTTATATGTAGATAAGAATGTCTCATTCGCCGACTTGAAACAAGCCTTGTTGTTCTTCGCCAAGGAAATGTTCAGTCCGGATACAAAAATTCGCTTGCGTCCTTCTTACTTCCCGTTCACGGAGCCATCCGCCGAGATGGATATCTCCTGCAACATTTGTGGAGGTAAGGGTTGCCCCTTCTGTAAAGGAACCGGTTGGGTAGAGATCCTCGGTTGCGGTATGGTAGACCCGAACGTGCTTGAGAACTGCGGTATCGATAGCAAGGTTTATTCAGGCTATGCGTTGGGAATGGGTATCGAGCGTATTACCAATTTGAAATACCAAGTAAAAGACTTACGCATGTTCTCGGAAAACGATGTTCGTTTCTTGAGACAGTTTGAGTCGGCCAATTAAATTGAAAACCTAAATCATTTACCATCTCCCCGGGCCTTAACCTAGCCCGGGGGAAACACACTAGGTTAATTATGATAAAGGTTTTTCTTTTAATAATAGGAGGAGCTATCGGATCTGCGCTACGGTTCGGAGTTTCCACGTGGGTGCAACGATCGATGCTTTACTCCTTTCCTTTTGGTATCTTGTCGGTCAATGTGATTGGCTCCTTTTTAATCGGCTTCTGCTGGAGTATAGCGGAAGCCTATAATTTTTCTATCAATACAAGAGCTTTCCTATTCACTGGTCTTTTCGGTGGTTTCACGACTTTCTCTTCTTTCGCTCTCGACACGATGGTACTTATGCGTACCGGAGAATACAAGATGGCACTACTCAATGTACTTGCCAGTAATATCCTTGGTTTGATAGCGGTCTTCCTTGGGATCATACTTGGGAAGAATATCATTGCAATGATCAAGTAAATAAAAAAACACGGCACAAGTCAGTCATGACAAGGCCGTGTTATATCGAATAAAGCTGTTTCCAAATTATCTATTTACTAACCTCAAGAATACTTTCTTAGAAAAATAAGAAGGTAAAAACAGAATAAAGAAATACAGATACGAAGCCATCGGGGAGTATCCGAGAACCGTTTTATAAACACTTATATTATACTTCATAAGAGCCCCCTTATTCCTTGAGATCGAATTTGAGTGAATCCGGTAAATCGCCAACGGCTCTTTCAAGCCGTAAGCGACCTCACAACGCCTGAGTATGGTAAGCCATAATCCCCAATCTTGCCGCTTACGTAATTCCGGCATAAATACTTTTCCCACTTTCTCCGTATCATAAACTGCGGTCAGACAGCCAATTCTATTATCACACCGCATAGAAAAATAGGTCTCTCTTCTTTTTCCGATAACAATGCTGGAAATCTTGCCACTCTCGTCGCAAGTCATATACGAGGTATAAGATAAGGCACAATCCTTCTCTCGCATAAAAGCCAACTGTTTCTCCAGCTTCTCCGGACGCCATCGATCATCACTATCGCAAAAAGCGATAAATCGTCCTTTGGCCTCCGAGATAGAGCGATTCCGGCAAACACCCGCCCCACAATTCTTTTCTAACCGGAACAACTTAATACGGGAATCCCTTTGAATATACCGCTCTATGATCTCAACAGAACGATCCGTAGAGCAATCGTCGGTAATCAACAGTTCCCAATTAAGATAAGTCTGAGAAAGAATCGACTCAATGGTTTCCGCTATAAAAGACGAAGAATTATAAGAAGGAGTAATAATGGAGACCAAACCGAAATTATCCATAACTATTTTCCGATGCATTCATAGGTAAAGCCTAGCTCACCCAATTCCTTCGCGTCATAGATATTGCGACCATCCAGCAGCAAAGGTTGCCTCATTACTTTCTTGATCACGGCCCAACTTGGCAAGCGAAACTGTTTCCACTCGGTCAACAACAACAATGCGTCTGCATCGATTACCGCCTCATACATATCCTTCGCGTAAACAACCCGATCAGCAACTCTACGTTTGCACTCGCCTATCGCCACAGGATCAAATACCTTGACCACGGCACCCGCTTTCCGTAAAAGATCAATCATCACCAAAGAGGTAGCCTCACGCATATCATCCGTCTCCGGCTTGAAAGACAAGCCCCAGAGAGCGATCGTTCTCCCCTCCAAAGAGTCAAAATGTTTTCTAAGCTTCGTATAAAGGATCGTCTTCTGACGTTCATTCACCTCCTCCACGGCCTTTAGCACTCCCATCGGATAACCATTCTTTTCCGCCGTCTTGATAAGAGCCTTCACATCCTTCGGAAAGCAACTGCCTCCATAGCCACATCCCGGATACAAGAATTTATTACCGATTCGACTGTCCGAACCGATCCCCTTCCGGACCATATTCACGTCAGCGCCAACCAACTCGCAAAGATTCGCTATATCATTCATGAACGAGATACGAGTAGCCAACATGGAATTTGCCGCATACTTAATCATCTCCGCCGAGAGAATATCCGTAAAGATCACCCGGAAATTATTCAGGAGAAACGGACGATAGAGCTTGCTCATCATCTCCTTCGCCCTCTCCGACTCCACACCGACCACTACCCGGTCCGGACTCATGAAATCCTTGATGGCCGCACCCTCCTTCAAGAACTCCGGATTCGAGGCCACATCAAAGGGGATATCCATCCCACGTTTACTCAACTCCTCTTGAATCGCAGCCTTTACCTTCCGTGCCGTACCCACGGGAACCGTACTCTTGGTTACCAATACCGTATATTTCTTAATATATTGGCCAAACGTACGAGCCACCTCCAACACATAACGCAGGTCGGCGCTACCATCCTCGTCCGGTGGCGTACCCACGGCGCTAAAAACGATATCCACGTTATCCAGACAAGAGGCCAGATCCGTCGTAAAATGAAGTCTGCCTTCCTTGGAATTACGCAATACCATCTCTTCCAACCCCGGCTCATAAATCGGGATATTCCCCTCCAACAAGCCATTTATTTTCTCCCGGTTGACATCCACGCAAGTGACATCAACCCCCATCTCGGCAAAACAAGTCCCGGACACCAGGCCTACGTAGCCGGTGCCGATAATTGCGATATTCATAAGTTATAAGATTATATATTTCAGGAAATCTATAGAGAAGTCAAGTTTTGGTATACGTATATTACGCATACCAAGCCAAATGATATGCGATATTCAATTTTTTAAACTATTTACGGCAAAGAAGACAAGGATAGCCTCATGCTTTTCCCTCTATCAACGAAAGCAAGGTATTCAAATAATTATCAACAGAATCCATCAAGGGAAGAATCTCATTGGCATCGATCACAATCCAATCATCATAATCCCCACTTTGTCTCAACTCAAATAGTTTACTATAAAAACGTCCCAAGTCTTTACTGATTATTCCTGTACTTACAAAATGAAGACCTAATAAACGAATCACTCCTGAATGCGTAGAAGCCTGAAAGCCATTTTTAATTAACAGTGCCGTGGTCATATAATAACAAGCATAATACATTCTATTAGCGGCCGCATGCCAATAACCACACTCTACGATCCCTTTGGTTTCCTCCCAAGTATCAAAAGCTCTAGCCTTTCTTGCTATAACAAGGGCTTCCCGTTCTTCATCTGTTAGATTCATAGTTCTATACCATCTAATTCCACATTCTTGAAAAAAGGAGTACCTTTACGTTTCATCCATTCAGTAAAGGTATATAACTTAGTGCTAAAATATTCGCCAAATTGCCATCCTAGGTCGATTAAAGGATAGGCATAGGTATCAAAATCCGCAGAGGTTATCTTTTCCTTGTCCAACAATATTAGAATATCCCAATCCGATTCATCATGGACATCTCCACGGGCTTGCGAACCAAACAAAAAAACCTTTGTTCCAGCTGGCATCACTTGCTTTATCAAAGCCCTAAGAGAATATAATATATCGTCCTTCCTCATTGTTGTACAAAATAAACATATTATCATACGATCGATCATATTGATTTACAGCCATCGCACGATAGTTACCACCACAAATATACTTACTTTTAGCTAGGCCACAAATATTCTTCTTGATTTTTATCGTATAAGACACCTTGCCTACATAGCCGGTACCAACAATGGCATTATATACAACCCCCGTTTTCCAGTACGAGGCGAATCAAAGCATAGGTACTTTCCAGAAGGGGATACTCTGGGATGTAAATCGCAAGCTATATGGCATTTAAAATCTTTCGTTTGAAACTCTTTGGGAGAATAGATACTTAGCAACAAATCCGCACTTTGAGTATTGATATCAGCCTTATAGATTTTTGCCATCCTATATTTATCCGGATAAGTATCCGCCACAAAAGACGTATCCGAGATAAAGGACTGATGACCATCCGAATTCAACACATCCCCTGCTATTATTTGATAATGATCTACATCTTTCATGTCATACAATACATGACAACTGTTACCATTTATAATGCAAGACGCTATCAATTGATTCCTGTTATTCCATACATAATGAGAACCGGACTCTTGAGTAGGTAAGGTAATAAGTCGCCGATCACGCAAATCATAAACCATGATCTTGGTATGCCGCCTCATATAATCCCCATCGATTGGTATTTTCCGGTATAAGAAAGAAAGATACCGACCGTCTTTCGAGAACTCCGAATGGGTTACAAAATGCATATAGCCCTGCCTATAGGATTCATCTTCCATCTGTGCCAATTCAGACAAAGAGATAAGCAACTCTGAAGTATTCTCCTTTAAATCCACCAAGAACAAACCGCTATCTTTAGGTGCCGGATCATCCAATTTCCCTCCATCCCGATAAGGATAACCATACCCGGGCATACAACGCTCCAAGCGCTCATAACTAAAAGAAGAAGCCAAAGATCTTTGCTCATCTTGATAGACCGCATCAATCGGGCAGTCTATTACTTGGTATTCCCCTGTCGATAAATCATGAATCTTAGACACAAGCCGATTCGCTATCGCCGTATTATAAATCATCCGGTTCTTATCCAACCATTGCAGCCTGCATCCTTTATGATAATTCCATGCGTAAGAAGTATCCACTCTATGAAAGTCTTTTATAGTGCCTTGTTCCAAATCAAAATATCCGACATCCAGTCCATCAGACGGTAAAGGCATACGTAAATCCAACCTATTTTGATTCGCCAATAGCTTGGTCTCATCAAAAGAAAAAGGCGTGACATCGTGAAATCCAAAAAAGAAGCCTTCCCGGTATTGATAGGGAGAGGCGAAATACTCCTTCTTCCTTGGCAGCAAATCAAATATGCCTTGATACATATTCCGCACGAACTGCTTTAAGGCTGGATTTTTACGGACGAGGTTATAGATGGTAGATTCTAGTTTATTCATAAATCAACATGATTATTTTTTCAATTCAGAGACAACTGCCTTAAACTTCCCTGCTTTTGTACGGGGAATCTCATCCACATACTCAAATTTCACCTTTATGGTAGGGCTTATCCATTGAGATATATTTACCAACAATTTCTTCTCCGTAGCCACACTATAGGAATTCCTTCTCACAATACGTAAAATCATTTCACCAAATACTTTTTGGACTACTTGACACTCCTTCACCTCTGACGTATCTTTGAAAATATAATCCAGACGCTGAATGTGAAGCCCCTCTGGTGTAACTATATAGTCTTCATTGCGACCAACAATATCTTCTATAATTTGGCTATGTAATCCACATCCACATTCCCGGTCGGAGAACACTGCCGTATCCCCATTTTGATAACGGATAAAAGGCATACCAAGATTAGCGAACCCGGTAGCCAAAATCTCACCCTGCCTCCCATTCTCTACGGGAACAGCTTGATCCAATTCCATATGACCAATCTCGAAATCCTCGTGATAAACCGAGTGGGTACAATGGGTAGCGATAGCGGCTTGCTCAGAAAAACTATACAGCTCATGGATCTGTACATCTTTAAAAACAGTCTGTAAAATACTTTTCTGATTCTCATACAATTTCTCAGCTCCCGTGAATATGTGTTTAGGAGGAAAATCCAAAGCCATACCCACATTCATCAACTCATTCGCAAATGTGGTCATAATAGATGGATAGCCTATGAACATCTCTATACGTTTCAGATTAATCCAATTTACGATATCCCGAATCTTCTGTTCATTCAACTGATGCATATTTATGAAATAACGGTTCAAGGCTCTATCATATCTCCAAAAGGGAGGTCTCGAAGTTGAAATAGGAACAATAGGACGACCGGAGAAATTTATACAAGCTTTTCCGAGATCAAAGCCAAATCTATTTTTATATCTTTGGTCTACCGCCCAATAATAGGCTGCACTATATTTAGTCCAATAGAAGTCCAACGCTTTTCCCGTTGAGCCACTAGTATTAAATAGAATAAGATCTTTTTGAGGAATATTATTGGCAACCAAGCCAAGCCAATTCTCTCGAATTTCCTCTTTCGTCAGAATCGGGAACTTTTGCAAGTCTCCTAATTGTTTAAAATCAGAAGGAGATAAACCAGCATTAGCATATTTCTTTCGATAATAAGGACAGTGATTATAGGCCTGTTCCAATATCTTAAAAATATGTTCTTCTTTGTAAGAACGAATCTGTTCTTTTGACCAACCCTGGGTTGAGTTCAAGAAATCCAAGATCTTATAAAAGTCATCGTTGAAACGCTGTCTCTTTAGTTTGTAGCCGTGAAGAGAGACTGCGATATTTTGAAGCCAATAAGGAAGGGAAGAGTAAATAGATATAGTGTTCATTTGTCATTTGTCTTTTGATAATTAGGTAACTCGATATACCCCTTCCAGCCAAAATAAGGAACAAAATCAAAATGCTCCTTCTCTCTCAGTTCATCCAAGCTACCCCTCCAATCTTTAATATCACTAACTATATTTATAGTTTGTGGGTCAATTTCAGATATAGGCATTTCATGCTTTGAGAAAGCCTCATATACCACAGGTAATTTTCTCCAGTCAAAACCCATCAATGTCGTAGCCACAGTATCTACACTAGCGGGATCCTCTCCCGATATATAGACACCACATTCCTTTGGATCTCCTTGCATCGGACCAGCTCCTTCCATGGCAATAACACCATCTATAACTGAATAATAACGTTTTTTTGTTTTCCGAAACGTACCATCCGGATTCCCATATATCAGACAACGATTCAAATCCAGCGTCATTCGCCAAGTGGTATCATTCCCATACCAGTTCCCACTCCGGATTGTATTGTGCGTAGCGCCAAATACCTTCTCCCCCTCTGCACGAAGTATTTGAGCCATCTTAATTCCTATAAATGGAATATTGATTATTATCCTTTTTACGAACTTGGATCCCCATGTCTCGAACTGTCGTTTAAATGATGTATCAGGATAATCATCACCTCCATGTTTAGGAGATCCCCATGTGTGATGGGGCAAATAATTCTTATCAGCCGTTATCCCCACAAAATTCTTAATGCTTAAAGTAACACCTGTTTTTTTATGTGTTTTCATCTTCGGCAAAGAAATCACCACATCTGCCATAATAGGAGTAGCGCAAAGTAAATACTCTTGTATTGTTCCCTGATGATGTTTATTCAACTCCTCATAATTGGAGTCTGCTCCAAAATAATTACCTTCTCCCTTATGCCCATAAAACAAACTGTTCTTTTCTAAATTAAAAAGAACTGTTCCATTTGGGTCACCGGCCAATTTCTTTTTATGCGTGATAATCCCTTTCTCACTTGTCCACTCTTCATTCCGCAAATCAATTATTCGTACCGGCACTCCATACTTAGAGGTACAATCCGAAGCTATTTTTGTTAAGCCTAATTTTTTATCAATCTGCTCAAAAGAGGAATCGGTTTGAGGAGCGTCACAAATATAGACTTCTCCCTTTCCTCCTAATTTCTCACATACATAATTCGCTACATACCGAATCAACTCCGGAGATGTAACAACACATTTCCATTCATTTTTATCCGTTTCTTTTCCCTCTTTCACCAAATTTGGCTTCAATACCACCCGATCTCCCGGACGGATATCCATGAAATCAAGATAAGGAAATTGTTCATTTACATATACGTTCATATTCATTACGAATTAATATTCATCTACACAAGGATTGATACAATTGATTGTAACGATTCCCCATAACGGATACATCATATTTTTCACTCCGTTGTTTACATTTTTCAGAAACACTTTTATAGAATAATTGATCTTCCATCAACAGCCTTATTTTAGCCGCTAAATCTTTCTCATTATGAGGCTCAAAAAGAAGTCCTGCACCTTCTACTATATTCGACAGACCTTCCACATCCGAAGCGATAACAGGTTTTCCCGCAGCCATACCTTCTACTGCCGCTAAACCAAAACCTTCAAAATTGGATGACATAACAACAATATCTGATGCCTTCAAGATAGAAATAGCATCCTCCCTTACACTCAAAAATAAAATTCGTTTCGATAGATTGTAATATTGAGCAAGTTTTTGATACTCATCTAACAAGGGGCCATCTCCGACAAACAGAACATAAAAATCATCTGGTAAAAGAGCTAAAGCCTTTATAAGAGTCTTTTGATCTTTTTGTGGATAAAACCGACCTATTTGGACTATCAATTTTGCTTGAGAGGAAAGATTCAATTGTTCTCGGCCAATAATCTCACATTGCCGAATATTTTTTACATTAACACCATTGTTAATCACAAAAAACTGATACTTATTCCCTAGATACGATTTAAAAAATAGAGAAACTCCCTCTGAAATAGCAACAATTGCATCATATTTAGAATAAATAAATCTCTCTATAGGCTTCAATATCTTAAAAGACTGCCTATTGTTAAACGTACTATGTTCTGTCAATACCAATTTACAAGAAGCTGAAGAGAAATACTTTGCTAATGCCACCCAATAAAGAGCGGGAAACAGATGCACATGAACAATATCAAACTCTTTAATTATCTTTCTTAATTGAAAAAAGAATTTAGGATTATATAAAGAGTACCTTCTATTCTCTAAATAAATAACCTCACATCCCAACTTCTTTAAATCCTTTTCGTAAGAAGGAGACATTATAGACAAAGAAACAACCGTCACTAAGTTACCATGAGTAATTTGATAATCTACTAAATCTTTTACGATCTTTGCGGCACCATTTCCCCGCCACAATTGAGGGATAACATGAAGGATTCTCATTTTTAATTTTCTCTTTCTAGTTTAGTATACAAATCCATATAGCACTTCACGATAACAGGTAATTTAAATCGCTCAATATTTTCAAGTCCTCTCTTGATGAGATCATCACGATAATGATGATTTTTAATAAGTTTCATGACTCCATTCCTTATACTCTCTATACTATATGGATCCACCAACAAAGCAGCATCACCTGCTATTTCTTTCATAGGTTCCAAATCAGAAGTGAACACCACTCTCCCGACTGCTTGCCCTTCTATAATAGGCATTCCAAAGCCCTCATATAATGAAGGAAAAGAAACTATGTCACAATTCATATATTCATCTAATATTTCTTGATTAGACAAATCACACTTATAGACATATCTAATAGAATAAAAACGAAGCATATCCTCTATATCTTTTCTATATTTTCCCACAATATGCAATTCACAATTAATTCCTTTTAATGCAGGTATCAATCGTTCTAGATTTTTATTTTCAGCAGTTCCTATATGTAGAATAATCGGACAACCCTCATTAAATAGTTTAAATTTATAGTTATAATTTGTATCTAATGGATTATATATGATATGTATCTTATCTTTAAAACGAGGAAAATACGAAATAAGCTTCTCTCTCACCTCATTTGATATGCAAGTCACGTACGAAGCCTTTCTCATGGGAAGATAAAACCAAAGCCATTTAAAGATCATTTTTTTCAGCCCATGTTCAAAATCAAGAAATCTCGTATCATGAATGGTTAATACGACCTTTCCCTTACATAAAAGGATCGCATAATGCGTATCTCCCGTCAAATGAGTAATGCTATTACATAATCTTTTTACATAAAGAATGTTACGCAATAAATTACTAACACAAACTCTCGCATAGGGTAAGAAAATATTCTTAACAAGGACATTCTCCTTACGCAATCCGCTTTCCACAGTATTGAACACATGTTCTATACTATAATTTAAACCGGATTTTCTATAAACAAAAAATACATCTTTCATTAAAAACAAAATTGATAGGGAATAAATGGATTATAGCGACCGACTGAGTAATAATCAATACCTTTATAAAGCATACCAATAAAATAAACAAAGATCATTATTAGCATTATTATTTTTACACCTTTACCTTTATAACCATAAACCACATAAGAGACAATGAATACCTCATATATTGTGAAGTAGTTAGTACCTCTTGACACGATTATCTGAAAATCAGTTCCATTGAATATTGTATAAATAAGCAAAGATAAAAAGTAAAGGTTAAAGGAAAGCAACAATAACCCTTCTCGTTCTTTCTTCAATAGAGGATACGCAAGAAACAACCAAAGTGATTTCCGTGCTATTCCTAAAAAAGAAGCATTTACGCCTGTAGATTCTATTTCAGTATAGCCCATCAATCGTGTATCATCCCCTGATACATATGGTACTATCTCCCCAAAATATTTATCTATTACATCAAAGACAGATAGTCCGATACAAACAACCAGTAAAAGAACATAATATTTAGTCTTCAACTTGCTGTTCAAAAAATAAGCGACAGCAAATATCAATATAGACAAATGAAACGGGCAAGCCAATAATATAGACAAATAAAAAAAAATCCATTGACGGTTCAATATAAACCGAATACTATAAATACTGATAGCCAATGAGATCAATTGACGATTCATCCCTAATACGGGCAATAATGTGCAATAAAGACAAAAAAGAGTAAGTAAGGGAGCTGGCGAATATTTCCTTATAGTGGGAAAGATTAATCCCCACACGATCACCGCTTCACAAAGCAAGAATACGTTATAATCTATCGTAAGTCCCCTTATCAGCTGATTAAACAAAACATATCCCGGCTCGAACTGTTCCCATTCATCCCATAAGCAATTTAAAAAGAACCGATAATAGTTTCCCCAATCCGTTCCCGTCTCCCACCGAAGGCCATCATGTAATACAAACAGGAAAAAAATGAATGTAAATAAAATATATCCAATCTTACGATTTGCCTTAAAATCGAGCCAAGAGCAACTATAAAGGAACAGTACCATAAATATATAGACAGCCATACTTGTCAAATTTTAGCTGCCTCATTCAATACATATTCAACCAAACTATCATAACTATAATGTTCCACAAAATGATTGTATATTAAGTTAGACAAGTCATATCTCTCTTGCGGATGATCTAGATAGTAGTTAATCTTCTCCACCGCATCATCAATTGTCCTAAATGATACAAGTTCCGGATCTATCGGTAGAAGATCTTTCAATATTGGACGATAATCACACAGTTGGAAAGCACCAGATCCATTAATCTCAAAGAACTTATTATTCACAGATTCGATCTCTGCGTAATGCAAATTATTAAATACAATCTTAGCCCCATACAATATCCGGGCCTTTTCCTTTCCTACTATATATTTTCCTTGGAAACAATCATCTAAATCAGAAGAGAAATAGGGACCCTTATTCCCAAACAAAGACAAGTGTATTCCTCGTTTTTTCATAAGAGCAAGCATTCTTGTCCGATATGGGTACATATTACCAAACGCCAGTACATCTATATTCTCTTCCTGTTCGCATGTCAATTTATCTCGCTTAGGCCGTTTATGGATACGTGTATTAAATGCCTCATTATACAACCTAACATTCAACTTCATGTTATCCCGCATGAATCTCATCATATAAGGATCTTTAGTAAAATAGAGGTCATAAGGTTCTACAAATAATTGCAGACGTTCAAGAGTTGTTAGTTGATCTGGATTTATATGGATAATATGGATTCTATTAAGCTTTATTATACGTACTAATTCCGGATGGATAAACCGATAAACCCCTATCACCAGATCCGGATCACGACGAAGAACACTATCAAGTACCCTATTAAACACACTCCGATCATAAGTTTCCGAGTATCTTCTGGCTAATGTATCAAATGTACGTAACCACTTATTAGTACTAACAGAAGAAGAGTAAATATCCACAATCGAACACGAATGCCCCTGTTGATTGAATGTTTCATTCAAATTATATTCCAAAGAATCAAACGATTTCGATCCAACAATTACTATTTTCATATTTAGATAATTTTATACATACAAATATTTATTGTATTATCCTATAAACAACTTCTTTAAAGAATCGATATATACTTCTTAATTGAACATTAATATGTGTTTTATATATATAAATAATCATTTGCTTAAAAAATAACAATAGATCGATCTTTATAAGAGCTAAAACAAACCATAATGTATAATTATAATATTCTATTTTATTTATATCATAAAGAAAATCATTCACTTTATATCCAACCTTTATTCTTGATAAAAGATATTCCTTATTTAGAGAATACTGAAGAGATCCATATCTTACATTTCTTATATATACAATATAGTTGCAGATATCAATTTCTTTTGCTACATAGCCAACATTAACACTAAACCAAACATCATTTGAAGCGACAACTTCCTCAAATCTAATACTATACCTTTCTATCATACTAACTTTTACCATTTTTGCCCATGGCGAATAGCACCTATATCTTAAAGTATCACTTCTTTTCTTATAAAGGTCTTCTTCTAGATTAGTAACACACAACCCATCTTCTAAATCTTCTCCTGTTATTAAATCTATCGTTTTATATGGAATGTAAATTACGTCCATTACAGAATTCTCATAATCATCAAATAATCTATTTACATTTTCAGAAAAATAATCATCTGCATCAGAGAATAGCAACCATTTACCTTTTACATATTTTATACCTGTATTTCGGGCATATCCTGCACCTTTTCCTTCTTTTGTAAAAATAACTTCAACATTAGATCTATTTAAACCAGGAAACTTATCAAAATCTACAATATTAGGATCACTATTATCATCTACTACAATAATCTGTACATCCTCTCTATTGGGAATCGAATCCAAGCAACGTTGAAGTAAATTAGGAATATTTTTATGTGGAATAATTATTGAGTAATTTATCATTACATTAAAAAATTAAATTAATAAAAAACAGTAGCATTTATATTCTCTTTTTGAATCCCAACAGCTCTAAGCACCAATTCCTATAAATCAGCGTTACAAAGCAAAAAAACTCTACCGAAACGACCATCACCGTCATCGTATAAAGATTTACGTGTTGTGTAAGTAAAAGCAAAGTGATTCCTGTCATAAAAAATAAGCAATTATTCACCATCACACGCATATAAATAGCCGAATATCCAAACGGAACGAGGCGATTTCCTCCCATAAAACTATTGAAGGAAACTAAGATCACAGAAATACCCAGTAATCGTATAATAACAGAAGTCTCCTCCATATATTGCCCGATAAAAAGATACACAATCCAATCACTACAAAGACACACACATATATATGCCAAAAGCACAGCTCCTGCGACCAAAAACATCACACGATTAACAAATCTAATATTACGTTCACGAGCTATCCTTGGGAAAACTGCTTGTGCCATCATTGAAATAGGGAGCTTCAAACATTGTATCACCTTATCAGCCATATCATAGATAGATACTTCTGACATACCAAGAATAGAACCTATCACTAATTTGTTTATATTCACGTAGATTTGAGTAGATAAACCCGAAACAAACAATGGAAGACTCTCCTTATAAGCTAATTTCAAATCTCTTATTGATATTATTGACAACCTTATCTTCTCTTTTCCTAATACGATATATAAAGATAGGCTACCTGCCAATATAGTGCCAATACCATTCAAGAGCGGCACCAACAAATAATCCTCCTGATTATGGATAAACAAGAATATAGCGACCACGAACAGCAAACGGGCCGACAAGTTTACGATCGCAATATATTTCATCTTCTCAATTCCTTGGAAGAACCAAATAGGTAACAAAAGCTCATTAAATGTCAATAAAAAAGTAAGGGCATAGACCCAATAATGATCCTTAAAAAACGGGACTATACTTATAACCGAAAAATATACGATCAAACAAATCAACCAAAGGATAAACTTACACAAATAAGTGGATGATACAATCCGAGATAGCCTCTCCTTATTCCCTTTATAAACCGCTACATTCTTCGCTCCGGACATATTGAATCCAAAGTTTATAACCAATGATACATAAGCTATAATCGTTTGAGCGAATACGATCACTCCATACAAATCCAAACCTATGATCCGTAATAAATAAGGATAAGTCAATAATGGGAATAAGATCGTAAAAACTTGCAATATGCTCAAGTAGGAAAAATTAGCCAGTACGGTCTTATTCCTACTCAGTTTCTCTCGTAAAGACATGATTTGTAAAGTGAATCTGTAGGTATACAAATATAAGAGTGAGTTCCATTTGGAACCTACCTATATTTAGATATTCAAATTTTATCGGTTATTCGTATTATCGTTTTATAGCTGCGGCTCTTTCATATAACGTGATCCACCTTTAGCGTTTTCAATTGATCTTCCACCCCTCGATCGTCCTCTTCTCCGTACTGAAATTAATCCCCACCTTCACCACTGGCAGGCCGTAAAGTGCGAAACGTTCGGGGTAATCCTTCAAATTGATTTGCTCCATGGCAGCCTCGGCGCTTTGGTCCAATTTCAGCTCG
This sequence comes from Parabacteroides sp. CT06, assembly GCF_002257605.1. GTDB lineage: Bacteria > Bacteroidota > Bacteroidia > Bacteroidales > Tannerellaceae > Parabacteroides > Parabacteroides distasonis. Next base: position 1,874,875 of record NZ_CP022754.1, on the reverse strand, counting down.
ATCACGTAAAGCGTGGAAGGTGTGCGGAGCACCATGTCCACACGGCCTTGCGGCGTACGGACCTCCACATCGACATAATTACCGATCAGCGTGAAAATGACATAGAGCAATTGCTGGTAATGGCCTTCGTAATGCGTGTTATCGCAATAGGGGATCGTGGAGAGATAGGTGCGCATCAAGCGCAACGCACCATCCATGTCACCGTTGTAGATCATCTCCGCCATTTCCGCCACCATCGTATTCAACTCGGCAGGACGTTGCACATAGTTGGGCAACAGGCTGCGCATCAAGCCGATCCGGACCTCTTTATTCGGGATATCGAGCTTATAAAGACCGGAAAACGCCGAGTAGCCCTTGATCGTGATATAACCGCTTTGATAAAGTAATGGCGTGATGCTCGTCATCCGTTCCGTTGGTGCGTCAAAATCAGCCGCCACACATTTACGATTACCTATTTCTTGCGGGATCACGTGGTACTTACGCAGCATCTCGACCAAGTAGGTCGGCGTACCGCTACCGAACCAGTAGGAGTCGATCCGGCCATCGGCCAATGCGTTCAACAAACCGAACGGATTGTATATATCGGGCGACGGCCACGTGAAATGATAACCGTCGTAATTCTGTTTCAAGACTTCCAAAGCCTCTTCCGGAGTAACGCCGAGGTTGCCGGCCAAACGGTCGATGCCCTCACCCATCTGTTCTCGCATCTCCTCTTCCGTGATACCGCAGATCGATCCATACTCGGGGAGCATACTGATATTCTTGATATTATTCAGCTCGCTGAAGATACTCAACTGGGAAAATTTCGTGATGCCGGTCAGGAAGACGAAACGCAGGTAGGGGTCGCATGCCTTCAGTGGGCTGTAGAAATTGCGCATCACGTTGCGCAACACGGGCAGATTCTTCTCCTCATGCACCACATCCAGCAAAGGAGCGTCGTACTCATCGATCAAGACAACCACCTTTTGCCCGGTCTGCTCGAAGGCACGTTTGATAAGACTCTCCAAGCGGTCATTCACCATAAGCGCATTCTCATCACGCCCATAAACGGACTCCCACTCTGACAAACGACGCCCCAAATAATGTTCCAAGCCCTCCCGATCCAGGTGCTTGCCGAGGCTCATATCGAAATGAAGCACCGGATAACTCGTCCATTCCTTCTCCAATTTCTCGATAGCCAAGCCCTCGAACAGCTCCTTCCGGCCCTCAAAATAGCTGCGGAGCGTGGAGGTCAGCAAGGACTTACCGAAGCGACGAGGACGGCTCAAGAAGATATAACTCGACGCTCCATGCGTCATACGGTACACCAACTCAGTCTTGTCCACGTACACATAATTACCCTCCCGTAATTTCGAGAATGTCTGGATACCTATCGGATATAATCGTCGTTGCTCCATAGCCGTGAAAATTTATGATTTTATACTACAAATATAACACATTTCCGGCAAACCGTCAACCCTCAATCACAAATCTCCCCTCTCTTTCTCCACCCTCTCCCGCACCTTCCCCGATAGCGGATAACTCTGTTCCAGTATCCGGCTGCGGGAACATCGGAGTTCATTTCGCTCGGGCTCACGCTCCTTCTCCGGGAAATGGAAGGACACCAAGTGGAGGAAGGTGGCGTAGACACGGTCTAGTGATTCCAGCCGCAGACTGCCATCCGGATGGCTTGGACTCAACTTCGACAGTGTGTGGCGGCTGATACCCAAGAACACGGAAGCGTCTCGCACGGAGGACAGACCCCAACGATCCAAGATGAGGTATACCTCGAAGGACGCCACACGAATCCAAGGGTTCAGATCCGAGCTTTGCGGTTCGATCATTACGTCTCAAGGGGGAAATCTCTCCATGGTGAAACGCTAAAACCTTGAAGAAACATTAAAATAGGTTATAATACTCTTAAATTGGCGCACCCATGAGTGCGCCACCCACAAATTCAAAGGCTATATCTTTACCTGCGATCCGAAGCGAAAGCCTTGGATCATCATTGTTTAAACCTTATTAAAAAACAAACACAATGGAAGAATCCATCATGTCTTTTTACAACGCTCCGATTACTAATCAAGTGCCAAACGGAGTGGTCAGTATCATCCAATTGCATGCCTATATCAGCACCAATGAATGGCTACGGGAACGGACGAGCCGCACACGTGTCGCACTGGACGACGAGAAACGCTTCAAGCAGTTGAAGCAAAGCCTCCTGCCCTACGTCACGCCCGCCGGGGTATTCTCCTACCGAAAGGAGGACCGGTTGCTTTTTCCCTCGGGTGAACTGGTTATCGATATCGATCATCTCGCCTCGCCCGAGGAGGCTTGTACGTGGCGAGACACGCTGTTCGCCGACGAGCGGCTATGCCCCGACCTCGCCTTCATCAGCCCCAGTAACACAGGCGTAAAGCTCTTCGTGCCTTATCGTTTGTCCGTTACCGCCACGATCGAGTGGGCCTTCGACGAGGCACGACGATCGGCTTGGGAATACCTTGAGTGGAGATACGGACTGAAAGCCGATACCTCAAACGCCGACCTGTCAAGGGCTTGCTTCCTCTGCCACGACTCTTCAGCCAAGCTGAGAAATCGTGGCAATTGAGAATTGAAAATTGAAAATTATATATTACCATGAACACTATTCAAGATTTAGAGCGGCTCGTGGCCGCTATCGAGAAACAGGGGGCGAACGTCGCTCCCACCTATCAAGAGTATATGCCGCTGGCCTTCGCTATCGCCAACGATTGCGGCGAGGCGGGACGGTCGTTGTTCCATCGCATCTGCCGTATCTCGGAAAAGTATGTGTCCGACGAGGCGGACAGACTCTTCGACCACGCCCTCAAAGGGGGTAACGGGCGAAACGGAATCGGGTCTGTCTATCACTGGGCAGAGACCGCTGGCGTGAAACTCGACAAGCAACTGGCCGGTACCGCCCGGAGCTACGCCGGGAAACAACCCGGAACTTGCGAACTTGCAAACTTGCAGCCCTCTCATCCTCTCACACACACCTGCGCACATGAGGCGTACATTAATATGCCCGTCTTCGGAAACTATGATTGGCCCCCTTTCTTGAACCAGCTCATCGACTGCGGTGACTCCCCGGCGCAACGGGATATCCTGCTGCTAGGTGCCGTCACCGTACTAGGCGCTACCCTCAACAAGCACTTGCGCATACTCTACGGACGTAAATACCATTATCCCTGCCTGCAAACCTTCATCGTGGCGCCTCCCGCCTCGGGAAAGGGGGCGCTCACTTGGGTACGCCACCTAGCCGAACCGATCCACGAGGCAATGATGGAGGAATTCAAATCCCTACGCAAGGAATACCGGCTGGAGAAGGCACGCTGGGGTTCCCTAGGCAAGGAGCGGGCGAAAACCCCTGAGCCGGAAGAGCCAAGGCCTAAGATGTTCCTGATCGCCGGCGATAATTCCGGAACGGGCGTATTGGAGAATCTGATAGAGGCGGACGGCGTGGGGCTGATCTGCGAGACTGAGGCGGATACCGTCAGCACTGCTATCGGCACGGATTACGGCCATTGGAGCGATACCTTGCGCAAATGCTACGATCATGACCGACTAGCCTTTAACCGGCGTATGAATCATGAGTATCTGGAATGTATGAAATCTTTTCTCAGTGTCTTGTTAAGCGGGACACCGGCACAGGTGAAACCGCTCATTCCCTCGGCCGAGAACGGATTGTTCTCACGCCAGATGTTTTACTATATGCCCTCCATCACCGAATGGGTAAACCAGTTCGACCTGTCCGATGAGGATTATGATTCCCGGTTCACCGGATGGGGCAAACAGTGGAAGACGTTCATCGAGTGGCTCGGCGCTTCCGTGAATCTCATTCAGCTCAAGCTGTCCGAAGAGCAAAAAATCCGTTTCAACGAACGTTTCGCACAACTTTTCGGCCATGCGGGTTTCACGCATGGGGGAGCCATGAGAAGCACCGTGGCACGTATCGCCATCAACATCTGCCGAATCCTAAGCGTGGTGGCCCTGCTACGAGCCACGGAAAAACTCCTCCCGCCACACAAAACAATTTTCAATTCTCAATTCTCCATTTTCAAATGCCCCGGTCTCTCCCCTTCCGATGACATACCGGAAGAGAATGTCCGAGACGGTATCGTACCGAAACTGGACCTGACAGCGACAGAGGCTGATTTCGAGGCCGTGCTCAACCTCACCGAGCCTCTTTACCGGCACGCTTGCCATATCCTGTCTATCCTGCCCGCTACCGACGTGCAACAACGGGAACCTACTCCTCAAGAGGCGCTATTCGATGCCCTCCCCCTCGCCTTCAACCGCCAAGAGGCGCTTCATGAGGCAAAGAGGATCGGCATGGGTACCGATACCCTAGATTCTCACTTACGGCGTATGCTGGAAAAGGGCGTGATCCAAAAGAACGCACGGGGTGAATATATATTCACGGCCAAACAACGCCAGACACCCCAATCCCCTTTATAATGTACATGTATGTGTGTGAGGTATGGAACCGACCGCAAGTTTGCAAGTTCGCAAGTTTCATTTTCCCAGATTCATAATCCATAAACAATAAATCAAATGTCCTTACCATTAAGAAAGTCCGCATTGGCGGCATCCTATTTCCCGGAACTGGCCTCCCATCAAGCCTGCAACCGTCTACGCCGCTGGATCATCCGATGCACGGAGCTGTACGACAAGCTGCGGGAGACAGGCTACCGTCCCGAGCAACGTATATTCACGCCACGACAGGTGGGGTTGATCATCCACTACCTCGGAGAACCGTAAATTAGTTGACAGGTGACAAGTGACAGTTGCGCACGGCGGTGAATTAACTGCCACTTGTCAACTATCAACTAGAACGCCCATCCAAGGCTCCTTATAATGCCCATTCAAAGAGGCTTACAATGCCTATCCAAAGGGGCTTACGATGGGCAGCGTAGTCCGGCGGCCATTGGCTACCATTATTCATTGTTAATTATTCATTATTCATTCCCTAAGGTATCACCCGGCATCACCGCCCCTTACGGCGGAACCTATCTTTGTAATGTTGATCAACAAACAATTAATTTTCTATTATCAACTTTTAATTTTCTATTACCATGCCACAAGCATTTCAAGCACGAAAGTTTTTTATCCCCAAGACGGATCCCAAGCAGGAGGTGTACAAGCCGGTTCCCTATTATTTCGGTACCCTGTCCACGCAAGACGCGGCCGATCAGATCGCCGAGGAGTCGTCGCTCACGAAGGGTGACGTATTGAACGTGTTGGACCGCTACCAGCGGTATGTCATCAAGAACCTCCAGAAAGGCTACAAGGTGGAGCTGCTGGGGTTCGGAACCGTCTATAACCGCTTCGTCACGGAGAAGGGGGTAGCGACCGCCCCCGAGGTTAAGGCTACGCACATAAGGACTATCGTGCCCGGGTTCTCGCCTTCCTATACCATACTGAACGGGGCACGACGGTACTCGCTGCTGGGCGAGAAGACTTCGTTGCTCAAGGTGACGATACTCGGGACGCCGGTGGAGGAAGGGGGCGACTCGGAGTCGCCTGATGAGATCTGATGTGTCACTTTTGGCTTGACCCAAAAGTAACCAAAAGGTCAAGGCTGACACTGACGGGCTACTTCGAGACCTACGCTCGCTGTCGCATCCCAACTCGCTTCGCTCAAACAGGGATGCTCCGGGCGCTCGCTACGGTCTCTTCGCTTGACGCCCGTCCGCTGAGGCCGTCCGAAGGAAAGCGAAGCTTTCCTCTTATATCAGCCGGGATTCCTAATTCATAACTCATAATTTAAAATTCATAATTCATGAAAAAGTCCGTATGGAGTACCATTATCAAAGTGATCATCGCCGTAGCTACCGCCATAGCGGGAGCACTTGGCATCCAATCCTGTATTCTCTAATTTTCAATTTCAATTATCAATCTTCAATTATCATGGGTAAGGCTTATTGTTTCTACCAGAATTACAGGGAGGTCAGACTCCTTGTAATTCATTGCTCGGCCACACGATATGATAGGGATTTTCCCGTCGAGGCGTTACGGCACTCGCATAAGGCACGGGGATTCGCCGATATCGGGTATCATTTCTATATCACACGGGACGGGGAATTACACCGCTGCCGGCCGGTCAACCAGATCGGGGCGCACGCAGCCGGATGGAACGACAAAAGTATAGGTATTTGCTATGAGGGAGGGCTCGACGAACAAGGCCGTCCAGCCGATACCCGGACCTACGCCCAGCGCTGTACCTTGATGGATCTGCTACGGCAATTACGAAGGGATTACCCGGAGGCACGTATCCTAGGACATTACCAACTTAGCCCCTATATCCGTAAGGCTTGCCCCTGCTTTGACGCAAGGGAGGAATACGGGGAGATCTAGCATTAGAATTTCTTACCAAAGGCTATATTCAAGAAGGTCTTCACCAATATCTTGAAATCGAACAGCCAAGAGCGATGTTCCAGATAGAACAGGTCGTAACGCAAGCGGCGGAGCATCTTATCGACCGTGTCCGTATACCCATTGTAGAGCGTGGCGTAAGAGGTCACCCCCGGACGGATCTGGTAGAGGTAACGGTAACGGGGATCACGCTCCATGATCTGGTCGATATAGAACTGGCGCTCCGGACGGGGACCGATAAAGGACATGTCGCCCACAAAAACATTCCATAACTGGGGCAACTCGTCCAAGTGATGTACCCGAAGGAATTTTCCGACACGGGTCATCCGGGGATCTGCCCCACCCTTGTAAAGGGCCGGACCGAATTTCTCAGCGTCCAGACGCATACTACGGAACTTATAGATGTTGAACGGGCGACCGAAACGACCGATACGCTCTTGCCTAAAGATCGCCGGGCCTCCATCCTCCCGTTTTACGGCGATATAACAAAGTAAAAACAGCGGGGAGAATACGATCAAGGCCAAAAACGCCAGCGCACAATCCCCTATACGTTTTACATTACGTTGGAACATACCCATCCCATCCGGGATGAATCGCTCCGGTTCCGCTCCCTCACTTTTTCCGAATGGTGTAGTTTTCTTTTTTTCAGCACTCATACTCTCTCACTTAATAAAGGTAGCCCCTCCACCTCGCCGGCGTGCCATTCACGGTAGTCTGCCAAGGAAAATCCGGGGACGGTCAATAGCTTGTAATCCGACTCGTCTCTTCTCAAGATATGTTTGCGGGCGTACGAGCGGAGCGAGCGATCCGTAACGGACACCATCACGATCGGGAACGGGTAGGCGAACAGGCGCAACGGCATGGTCTCGCTATCTGGAAATGCACGATACAACTGATAGGCCGAACACTCAAAAGCCACCCAGTAAGCCCCCGTACAATACAGGTGTATTGAGTTTTGGTTCGCACGCTCACGATCCATGATCTCTGTCAAACGCTCACGCAACAGGTTCATCAACCGGAGGCCGGAAGGAACCTCGCACGTCTCTCTCTCTTTTCTCATATCTTTCATTTATCGCTATGCGCAACTTTTACTTATCAACTGATCCCGTGTCCGAGCCAACGGTCGTAATCACGTAAACGACGTATCAACACGGACTTGCTCTTCTTGGGCGAGGCCTCCTCCATCCAAGGGTCAACCAACTCGTGCGCCATGCGCTGATAGAGGCTGCTGTCCGTACAGCCGTACAGCGTGACCAGCAACAAGGCACGGGATTGCGGCGCTTTTATCACGGGGAGCATGCTGCGCATCGTGGAGCGCAAACGATCGAACTCATCCTCCTCGCCCAAAAGCTTATAGGCAGGAAGGAGCAACGAGTAAAGCTTGCAACGGATCACGTCGGTCTCCCCACGGAGAGAGGCGTAGCCACGCAGGACCTCACGGGCCAGACAGGCATCCTCCTCCACTACGCTGCCGGACGAATGGTAACGCCCCAAGGCCCCGTGCAAGCCTTCCGACAGACGGTCGTTGTCCAAATGGGTATAGACGTGCTTGCCCCCCGTGTTCAACTCGATCAACTCATACTCCCCAGCTCTCACCTCGAACAAGGGAACCCACATGCAATCGAGGATACGCACCATCACGTCCTTATGGCCACCGCCCGGCTGTACTACCACCTCCGCCTCCATGTCGGCAAACGGGCCGGAGGTGATACGCACACGGTCGCCTTTCAACAGGTGGCCGCTATCAGGCACGTACACCGGAAGCTCGTTGGAGTAAGACGCCGCGACCCAACGTAAGGTCTCCATCTCACGATCCGAGAGGTAGGGAAAGTAAGACTGTCCACCCGAGGAAACCCGGGGTAGGAAATTGTACAGGGGAAGCGTACGCTTCAGACTAAAGATCTCGTTCTCCGAGGCGTGGATGAACACGTAGTTGTACAGCAGGGGCCGTTTCGTGTTGACCATCTTGCCGCCCACCTTCCTCGCCTCGACATACGAGGGGGAGAAATACTCGAACAAGGCCTCCCCACGACGCTCGCGGCGGGAAAGCTCAACGTCCAGTCCCTTCGAGGGGCTGATCTTGTCACGCCCGCCACCGGCGGTAGGAAGCGTGAGCACGTACCAGCGGACAGCCTCTTGATCACGTCGCTTCAGAACATGCGCCATGAACCTATCCGAGCACTTGCTTGTCAATATATCCATCTCTATGATTATCTTTTCTAGTGGTTATCCCATGGCCCGAAAACAGACCCCATGGCAATTCAGAGCCCTACCAAGAATCATTTATATCATCTTGATAAACAGCGTTTTATATTTTCAAATATGGCATTACTGAAAATTACCATCTCTCGAAATCTTAGGCTACTTGGAGAGTAGCGTAAAAAGGTAGGAGAATAGTTATTACCCGGTTGTAGAGACGGAGCGTGCTCCGTCTCCCACCGTCTGGGAGTAATTTTAAATACCATTTTGAAGGGATGAGACGGGGCACGCCCCATCTCTACAGGGATACACACAGATTATGAGACATGGCGGAATGATACCGAAAACAAGGAGTCGTTTCGCCCGCATCACCGTGTCTATACGTCTAGGAAAAAATGGAAAAATCAAAGAATAGAGAGGGTCAAACACCAATAATGAACAAACAAGCGGATCTATTCGCTTGTTTTTAGCTATTTTTTATTACATTTGCGCCGTGAAAGAATACGCTACTCTCCAAGTAGCCTCACCCCGCTTGAGATTCATAATTATAGACACCGCCAAAGCAGGCGCTATTAACCTCCGTCATTTTCCCTAAAGAGAAACTCCTTAAATAAATTTGTGTTGTCTTGATAGATTTATGCCCCAATAGTTCGCTGATCATTTCAATCGGGACATTTTGTTCTTTTAATGTCATGGCAAAAGAATGGCGAATCGTATAAGAGGTGACATCCGAGGTAATTCCCGCAAATTCTTTCAACGCTTTTAAATTCCGGTTAAATCGAAATAGCGCCGCATTGTATTCGAGGTATTCCTCACGCCCCTCTCTGGTGCCACTCAGAAAGGGAAATAAATATCCGGAATCTCGCACTTTCTCTCCTGACAATTCCTTATACATTGTCTCGGCTGTCTCCAAGATCTCCAGTCTCATCGGTGTCCCGGTCTTCTGACGGTTGTAATCTAATATACCGTTTTTGATATTACCGGTCTTCAAGTGGGCAAAGTCAACGAAAGACATACCCCCAAACAGAAACATCAAGCAAAGCGCCAACTGTGTCTTTCTCTGCTTCCCATCCTCCACCGGGACTGTCATCAGACGGTGTAAATCCTCGATAGGCAAGGACTTCTTACGCTTACTTTCCACACCCGTAAAAATCCCCTTGAATAAAGTGGGAATAAATTCCGCCTTACCGTTCTCCACCGCTTTGTTATAGATACAACGCAAACGCCGCATATAAGTGGAAATCGTATTGCGCATACAGCCGTTCTCCAATAAATAAGCCTCGTACCGGCGAAGATTATCCTTATTAATAGCCGAGTAAGCTATACAGTCGGTTCCGCTATACCTTATAAAGGAGTTTAATGCGTCTTGATAACTCTTAGCCGAGGAATATCGCTTTTCTCGATTCAACTGGGCTATATACTCCCTCATACCTTCTACAAATCCTTTCTCATCCATATCCCTATTTTAAATACTGTTTTGTAAATGAATGAACAAATGTATTTAAAAAGAGATCCCCTTTACCCTATCTCACGAATGAGAATAGTAAAGGGGGAAGACTAAAGTTATTTCTTCAATTTTATCTCGATAACACCATTACGACCTTTCTCTCCGAATTTAGCGATCGCCTCGTTTCCTTTGTACACATTCATAGACGCAATACGATCGGGATTCAAATTGTCCATCCTCTCTTTAGATGATTCCACTCCATCGATGTAAACAATACCGGAGAAAGAGGATTTTACCTTTGATGCCTCCTTAGCAGCCTTCTCATTGATATCTATGGCTTTCATGGCCTCCTCTATGGTTCGATTGATCTCCGGTTGGATCTTCTCCATTTCGGCGGCAATAGTCTCATCTATCTTGGCTGCCTCTATCGCCGCTTGCACAGCCTTGTCGATCTCAGCTTGGTGTTTCGCCATTTCCGCAGAAACGATCTCGTCGATATTCGCCGCTTTCACAGCCTCTTCGACCGCCTTGTCAATCTCCGGCTGGTATTTCTCCATCACGGCCGAGACCTTTTCCTGTATCGCTTGCATATCTTTTTCAAAAACGACCGAATCCCTTGCGAGGGTCTCAACCTCTACATTTCTTTTAGGCTCTTTTTTTTCCTGAACCGGAATAATTTCGCTAATTTTGACACTCGAAATCTTCTCCAATTCGTGAGAGATTTCCGGACGGGCAAAGGCTACCACCGTTAAGGCTGCCAACGGGAGTACATACAGATACTTCAACCGTGCCCATGGACTTGATTTTTGTTTTAACATCATAGCTATTCGCTTTTTAAGTGAACTGTGATTAAAGCTGTTGGCCATAGAAGTGAAGCGCTGTGCACCAACAGCTTTTTTGATTAATAATAATTGATATCTTTTTGCGTCGACGCCTTGATTTAATACGCTCTCGTCGGCCTCGTATTCATGGATATTTTGTAATTCCTGCCTCAACAACCAGACAGATGGGTTGAACCAATGGAACAGGATACAAATCTCGGAGATCAGCAGATCAATGGAATGACGGGCTTTTATATGCGCCATCTCATGCGTCATGATCTCTATCCCACTTTCCTCAAAATCCTTCCGGCTTATTACGATCGTTCGCATCCAACTGAACGGGACGACTGGTTGGTCCATAAGAATCAGATGGATTCCGTCCACCAGCTTCGGTGTACCTTGTCTCATCAACCGGAACAAGGCATAAAATGAATATGCGAATTGACAAAGCGTTAATATCCCTCCGATTATATAGGCTATCACCATAACTCGTAACCATACAGGTTGGCTAGCGGATTCCGCCGACGTTCTCATGGAAACCGCCGCTAGCAAATTCTCCAAATCCATGACCGGACGCTGAATGGCCGTCGCTTCCTCCAAAGTAATCTCACAAAATGGGATGATAACCGAAAGCATGATCAAGCTTAATAAAGCGATCCGGTTGAAACGATGGAAGGTATCACGGCTCAACAATAGCTTATAAAACAGATAAAATATCGTCAAGCACACGGATGATTTAAGGATATATACAAAGAAGATTCCCATATTCGTTCTTATTTACGATTCCCTTGTTCTACATCATCTATTAGTTTTCGCAGATCATCCACAGAGATATCCTCTTCCTTGATCAGCGTAGAGACAACCCCCAGATAAGAATTATTGAAATACTTAGCGATCACATTTTTCAGCGTGCCGTTGCTATACTCCTTTTCTGTTAAGACCGCATAATATTGATAGCTATTCCCGAAATTCTTATGGGCGAGGAAACCTTTCTCCTCCAAGCCTCGGACAATCGTAGAAAGGGTATTGAAATGAGGTTTAGGCTCCTCGTAATATTCAAGTAGCTCCTTCACGAACAATGGGCCTTTCTGCCAGAACCAGCCCATGATTTCTTCTTCTTTCGCCGTAAGTCGTTTCATAACCTTATCTTGTTTGCGACAAAGTAACTAAAACTTTTAGTTACCAAACTAATTCGTATAGTTAATAAACTAAAAGAGATAGTTTATTCATTGATCCAATCAAAAAAGCCGCCCCGGGAATGTCCGGGACGGCCTTTATTATATCCAGATGTTTGAATGATTAGGCGACAGGAATCGTTCCGCCAATCAAGATCACAACCAATAAGGCCAAGATAGCGTATAACTCAGGGAATACGGCCATTACCATCGTAGCACCGAATACGTTGTGTCCGGCACCAACACCAGCGATACCATTCGCGCAAACTTGAGCTTGGCGGATTGAAGAGTAAAAACCAGCGAAACCTAACACTAAACCAGCGCCGAAAACAGCCGTAGCGGCCAACATGGAAATATCAGCGACCAAGAACTTCTGCATCATAAAGTAGCCCACGAATCCATACAAACCCTGTGAAGAAGGCAACGCACTTAAAGCGATGTACGTACCCAGAGCATCCGGATTTTTCTTCATCGCACCTACCACCGCATTACCTGCGATCGTAACACCATAACTACTGCCGATAAAAGTTAAACCTGTCATCAACGCAATACCTACATAAGCTAATAAAATTGGTTCCATAATAAAATGTGTTTTTTAAATTATTCTTTTATTGTTTTATTTTCTCGTTTAATTGTTATGCTTTTCTGAATGGCTCATAAGCCTTACCTCCACCTTCGAACTCTGCGTTCTTGTAATATTCCACGAAGATCAAACGAAGCGGGTGTACCAAGGAGCTGATCGTACAAAGAGCGATATTGATGGAGTGACCCACTAACAAGATCAACAACATACAGATCGCACGTGCCACGATATTCATACCGTCTGTCATCGTAACCGCCAACGTATTAAATACGCCACCCAAGATGGAACCGGTCAGACCGATAGCGAACAAACGAATGTATGATAACGTATCCCCCAGCAATCCGGAGGCCATATTGTACGTGTTCCAAAGTCCGGTACCAAAGTTCAAGAATACGTTCTTGCCCGGTGTATTGTACAAATAAGCGACAACCAGACCCAAGATGGCGATTCCGTAACATACCATAACGACAGCGTTCGGCAAGTGAACGTTCAACATCGGAAGTCCGAACGCCAATGCCAAGGATATGATCACGAACACCCAAGCGAACGGAGCGATACTGTGTTTCGTTCCTTTCTGTATCTTGATCTTGTAAGCAGCGACACATTTACCGAATATGATCTGTACCAAACCGATGACAATAGAGAATGTCATCAAGTTGTCGCTATTCACAAAGTAGTTCTTGATCTTTGACAAAGCCGGGATATCCGCCAAGGCCACTCCGAAGAAAGATCCCGTACAAGTACCCACCAATAAGGCGGCGAAGCCTAAATACTGGAACAAGGTCAAATAAGGCTTGAAGTCCGGGTTCACCTTCTTCTTCAAGATCGTACAAGCGATCATGACCAGCAAACCGTATCCGCCATCGCCAAAACAAAGTCCGAAGAACAGCATAAAGAACGGGGCGAACAACGGGGTCGGATCAAGTTCACCGTAATTAGGCAAGGAGAACATCTTCGTGATAGGCTCGTACAGCTTACTGAATTTATTATTCCGTAACTTGATAGGCACCTTATCTCCATCCTCGATCTCTAATTGCTGGAAGAAATAACCTTGCTTATCCAGCTCGTGCTCCAAGGCCGGAGCGTTTTCCGTCGGCACCCAACCTTCCAACAACATGAGCTTATCACCCGCTTGCCGATCTGTCTGCACTAACGCATTAGAAAGATTAAACTCGTCCTGCAGGTTCTTATCGAATTCCTCCAACGTTTTATAATCCTCCACGGCACGATGTTTCAGCTCATCCTCCACATTCTGGATATCCTTGGTACGTTGATCCAGACGGGCACGCAACTTCGCCAATCCTTGAACCGGCATCTTCGGACGTTCAGCGTCTATATCGATCAAGGTACCTTCCTTGGTAATCGTGATAAAATACGTTACCGATTGGAAGTTATTGATCAGAATGGCGTTATACAGCACGCCCCATTCCGGCTCGTACTTAGCGGTAGGACAGGTAAAGAACGTAACATCGTATCCCGCTCTTTTCAGACGGTTGATATTCTGATAACTGAACTCACCCCATATTTCCATATAAGCCAGATCCTTCTCGATCGATTGCTTGGAAGCGATCAATTGCGCTTTCTTATCTTGCAATTCCTCTATCTTACGCACCAACTTCAAGCCTTCCTCTTTCGTCAACTCACGGGCCGGGGCAAACTTAACGTCTTTCTCCGCCGCATGGAGGTTCTTAAAGTAACGCATCAGCGTATTGATCTGTTTACGCTCAGCCAGAAGCTCTTGCAACCTCTCGTTATCCATCACGGAGTTTGTCTCCTTGATATGGACGACACCTAAGTCACGAAGCGTAGAAAGGAACGTATCATACTCCTTATGGTACACCATAAAGGCATATTTACTCATCTTTACTATCATACCTCGGCCTCCTCTTTTTCTTCTTTTGCCTTACGTTTCTCCTGATTGGCTCTCATGATCTTCTGTGAGGACTTAGAAAGACTCTCCTCGTCTTCCATAAATCGTTTCACCTTACGGATCGCATCCTTATAACCCGGAATCTGTACCTTCTCAAACAGGTTCACCTTCTGAGTGGTCTTTTTCCTAGCATGCTCCAACAACTCCAGCTTCATGCCCGAGAACTCCGCCTCGATACCGGTACGAGCCAGCTTTTTCAGCAACTCGATACCATCCGTATACCATGCGGGGGCATTAAAGAGACTATAGTGTCCGATCTCGAACTTGATCTCGTCCAATAACGGGACGATCACGCCGGCGATCTTCTTCGTGGAAAGCGTCACGTCCTTCACGGAGATCAGCTCCGGATTGAACTCGTTCCACAAAGCCACCATATTCTCGTAACTCTGAATCTCTCGTTCTAGCTGAAGTTCCAATTTATTCACTTCGTCCTTGGTCCGCTTCACCTCGATACGCAGGGCGCTCTCCTTGCTCTTGATCGTAGGCAGGGAGCGTTCACGCATCTTCAGTTGCTTTTCCAATTGCTGAAGAGAGGTTTTATTATATTGAAACTTTATTGCCATGTTTATTTAATTTACTTCCAGTACTTATCAACCAATCCTTGTTTGATATTTACCTCCTCCGGGCTGAAATATCTAGCGAACAATCCCCAAGCTACGTCCAGCATCTCCGTCGTATCCAAGTTTACGTCGATAGCCAACAGCTTAGAAGAATAATCCTTGGCGAAAGACAAGGTACGGTTGTCGTAGTCGGTCAAGTCGAAACCATTCTCCAGCTTGGTCTTAGCGTTGGCGGCATCGGCATACAAACGTACGGCGGCGTTCATTACCTGTGGATGATCCTCACGGGTCTTCTTTCCGGTTACCAGCTGTTTCAAACGAGACAAGCTTCGGAACGGATCGACGATGACCTTACCCACATCGCTATCACGACGCAAATACAACTGACCTTCCGTGATATAACCCGTATTATCAGGTACGGCATGCGTGATATCACCACCGGATAAGGTCGTTACGGCGATAATCGTGATGGAACCTCCCGCCGGGAATTGAACGGCTTTCTCGTAAATCTTCGCCAAATCCGAATACAAGGAACCCGGCATAGAGTCCTTAGACGGGATCTGGTCCATACGGTTTGATACGATCGCCAAGGCATCGGCGTAGTTGGTCATATCGGTAAGCAATACCAAGACCTTCTCGTTCTTCTCCACGGCGAAATACTCAGCGGCGCTCAACGCCATATCCGGGATCAAGATACGCTCTACGGACGGGTCCTCGGTCGTGTTGATAAAACTAACGATACGGTCTAGGGCACCGGCGTTACTAAATGTATTCTTAAAGAACAGGTAGTCGTCGTTCGTCATACCCATACCTCCCAAGATAATCTTATCGGACTTCGCACGCAAGGCTACCATCGCCATAACTTGGTTGAAAGGCTGGTCGGGGTCGGCGAAGAACGGGATCTTCTGACCGGTTACCAAGGTATTATTCAAGTCGATACCGGCGATACCCGTAGCGATTAATTCAGAGGGTTGTTTACGACGTACCGGGTTCACGGACGGACCACCGATCTCGACCTCACGTCCCTCGGGGATCGGACCGCCATCGATAGGCTCGCCATAAGCGTTGAAGAAACGTCCGGCTAACTGGTCACCTACTTTCAAGGAAGGGGCCTTCCCCATGAATACCACCTCGGCATTCGTACGGATACCTTCCGTTCCGGAGAATACCTGCAACGTCACCTCGTCGCCGATAATCTTTACCACCTGAGCCAGCTTTCCGTCTACAGAGGCCAACTCATCATACCCAACTCCCGTTGCTTTCAGCGAACAGGTAGCTTTTGTGATCTGGGTAATCTTCGTATATATTTTTTGAAATGCTTTTGTTGCCATAACTCTTTTAATTTTCGATTCTCTCCTTCAAAAGTTCATCCAGTTCCGTATTAAACTTCTTGAATTGGTCACTCTCATATTCCGAATAGTTCATCTGCTTAAAGATGTTGATCATCTTCTTAAAGTAGTCCATAACCTCAAGGAAGTTATCAAACTTAAACTCTGAACGGCAAACATTTACGACTCTATCCAGCATGAATTCCTGACGTTGCAACGGAGTAACCGCATCAATGGCATCGAAAGCATCCTGTTGCAAGATCACGAAGTCGATCAACTCGGACTTCCAGAATGTAACGTGATACTCGACAGGCACACCATCATCACCCAAGATATTGATTTGCTCGGAGATCTCCTTACCACGCAACATACGGGTCTTGATCTCGTTTACTTTCTCGATCCATTCCGGGGAGATATGTTTAGCGATGTATTCCTGAAACTCCGGATACTCGATATACTTGGAATAACTCTCGATCGGGTTTACGGCCGGATAACGTTTACGGTCGGCTCGCTCCTGCTCCAAGGCATAGAAACAACGGGCCACCTTCTTCGTATTCTCGGTCACCGGCTCCTTCAAGTTACCACCGGCTGGCGATACCGTACCGATGAAAGTGACGGAGCCTGTAGCGTTGTTATTCAAATGAACGAATCCCGCACGAGCGTAGAAGTTCGCCACGATAGCGGACAAGTCCATCGGGAAAGCATCCGGTCCGGGCAACTCCTCCAAACGGTTGGACATCTCACGCAAAGCCTGTGCCCAGCGGGAAGTAGAGTCGGCCATCAACAGAACCTTCAAACCCATGCTGCGATAATACTCGGCGATGGTCATCGCCGTATATACGGATGCCTCACGAGCGGCTACCGGCATGTTGGATGTATTGGCGATAATGATCGTACGTTCCATCAATTTACGTCCCGTATGCGGGTCTACCAATTCCGGGAACTCCGTAAATACCTCTACGACCTCATTCGCACGCTCACCGCAGGCCGCGATAATCACTATATCCGCTTCCGCTTGTTTAGAGATAGCGTGCTGAAGCACCGTCTTGCCCGTACCGAACGGACCGGGGATAAATCCGGTACCACCCTCAACGATCGGGTTCACGGTGTCGATCGTACGAACGCCCGTCTCCAGCAATTTGAATGGACGGGGCTTTTCCTTATAACAAGTGATAGCTTTCTTTACCGGCCATTTCTGGATCATCGTCACGTTTACGTCCGTGCCATTTTCGTCCGTAAGGACAGCCATCGTATCATTGATGGTATATTGTCCGGCTGGAACCA
The DNA here is from genome assembly GCF_002257605.1 of Parabacteroides sp. CT06. Classification (GTDB taxonomy): domain Bacteria; phylum Bacteroidota; class Bacteroidia; order Bacteroidales; family Tannerellaceae; genus Parabacteroides; species Parabacteroides distasonis. Next base: position 1,857,176 of record NZ_CP022754.1, on the reverse strand, counting down.
CCGATTTCACAGTATAAGATCCCTCGAACTTAAAGGGGACCATAATCTTATGAGGTTGGAAATTCTCGTCCACCTCTCCCAGCCAATCACCGGCGCTCACGGTATCGCCCGCTTTAGCCAGAGGCTTGAAATCCCACTTCTTATCATTGTCCAACGCAAACGTATAATCGCCACGTTTCAAGAATACACCTTCCATCTTGTCCAAGTCATTCTGCAAACCGTCATAGTTGCGGGACAACATACCCGGACCCAGCGTAACTTCCAACATATGCCCTTGGAATTCAGCCTCGTCGCCGACACGCATACCACGTGTGCTCTCAAATACTTGTACAAAGGCATTCTTACCTATCACCTTGATTACTTCCGACATCAGCTTCACGCCTCCGACAGAAATGTAACAGATCTCATTCTGAGAAACCGGACCATCCACCTCTACGGTTACTAGGTTGGATACGATTCCTTTTACAATTCCTTTCGTAGCCATAATTTATTTTATATTGTTTCTTTTAAATTCTTCCAACGCATTCTCACTACCCATCTTCATGGCGCCTACCAATTCACGGAAAGTCTTCTCGCCTCTCGCCTTATCCAAGGTTACCCAGCGCTCTATCATCTCCAATTTCAATAAATAAGCGAATACACTCTCTATGTCGAACGTCTTGAAGAAGGTATTATCGTCCAGCCATTTCCATTTCAAAAGATCGATTTTCTTCTCACGAACGATCAGATCGGTCTCTTCGGCGATGCGTTGTAACTCGGGCAAATATTCCACGGAATCGCCCAAGCCGAAATCACGGGCGTTCGACGTACGGATATTTTCTGCTATCTCATTATGCCCCACGATATAATTGGCCTTATCAAATCCATATTTACGGCAAGTGATCGCAGTAAGAACATTGTTGATATTCAGGTTAAGCTCGAACCAATCAGCCACGAACTTATTCCCACATTTCATGGCATATTCATAATATAACGCAGCCAAGCGGTCTTCCCATGATATATATTCTTTCTCACTTTTGGTGTCCTTAGCCTCTTCGGCTAGATACAGTTTAAAAAAGTCCACGAAATAAGGCGGGAGATTATCATTTTTGGGAATTTTTTCCTCATCCTTCAACGCTTTATATAAAGTATTGAACTCATCATACGTTATTCTTCCTCTTTGATCCGGATCGGAGTCCGGTCTTTTAGCGTGAGCCAGCAGATTTATATTATCATATTTCAAATAAAATAAATCAATCAGCTTTTTATCCTTAGAAGATAGCATATCCTCTACTTCCGTCCGGAACTCACAGACCGAATAGGCTAGTTTACTATCATCCAACGCTATGTTAGGAAGTCCGGAGATTAAGTAGTAATACTTACTCATATCAGAACAGCATTTCTACTAATTGCGGACGCAAGAACTCTTTAAAGAACTCGATGAACTCGTCTTCGCCAAACGTCACTTTATAAGACCCATCCGCCGGGATAATAGAGAAAGACGCTTTCTTTCCGCTTACCTTCTCGATCTTATACCCTTTCTCTAGCAAGCCTTTGGCATTGGCCTCAAAATACGCCTTCAAGCCATCGGAATCAGAAGCTTGGATAGTCAAGAACTCATTAGCGGGCCAGCTTTTCACAAGCTCAAGGATCACTTTCTGCATATAGGCGGGATCCATCAACGCCGCTTTCACATTCGAACTAGCGATATCACCAGTGATAAGGTTTGTCACCTCGCTCTTTAATGCCTCGACAGACTGGGTGGCGAACAATTTCAATTCGGCTTCCGTATTCTTCTTCAACTCGGCAGCTTGTTTCTCTGCAGCCGCTACGATACGTTTCGCTTCCGCTTCCGCATCTTTAAGAATCGTATCCTTTTGAGCATTGGCCTCGGCGATTATACGCCCCGCTTCTTCGTTCCCCTTCTCTACACCTTCCTTGTAGATCTTGTCTGTTAGTTCCTGAATCTTTGTATCCATTTCCTATTATGTATTTGAATTGTATTTTTCAATAGTAAACGCCCACAAAGTTATTATTTTTCGCGGATTAACATCAAAATAAGTGTGAAATCAAGCTAAAAAACAACACTAGTCAAGTAAAATTCTATTTACATTCGTCTATATTGTATTTTTGTTCGTCTATTTGTATCTTTGTGAGTCAAAATACAAAATTAACATGTTTACGATTAGAAAAGCGACTATTGATGATCGTTCTCTTATTCATGATCTTGCCTCACGCATTTGGGAGAACACGTATGGAAAGATACTTTCTAAAGAGCAATTGGATTATATGTTCGATATGATGTACGCTCCGGATAACATTCTTAAACAAATGGAAGAGTTACATCATCAATATTTTATTATATTGGCGGACGATATGCCGGCAGGCTATTTATCCATAGAGAAAACAGGTGAAAACACGTACAATTTTCAAAAGATCTATTCCCTACCGGAAATGCATGGCACGGGAATCGGGCGTTTTATCATCGAACAAGGTATTAACTATTTGAAGGAGGTACATACCGGACCTTTCACTATAGAATTATATGTAAACCGCTACAATCCCGCCATAGGCTTCTACAGACATATGGGATTACGGGAAATAGGCACACGGGACCATCATATAGGAAACGGCTATTTCATGAACGATTATATCATGGGCATGGAAGTGGAGAATAAATAGACAGTCATCCCCTATTCATATATTTATATATAGAATAGGGGATGATGATTGTCAACGGGTCTTCCCTCTTTTCGGATTACGAGGTTTCTCTAGGATTCGTACACTACTAACTTTTACAGAGTAAATAACAGCGATCCTATCATTCTTCGGATTCTCAATCGCAAGTTGAGAGTTCCAGATTTTCTTTTCTTGTTTTTTATCCATAACGCTACAATTTAATAGTTCATATTTAATAAGTCAAACCTTGACTGTCTTTTTCTCTTTTCCTTCCGCTATCTCAACCAGATAAACCCCGGCGCAAATACAGATAATGGCGAACGTCTGTGTCCAACTGAAACGGTCTTGCCCGATCAATAGGGATGTAATCGTTGCCACGATCAAGATCAGATAGCCATAAATAGCCACCAACGTAGTTTTCAAATACTTCAATCCGATAGGAATCAACAGATAACTGATTACCGTAGGGAAAATAAGCACAAACATCAATACGGCAAAAGGCCACCAATGAAATGGCTCCGAGAATAAAGGAGCATGAAAGCCTTCTATCGGCAAAATCAATAGACTGGAGAAAGCGGCGCCCGTGAATGTATATCGAAGCATCGTCATCGTCCCTACTTTTTGTAAGATCCGCTGGCTTAAGACCAAATACACGGCATAAAACACGGAGCTAGCCAAGCATAGCATATTTCCATTAAAAGCGTCCGCCGCTAAATCGTCGCTTTGCTGGGTCAAGATGCAAACCAAGGCCCCGGATAAACCAATCAAGATACCGAGTATTTTCATCCAAGTAGCCTTTTCCTTATAAAAGAATACCATAATCAAAAATACCCAGATCGGTTGCAAGCTCGTGAAAATAGAACTTGAGACCGGCGTTGTCTTACTAAGCCCCACTAAATAAAGAAACATAAAACCATAGATACCGATAGCGCCTAGTAAAAATAGCCACACCTTATCTTTCGTCGTAGAAACCTCCGGTTTCATAAACCAGCCGATCACCCAAAACGCCACGGCCGCAAACACGCATCGGAAAGAAGCGCCCGTCAACGGGCTCATCCATAAGGGAAGCAAGTATTTCAAGGCGTTCATATTCAATCCACTGAAAGTTTTTGAGACCACCATGCTAATATTAGCTTCTGTTTTCTTATTTTTCACTGTCTATCATTTTTTAGTTTTATATTCGTAAATCAAATTTTATCGTTGAAAAGAAACGAGTCTCGTTTTACATAAGCCCAGATCGTAGCGACCAGCGCAATACAGAGATTAAAAATAAACGCGAATTGCTGGCTCTTGACATGGAGTATAGACTGGAAGAAATCGATAATAAACGGACAAAGTAATATCGCCAAATAATTCATCGCCATCACGAAAGCTAATGCCAATGTAACTTTCTCAGGAATGGCCGTACGAGTCGTTTTATCATAAGCGATTGGCTGGATAACACCATATCCGAAACCGATAAAAATACATCCCAATCCAATTAGCCATTCCGTACGAGATATCAAAATCAAGGCCATCCCTAAAGCGATCGCCAATAGACTGACAAATTTTGTCTTTTGCTTAAATAAATCAACGATCTGATTCAAGATAAAACCGGGAGCCATAATAGCCAAGAAAAACAATGAAATCATTAATCCGGAATTACCGCTTGTAAACTTATATTCCTTCATTAAAAACGGTAAGTTAAAGCTGACTATAATCACTAAATACGTAGCCAATCCATAAAAACACATGATTTGTACCAGATGCTTTATATCCACACCATATTTACCCGGAACCGTGACGGGATCTGCCGCAACAGGGGCTTTCACTTCTGATTTCGATACGATCGCCGGCTCATTCTCCATACTCCTTTTCAAGTATACGGAAAGTACGATGGAAATCAAGGGCAATAGATAAACGGCAAACGGTAAATGCCAATTCACCTCCGCCAGATATCCCGTTAAGATCGTGGCTAATACCAACGTTACATTTGTAATAGCAGAACTTAAACCAAATTGCTTCGTCCGGTATTTCCCGATAAAGAAACGAGAAATCAAACCGGTCGATAAGGGTACGATCAAGCCAGATCCGATTCCCATTAAGGCGCTCACCGCTATCAACTGCCACATCTTATTAGAGAGTAAGTATAGAATACCACTTAGGGCAAAGATCACCAAGCCTAATTGCAATAGACGTATCTCATTTACTTTCTCCGTTAATTTACCCGACAATATAATAAATGGAATTATCAATAACGATGGCAAAGAGGAAAGCATCTGAATATCCAGTTCCGTAGAATGAGGAAAAATAACGGAAAGTTTCCCTAATATCGGAGAAACCGCTAAACCCGGTAATGCATTTAAAGCGGAGATAGACCATATCCCTACCAGAGTTATAAGGGGAATTGTGCCCCGGCCTGTCTGTATTCTCATAAAGATTTAGTTTTACGTTTTTATCTAATCAAAACAAACATTTTATGTGAAAGTTCATCATTTTCGCTCTTTCCAAGAGGACTGGACTTGTATCGCTAATAAACCCCAAATAATGTAAATCCAAAAAACATTCCAATCCATAATCTGTTTTGGCATAAACGCTCAGTGGAAGCAGTATTCCATTGACTCAAATCATTTTATTAACAAAAAAACTAAAGAAAAATGAAAGACTCAAATTTCAGAAATGGCGATGCCAAAACAGCGATTTTTGGCTCAGAAGTGATGTTGACACCCTCTCCTGTAGATAAGATTCCAGATGGCCCTACAACCCCGGAGATCGCTTATCAAATGGTTAAAGACGAGACTTTCGCACAAACACAGCCTCGCTTGAACCTAGCTACATTCGTTACTACGTATATGGACGAGTACGCGACAAAATTGATGAACGAAGCTATCAACATCAACTATATTGACGAAACAGAGTATCCGAGAATCGCTGTTATGAACGCCAAATGTATTAATATCATGGCGAGTCTTTGGAATTCTCCCGAGCAAGAAAAATGGAAAACCGGAGCCTTGGCTATCGGTTCTTCAGAGGCTTGTATGCTAGGTGGTGTAGCCGCTTGGTTACGTTGGCGCAAAAAGAGACAAGCACAAGGTAAACCAACTGACAAGCCTAATTTCGTGATCTCTACTGGCTTCCAAGTCGTATGGGAGAAATTCGCCCAGCTATGGCAAATCGAAATGCGTGAAGTTCCCTTGACTTTAGACAAGACGACACTTGATCCGGAAGAAGCGCTTAAGATGTGTGACGAGAACACGATTTGTATCGTTCCTATCCAAGGTGTAACATGGACAGGACTGAACGATGACGTAGAAGCCTTGGACAAAGCGCTCGACGCATACAATGCCAAGACCGGTTATGATATACCTATCCACGTAGATGCCGCCAGCGGTGGTTTTATCCTTCCGTTCTTAAGCCCGGAGACAAAATGGGACTTCCGTTTGAAATGGGTTCTTTCTATCAGCACATCCGGACATAAATTCGGATTGGTTTACCCGGGATTGGGTTGGGTTGTTTGGAAAGACAAGAAATATTTGCCGGAAGAAATGGCATTCAGCGTAAACTATCTTGGAGCGAATATCACTCAGGTTGGTTTGAACTTCTCTCGTCCTGCCGCACAAATCCTCGGACAATACTATCAGTTTATCCGTCTCGGATTCGAGGGCTACAAACAAATCCAATATAACAGTATGGAAATCACGAAATACATCCACCAAGAAATCGGTAAGATGGCCCCATTCGTTAATTACAGCAACGAGGTTGTGAATCCATTGTTTATTTGGTACATGAAACCGGATTACGCTAAGAACGCCAAATGGACACTTTACGATTTGCAAGATAAATTGCAACAAAGCGGTTGGATGGTTCCAGCGTATACACTACCGAAGAAGCTGGATAACTACGTGGTTATGCGTGTCGTAGTTCGTCAAGGTTTCAGCCGTGATATGGCCGATATGTTATTAGGTGATATCAAGAACGCTGTAGAGGCATTGGAGAAACTTGAATATCCGACTCCTACTCGCATCGCTCAAGACAAAAACGTTCCGGTTAAGGGTAAGGTATTTACTCACACCGCAATGAGCAACGCTAAGAAATAAAAACAAAATTCATCAAGGCGTGCATGAAAGGACTATCAGTGTTTTCATACACGCCTTCTTTAATCCAATTCATATATGGACAAAAAAATAACGATCGCCCAAATAAAGGAAGTAGCTCAACAGGCTTACGATCTTTACAAGACAAATACGGATGGTAAGAATGCCGATTACATTCCTTATCTGGCGAATATCAATAAAAATCTATTCGGAATCAGTATTTGCCTTTTAAACGGACAAACCATCGAGGTGGGGGATTCCGAATATCGTTTCGGTATCGAATCCGTATCGAAAGTACACACAGCTATCTTGGTACTGCGCCAATACGGAGCGAAAGAATTATTGGAGAAAATTGGTGCCGACGCTACCGGATTGCCATTTAACTCCATCATCGCTATCCTATTGGAAAACGACCATCCTTCTACCCCATTGGTAAATGCCGGCGCTATCACGGCTTGTAGTATGGTGAAGCCTGTCGGTGATTCCAAACAGAAGTGGGATGCTATCGTAGCCAATATCACGGATTTATGCGGAAGCGCACCGCAGTTGATCGACGAACTCTACAAATCCGAGTCCGCAACGAACTTCAATAACCGCTCCATCGCTTGGTTGCTAAAGAATTACAATCGCATTTATGACGATCCGGATATGTCTTTGGATCTGTATACCCGCCAATGTTCTTTGGGTATCACGGCTAAGCAACTATCTGTCGCTGCCGCTACGGTCGCAAATTTAGGTCTTAATCCTGTGACAAAGAAACAAGTATTCGATGCAGAGTTATCTCCGAAGATCACTTCCATGATCTCTACCGTAGGTTTTTATGAACACACCGGTGATTGGTTGTACACTTCCGGTATTCCCGCAAAAACTGGTGTAGGCGGTGGTGTCATGGGTGTACTTCCCGGACAATTCGGTATTTCCGCATTCGCTCCTCCTATTGACCAAGCTGGTAACTCTGTAAAGGCACAGCTTGCTATTAAGTATGTAATGAATAAACTCGGATTGAACGTGTTCAACGGTCACCGTGTGACGATCGTTGACTAATAGACAGAATCAGTTTAAACGAGAAGTAGTATAGAAAAAGTGTTTCATTACGATGGGCTGTTATACCATCTAAATGAAACACTTTATTTTTTGTATCAATAAAAATCGGATCAATTCTCCGACACGACCCAAGCCGAATCGTATACTTCCGTATTCGGGGTCTTATAATACATATCCTTTTCTTGAGGAATGCTTAATTTATAGGTCTTCCCACCTGTCACCAACTTCCGATCACGGAGCCAAGGATTAAAACGTTTCAAGTCCGCATAAGTGATCCCATGCTCTTTAGCGAAGGCCGACAGATTCTGTATATCTTGGCTTACAGCCACGTCTACGGTAGGGATCGGCTTATACAGGTCACGGGCACGAAGCACAAAACCGTATTTCGACGGATTCTCGAAAATTTGCTTAATCGCCATGATTCGATAAATATAACGGGTAGTCTCCTCCACCAGCCAGAGATCAAAGGAGGAATCCGCATCTTGTTTGACCAGCTCACCGGATATACGTCCCATGCCGCCATTATAAGAAGCGGCTACCGCCGCCCAATCTCCATATTTCTTATAGGCGGCTTTCAAATAGCGGCAAGCGGCCCCAGTAGCTTTCTCCACATGGCAACGCTCGTCGACCGTCGGGGTGATTGTCAAACCATACTCCCTTGCCGTGCCCTCCAGTAATTGCCACATCCCGACAGCACGAGCCGGAGAGGATACACGGGGGTCCAAATGGCTTTCTATCACCGCTAGATATTTGAAATCATCGGGAATGCCGTTCGCCTTCAAGATCGGCTCGATCACCGGGAAATAACGGTTCGCCCGCTTGATCAGAAGCATCGTCGTAGAATGGAAATAAGTAAAGCTACTCAATTCACGGTCATAGGCTTCCCGCATATCATAGCGGGTAATATCGATTAGTTTCCCACAAAAAGGAACCGAGGACGGAACATCCGGAGACAGGGTCATGGACGAGACAACCGGACGGCTCTCTATCACTTTTTCCACGTCATTCGAACTCATCGAGATACATGCGGTCAAGCAAACGACGCCTCCACATAAAAAACTAGCTAAATTATTCTTGGATATTCTCATTTTCATCTTGAATTGTTTTAGGTCTAAGAATGTTTATATCGCCTTTTTCCTTGTACTTAATGCCATCGGAACCTTCGGCTTCTATCACATAAAAATACACACCCGGCTGAACGTATTTACCGCCCTTCTTTCCATCCCATCCTTGGGCCGGATCTGTCCAGTAATACATCTGTAGGCCCCAGCGATTAAATATCCATGCCTTAAATTTCACCAACGACTTATAGGCAACCCGGAACTCATCATTAATTCCGGGCGTGGTACCCGGGGAGAATGCGTTCGGTATCATCAGATAAGACTCCGAGATATCAATCTGAACCTCATCTTCCGTGCTGCAAGTAGTGCTTTGGTCGCTTACTTCCAACTTGATGATAAAAGTCCCGGATTGGTTGAACGTATAATCCACCTCCTCACCCGTAAAACGAACAACCGGATTATCTTCTTCCCCTTGCCGATAGATTTTCCAATTAAACAGGGCGGCTGTCGGCGTATTCGCGATAGCCGAAAATTGAACAGTGGCGGGAGCGCAATAACCGCTCTTCGTCGTATTCATATTCGGGGCCTCTTGCTCAATCAGCAACGTGTCTATATGAGCATCTACCGCAGCGGCCTGATATTCATCGATACAAAGCGTAACCTCCTTTCCAAAATGACGAGCGAAATAATCGCCTTTCACACAGATCTCCGTATCACACCAAGGAGCGGGAATGGATTTACCGAACAAATTGCCCTCGATGACCGCCGTCTCTTGTTTAGAGGTATATTCTTTTTTATCCGAATTATATTCCAATGTATTATAAATAACATCAAATTGGCGAGACAGTTCACGTCTTGTTCCCGTATTCGGCCAATAATAATAAATAGGTTGGATCGTACCTGTCCCAGCCAAGACCAATCCGCTACATGGATCGCTATTATCGGAGACATGCAGGTTGGATATGTTTAAGGTGTATTTGCTGTAATCAACGATCCAGACGTAACGAGATACGGCTCCTTCCTCGACAAAATAGCCATATCCCTCCTCTACATTCCGAATGGTGGAAGTAGTTCCATTTTGGGTGGAGGCCACCTTCTCGGCCTCCAATCGCTTGGTTTTATAACGATACCATTGATGCGAAGAAGAAGAGGATGAGGTATAACTAATCGTCACGTTATCCATTCCATACACCAAGTAGACCTCAAGTCGCTCGGCGGAATCGCCGGAACTCTGCGTGGCTTTCATCGGGCTACCACTTCCTCCCGTCACCACATACTGGGCACACGAGACAGCCGCTACAAACACAAAACTTAGCGATAACAGTATCTTTCTTAATTCCTTCTTTAGCATATATAGTCTAAAAATTACGGTTCCAAAATTAGGGAAATAAAAGGACATACGTAGCATGATAAGCAAAATTCACTATCTTTGTCACAAAATACTCCGAACAGCAAATGAACAAGATTAGTATATACGCATTGACGTTCTTTTTAAGTTTATCGAGCGTAACCGTTTATTCCCAAAAGAATAATAAGCAAGTTATTTTTACTAACGAACAAGGGAGCGATATATTTTATCATACCATCGAACGCGGACAAACCGTATACGCCATAGCGACCATGTATGGCGTAAGCGTAGAGGATATTTATCGGTTGAATCCGGAAAGTAAAGAAGGGATCAAGGCCGGTTCTACGTTAAGAATCCCGCAGAAGGACTCCGCTATCGCACCTTCCGGCAAAGCAGATAACTATACATACCATACGATCCAGCCGAAAGAGACCTTGTACTCTTTATCCATTAAATATTCAGTGCCCGCCACGGATATTATCGCCGCCAATCCGGGTCTCTCCACATCGACCTTTACGATTGGCAAGAATATCCGGATCCCGCCGACACGACTGGAAACCTTGCCTACTACGGAAAAAAAGACCGTACAGAAGGAAATGGAATATACCATACAGAAAAAAGAGACCATGTACCGTATCTGCCGGAAGTTCGATATTTCCAGCGCGGAGCTTTTAAGACTCAACCCCGAGCTGAAAAACGGAGTAAAAGCGGGCATGGTTATCAAGATACCGGTAGCCAGTGAAGAAGTGATCACCCAAAACATAAGACAGCCGGAAGAGCGTGAGGTGAACGCCCTCCTCTCTACTCCTAAAGATATAAAGAAGGTGAACCGTATCCAAGTCGCCTTATTGTTGCCGTTCATGACGAACGAGACAACGCAATCATCCGCGACCTCCCGTTTCGTGGAATATTACGAGGGATTGCTATTGGCGGTCGACAGCTTACGAAATATGGGAACCTCTATCGAGCTATCGGTATATGATACTGGAAACGGTACGAAGAAAGTCAAGGAGATATTGAAAGAAGATGCGTTATCAAACGCTAATTTGATCATTGGTGCCGTACAGAACGACCAAATCGGATTGATCGCAGATTTCGCTCAAAAGCACAATATCAAATACGTGATCCCTTTCACCTCCAAGAATGATGATGTCTTGTCAAACGCAAATGTTTATCAAGTAAACACGCCTCATTCCTATTTATACTCCAAGGCGGCGCAAGCCGGATGCGATTTATTCTCGGATTACAATATCATACTTGTCAATATAAAGGATAAAGAAGAAAAGCCGGAATTTATCAAAGCCTTCAAGACGGAGATGCAGCAACGCGATATCCCGTTCAAGGAAGTAACTTATAAAGGGGATACTTTCGCCACGGATATAGAGGCAGCCATGGTAAGGGACAAGCGGAATGTGGTATTGCCAACCTCCGCCTCCTTAGATGCGGTGAATAAGATCAAGGCACCGCTCCGTATGCTTTCCGAGTTGAAAGAGGATGAGAAAGAGCCTTATATGGTCAACCTATTCGGTTATCCGGAATGGCAGACCTATACAAGAGAGTGTCTGGAGGACTTCTACGCATTGAACACCTATATCTATAGTAATTTCTATGCGGACAACTTATCTCCGGAAGTCCATAGCTTTTATTCCGATTATAAAAACTGGTATAGCAAGAATTTAATCAACACATTCCCGAAATATGGAATCCTAGGCTTTGACACAGGTATGTATTTCCTAGGCGCCATCAATAAATATGGCTCGAACTTCGAGAATAATTTAGACAAAATCCATTATAAGAGCATCCAAACCGGATTCGATTTCCATAGAGTGAATAATTGGGGCGGTTTTATCAATACGAACTTGTTTATTGTACATTACAAGAATGATTATACGGTAACCCGCAGTGAGGTAAGATAATTGATATGATGACGAAAAAGATATTTGTAGCGATATTTCTGTGCATGGCAAGCTTATCGATTTGCCATGCGCAGAAAAGTACTTTTAAGCAAGAGCTTGCGGTTGGAGCGTCCTTCGGATTAAATTTCTCTAGCGTAAGTTTTGCCCCAAAAGTCCCTACGAAGATGAAACTTGGGTTTAACGGGGGAGCGACGATACGTTGGAATACGGAACCCAATTTAGGCATACAGGCGGAATTGAACTTTACCCAACATGGATGGGAAGAGAAGTTTGAGGAGAAACCTCAATATAAATATAGCCGTACGGTAAACTATATGGAGCTTCCGTTCTTGACGCACATCCATTTCGGAAGCAAGCGAGTGCGTGTATTCGTCAATCTAGGGCCTAAAATCGGTTATGCGCTGAGCGAAAGCACGGAGTCGAACCTTAATGGCGAGAACCCGAACGCGAACCGTCCGGACGAACAACATACATTGGAAGTCCAAAAGAAGTTCGATTGGGGGCTTTGCGGCGGACCGGGAATCGAGCTCCGCACCGGAATAGGCTCTTTCCTGTTGGAAGGTCGTTATTACTATGCGCTGGGCGATATGTTCAATAGCCGTAAAGGAGACACATTCTCTAAATCTTCCAGCCAAATAATATCCGCGAAACTAACCTATCTGATTCCCATCTTTAGTAAATAAGGGGGATGGACTCGTGATATCGTAACAATCAATTGAAGATCTGTGCCGCAAGTAACCTCACACAAGGGATAAGAACGGTGGATAGTATAGCCAATCTCCGGACGATCTGATCTTTTCACACCTGTGAAGAGATCTTTTCACGCTCGTGATACGATCGTTTCACCCTTGTGAAAAGATCATTTCACATCCGTGAAATGATCTTTGGATACAGGCGTACAAGCTACTTCCGATAATACCTTTATCCAACAGGAAGGTTCTACAGTAATAAATCATGAATACAATGGGGAACGCATCTAACTATCATTATTGTTGAGGTGACCTACTATAAAAGAAAAGGCCATCCGTCACGGACAGCCAATCTCATTGTTAACCTTAAATCTAATACCATGAAAAACACAGTGCAAATATAGAGACTTTATGTTATGCAGCATAATTTTCCAACAAGAAAAGCTTACTCATTAACTTTATTTAAGACAAACATGCTATACAACATAGAATTCAGCTCTTTTTATCTCGTTTTTTCTATTAATAGCGAAATACTACCACTATAAATATTTAGTACCTTTGCATTTATAAACATAAATATGGATTAATATAAGAAATCATGCTAATTATAGGTATAGCGGGCGGGACTGGTTCCGGGAAAACTACGGTGGTAAAAAAGATCATAGAAAGTTTACCTCCCGGCGAGGTTGTATTACTCCCTCAAGATTCTTATTACAAAGATAACAGCCATGTGCCGGTAGAGAAACGTCAATATATTAATTTCGACCATCCCGACGCATTTGACTGGCCGCTCCTCTCAGAGCAAGTCACCTTGCTGAAAGAGGGGAAATGCATCGAGCAGCCGACTTATTCTTATCTTACCTGCTGCCGATTGCCCGAGACCATTCATATCGAGCCTCGTGATGTTGTCATCATCGAAGGGATCCTCGCTTTATGCGACCCTCAATTACGAGACTTGATGGACTTGAAAGTATTTGTCGATACAGATTCAGACGAACGTCTTATCCGTGTGATCCAACGGGATATGATCGAGAGAGGACGCACGGCGGAAGCGGTAATGGAACGCTATACCCGGGTACTAAAGCCTATGCACCTGCAATTTATAGAGCCTAGCAAACGATATGCCGACCTAATTATACCCGAAGGAGGAAGCAACCAGATCGCCATCAATATATTGAAAATGTTTATCGAGAACAATCTGGGGCTTCCCCATACAGAAAATCAATAAACCAATCGTTCCGACAAGGATCTCCCCAATATAAATGCGTGTACCCCGCCAATACGTTCTTGTAGCGATATAGCGGGGTATCCGTTTGACCTCCTTTCGCCGTAAAGGCTTTCGCTACCGAAGGCAGCGGACTTTCCATAGGCACGATCCGGGAATAATGGAACTCATGCCCTCGTAAGACATCATTCTTATAGCATAAAGTCCGATACCCTAAACGTAACTTCATGTTCTCCATCGTGGCGGATTGCGGTAATACACCGGCCATTGGATAGGCATTCCCATCCGTACCGATAATCTCTTTACAGAGATACATCATCCCCCCACATTCCGCCAGCAACTTGCCCCCCACTTCCACAAAGGAATGAATCGATTCACGCATCCCGGAATTCATGCTCAACTCCGATAAATATAACTCGGGATATCCACCCGGCAAATAGACAAAATCGGCCTCCGGTAAACAATCATCCCTCAATGGACTGAAATAGGTAATCTTGCCTAGAGTAGATAAGAAATGTATATTTTCCTCATATGAGAAATTAAAAGCGGGATCACGGGCGATGGCTATATTTAAGTTTGCCTTTGAAACAGTCCTCATGACTTCCTTAACCCGAGGAACTGGCTGTCGCTCTGGCAAAGCCGTGATTGCCAACAGGCGGTCAATATCCACATGCTCCTCCACCAAGCAAGCAACCCGGTCCGCAAACTCCTCAAAGCAAAAATCCTCATCCAACGACAACCCCAAATGCCGGCTCGGGATCTCTACATCCGCACACTTCGGTAGATAGCCTAACGCTTCCACACCCGCATCCTCACACGCTTGTCTCAAGAAAGAATAATGACTCTCCGACGCCACGAAATTAAATACCGCCCCCACGACATTCAGATCTTTCCGAAAATTCCGGAAGCCATAAAGCAAGGGAGCCACCGAATAAGCCGTACTTTTAGCGTTCACCACCAATACGATCGGTATCCGCAATAAACCGGAGATCTCCGCACTACTCCCTCGCATGGCATCGTAGCCATCGAACAGCCCCATCACCCCTTCGGTCACGGCTACATCCGCATTCGAGGTATACCGGGCATATAAATCCTTGATATGCCCTTCCGACATCATGAAACCATCCAAATTCACGGAAGCGCAACCAGCCGCCATTTTATGATGACGAGTATCTATATAATCCGGCCCACACTTAAAAGGCTGCACCCGTAAAGAACGATTTCTCAAGGCACGAAGCAATCCTAAGGTAAAAGTAGTCTTCCCGCTTCCCGACGAAGCGGCACCTATTAGCAAATGAGATCTCATGTATTCTGTTTCTAATATTGCTCCTTCTCGTTCGGGAAGTCTTGAGATTTCACGTCCTCGATGTACGCTTGTACGGCACGGGTAATCTCCTCCCCTAAATTAGCGTAGCGACGTAAGAAACGGGGAGAAAAGCCTTGATTGATACCGAGCATATCATGCATAACCAACACTTGACCATCTACGCCTCCACCGGCGCCAATGCCGATAACCGGGATCGTAAGCTCTGAAGCGACACGAGCTGCCAACTCCGCCGGGATCTTCTCCAGCACCAAGGCGAAACAACCTATCTCCTCTAGCAAATGGGCATCCTCGATCAGTTTATTAGCCTCGGCCTCTTCACGGGCACGTACCGTATACGTACCGAATTTATTGATCGATTGCGGCGTCAATCCTAAATGTCCCATAATTGGAATACCGGCACACAAGATACGTTCGATAGATTCCCGAACCTCAGCCCCGCCTTCCAACTTGATACAATCGGCATGCGTCTCTTTCATCACCCGGATAGCGGAGGCCAAGGCTTCTTTAGAGTTTCCTTGGTACGTACCGAAAGGCAGGTCTACCACCACCAGCGCACGATTCACCGCTTTCATGACCGATTTACCATGGTAAATCATCTGGTCGAGCGTAATCGGCAAAGTGGTCACGTTTCCAGCCATTACGTTAGAAGCGGAGTCTCCCACCAAGATCACATCCATTCCTGCTTGATCGATCAATTTCGCCATCGAATAATCATAGGCGGTAAGCATGGATATTTTCTCACCACGCTGCTTCATCTCTATCAGGCGATGCGTGGTCACCTTTCTATTATCATCGACTTTTGCGACAGACATATTATATTTTTATTAATTGTTTCGGCCGCAAAGGTAAGTATTATTATTTATTTTCAAGACAAACATTCACGGCACTTAAGCCTCTGTCGCCACGTTCAAGGTCGAACGTCACGATATCGTTCACGGAGATATCATCCACAACATTGTTCACGTGAAAGAAATACTTTTCCGTCCCCGACAAGTCACGGATAAACCCGAATCCTTTTGCCTCATTAAAATAGTCTACCCTGCCCCTTAAGATAACGGGAGCCACATCCTCTTTCTTAGGAGTCGAGATCAAGATATCTTCCTGATTTATCTCTTCTTTTTGACGAAGTTCGGGAGGGACAGAGGTGATCATCCCATTTTCATCCACATAAGCGATCATGTCCTCGAAGCTAGTCGCCTTGCCGGACGATTTTCTTTCCTCTTTCCTGTTCTGTTTCTCTACTCGGCGGGCTTGTTTCTTTTTCTCGTTTTCACGTTTACCAAATGATGCGTATTTTGCCATACAGTCGATTTTAATTTATACTAGGGCCTCACGTTCCGTGAAGCGTTGTTTATACTAACTTAGCGTGAGAATTGATGATTAAAGGAGAGATCCGCTTAATAATAATATAAAAAGAAGAACTATGTCGATAATGATTCTAGACTCAAACTTTCGCAAAGATAATAAAATAAACGGAGAAAACCTTATAGATCCTCTCATTTAAGAATAAAAAAACTTACTTTTGCATCCTATACCAAAAAGCATTTATGAAACTACTTTTTTTTGATTTAGAGACTACCGGCATAAAATACTGGAGAAATGGCGTCCACCAAATAAGTGGGGAGATCGTAATTGATGGGGTTACGAAGGAATCTTTTAATTTCAATGTCTGCCCGCATCCCCAATGTGAGATAGAGGAAGAAGCGCTTCGTATTTGTAACGTGTCCAAGGAACAGATACAAGCTTATCCTCCCATGCGAGAGGTGTACGTTAAATTTGTGAACATGCTGTCCAAATACGTGGACAAATTTGATAAAAAAGACAAGTTCTTCCTCGTTGGATACAACAACGCCTCTTTCGATAATCACTTCTTGAAAGCCTTCTTCGTACAGAACGGAGATAATTATTTCTACTCATGGTTCTGGGTGAACTCGATCGACGTAATGGTATTGTCTACCCAGCATTTGATGCGCAAACGGCATGAGATGACAGATTTCAAGCAGGAAACGGTGGCAAGGGCTTTAGGTATACAAATAGATTCCGCGAAATTGCACGACGCGTCCTATGATATTCAATTAACCAAAGAAATTTATAATAGGATATCCTCCCTCTCATTTATGGGTTGATTGATTCTTTTTATAAATTATCGTTTTTGACTATAGGTTGATTTAATTATCTTTACGGCGTAGAATCAATTTTTAAGATGTCTGTGAAACATAGTATCCGTATTTTCTTCATCTTTATTATCGCTCTCGTATATACAGGTTCCTTGACTGCCCAAGAAAAGGCGTATCCGAAAAACGGAGAGGGCATCACTCTTTTTCTCAAACGCTTCAACCGTACCGGCGGGACGTATCAGAAAGAGTTTATCGAGCTTAATAAAGGGAAGTTGGGTAAAAATAACAGTCTGCGCATGGGCGTAAAATATACCTTACCTCCGCTCGCCTCCGCCCCTCAGAAGAAGAATTATCAGCCCCTATTCGGCAAGTCGCTAGCCAGTTACAAAGTAACCTCTTCCGATTTAAAGGGAGCTTGCTTTTATCTGGTCAGCGGTCATGGCGGTCCGGACCCCGGGGCGATCGGTAAAATGGGCTCCCATGAATTGCATGAGGATGAATACGCTTACGACATCATGCTACGTCTGGCACGCAATCTTTTAACGCGAGGCGCAAAGGTACATATTATCATCCAAGACGCAAAGGACGGAATACGTGACCAGCAATTCCTCAATAACAGCAAACGGGAAACTTGTATGGGTAGTCCGATCCCCCTCAGCCAAGTAAGCCGTCTGGATCAGCGTTGCGCCAAGATAAACAGCTTGAGCCGGAAAGATAAAGAAACT
Source organism: Parabacteroides sp. CT06 (assembly GCF_002257605.1). GTDB lineage: Bacteria > Bacteroidota > Bacteroidia > Bacteroidales > Tannerellaceae > Parabacteroides > Parabacteroides distasonis. The sequence goes on along the minus strand of NZ_CP022754.1, from coordinate 1,838,993 downwards.
TATAAGAGAGCGATATTCATCCATGTGGACAGCCGGAGCCGGCATCAAAGGACCGATGTCTTTTTCTATCATAAGCCCAAGGATCAAGCGAGCAAGCGCTTGGCTAAAACGATGAAATCCACTTTCTCGCGCAAATACAACCGCCACCAGCCGGGCCGGGGATTCTCGGGCACGGTAGACGATCGTAACTTATATGTATTACGTCACACGACCCCGACCTCCGTATTCGTCGAATTGGGCAACATACAAAACCAATACGACCAACAACGGATCATCCTCAGCAACAATCGGCAAGCCTTGGCCAACTGGCTTTGCGAGGGTTTTGTCACGGATTATAATTATTGTAGGAAGTAGCATCCCTAATGATCTATTATACTAACACATATCCTGCGGCAGAAATGTTATATGAGCGATCTTAACAGCAATGTAACATATATTTCATTTCTCCGAAATAAGAATATCCGTTCTTTGCCAAAAATAATTATATTTGTATATGGAGAGCCGTAAGGCACTCTTTTAAAAACAGAACAGCTTATGGCAACAACTCGTATTCTTGTAGTGGATGATGAAGAGGATTTGTGTGAGATCCTTAAATTCAACTTAGAAATAGAAGGTTATGAAGTAGATACCGCCTATAGTGCGGAAGAGGCATTAAAAAAGGATCTGACCGTTTACAATTTATTATTGTTGGATGTCATGATGGGAGAAATCTCCGGTTTCAAGATGGCACGTATCCTGCGACAAGATGAGAAGACGGCCAATACCCCTATCATCTTCCTCACGGCCAAAGATACGGAGAACGATATGCTCACAGGGTTCAATCTCGGGGCGGACGACTATATCTCCAAGCCTTTCTCCATCCGCCAAGTGATAGCGCGTGTTAAGGCCGTACTAAGAAGAACTTCCGAGAAATCAAAAGAAAAAGAGATTGAGAAACTCGAGTATGAGACATTAGCTCTTGATACGAAACGCATCAAGGCTACGGTAGACGGGGTGGAAGTTCCATTGACCAAAAAAGAGTTTGAGATACTAAAACTTCTATTGGAAAATAAAGGGAACGTCTTCTCCAGAGAGGAAATACTGTCTCGCATCTGGAAAGACGAGGTATATGTTCTAGACCGTACCATCGATGTCAACATCACCCGGTTACGTAAGAAAATAGGTCCTTATGGAAAGAACATCGTAACTCGCTTAGGTTTCGGTTATTGTTTTGAATGCTAATATTGTCGTGAATCATGGTAAAGATAGATAGTGAGAAAAGACACCGGATACCGTTTAGCCAACGGCTTTTCTGGTCGGTCTTTTTTATGTTCTTGGGCTTTACGGTCTGTTTCCTGCTATTCCAATATCAGCGGGAAAGGGAGTTCGCGCAAGAAAAGTTGAACAATGTGTTGAGTAACTATAATTACCAATTATTCCGCAAATGCCAACAAAGTACGGACATCAACCAGACCGTAATAAGTTTCATGGACGACATCCCTCAAAAGGATTTGCGGGTAACCATTATAGATCCGTCCGGCGACGTATTGTTTGATAATAGCGGGACGGATGAGTTCAATAATCATAACGATCGAAGCGAGGTACGCAAAGCCCGATTATATAATGAAGGGTTCGCTATCCGTTCCTCGGAATCTACGGGAAAAAGGTATTTCTATTCGGCATCGAATATAGGAGGTTATATTTACCGCTCAGCCCTGCCCTATGATCCATATGTAAGAGGGATATTGACGGTAAACAAGGACTTCATTTATTTCATGGCATTGATGACCTTGATTTTCTTCTTTGTCCTTTCCCGTTTTACTTTCAGCATAGGTAAAACGATATCCAAACTAAGGGATTTCGCCTTAAACGTAGAGAAAGATCGAATGCCTGCGGTCGATTATGTTTTCCCGAATGATGAGCTAGGTGACATCTCACAGAATATCGTAACCTTATACCATCGGCAGCAGAAAGCGAAAAACGAGTTATCCATGGAGCGGGAAAAGCTTATCAAACATTTCCAATATTCCAAGGAAGGCTTCGCCATGTTTACAAGTGAAGGGCGGGAGATTCTTTCTAACATCCTATTCATTCAATTCATAAATGTCATATCCGACACCCAGATCCACCAAGTGGAAGACGTTACTGATATAGCCGAATTAGAACCAATCCGTACCTTCTTGAATAAGAATATCCGGAATCTGAATCGGAAAAAGAAAGTATTAAGAGAGTCCGTGACTATTGACAAGAACGGTAAAATATTCTTGATCGAATGTATTTTATTCCTCGATAATAGTTATGAGATCTCTATTAATGATATATCCCGTCAAGAAGAAGAAAGCCGGATGAAACGACAGCTTACGCAGAACGTCTCTCACGAGCTGAAAACACCGGTCAGCAGCATTCAAGGGTATTTGGAAACAATCCTATCCAACCCAGATTTGAGTCCGGACAAACGTCAATTTTTCTTGGAACGTTGTTATTCCCAAAGTACCCGCCTTACAGGATTATTACGAGATATTTCCGTATTAAACAGACTTGACGAGGCATCCGAGATGTTCGACCTCACGGAAGTAAATATCACGAAGCTTATCGCCGAGATACAAAAAGAATGCTCCCAAGATATGGAAGAAAAACACATCACGTCGGAAATTATCCTCCCGGGAGATCCGACCGTGTTCGGGAATAACTCCCTACTCTATTCCATATTCCGGAATCTATATGACAACGCGATCGCTTATGCGGGAGAAAACATAAAGATTACCGTCAACTGCTATAAAGAAGATCCTAAATATTATTACTTTAGCTTCTCCGATAATGGAGTGGGTATCCCGGAAGAACATATCAATCGCATATTCGAGCGCTTCTACCGGGTAGACAAGGGACGCAGTCGTAAGATCGGAGGAACCGGATTAGGATTATCTATCGTTAAAAACGGGGTTAATTTTCATAAAGGACAAATATCGGCGAAGAGCAGTCCGGGAAAAGGGGTTACTTTTTTCTTCACTTTGAAAAAGAAACTATAAGGCAGACCTCGAAAATTCCATAACATACGCTTGATATTTAATATTAAAATGTATTTTTGTATTGAACATCATACAATATCATGAGAAATACCTATTTAGTATTATTTATCTATTTAATGATCCCAATGTTTTCTTTAGCGGAAAACACCTATACTACCCAACAAAGGGAAGATAGTCTTTTATCCCTATTAAAGTCCTCGCCAACCGTAGATGAACAGATCGAGTTATATAAAGATTTAGCGACAATGTACAGGCAAACGCCCAAGGAGATTGTTTACCTAAACAAAATGGCGGATGTGGCAAGCTCCACTTTGAAAGGTCATGCTTCTTTATATTACGCATGGGCCAACTTATCCCGCCATTATTACAATATACAAAACAGGGATAGCCTGATTTACTGGTCGCATAAGATAGATTCATTGGCCGCGGCCAAGAATGAGGTTCCAGACGCATTATTCGATGCACGAGGATTCATTTGCCAAATGGATCTATGGGACGGCAATTATGAGTTAGCAATGAACGGGGCGATCAGCCTATACAACTATGCCCGTGATACAAAAAGTGAATATGGATTGATTTGTTGCAATGAGAACCTAGGTTTAATCTATCAAGAGATACATCGGGATAGTGATGCGATAGTAGCTTATCGGGAAGGTCTCGATTTATTACAGAAACGAGGTGACAATCCGAAATTCGAGATGCAATACATGGGAAACCTCATCGAATCTTATCTTCGAACCGACCATTTCACCGAAGCCAAGGAATTATTAACTCGTTACGATGAAATGATCCAAGATAGAGAAAGAGAGAATGAAGAGCAAGGAACCGCTTTCCCCGTGGATCGTTGCCGTGCGTTAATGTATGTTTTTTATGCGGATATGTATGTCCTTCAAGACAAGCCCAAGGAGACATTGGACGCCTTGTTGAAAGCGACACCGATCGTAGAGAAAACCGGAGATGATTATACGGAATTCTGCTACAACTTCGTTTTCGCCAAGTATTACTATTTAATAGGTATGTATGAAAGGGCGCTGAATATCATAGATAAAAATAAATTAACAGAAGAAGATATACGAACCTCGGAGCTGAAAGTCGAGATACTCGAAGCATTGGGACGTTATAAAGAAGCGCTCGCATTTAGTAGAGAAGTTGTAGAACATACCAAGATGTTGCATGACGAGGCCTTCAACCGGCAGATCAATCAGCTCCGGACATTACATGATCTAAACAATCAAGAGATGCAGGCATATGAACTACAGCTACGTGAACAACAACTGCATACCCAAAGGTTGTTAATGATTATTCTACTCGTAGTATCGATCGTGCTTTTAGTGATGCTATACATCGTATACAAGTCCTATCGCTCCGCACGCCGCTACCAACGAGAACTTATGAAAGACAAGGAAGCCTTAGTAGAGTCCGAGCGTCAACTTCGTACAGCCAAAGAGATAGCGGAACACGCCAACCAGATGAAAAGCACGTTTATCGCCAATATCAGCCATGAGATCCGTACGCCACTTAACGCGATTGTCGGCTTTTCGGAATTAATATCCGATGAATCTATTTCCGCTGGCGAAAAGAAAGAGTTTTTCTCCATTATCAACAATAACTCTTATTTATTACTTAATCTGATAAATGACATTCTTGACCTTTCTCGCCTAGAATCCGGGAATATGAAGTTCATTATAGAGAAGACAAGCTTATCGGATTGTTGCCGGAACGCTTTGGCAAGTGTAGAGCACCGGGTCTTTCCGGGTGTTCAATTGACCTATACACCTTCTGAAGATCCCTTACATATCCAGACAGATTCGATACGTCTCCAACAATTATTGATAAACTTATTGACCAATGCCTGCAAGTTCACGAAAGAAGGAGAGATCAACCTATCTTATCAAATAGATGAGGACAAGCAGCATGTACGTATCACCGTAACCGATACCGGATGTGGAATACCGGAGGATAAGCAGAAAGTCATATTTGAGCGTTTCGAAAAGGTAGATGAATATGCGCAGGGTACAGGCTTAGGGTTATCCATCAGCCAAACAATTATCGAGCATTTAGGTGGCTCCATTCAATTAGACCCGACGTATAAGCATGGAGCCCGGTTCATCGTACTCCATCCCTACAACCCTCTTGATAATCCATCATGACGTAAACCACGTCTTGAAATCCGGCACTCTCGCCTTGCTAACCAATATACGGTCCAAGGTCGGTACGATCAAATTGATCGCAAGGCGTCCGTTAAACCAGAGATCGATATCTTGCACCGCCTTTCTGGATATCAAGTACTGACGATTGATCCGGAAGAACAAGGCGGGATCAAGGCTATCGGCGAGCTCATCCAAGGTCTGCGTGAAAAGGTATTCTTTCCCGTCCGTCATCACCGCCTTTACATTTCCGTCCGCTATATAGAAAAATAAGATCATATCCACGGAAACAGGTAGCAGCTTATCCCCTTTCATAGGGATCAAGAAATGCGTTTTATATCCTTCCACCCGCTTCAAGGCTTGCATGACAGCGGAATAATCGATCGCTTCTTTCTCCACAGCCGTCGATTGTAACCGTGACAACTTATCCAAAGCTTTCCGTATATCATCCGCGTCGATCGGTTTCAACAGATAATCTACGCTATTCACTTTAAACGCTTTCAGCGCATATTCATCATAGGCTGTCGTGAAAATGATCGGGCAAGAGATATCTACATGACCGAAGATCTCGAAAGCCGAACCATCCGCCAAATGGATATCCAGAAAGATAAGTTCCGGCATTGGATGCGATTGAAACCATTCAACACTATCCGTAATACTATCTAGGACATCGATCACCTCGATATCCGGATCAACCTCTCCCAGCAATGCCATCAAATTACGGACAGCCGCTTTCTCGTCTTCTATTATCAAAGCTTTCATACCAAAGGGATTGTTACGCTGAATATACTAGCATCTTCTTTTATGGAAATATCTTTCTTATACAAGAGGTTATAACGTTTACTCAGGTTCACCAAGCCAATACCGGTGCCTCCGCTATGTGTCAATTTCGGTTGGATGGGATTGCTAACCGTCAAGGAATCATGGTCCGAACGAACGGATATGGTCAATGAATGGCGGTTGCTAATCTCGTTATGCTTCACGGCGTTCTCGATCAAAAGCTGCACCGACATAGGAGGCAGTTGCTTAGACTCGTGCTCCTTCCCTAAGTCTATATCGAAAACTAGATTATCCTCATAGCGCATTTTCAAAAGGAAGATATAAGCGTTCACGAAATCCATCTCCTCCCGTAAAGTAACACTACGGCACTCATTCTCTTGCAAGGTATAACGTAAGACACGGGATAACTCCTGCAAATATTCTTGTGCCTTCCCGGGAGTCTCCCGGATCAAGGAACGGAGCGTGTTCAAGGAATTAAATAACATATGAGGATTAAGCTGGCTCTTCAAGGCCTCATATTGGTTCAATAAATTCTCCGCCCGCAATTGCTGGTTCTCGACCTGTACTTGCTGGCTTTGACGAATCAGGTAAATCATATAGCAACTACCCGTAACGACGCACGACATGATAAAATCCCTCAACGGATGCAGATAATGATGCACCAAGGCGTCGATCGCCGGGATATCAAACTGATGGTGCAAGAACACGAAACCCTTTCCTAATAAATTATTCACGCACCAAGTCATTACGAACGAGAGCAGAACCTTCTGCCAAGAGATACGCGCTTTCTGCCGATTGAAACCAAAGACATACGTGTTCATCGCAAATAACAGTAAGAGGGACACGAAGGTGAAAAAGACCTCATTCGCTACATCCAATACCGACATATCCGGAAAAAGAGCGTTCTGCCCGGTAACGTCAAACAACGACACCAATTCCGGGAAATGGATCAAGAAGGCCACCATGATCGATATGATGACCAACGAGAACACATATTTATTCTTTATATTCATTTTCTTCATGAAGACAAAGATAGTCATTTCTTCTCTACCCGTGCGGAAACATACATACCGGGACGAAAACGGGGATTCGTCTCTTTCACCCGAGCGTACATTTCCAAGGAACGGCTCGTCTCGTCCACCTCCTGTCCGATCGAGACCAAGACCGCATGGAAGGTCTCCTTCCCCATTCCATTCACCCGGAACTGTACTTGGTTCCCAATGGATAAGTCCGCTAAATCCTTCTCATAAGCGGTCAGGCAAAGGAGAGTCTCGCCTTTATCGATCACATCACAGATCGGTTCGCCCGCGTTCACGTATTTACCGAGATTAATGGACAGCCCGGCGACATAACCGCTTAATGGCGCTTTTACCTCCAAATAAGGTTGGATACCGT